>NZ_JAYEZM010000001.1:0-550093 GCF_037031205.1 Natronomonas amylolytica | reverse complement strand
CTAAGTCAATCCAACCGGTATCACCGTCGAGGCGGTCGATTTCGACCATAGATCACTCGAAACACCGGCCGCCTCACTCTTAACTTAACAGCGCCGCATCCGAGAAGCGAACTTTCTCGGTGATGGCGACCACCTCTCGCCGTATGCAAGTAACCGTCATCGGCGCCGGCAGCATGGGCCACGGCATCGCACAGGTCTCCGCGATGGCCGGCCACGACGTCCGATTGAACGACGTGGACGAAGACCGCATCGCGGCCGGAATCGAGAGCATCGAGGAGAACTTGGCGGGTGGCGTCGCACGCGACAAGGTCACCGAAGAGGAGCGGGACACGGCGCTGGACCGCATCGAGGCCGCGTCGGACCTCGACGCCGCCGTCTCGGATGCGGACCTCGTCGTCGAGGCCGTCCCCGAGGACATGGACCTCAAGAAGGATGTCTTCACCGACGTGGAGGCGGCCGCGCCCGCCGACGCGATCATCGGGTCGAACACCTCCTCGCTGTCGGTGACCGAACTCGCAAGCACCCTCGAACGACCGGAGCGTGCGGTCGGCCTCCACTTCTTCAACCCGCCGCACATCATGGACCTCGTCGAGGTCGTCATCGCCGAGCAGACGAGCGAGGCCGTCGAGGAAACGGCAGTCGAGTACGTCGAAGGACTCGACAAGGAGGCCGTCGTCGTCCGGGACAGCGCCGGCTTCGCCTCCTCGCGACTCGGCGTCGCGCTCGGACTGGAAGCCATCCGGATGGTCGAAAGCGGCGTCGCCAGCGTCGAGGACATCGACACGGCGATGGAAGAAGGCTACAGCCACCCGATGGGGCCGCTGAAACTCACCGACCTCGTCGGTCTCGACGTCCGCCTCGATATCGCCGAGTACCTCCGCGATGAGTTGGGCGAGCGGTTCCGACCGCCGCAGACGCTCCGCAAGAAGGTCCGGGCCGGCAACCTCGGCAAGAAGTCCGGCGAGGGCTTCTACGTCTGGGAGGACGGCGAGGCCGTCCGGCCGGCCGACGAACCGCCGGAGCACTAACGCCGGGCACTCGTATTCCGGGCCGCGTTCACCCTTCGAGGCCACTCTCGTAAGTGACTTATCCGGCAGTCGGGTAGGCCACCACGATGGAAATCGATCTCGTCTGGGGCGTCGGTGAGGGCCGAACCGCCCTCGGGTCGTTCGACCAGGCCCTCAGCGAAGCCAACATCCACAACTACAATCTCGTTTCCCTCTCCTCGGTCATCCCCGAGGGCGCGACCGTCGTCGAACGTGGCGCGCTCGACCCCGGGCGCTGGGACGTCGGCGACGTACTCGCGGTCGTCATGGCGCGACAGACCGGCACCGACCCCGGCGAGAAGGTCACCGCCGGTCTCGGCTGGATGGCCGCCGAGGAGGGCGGCGTCTTCATGGAACACTCCTGCGGGACGCGCGAGGAGTGCGAACACGAACTGCTGCGAAACCTCGAGGACGCCCGTGAAATTCGGGACTGGAACTGGACGGGCGAACCGAAGACGAAAATCGTCGAGGCGACCACCGAGGAAGCCACCTCGGTCGTCACCGCCGCGGTCTACCGGCCGCTGTCGCTTGAATAGCCGTTATTTCCGGCGGTCGGCGACGTCGACACGGGCTTTCGGCATCAGGCTCTCGAACGGTTGGTCGGCGAGCCACTCACAGAGGGCGACGAGTTGCTCGGTCGCGGCCTCGAACAGTTCCTCGCCCTTCTCGGGTGTCGCGTCGGTCTGGTCGCCGAAGACGCCGTTGTCGCTGTTGTCGATGGCGTCGTAGAACGTGCGGGCACCGAACTGTCGGCCGGTCGCGTTCGGGTCGAACTCCATTACGCCGCCGTCGCGGGCCTCGGCCAGTCGGTCCTCGTGGACCAGCCGTTCGGCCAGATGCATCACCATCGCCGTCTCCTTCGGGCCGCCGTGGGGGCCGTTGTGTTCGAACAGGTCGTCGACGAGGTCCGGGATGGACTCGTCCCACATCCACTCGATGGCGTAGGCGGTCCGGTCCTCGTGGACGCGGCGGCCGACCTCCCGGAGGTGGTCGACGTTGCCGCCGTGGGCGTTGACGAATATCACGCGGTCAAGTCCCTGATAGGCGAGGCTCTCGACGAGCGATTCCATGTACTCGCGGAAGGCCGGCGGGTCGACCGACAGCGTACCCGGGAACTGCCGGTGGTGCGGGCTGACGCCGATTTTGACCGTCGGCGTACAGACCACGTCGGCCCGGTCTGCGGCCTCGCGGGCCAACCCTTGGGCGATGACGTGGTCGGTCGCAAGCGGGAGATGTGGGCCGTGCTGTTCGGTCGAGCCGACGGGAACGAGCGCCAGCGACGCGTCTTCGAGTCGCTCGCCGGCCTCGGGCCAGGCGGCGTCTGCCAGATACATGTCTCGGGTATGTGGCGGGACGGTCAAGAAGCCCCACGACTCCTCGGTCCGCGAGTCGGGCTTACCGGTGCCGCAGGAACAGAACGAGGAAGACGGCCGCACCGACGAGACCGACGAGTTCGTAGGGGCGTTCGTGGAACGTCAGGAGCGCGCTCGCGACGACGAGCGCCCCCGCGAGAATCGCGTAGCCGAGCGCGTAGCGCGGCGAGGCGTCGGTGTGTTCGGTCTTGATACGGAGTTCGCCGCGTTCGAGGCGGTCGAACAACCGGTCGGTCCGGGCCGGCAACCGCGCGAGAACCGGCGCCGAGGCTCGCAGGTCGTTGCGAACCTCCCTGGCCAACTCCTGTAGTTCCTCGCGGAAGAGGCCGTGTTCGACGAGGAACGACCGGATGAAGGCGACGAAGTCGAACTCGGGGTCGAGTTGTCGGCAGACGCCCTCGGTGACCGTTCCGACGCGAAGCAGGAGCATCACGTTCGGCGGAATCCGGAAGGGGAAATCGTGGAGCATCGTGAAAAGCTCCGTAATGATGTCCCGCCAGTCGATGTCGGAGCGGCCTTCGAGGTTCTCCATCGCGAGTTCGAGCACGCGGCGGACTTCGCCGCGGTCGGCCTCCGGCGCCAGCACGTCGAGGGCGATGAGCGCGTCGATGAGGCCGTCGGTGTCACGCCGGGCCAGCGACCGATAGAGGTCGATGATGCGCTGTTGGGTCTCCGGCGCGAGTTCCTCGCTCATGCCGTAATCGTAGATGAGCAGCGTGCCGTCGTCCATCACCGAGAGATTGCCGGGATGGGGGTCGGCGTGGAAGACGCCGTGTTCCAGTCCCATCGAGAGGTAGATGTCGGCGATACGTTCGGCCATCTCCTCGGGGTCGACGCCGGCTTCCCGCAGCGCCTCGGTGTCGGTGACGCGTTCGCCTTCCGCGTACTCCATGACGAGGACGCGTTCGGTCGTCCGTTCCTCGTCGACGTCGGGAATGTAGACCCGTTCGTCGTCGGCGAAGTTCTCGCCGATGAGTCTCATCATGCGGGCCTCTCGCTCGAAGTCGAGTTCGTCGAAGATGATGCGCTCGAAGTCGTCGGCGATGTTCCGAATCGAGTACTCCTGTCGCACATCGGCGATGAGGCCGACGAACGGGACCAGTTTGCGGATGATGCGCAGGTCGCGGGCGATTCGGGGTTTCAGGCCCGGCCGCCGGACCTTCAGGGCGACCTCCTCGCCCTCGATTGCGGCGGTATAGACGTAGGCCAGCGACCCGCCGGCGATGGGCGTGAGGCTTCCGGAATCGACCGCATCGCCGAGTTCCTCCTCGACGACGACTGCAGGGTCCTGTCCGCTGTCTTCGGGCACCTCGTCCTGCAGGGTCGACAGCGCCTCGGCGTAGATGGGCGGCACGATGTCGGGCCGCGTCGACAGCACCTGTCCGGCCTTGATGAACGCGGCGCCGAGCTGAAGGAGCGTCTCGACGAGGCGCTCGGCGCGTTCCTCGTGGACCGCCTCGTGGACCTGGCGGGCGCCACCGAACAGGAGGAACCGGCGCTGGTCGCGAGCGAAGGCGACGGCGAAGGGCAACAGCCGAACGACGACCTGCAGAAACCGTCGATAGAAGCCCCTCATCTCGCTGCCTCCGCGACGACGACACGACGCCTCATGTAGCCGGCTTGATGGCCCGCCATCAAATACCTGCCCTTGACTTCCTCCCACGGCTGAAGCCGTGGGATTCCTCCGCGTGGGTGATTCAGGCCGTGCCTGTGCCACCGGAGGCAACTTTCCCGTCGCCGGTACTCCGGTTTGCAGGGTCCTCTTTGGTCGAGCGATCCCGCCGTCGCCAGCGGTGATCGTCCCACTTGAGGCGCGGCACCTCTCGGTGTCCGCCCTCCGTCGTGTTCTCTCGGGAGACCGCGGGCCGAGCCATCGACCCAACCGCGTCGCACAGCAGGTTCTCGGATGCCGCCACATCCGAGTGTCCCTCGAAGCCACAGCCGTAGCACGTGAGCAGGTCGCCCTTCCGCTCCACCCGATCGCCCCCACAGTCCGGACATGCTGAGGAGGAACCGTACTCGTCGACTTCTTCGACCGCGATGCCGTACTCGCCTTCTAGGACTTCTCGGAGCCGTCGGCGGAACCGGCCGTGGCTCCAGAACTGGTGGGTCTTCTCGTTCACGGTCGCGCTCCAGTGTTCCCGCAGCACGCCCGCGAGGTCGCCGGCGATCACCTCACCGACGCCGAGCCCGGCCAGCCACTCCGCGAGATCACGGATGAGAGCGTCCTGCAGGTGGTACACCTGCTCGGTCCGCTTGCGGTACAGGCGGCGAATGCGCCTGCTTGACCGCTCGTCGCCGGCGAGGTGCCGTTGGAGGGCGGCGATCTTCTCCGTGATGTGGCGGAAGCGGTGGAATTGGGGGCGGGCGTGGTAGAGCCGCTGGTGGCCGGTGGAGGTGGTGGCGGCGACGAGGTTGTTCGCGCCGATGTCCAAGGCTGCCACCACCGAGTCGTCGCTCTCGGCGGTAGCCAGTGATTCGTCCCGTCTGAGAACAGCGTCGGAGACGGGTTGTCGTGCCCTGAACGCTTCGGCATCCCTGTCGTGCACCAACTCCAACCGGCCTTGCTCCCCACGCCAACGCGGATTGCCCCGGGCCTCCAGTCGAAGCCGCTCGTAATACCCGAGGCCGTACTTCTCCTTGAGATCGTGACCAACCGGGATCTCCAGTCGTGACTGCTTGCCCCACTCTACTGTGTACATATCGTTGCGGATGAGCGTCTGCAGCTCCCGATCGCCACTATCTTCGTCCTTCCAGTACCCGGGCGGCGAGGGATTCTTGCCGTCTTTGAGAAGGGCGAAAAATGACCGCCACGCCTCGTTGTTGCGGCGGATGAGTTGCTGGGCGGTCGCACTGCCGAGGACGCCCTTGTACTTCAGGCGGTACTCGTCCGCGTCGATCGTCCACACGTCGCGGTCGTCGAAGAAGGCTTGGCGGCGCTCGTAGGTGAGTTCGTTCCACAGCGCGGCGGACGCGTCCAGCACCTCGAGGAGCAGCAGTCTGTCTCGGTGGGACAGGGGACGCACCTCGAAGGCGTTGACGCGCTGCATACGCTGATGTTGATCTGCCTCCGAATTAAATGTCGGCATTGGAACCACGGCAGAGCGACCGAATCGGTGGACTGACCGGTCGTGGGCTTCCGCTCGCACCGTGTCACCGACGGGGCGTCCAAGTCTGCCGGTCGCTCGGGAACGATAGGACAAAGTAGCCGCCCGCCGCAGAACCGCGTATGACCGACCACGACGACCACGAGGACGAGGCCGAAGAGGGACGGACGACTGCACCGCAGAGCGATTATACGGGCCGCGACGTCGCCGTCGGCGCCGTCGTCGCCCTCGTCGGCCTGCTCGTCGTCTTCGGTATCCCGTTCCTGCTGGCCTGAGGTCTTTTAATACCCGCTATTCAGCCGTCGCGTCTCGTAGTCCTCCGTGAGTTCGTCCCATCGGTCGGCCAGTTCCTCGCCCGACCAGCCGTTATCGGACTCCGTCGAGAGGCTTCGCTCGCGTTCGGGGTCCGAGACGACCGAGACGCTGTCGCCAGCGACGGCGAGGGTACAGCCCGTGATTCCCTCAGCCGCCTCGCTGGCGAGGAAGACGGGCACGCCGGTGGTGTGCTGTGGGCCCATGTCCGCTTCGTCCATGCCGGCCATGCCGGGCAGGTCCTCGGTCATCCGGGTTAGCGCGGTCGGCCACATGGCGTTGATGCGGACGTCGTACTGGTCGAGTTCGAGCGCACCGGTCCGCATCAATCCGAGGATGCCGGCCTTCGCCGCCGAGTAGTTGGCCTGTCCGATGTTGCCGACCGAGACGCCGCTGGAGACGCAAATAAAGGAGCGCTCGCGGTCGAAGCCATCCTCGGCCTTGTGGCGCTGGCGCCAGTGAGCGGCGGCGTTGCGAAGCAGTGAGAAATGCCCCTTCAGGTGGACGTCGATGACGCTGTCCCACTGGTCCTCGTCCATCTTGAACAGCATGCCGTCCCGGAGGATGCCCGCGAAGTTGACCACCGCGTGGACGGCGCCGTATTCGTCGACGGTATCGGCGATGAGCCGTTCCGTGTACTCGAGGTCGGTCACGTCGCCGAAATGGGCCATCCCCTCGCCGCCCGCCGCCTCGATGCGGGCGACCGTCTCCTCGGCCGGCTGTTCGTCCGAACCCTCACCGGAGACGTCGACGCCGAGGTCGTTGACCACGACCGCCGCGCCCTCGTCGGCCAGCGCCGCCGCCGTTTCCTCGCCGATGCCGCCGCCGCCACCGCAGACGATACAGACCGTGTCGTCGAGCATGCTTCGGAGTTCACCCCCATTCCGTTATAAGTTGGTGCCGTCTACGGGCGGTGGCTTTAGCCGCCAGCACGAGACCCGCCTACCGTCGCGGAACCAGTACGACCCCGAGCAACACGAGCGTACCCCCGCCGGCCACGACAGCGGAGACGGGTTCGGCGAGGAATATCGCGCCCAACACGACGGTGATAACCGGTTCGACGGTGCTGAGAATCGCCGCGGGGCCGGCGCCGATACGCGAGAGGCCGGCAAAGAAGGTGAATATCGGGACGGCGGTGGCGAAGACGGCGATAGCGAGGATAGTTCCCCACGCGACGGTCCCGGAGGGCATCGCCAGCGAGTCGGTCCCGAGGCCGATGACGAGGAACGTGACTGCGGCGGCGGGCATGACGTGGGCGGTCAGAATCGGGGCAGCCACGTCCTCCAGCGTGGTTCTGCTGGCGGTGATGTAGCTGGCGTAGACCAGCGCCGCCAGCAGGACGATGCCGACGCCGCGGGGGTCGGCGGCGGCCGGGTCGGCGCCGGTGATGAGGGCGATGCCCGAGAGGGTGACCGCAAGCGCCGCGATGCTCCGTCGACCGATGGGTTCGTCCAGGAACACGGCGGCCAACACGAGGACGAAGACGGGGTAGGTATAGAGGATGATGCCGACGAGGCCGGCGGTCATGAACTCGAGGCCGAGGAAGTAGAGGCCGGACATGGCGGCGTAGCCGAAGGCCCCGAGGGCGATGCCGGCGAGCAGGTTCCGGCCCCGGAGGGGTTTCAGGCGGCCGCGGACGCCGAGGATGGCCCACACCAGCACCGTCGCCAGCGAGAAGCGAAAGAAGAGGACGGTCGGAATCGAGAGACCGGCGTCGCCGGCGACGGTGCCGAAGATGCCGAGCGTCCCGAACCCGGCGGCTGAACAGAGCACCAACAGCGCGCCGACGCGGGCGTCGTCCATGCGCGAGGCTCCGCTTGCGCGCGGAAATCGGTTGTGGAATCCGTCGACTGCGGCCGGCCGGTTGCGGAACCGACTTATTCCAGTCGCTGCTGGGTCCGGGTGTGTTGGCCCGTCTCGAAGCCCGGACGCCGCCGCTTCTCGCGCTGGCGGTCGCCATCGTCGCGGTCTCGACGAGCGCGATTCTGGCCCGCTGGAGCGCCGCCGACGCCGTCGTCCTCGCGTTCTATCGGGTCCTGTTGACGACGCTGCTCATCGCGCCGTTCGTCTTCACCCGGTATCGGGGCGAGTTCGATGCCTTCGGACCGCGAGACCTACTTATCGCCGGATTGACGGGGGCGGCGCTGGCGGTTCACTTCTCGGCGTACTTCGAGAGCCTCGAATGGACGAGCGTCGCCGCCAGCGTCACGCTCGTCCAGTCACAGCCGGTCTTCGTCGCCCTGGGCGCCGCGCTATTTTTAAGTGAGCGCATCGGCCTCCGGAAGGCCGCCGGCATCTCTGTCGCCATCGTCGGCATCGTCGCTATGTCGGCCAGCGAGTTCGTCGCCGGGGCCGCCGTCGCGGGCTCGCGGCCGCTGTTCGGCAACGCCCTGGCGGTCCTCGGGGCGTTCATGGCGGCCATCTACGTGCTTGTCGGGCGGTCGCTCCGCCAGCGGGTCGCCCTCGTACCCTACGTGATGGTGGTCTACTCCGCGTGCGCGCTCACGTTGCTCGTCGTCGCCCTGTTTCAGGACCTCCAGTTGACGGGCTATCCGACCCGCGAGTGGCTCATCTTCCTCGGGATGGCCGTCGGGCCGGGCATCTTCGGCCACACGGTCATCAACTGGGCGCTCGAACACGTCGAATCCTCGGTCGTCAGCGTCTCGCTGCTCGGCGAACCCGTGGGTGCGACGCTGCTCGGTGTGGCGTTGCTCACGGAGGTTCCGGGGCTGGCGACCGTCGCCGGCGGTGTGGTCGTACTGACGGGCATTTATATTACGTCGACTGCGCGGGCCTGAGCTACTCCGTTCGGGCCTGCCGGTGTGCCTCGGCGACCGCCGATTGCAGTTCGGCGCCCGTCTCGGCGTACGCGAGGTGGCTCTCACAGTCGCAGTCGGAGGCGCCGAAGCCGTCGACGGGGCCGTCCGGAAGCGCGCTCGCGACGGCACATTCGACGTCCGAATCGGGCGTCCGCACGTCGCCGCGAATCCGGCTGTCGGGGTGGCCAAGCAGGTAGTCGATATGCCAGTGGCGCGTTTCGCGGTCGCCCGCAGCGAGTTCGTAGTGGCGGTCGACGCGGCCGAAGCCGCCCGTCCCGAGCGCGCTGCCGGTGTAGGCGTACCAGCCCGCAGGAAACTGCTGGTCGCCGAGAGCGCCGACGGTGATGGTCGTCGCCTCGGGCACCTCGACGAGCAGGGTGTAGGTACCGCCGGTCACAGGCGGGATTCGGCGGGCGTGGACAAAACTCCCGCGAAGCGGTCGGACCCGCCATACTTTTGGCCCGGCCCACCGGAGACTTCCCTATGAAGGAGTCGCTCATGGATATCCTGTGCTGTCCGCTCGACAAAAGCGACCTCGAACTGGAGGTCATCCGCGAGGACGACGACGAAATCCTCGAGGGACGGCTGGTCTGTACCGAATGCGGCGAGGAGTACCCCATCGAGGACGGCATCCCGAACCTGCTGCCGCCGGACATGCGCGACGAGGCGGCGGCCTGAGGTCCGGTCTCTCGGCCCCAGCAACGAGTCGGTCCAGCAGTAGCCTTTTTTAGGCCACCGCGCGAGTCGACGCCCGTGACCGAAACGCTCGCTGTCGATGTCAACCGGACGGGGCTGCACACGCTCGAAGCGCCGACCACCTTCGAGGCGAACGGCCCCTTCGCCATCGCGTTGACGAACCATGGCGAGCCGACCCACATTCACGTCCACCTCGACGACCGCCTCTCGGAGATCGCCCGCATCGAGGCCTCGAACCACTACGTCGAGACCGACGAGACCAGACACATCGAGGTCAAGACCCGGGACCACACGGAGTGGCCGTCGGACCTGATTCGTGGAAAACTGAAGGTCGTCACCGCCCACGGCCAGGAGACCCACTACGTCGACATCGAGTTCGACCGAACGCCGGCGAAGGAACCGGTCGAGGTCGACCCGGACCTCTCGAAACCACGGCAGACCGAGACGTCGGAGGTCTCACCGGCGATGCGTGCCCTGCCGGTCGGCGTGCTCGGCGCCGTCGCACTCGTTCTGGCGCTCGGTGCGGTCTTTGCCGCCGACGGCATCAACTTCGTCCTCGGTGCCTTCGCCGTCGTCGCCGGCGGCCTCTGTGCGGTCGCCGCGAACTACCTGCTGGTCTGACCGCGCCTCTATTCGTCGTCGGTCGGCACGCCACAGAGGTTGCCCTCCTCGTCGAACCGTTTCGCCCGCAAAAAGCGCGTCCGATAGCGGTTGGCGCCGTCGTAGACGTCGGCCTCCCGGACCTCGTCGGCCTCGCCGTCGGCGACGGCGTCGATGATGGCCTCGATTTGCTCTTTCTCGCTGGGCGTGAGTTCGAACTCGTAGGTCTGTGTCTCCTCGCCTTCGAGTTTGGTCCACTGTCGTGCGGCCGCGATGACGAGCGAACAGGGCTCTCGACACGGGAACTCGCCGTCGCCGCCGTCGACATCGAGGTCGGTCTCGGCGTCGTAGTCCCACTCGCGGCGCTTCAGACACTGGGAGTCGTCACAGCAGGCCTCGGCGACCCAGTCGACGTGTTCGTGGCCGTCGCCGCGGTTCCACGTCTCGATGACGCCGTAGATACCCGTCTGCCGTTCCATCGTCGGCACCCAGTGAGAGACGTCGAGTTCGCCCTGTCGTTCGAGATGCCAGTTGGCGATGGTCACCGGGTAGATGACGTCGACCGCGCGGCCGAGCGCCCGGCCGTCGAGGTCGACGAAGGCCCATCCCGTCGGCAGCGTCGGCGCCGTCTTCAGCGGGCGATACCGGCCCCGGTCGTCGTGCTTGACGAGTTCGCGGGCATCGAGCGGGTCGGTGTGGACCGCCAGCGAGTCGAGGTCGGCGTCGGCGTCTTCCTCGTTGCGGAGGGTGTAGACGCGCGTTCCGTCGTCGCCGAGCGCGATTTCGATGTGGAGTTGCCCCCACGATTCGGTGAGGCCGCCGTCGGCCATCGCCTCGTATCGTTCCGTGACGGAGCGTTCGTCGGCCCCCTCCAGCCACCGGAGGAACGCCTGTTCGGGTTCGGGCCGGTCCGCCTGCGTCCAGAAGTACCAGTTCGAGACGAGCCACGGGTTCTCGGTGGCGACCTCGCGGAAGCCGTCCTCGTCGAGTCCTTCGTAGGGCTCGCCGGGGGTTTCGAAAGTGTAGACACCCGCATCGTGGGTGACGCGCAATCCGTCGTAGTCGATACCCTCGTCGGCGGCCTCGACGAGCGCGTCCAGTTGCGTGTCGTTCACGTGTTAGTCCCCCGCGCTCGCGTTGGCGTCCTCTACTCCCGCAACGCGCGTGCGGCGTCGAACCTCATCGATGGCGTCGCCGACGTCGGCGCCGGCATCGGCCGCCCGTTCGAGGACGACGTCGGCCATCAGGGCCTCCGTCCCGACGGCGCCGGCATACCAGATGCGGTGGCCGTCGACTTCGGCGGGGGTGTCCCAGCCCTTCCGGTAGTCGTCGGTTAGACCCATGTCCTCGGGGATGTCCTCCTGTGTGTGGTAGCCGTCGGCGACGAACAGCGGGACGACGACGATGTCCTCGACCTCGAAGAAGTCTGTCACGTCGTCGATTTCGGGGTCCTCGTCCATGAACAGCGCCTTCACCTCGTCGAAGCGGCCGCTCTCGGCGACGCGTTCGGCGTGGTACTCGATGGCCTTCGCGGAGTTCTCGTTGCGCTCGGTGCCGTGGCCGACGACCGCGAGGCCGAAGCCGTCTCCTACGTCGGGGTCGCCGGTAACCGTCTCCGCGCGGCGGACGATGACGTCGGTCATCGCGTCGTGGGTGCCGACCGGCCCGCAGTAGTGGACCGTCTTGTCGACGTCGTCGGCCTCCAGCGTCGCGTGGGTGGCACTCGTGCCGTCCGAATCCCACGCCTCGACGTCCCAGTCGTCGAGTCGGAGTTCTCGGGGGATGACCTCCTCGGTGAAGTACCCCTCCGAGATGAACAGCGGGACGACGTACACGTCGTCGCTTTCGAGGGTTCGCAGCACCTCGCGGAACGACGGTTCCTCCTTCCAGAACGCGGTCGCGACCTCGTCGAACACGCCCGACTCGCGGATGGTGTCGGCGTGCTCGTAGGTCGGCGTACTCGCGTCCGGGTTCAGATGCGACCCGTGGGCGACGATGACGAGCGCCTGCATACCTCTACTGTGGGCAACTGCGGGCTTATGACCTTCGGGACCCGTCTTGCCTTGCTGGATTCCCGCGGGGGTTCGAGGGCTATGCTCCGGACTCCCACGGCGAACCGAATCGACAACCCTTAAAACTGCGGCGACACTCGTGACGTGTATGGCTGGAACTATCGAAGTGCTCGTCCCCGGCGGGCAGGCCGACCCCGGGCCGCCGCTCGGCCCCGAACTCGGCCCGACGCCCGTGGACGTGCAGGCGGTTGTCAACGACATCAACGACCAGACGGAAGCCTTCGACGGCACGGAAGTCCCCGTTACCGTCACCTACGAGGACGACGGCTCCTTCGAGATCGAGGTCGGTGTCCCGCCGACCGCGGCCCTCATCAAGGACGAACTCGGCTTCGAGACGGGCTCCGGCGAACCCCAAGAGGACTTCGTCGCCGACATGTCCGTCGAACAGCTCAAGAAGATCGCCGAGCAGAAGCTCCCGGACCTGCTCGCCTACGACGCCCGCGGCGCCTCGAAAGAGGTCGCCGGTACGTGCGTCTCCCTCGGTGTCACCATCGAAGGCGAGGACGCCCGGACCTACAAGCAGCGGCTCGAAGACGGCGAGTACGACGATACGTTCGAAGCGGCTGAAGCGGCGGCGTAAGCCGGTTCGATTTTCGGTACGTTTCTCGCGTTCCTTTTACTCCTCGCAGACGTAGCAACGGGTGTGTCAAACGCCGAGTCGGCCGACACCGATGTCGAGATTCCCACCGACAAGCCGATACTGCTGTTCGACGGCGTCTGCAACCTCTGTAACGGCTTCGTCCAGTGGGTCATCGACCGAGACCCCGAGGCACGGTTCCGGTTCGCCGCGCTGCAATCGGAAGCCGGCCAGCAGTTGCTGGAACGCCACGGCCTGCCGACCGAGAGCTTCGAGACGTTCGTGCTCGTCGAGGGCGACGACTACTACACCAAATCGACCGCGGCGCTCCGGATGCTGAAGCGGCTCGGCCTGCCGTATTCGCTGCTCTATCCCTCCGTGGTCGTTCCACGCTCGATTCGCGATTCGGTCTACGGGTTCGTGGCGGCCAACCGCTACGACTGGTTCGGCCAGCGGGACCGGTGTATGGTCCCGCCACCGGATGTCGAAGACCGATTTCTCGACGGCGACGTGGGGTGAAAACCGGCCGTCGGCACCGCTGGTTCGACGGCCTTAAGTGCGTCATCCTCGTCGCTTCGAACGAGACAGGCGCAGCCTGTTTCACACCGTAGTAGCCCTCGTGGCTGCAACTACGGAGGTGAACGATGGCAAATTCGATAGAGGACGCAGTAGATCGCGCACTCGAGGAGGCCCCTGAGCGGAATTTCCGCGAAACGGTCGACCTCGCGATTAACCTGCGCGACATAGACCTAGACGACCCCAACAACCGTGTAGACGAGAGTATCGTCCTACCAGCGGGTACGGGCCAGGACACGCGTATCGTCGTGTTCGCCGAAGGTGAAACGGCCCTCCGGGCCGAGGACGTTGCTGACGATGTACTCGACAGCGACGACCTCGAAGACCTCGGCGACGACGATGACGCGGCGAAAGACCTCGCTGAAGAGACGGACTTCTTCATCGCGGAAGAGAGCATGATGCAGGACATCGGTCGCTACCTCGGTACCGTGCTCGGTCCCCGAGGGAAGATGCCGACTCCGCTGGATCCCGACGACGACGTCGTCGAGACGATCAACCGCATGAAGAACACCGTCCAGGTCCGTTCCCGTGACCGACGCACGTTCCACACGCGCGTCGGCGCCGAGGACATGGACGCCGAGGACATCTCAGACAACATCGACGTCATTCTGCGTCGGCTGTTCACGGACCTCGAGAAGGGGCCGCAGAACATCGACGCAGTCTACGTGAAGACGACGATGGGGCCGGCCGTGGAGGTGCCCGCATGAGCGCCGAAGCCGACTCCGAACGCAAGACCGAAACGATTCCGCAGTGGAAGCGTGAGGAAGTCGACGACATCGTCGAGTTCGTCGAGCGATACGACTCCATCGGCGTCGTCGACATCGCCGGCATCCCGAGCCGCCAGCTGCAGGACATGCGCCGTGACCTGCACGGCACCGCTGCCCTGCGCGTCTCGCGGAACACGCTGGTCGTTCGCGCCCTCGAAGAGGTCGACGACGGCCTCGAGGACCTGACCGAACACGTCGCCGGACAGGTCGGTCTCATCGGCACGAACGACAACCCCTTCGGGCTCTACCAGCAGCTCGAGGAATCCAAGACCCCCGCGCCCATCGGCGCCGGTGAGGTCGCGCCCAACGACATCGTCATCCCCGAGGGTGACACGGGCGTCGACCCGGGTCCGTTCGTCGGCGACCTCCAGGCCATCGGTGCGAACGCTCGCATCGAAGAGGGCTCCATCCAGGTGATGGAGGACTCGAAGGTCCTGGACGCTGGCGAGGAGGTCTCCCAGGACCTCGCGAACGTCCTCAGCGAACTCGGCATCGAGCCGAAAGAGGTCGGTCTCGACCTGCGTGGCGTCTTCTCCGACGGCGTGCTGTTCGCGCCCGAGGAACTCGCCATCGACGTCGAGGAGTACCGCGCGGACGTCGAGTCCGCCGCGGCCGCAGCCCGGAATCTCGCGGTCAACTCCGAGTACCCGACCGCACGGACCGCGCCCACGCTGCTCGCGAAGGCGGCGGGCGAGGCCAAGTCCGTCGGTCTCTCGGCGGCCGTCGAGAGCCCGGACCTCGCGGACGACCTCGTCTCGACGGCCGACGCGCAGGTTCGCGCGCTGGCCGCACAGATCGACGACGAGGAGGCGCTCCCCGAGGAGCTCCGCGGCGTCGAGGCCCCCGCGGCTGAGGCAGACGCCTCCGCCGAGGCGGCCGAGGACGAGGAAGCAGACGAATCGAGCGACGAAGAAGCAGAAGCGGAAGCCGACGACGAGGCCGACGACACCGACGAGGAAGACGGTGACGGCGGCGACGCTCTCGGCGACATGTTCGGGTGATACATCATGGAATACGTTTACGCAGCACTTATCCTGCACGAGACTGGCGAAGAGATCAACGAAGACAAGCTGACGGACGTCCTCGAAGCGGCCGGTGTCGACGTCGAGGAATCCCGCGTCAAGGCGCTCGTCGCCGCGCTGGAGGACGTTGACGTCGAAGAGGCCATCGAGACGGCCGCGGCCGCACCCGCGGGCGGCGCCGCTGCTGGCGGCGCTGCTGCCGGTGCAGCCGACGACGAGGCCGAAGCCGACGAGGCCGAGGAAGACGCCGAAGAAGAAGCGGAAGCCGAAGACGAAGGCGACGACGAAGACGAAGGCGACGGCGGCGAAGGCCTCGGCGAACTGTTCGGCTAAACTGGCCAACAGCAACCTTCTCTATTTATCGACCGGGAAGCGGCGGCACCGGCGCTCGTGGCGATGTCGAGCGCGGATTTAAATACCAATAGGCGGCCAACCCGTCTCGATGGAGGTGGCCGTCGCACCCCGGAGCACGCTGACAGCGCTGGCGTTCGTAGTCGGGGGTATCGCGCTGGGGACGGCAAGCGGCCTGATACCCGGGCTCCACGCGAACAACATGGCGCTGCTGTTGGCCGGCGTCGCGCCGTCGGTGCCGGGGCCGCCCCTTCCGGTGGGGATGGCGATGCTGGCCGCGGGCGTCGTGCACACGTTCCTCGAAATCGTACCGACGCTGGCGCTGGGTGTGCCCGACCCGGCGATGGCGGTCGCGGCACTGCCGGGCCATCGGCTCGTCCTCGAAGGACGGGGCCGGGAAGCACTCCGACTGTCGGCGCTGGGCAGTGGCATCGCCGTGTTGCTCGCCGCGCCGCTGGCGATACCCGTCACTCGAATGATGGTGGCAGTGTGGCCGCTCGTCCGCGCGAACCTGTCGGTCGTCCTGCTTGGCGTCGTCGGCGTACTCGTCCTCACCGAACGGAGCCTCGCTTCGATGGCCGTCGGCGTGTTCGCGTTCGTGACGAGTGCGATGCTCGGCATCGCGACGCTCGACCTCTCGCCGGAAGCACCGCTTGCGGCCGGTGGCGTGTTGGCGCCACTTTTCGCGGGGCTGTTCGGTGCGCCAGTCCTCATCGACGCCATCGGCGGGGAGGGCGTCCCGCCACAGGACGACCCGGCTGTCGCCCTCTCGAAAGGCGGGCTCACCGGCCTGTCGGGGCTCGGAACCGTTGCCGGCGCCGTCGTCGGCTACGTGCCCGCCGTCTCCAGTGCCGTCGCGGCGACGCTCGCCCTGCTTGCGGTGCCGGGACGGTACGGTGCGCGGGGGTTCGTCGTGACGACATCGGGCGTCAACACGGCGAATACCATCTTCGCCCTCTTCGCGCTGGTCGCACTCGGTGCCCCACGGACGGGCGTTTTAGTCGCCGTCGAGGAGGCGGGTGTACCGCTGTCGCTGCCGCATCTCCTCGCGGCGGTCGCGCTCTCGGCGGTGGTCGGGTTCGCGCTCGTACTCGCTGTCGGCGACCGCTATCTACTGGCCGTCGGCCGCCTCGACCCGACGCACCTGTCGGTCGTCGTTCTCGTCGGCCTCGGCGGGGTCGGCTATCTGTTCGCCGGACCCGTCGGTGTGGGCTGTTACGTTGCAGCGACGATAATCGGGTTGGTGCCGGCGCGGTTTCGCGCCCGTCGAGCGCATCTGATGGGGGTGTTGATCGGGCCGATACTGATCGGCTAACGGTCGGCCGGATGCTGGATACCGGCGAGCAGCGTGTCGATTCGGGACTCCTCGTCGATGTCGTGCGGATGGACGCCCGCACAGATGACGAAGTCGCCCTCGCTTTGGATGCGGCAGATGTGGATGGTGATGTCGACGCTCTCGCCGTTCGTCTGGGCCTCGGCGTCGTATTTCGAGACGGTGGTTTCGGTATCGCCGACGGCCGTGGTCCGGTCGCCGACGCTTTCGACGTTCTGGACGTTGTCGTACTGCTGTTGGACCCGTTCGGCGAGTTCGTCGTTGTCCATGTCGGCGACGGGGTTCATCGCCTGACCGGCGATGTCGACTTCCGGCGTTGCGACGGCGGTAAAGCGGGCGAGTTCCCCACTGAGTCCGAGTCCGATATCGACCGTGCGGGAGTATTCGGCGAGGACGTTGGTGACGCGGACCGTTCGACCGGCCGGCAGTTCCCGCTCGACGGTGCTGTTCTCGACTCCGACCTCCTCGTAGCCGGTCTCCGAGCGGGCGTCCTCGGAGACGACGGCCGTCTGGGCCTCGAACTCGGCTTCGCCATCGACGACGAGACTGGTACAACCGGCGAACAGTGCCATCGGAATGCCTGCAAGCAGCGCGCGACGTTTCATGTGGCCGAATATTAATCGGGGACTCATAAGTTAGATGGCCGTCGAGACGGACCGTCGAGAGATGCCTCCCGCCGCCCCACTTAATATGCCGGCAGTATACCGCGTCAAGGTTTGACACAACGGTTTCGTTGAGTCGGTATCCGTGTCTTCGCCGGTCCAACCGACCGCGCGCGAGGTCGGCGGCGCGGCCACGCTTCCGCTCGCTGCTGTCGGGGAGTCGGGAGTCGAAGACGGCAAAAAGCGCTGGAAACGGACCGATGGCGAACGCCGAATCGTCCGTATCACGTTTTCGGTCCCGGCCGGTGGGTGCCTCGAAATCGTGGCCGAATCCGGCTCCGACGAGGGTGGGAACTCGAGGCGCTAATCGGCCGATAGGAGACGTTTTGCACGTTCCATATACGGATAACGTAGTTGTTCTCAACCGACAATTTATATGCTGGGACGTATACGAAAAGGTATGGATACCAGACAGGAGGTGGAGGGATGAGTTCGCAAGGCGGGTCCGAACGGACCCTCCAGAGTCTCATCGGCGAACTGAACGGGGTCGGTCGGTCCGACTCCTCGTCGGACCCGGCGGTTCGAACCGAGGCCGTCATCCAGGACGCATCCGGAAGCCTGTTCGACGACGGAACGCCGACCATCGACGACGGACTGGTCAAGGAATCCCTCCCGGAACTACTCATGATGCTCGTCGGCCTTCGCGACGGCGACACCCACGGAAAGGGCGTCATGGAGGACCTCAACCGCTTTTTCGGTGCCCAACTGAGTCCCGGCACGGTCTACCCGATGCTGCACGACCTCGAGGAGGAGGGCTTCCTCGAGATGCGCGAGTTGGTCCAGACGAAGGAATACGCCATCGACGACGGCGACGCCGTGCGGAACGAACTCCACGAAGCGATGACCCAACACCTCGCTCTCGGCATGGTGTTCCACCGCGCCCTCGACGAGTTCGACGCCGCCGACGACTGACTGCGAGTCTCTTCTTCGCCGCCTTCGACCCCGCATCCGCCCCGTCTACAATCGGTAGGTCGGGCCGTCGTCGGTGTCCTGTACCTCGACACCGAGAGCTTCGAGGTCGTCGCGGAGGTCGTCGGCCCGCCCGTAGTTGCCGGCCTCGCGTTCGGCCTCACGGACGTCGAGGACGAGTTCGACCAGTTCCTCGGCGAGAGTGGCCTCTCCCTCGGCGGTCCCCGAGAAGTCGAAGCCGAGAACCTCCTCGCCGAACGCCTCGAAGGCATCGACGGCCTCCCGGAGGCCGCGGTAATCGTACTCGTCGGCCGCATCGATGTGGGTATGGACCGCCGCCGCGAGGTCGAACAGCGCGGCGATGGCCTCGCGGGTGTTGAAGTCGTCGTTCATCGCCTCGGTGAACGCCTCGCGGACCTCGGGGACGACCTCGCGGAGGTCGGATTCGACCTTCGTGCGCGCGTCGGGGGAGTCGACGGCCTCGACCGCTCGCTCGTAGGCGTTCTCGAGGCGGTCCCAGCGCTCCAGTGCCTCCTCGATGGCCTCCTCGCTGTAGGTCTGGGTGGAGTTGTAGGAGGCCGACAGGAAGAACATCCGCAGGGGGTTCGTCCCGAAGCGGTCGACGGCCTCGCCGACGGGGATGAAGTTGCCGAGACTGGAGGACATCTTGGTCTCGCCCATCTCGAAGAGGTCCGCATGGAGCCAGTAGCGGGCGAACTGCTGGCCGGTCGCGGCCTCGCTTTGGGCGATCTCGTTCTCGTGGTGCGGGAAGACGAGGTCACGGCCGCCCATGTGGATGTCGATGGTCTCGTTGAGGTGGGTCATCGACATCGCCGAGCACTCGATGTGCCACCCGGGTCGGCCCTCGCCCCACGGGGAGTCCCACGTCGTTCCCTCGGGGGTGTCGGTCTCGTACTCGCAGGCCTCGTCGCGGTGTTCGTGGACGGCCTCGTCGGAGACGCCGTCGGCTTTCCAGAGGGCGAAATCCGAGGGGTGGCGCTTCTCGGCACGTTCCTCGTCGGGGCCCTGTGCTTCGACCTCGTCGAGTTCCTGATTCGAGAGTTTGCCGTAGTCGGGGAACTCGGTGACGTCGAAGTAGACCGACCCCTCGGACTCGTAGGCGTAACCCTTCTCGATGAGCGTCTCGATGAGGTCGATGATTTCGGGGACGTGCTCGGAGACGCGGGGGTAGACCTCCGCCCGCTTGAGGTTGAGCGACCGCATGTCGGAAAGCAGTTGGTCGATGAAGTGGCGGGCGACGTCGGGTTCGCTGTCGCCGAGCGTCTCGCCGTCGGTCCGCTCGCCGATGCGGGCGACGATCTTCTCGTTGACGTCGGTGATGTTCTCGACGTGGCGGACGCCGTAGCCGAGGTGTTCCAGCCACCGATGGATAACGTCGACGTGCGTCCACGTGCGCGCGTGGCCGAGATGGGGGTAATCGGAGACGGTCAACCCACAGTAGTACAGGAGAACGTCGTTGGGGTCGGCCGGCTCGAACTCTTCGCGTTCGCCCGAGAGGGTATTCAGCACGCGGAGCGTCATTTGTCGGAGCGACGCCCGCGGACGGTTTGAATGCGTCGCTTACAGCGCGTCCTCGACGGCTCGAACGGCGTTGGCGCCCGCACGACGGCCGACGACGACGGCCAGCGTTCCCTCGGCGGCGGCCGCCGCTTCGACGCTCACCTCGGCGGTTCGAAGCCGGCCCAACACGTCCACGAGTGCGCCCGCGTCCACGTCGCCATCGGCGACGACTGCCGTGTAGTTGCCACCATCGGCGGTGAAGGTGGTCTCGCCGATTTGCAGAAGTGCGTCGGCGTCCGCTTCGTCCCCTGCCTCGACGGGGCCGACGCCGGATTTCATCGAGACGCTGGCACGTCGGTCCGATTCCTCGTAGTCGTCCAACTCCTCAGCGTAGCGGCGGAGTGCGGCGGCGACGGCTTCCGTCTCGCCCACGTCCAGAAAGCGGGCGGCGGCGGTGTAGTTGACGACGCCGGCCCGGAGCGCGGTTTCGAGGAAGGGCCGCCTTCTGACGGCCTCGCGGGTGTCGGCAGCGACGGTCATACCCGGTGGTCGGTGGATGGCGACAAGCAACTGTCGATTGCGGAGACGGGTTTTCGACCGCGCCGGCCGAGATGCGGACGGTCGAACACGGGGACTGCCCCGTCACAGGGGTCTACGGCAGCGAGATACCGTTGCGGACGAGAAATTCGTTGACCTCCTTGATGACGACGGGACTGCCGATGATGCGGGCGGCGTGGCCCTCGTCGTGGACGGTCACCGTGAACTCGGATTCGAGTTCGCAGCGAAGCCCATCCAGCGCCTCCCACGGGAGAACGATCTGGGTGCTGTCACGGAGGCTGGAGGGGTCGGCCATCACCGGTTTCTTTCTTGTATCCGGGCATTAAACTGTTGAAACCCCTGCCGAAACGTGGTGTGTTGGCGGGCGACACGCGTTACGCATTGATGACGAGCAGGCCGAACAGGCCGGCACCGATGAGGAGGCCACCGACCGCCTGCAGGCCGTAGCCGAACAGCGTCGAGAAGACGAGGTGGAAGACGCCGAGGAACGCGAGGCCGAGACTGACGAAGGTGTAGGCGAGTTTCTTCTTGTCCTCCATACGAGCGATTCGTCGTGGCGGCTGTTAACCCCGCCGCTTCCGGTGAGGACTGCGGATGCCCAACCGAACGGCTTTTTCGGTGGCAGCGTCTTCGGCCACATAATGGGGCTCGAAGAGGAGATCGAGGAGCTCGAAGAGGAGATCGCCAACACGCCCTACAACAAGTCGACCGAACAGCACATCGGCCGTCTGAAGGCCAAACTCTCCGAGAAAAAGGAGGAACTGGAACGGCGACAGTCCTCCGGTGGCGGCAGCGGCGGCTACGCCGTCGAAAAGCACGGCGACGCGACAGTCGCCCTGGTCGGGTTTCCCTCCGTCGGCAAATCGACGCTCCTCAACGCCCTCACCAACGCCGAAAGCGAGGTCGGTTCCTACGAGTTCACGACGCTGGACGTCAACCCCGGCATGCTCGAATACCGGGGGGCGAACCTCCAACTGCTGGACGTGCCCGGCCTCATCGAGGGCGCCGCCGAGAACCGCGGCGGCGGACAGGCGGTCCTCTCGGTCGTTCGAACCGCCGACCTCGTGTTGTTCGTCCTCTCGGCGTTCGAAATCGACCAGTACGAACGCTTGCGGGAGGAACTCTACAAGAACAAGGTCCGCCTCGACCAAGAGCCCGTGCAGGTCAACGTCCGCAAGAAGCACAAGGGCGGCATCAACCTCACCACCTCCGACCAGGTGAGCCTCGACGACGAGACCATCATGAGCGTCCTCCGCGAGTACGAGTTCATCAACGCCGACGTCACCATCCGCGAGGACCTCACCATCGACCAGTTGGTCGACTCGCTGCAGGACAACCGCGAGTACCTCCCCTCGATGGTCGCGGTCAACAAGGTCGACCTCATCGAGCCCAGCTACGTGGATACGGTCAAGGAGAACCTCCGAGAACACGACATCGACCCCGAAACGGCCGTCTTCATCAGCGCCGAGAAGGAGAAGGGCCTCGACTCGCTGAAGGAGAGCATCTGGGAGCGACTCGGCCTCATCCGCATCTACATGGACAAACCCGGCCGCGGCGTCGACCGGGACGAACCGCTCATCCTCACCGAGGAGGACAACACCGTCGACGACGCCATCGACAAACTCGGCGGGAGCTTCGACGAGCGCTTCCGCTTTGCCCGGGTGACCGGCCCCAGCGCCAAACACGACGAACAGCAGGTGGGCCGTGACCACGAACTCAAAGACGAGGACGTCCTGCGTATCGTCGCCCGGAAGTAACGTCGTGGCCGACGACGCATCGCCACGCCGCCGGTTGCTCGCTGTTCTGGCCGTCGGGCTGGTCCCGTGGACCGTCGTCCTCGTCAGGGAGCCGACGTTCGTCTTCTCGTTCGGGCTGGTGAGTCTCGACCCGTTTCACCTGACGAACGTCTACGAGTTCCTGTTCGTGTACACCGAGGTGTTGCCCCGTCGACTGCAGGCGTGGCCGGCCGGATTACTTCTCTACGCGGGCGCGCTCGCGAGCGCGATAGGTGGGCTTCGGGGATACGAGGACCCGCGACTCACGGGCGGTCTACTAGCTTTCGCCGGGATTGCACACGCACAGGTGTCCTACGGACTGTTCTGGACCTACGGGCTTCCGGTCTCTGAACTTCCCGTCCTGCCGGTGGGCGCTGTCGCCTCCTGGCTCGTGGCGTGGTGGTACTACTGGCCGCTCGCCCGGCAGAAAGGACTCGCACCGCTGGATTAGCCGCCGGAACCTGCCGGTGTCGACTCCTCGGCGACGCGCCACGTTCCGTCGATGGCGACCCGGGTTCCGTCGATGGACACGTCCCGGGTCGTCGCGGAGGTTCCGACCTCGTTCTCGATGGCGGCCCGGTCGGGCGTCTCGCCCTCCGGGTAGACGGCGGCGAGCGAGGCCGTTCCCTCCTCCGGCCCGAGGGTAACGGAACTCACCACGCCACTCGCGGATTCGAGTACCGGGCCGCTCTCGACGAACTGGTCGGTGTCGGCTTCGCCGCCCGCTGTTTCGCCGGCTTCGGGGTCGATACCCCACGCACCCAGCGTGACGTGACCGTGGCCCGCGGTTTCGAGGGCCCACCCGCCGTCGTCGTCATCGGCCAACCGCTCCGTTTCGCCGGCGATGGTATCGAGGACGGCATCGAGATCCGATTCCCCGTCCAACAGCGTGACGAGGGCGTCCTCGCGGACCGCGAAGGCTAACCCCTCCGTCGAGAGGAAGCCCTCCCCGGTGCCCTCGTAGATGTCGAAGCCGTTTCGCTCGCCGTCGGGTTCGAACCCCTCGGAGGCGGCGACGATGGTATCGGCCTCGAAGGAACCGCGGAAGACGCCGACGCCGTCGACGAGCAGCATCGAATCGACGCGTACGTCGCTCCCGGCAGCGTCGGTTTCCGTGGCGCTCTCGGTGTCGTTTTCGGACGTCTCCTCCCCGAGTTCCTCCTCGCCGAGCGGGCCGAGAAGACGGTCGGCAAAGCCGTAGGGGAGGAGGCCGAACCCGAGGCCGATGCTACCGATGAGGAGGCCCGCGGTGGGGTAGCCGACCAGCGGGTCGACCTCGACCGGCGCGGAATCGGAGCCGACGTCGATGTCGACGGCGTCTGGGAACTCCTCGGCGTAGGGCAGTTCCTCCTCGCCGTCGTAGGCGCGGAGCCACTCGGCGTCGATGTGGACGAAGAACACGCCAGCATCGTCGTTCGCGCCGTCTCCGGGCGTGCTGTCGCTGTAGGATGGTTTCTCGCCATCGCCGAGAACGCCGGTACAGCCCGCGACCGCCGCCAGCGGGACCGCGGCGGCCGTCTTTAGGACGTCGCGTCGGTGGAGGGTCACATGCTGGATTCCCCGGCGTGAGCGTATAGTTCATACGGCCGGGCGATAGCGAACCGCCGCTGCTGCTACGCTTTGGCGTCCGGTCGAACGCGCGCGCGGCGCACGCGATAGTAACAAATCGAAGCCGGAGGCTTCGCCTCGAAAACGCTGAAGCAGGAATCAGACGACCTCGCTGGGGTCGGTCCGGTCGACGATACCATCGAAGTCGTCGTCGAAACTGAGGACGGTGTCGATGTCGTTGGCTTCGACCTGCGATATTATCGTGGCGTCCGTGAAACTGAGGTCGTGGTCGCGGTAGCGTTCGAACGTTTCCACGCTTTCCCGGACTCGTGGTCTGTCGACTTGGAGGATGCTGATTGGTGATCCGGAGTCCAGGATTCGGTCACTGACCGCCTTCGTCCCTTCGAAGCTCCCGGTTCGCTTTCGGACTAGCGTGACGGCCTCGTCGTGAACGTAGTCACTCGTGTAGAGCCGACCGTATTCCCCGGAAAGCGTGGCACGAAGTGCGTCTGTCGCAACGTCGTGGCGGCTCGCTCGTTCGTGTTGGTGTGCGTAGAAGACCCCCGTATCCACGAAGACGCTCATTCGATTTGTTCCTCGTCGTAGAGGATTCGGTCGATATCCTCCTCTTCGACGGGGTCGCCGGACGCGGTCGTCCCTGAGAGGAACTCGTCTATCTCCTCTTCGCTCAGCGGGAGCGACGTCTCTCGAAACGAGTCGATAAACTCCGTTTTCGACTCGTAGGCCTCCGTGACGAGTCGCTCTAAGATCTCCTGTTGGGTCACCTTCCGGCCGGTCTCCAGTTTGATCTCAGCTTGGAGCTCCTCCAGCCGAGACTTCGTTTCCTCGTCCATCTTCACCGAGGTCGCCATACCTATCAGTAGAACGTTCTACTGGATAAACCCTCGGCGCTGCCATACGATACATGGCCGAAACCCGACACTGGTTCAGGCAGACAACCGTCGTGCTGCGGCGATGAATAGCCCGGATGTTTCTCCGTCAACGGCTTCGATTTATATACCGACGACGCCCGTCTGACGGGTGTGATACAAAGTACCAAATGGCCGCTACTGCCGGAATACGGCCGCGTCAAACGTTGTCATGAATCTCGAAACCCCACAAAGCATTTATAGTGTCCAATAGTTGTTCTGGGTGTACCCCTACCCATGGTGACAGTGCTGAGTATCGGTGTGGGCGGAATGAAGTGCCCTGCCGATTACGACGTACGGTCGCCGATTGCAGACCGAAACCAACTATGACAGACAACAATAGCAAGCTGCGTGCGGTATTCCTTGCAGCGCTGATGGTCCTGTGGGTCTTCGCAGGAACCATGGCGTTCGCGGGGAGTGCTGCGGCAGCGGACGGTAATACCTCGGCTACCGCCTTGGACCCGAGTCCGAACGGTCCTGGCGAGACAGCAACGTATACAGTTAACGTAACACTCGATAGTGTCGAGTCTAGCAGCCACGGGCAAGTTGACGGCTTCCAGGTCAACTTCACGCAGGCTGCTGTTGACGCTGGCCTTGACGCGAGCAGCGTGCAATCGGGCGACATCACAGTCACTCGTGAGCAGGCTGACGGAACGTCAGCGACACAAACTGTTGACAACGCACAGAGCTACAATGATCGGGTCTTCGTCGGTATCTCGAGCGATTCGATTGGCAGTGGGGCCAACGACGGTACGACCTACGAGATTGTAATCGATAACGTTCAGAATCCGGCTGCTGGTGACTACCAGTTGAACGCCTCTGCCCTCGCGGGTGAGGAAGGTTCCACTAGCGTCGGCGGTGGCTCCATGGCCTCCTTTAGTGTCGGTAATGCCCAGACGGCTGGCGCTGACGCAACCTGGCAAACTGGTGGCACGCTGCGCTGGCAGGGTCAGGGTCTGTTCTTCGACGCTGAAGGCCAAGGCTACTCTGAATTCCAGGTTAACGAGTGGGACAACTCGGCAAGCGACCTAGATGCTGCCATTGGTTCCCCCGTTCGTGAATTCAGTCTCAACGATGACGGACAGCGGGTCCTCAGTACGTCCAACCTGGAAGGTGACTACGTCATCACGGCTACCGACAGCAATGGTAACCGTCACGCCCTCTTGACGAACAGTGACGGTATCGTTACTGGCGAAGCAGGCAGTACTGCTGACGACCCCCACGTCGTGGTTCAGGTTCAGTCCATCACGACTGAGTTCACCGACGACGAGGTCAACAAGGGCGACAACTCGACTGTTGAAGTCGACTCCGCTCGGACGGACTTTAGCCTCAACGTAACGTCTGACAGCTTCACGGGCGCTGAACTCGAAGAGCTCTTCCCGGAAGCCACTCAGATTGACAGCGACACGGCTCAGTTCACCGGCGTCACGAACGATCCGGACGAGCTCGAATTCAACACGAGTTCGGACGAACTGTCCTTCGACCTCGAAACTGGTAACTACACGTTTGACTTCGATGTCACCGACACGACCGCGTCGGATAACGCGAGCATCACGGTCTCGGAAGAGCTCGCTGGTGACGCCAACTTCGACGAGAGTCAGTACTCCGCACCGCGTGGCGATGTCGTGAACATCACGTACTCCACTCAGGAGCTCGACACAACTACGCTCCACGTTGGTGGTGCCGAGGATGGCTACAACGCAACGCTCGTCCTCGAACCCAACGACGACGGTGAGGTCGCAGTCGAGATGAATACCTTCATCGCCTCGGATAATAGCTCCAACATCGAGGATGCCTTCGAGGCAACCAAGGGTAACCTCGTTGTCGAGGAATCTACCCGCGACACGTTCGACTACGCAATCGAGGAGGGCACCTACGATCTCGAAATCACCGCTGGTGATAACGAGACGCAGGACCTCTCGCGCCTCCGCATCACTGAGCGCTCCTACGACGGTCTGACCGTCCACACGGCACCGTCGAACGAGTTCACTCGGATGCAGTCCAAGGACCGTCTGCTCACCCGTCTCAACGACGGTTGGGTGACGGAATCCGAAGAAATCGCCATCGCCCCGTCGGACCGTTCGAACGGTCGCATGGGCGATGTCATCGTCTACGAGGTTGAGGCCAGCGGCATTGAGGGTTACCTCGAGACTGAGAGTGGTAGCGATACTACTGTCCAGACCCTGCTCGATAGCGGCTACTTCGATCTAGCGATCGATCAGGAGAACCCCCGGCAGAACCGTTACCCCAAGGCGCTGAACGTGGACGACTCCGCTGCTAACAACTCGTTCGCCTTCGTTCCGGATACGGACAACAACACCCACTACATCGTGGTCAAGTCCGACCGGCTTCGATTCGACCGCGTTGATGGTGGCGACGATGTGACCGCTAGTGGCCTGCACGCCACACCCGACGACCAGTTCAACACCTCGTTCCAAATCACGGACAACTACGAGAGTCAGTTCATCCGTGGTGACGTGGACAACGTCACGAACTACGCTGACTACGAGATGGTTGACCGTGAGGCGAGCTTCGACACCCGCGGCGGTAACGTCACCGCCCAGGCCGTCGAAGGCGCCGAAATCACGGGCGAGACGACCGTCGCGCCCGGTACGGAACTGACCCTCTTCGTCGAAGGCAATGAAGGCGACGAAGGTGCTCCGGTCTTCGAGAACAGCGTGACGCGTGTTGACGAAGACGGCACGTTCAACGCCACGTTCGACTTCTCGGGTGCCGAGGACGGCCAGCAGTTCACGGCCACCATCGGCTCGCAGTCCTTCGAGGACAACGCCGAGACGCCCGGTGTCTTCGGTGAGGCGACTGGCGCGTCCTTCGACGTGTCCAACGTCTCGCTGAGTTCGAGCTCCGTCCAGGCCGGCGACGATGTCGACGTGTCCGCGACGATCACCAACTCCGGTGACGTCGAGGGCAACCAGACCGTCTCCGTCATGGTCGACGGCACTGAGGTTGACAGTCAGGAAGTCTCCCTCGCTGCCGGCGAGTCCACCGACATGTCCTCGACTATCAGCACGAGCGATCTCTCCGGTGACGTCACCGTCGAGGTCGCCTCCGCTGACGACAGTGGCAGTGCGACGCTGACTGTCGAAACCGAGGAAACCGAGACGGCAACGCCGTCCGACGGTACCGAGACGGCCGCGCCCGAGACGGACGAGCCCGGCACGGAGACGCCTCAGGAAGAACAGCCCGGCTTCGGCGCTGTCATCGCCCTGATCGCGCTCCTCGGTGCTGCGCTCCTCGCTGCCCGTCGCAACGCGTTCTAACTAACCGGAACTCCGTTTCCGGTCCTTGCGGTTGCGGTCGCGGTTTTCATTTTTCGCGCGCTACGCTCCCAGCGGCGCGACCCTCGATAGGAACGAAGTCACGGCTTCGTTGCCGGCGGTCGTGTCGCGGGCCCGCCCACGACGACAAGACATATACTCGTCGTGACGTATCTCGAAGTAATGAGACAGCCTGCGCTTTCGCTGGCGGAGATGTCGGTCATTCCGATCACCGACGTCCTCGCGTGGGTCGTCATCGCGGTGTTCCTCGGCGGCGTCGTCGCCGAATGGCAGGGCCGCCGCGAAATTGCACGCCAACTGACGGCCGGCGCGTGGAGTCTTTTTGCGGTCTTCTGGTTCCTCTTGATCCAGTATTTCGTCTTCATCCACCGGAGTATCGTCGAGTCGGTGCTGGTGCTCGTGGCGGTGCCGGGCTGTCTGTACGTGGGCTGGAAGCTCCTGCAGGGTCGGGACTCCCTGCTGTTGCTGTCCAGAGCCGTCGCGTTCATGGGGCTCATCTATCTGCCCTTCGAGACCTCGGTGCTGGCTCGGGGCGTGTTGATCGAGACGGTCGCCGCCCAGACGGAGTTCCTCATCGAGGTTCTCGGCTACGGGGACGGCGTTCGCCTCATTCAGGACACGAGCGGCGAGACGACGTTCGTGAACACGTTCTACTTCCCGGAGACCGACCGGGGCTCACGCATCGTCTTCGCGTGTACCGGCATCGGGAGCATGGCGATTTTCGGCGGGCTCATCTCCGCGGTGAAGGCGCCGCTCCGACGGAAGGCCGTGGGAACGGTCGTGGCCGTGGCCATCATCTGGGTGCTCAATATCGGGCGGAACGCCTTCATCGCCTTGGCGAACGGCCACCAGTGGTTCGATCAGGCGTGGGTCGAAGGCCCGGTCATGTTCGCCTTCGGGCTGAGCGACCCGGGGCGCGTGTCGTTTTTCGTCGCCGACCGGATTCTCTCGCAAGGGCTTGCCGTCTTCGCGCTGATCGGCGTCGCGTGGCTGGTCGCCCGCTGGGTGCCGGAAATTCTCGATATCGCCGAAGACCTGCTATACTTGGTGACCGGCGACGAAATCACGCTCCGCGCGCCGGAGGCGGCCCCTGACGGGGGTGACCGCGAGGTATGAGCGACGACGGAGGGTCCCGGCTTCCGGAAGACCTCGAGGACGTCTCGCGGCGACAGTTCCTGATGGGTGCCGGCGGCGCCCTCACGGCGGTCGGGGCGGCAAAGGCAGCCCACAATACGATACTCGGCTACGGCGAACTCGGCATGGGGACGAACCTCAAAGAACAGGACCTCGCGGCGGTCGCGGACGGTAACCTCCGTCCGAGTTACGACGAGACGTTCGGGTCCGTGCGGCTCCGAATCGTCGATGAGGGCGTCGCATTGGACGCCGACGGTGACCGGCAGGTGCTGGGCTTCGAGTCGACGACCGACGACGAGGCACGGGAACTCGACGCCGAGTACGGCCTCGATGGCCGGTTGACCGCGCTGTTCGCCGACGCTCGGGACCTCCACGCGGGGGACTATACCTTCGAGTTCAGCCAGCCGTCGGCGTTCTTCGAGCGGATGGAGGCCGCCGACGCGCGTCCCGATGCTGTGACGGCGGTTCGCGAGCGATACGACCGGACGGCCGACCCTAATATTGTCGGGGCGTTCGCCGAAACGGAGCCCTCGGATACCGAGGCGCTGGTTGAGGGGATGATGACGGGCTTTCGCGAACACGGCCACTACGACGTGCCGCGGTACGTCGCGGGGTCGGTAGAGGACAACGTCATCTTCGGGGCGGCGGACCTCCGGGCCCCCTTCGAAGACCCGGTCGACTTCGAATCGCTGCTGGAGGCCGATTCGACGGGGCTGTTCTGCTGGGAGTTGGTCTACCGGTCGATGGGGGCGTTTCAGGCCGTCGGTCCGTGGGACCAGACGGTGCCGATGGCGGCCGGCTACGTCCGGGATAGCCGACACAAACACGCCTTCACGGCACTTCTGAGTGCCGTGCGGGAGAACGGCACCTTGCGTCTGCCCGTGACCTTCGTCGATTACACCCATTCGACGCTGTACGACGACCTTCACACCACCGGGCTCATGGGGGAAGGACTCACGGCCTACGATACGGACCACCGGGCCGACGAGATTATCTGGTAACGGCTCACCACGGCGGGTATCGCGATTCCGTGTGTGGCACATGTGCCAACAAGGATTTTAATCGGCCGCCCCTTCGCTCGGGTAGATGCTCCCTGTCGACGTGTTGGCGGTTACGGACCCGCTCGCGTGGGTCATCGTGGCGCTGTTCGGCGGCGGTGTCCTCGCCGAGCGACGGTATCCGGAGCCCGCACGCTACGTCGTCGGCGCGGCGTGGACGCTTTTCGCCGGTTTCTGGCTTCTGTTGGCGCCGCATTTCTTCTTCGTCTCCAACAGCATCGTCGAGGCGCTGTTGGCGCTGGTCGGCGTGCCCGCCTGTCTCTACGCCGGCTACCTCCTCGCGGACGGTCGCGACTCGCTTTTCGTGTTGTCCCGTGCGGTCGCCGTGATGGGACTCGTCTACCTGCCGGCCGAGACGCTGCCGTTCGTCCGCCAGCTGTTGGTCGAACACGTCGCCAACCAGACGGCCCTCCTGATGGACCTGCTGGGCTACGACCCGACCCTCCAGCCCATCGCCGACCGCCGGGAGGCCTACGCCGGCTTCGAGGCGGCGTTCTTCTTCGAGACACCGGCCCCCGACCACGCCGGTATCGTCTACAACATCGTGATGGCGTGTACCGCCCTCGGCAGTCAGGCCATCTTCATCGGCTGCATCGCGGCGGTGAAGGCGCCGCTCCGACGGAAACTCCGGGCGCTGGCCGTGGCGGTTCCGGTCATCTACGTTCTCAACATTATCCGGACGACGTTCATCGGCCTCGCGTTCGGCCACCAGTGGTTCGACGGCCCCTACGGTCCCTATCTCCTCGCGCTGTTCGGCGAGTCGGACCCGTATCTGGTCTCCCATATCGTCGCCGAAAGCATCATCAGCCAGACGCTCTCGGTCGTGGCACTGGTCGCCATCGCGTGGTTCGTCATCCGCGAGTTGCCGGAACTGCTCGTCATCATCGACGACATCGCCTACATGGCGACCGGCGAGGACCGTGACACGGCAGAAGAACTCGGCCTGTTGCCGGACGCCTCCGACGATACGGCCTCGGCGCGTCTGAGCGACGACTGAGACGACTGAGTTCGGGCCCGTTTAAACGGGGTCCGGAAGCACCGATGCGGGCGCGCCGGCGAGTTCCGAGAGCGCGTCGCGTTCGATGACGTGGAGGTCGCCGGGGATGACGAGCAGATGCAGCGGTTCGCCGAAGGACCGCTCGGCCAGCGCGTCGAGGCTGTCGGCGGCGACGATGGGGTCCGGACTGCCGGCGCGAGCCACGACGACGCCGACGGCATCGAGGTCGTCGGCGAGCAGTTCGGCCGCGTACTCGCCGGTCATGTACTCCTCGTGGTCCGGGTCCGGGCCTTTCGGACCCGTACCGACCTTGATGTCGAGATAGACGAGCGTATGGAGGCCGCGTTCGCGGTTGTCCGCGATGGTATCGAGGACGCTGCCGGGGACGCCGTCGGCACCGTGGGCGTAGGGGAAGGGCAGCGTCGTCGCCTTGCCGAACCGGTAGTTCTGGAGGCCCGTCAGCGAGGCCGCCGCGGCCTCGGCGGTCGTCCCGTGGACGATTCGGGTGTCGATGTCGCGCTCGTCGGCGCGCAAGCGGAGGTCGACGTGCGTCGTCGATATCATGGTATCGCCAGCGGTGAGGAAGACGACGTCGCCCTCGGCGGCGGCATCGAGGATGGGTTCGGGGTCCTGCTCGACGCCCGCGCGGTCCCGAACCTCGATGTCGACGTCGTGGTAGGCTTCGACGTCGTCGACGGTCGCGCCCGCGAGTTTGCTGGTGTAGAACTCCGCGAAGACGCGGTCGGCCGCTCGGATGGCCTCCCGGCCCTCGATGGTGATCGAGCGTTCGTCGTAGAGGCCGAGACCAACGAAAGTGAGCATACACGGCTTCGGTGTGGCGGCGGCAAAAGCCTCGCGCTCCGGGGTCGGTTCCGGGCCGTCGTCGGGCGCTCGGCATCGTCAGCCTTACCGCGGCGCCGGCCGGAGAGGTGACGATGACTGTTCCGTGCGTTCGCGTCCCCCGAGAGCGCGGCGAGGCGGCCCGCAAGCGCATCGCCGAGCGGGATGCCCTCTCGGACACCCACGAAATCGAGGTCGTCGACGGCGACATCTACATCCCGCTGGACGAGTCGGCGGACCTCGAAGCCATCGCCGCGGAGTTCGAGGTCGTCGACCGGGACGTCGAGCGCCGCGAGACGCAGACGCTTCCCGCCGACATCCTCGGGTTCGAACCGTCCTACGAACGACTGGGTGAGATCGCTATCATCGACGAGGACGACGCCGAGCGGGCCCGGGAGATGGCTGACGCCATCGCGGCCTCGGACCTGCCGCTGGAGACGGTGGTCAACCGCGCCTCGCCCATCGAGGGCGAACTCCGCATCCGCGATTGGGACCTGCTGGTCGGCGACAGCACCGAGACGGTCCACCGCGAGTACGGCTGTGAATTCGCGGTCGACATCGCCGAGATGTACTTCTCGCCACGGCTGGCGACCGAGCGGCGACGGGTCGTCGAACAGGTCGAAGCGGACGAGCACTTCTTCGATATGTTCGCCGGCGTCGGCCCCTTCGTGATTCCGGCCGCGAAACGGGGTGCCGACTGCGTCGGCGTCGACCTCAACGAATCGGCCATCGAGTACCTGCGCCGGAACGCCGAGCGGAACGGCGTCGCCGAGCGCGTGACGGCGATTCACGGCGACGTCCGCGAAGTCTCGGGCTACGACGACTGGGCCGACCGACTCGTGATGAATCTCCCGCACAGCGCCGACGAGTTCCTCGAGACGGCCGTCGAACTGGCCGGCGACGACTGTCTGCTCCACTTCTACGACATCCAGCACGAATCGGACCCCTTCGGCCCCGGTGAACGCGCGATTCGGGAAGCGGCCGAACCCGAATACGAGGTGACCGTCGAAACGAGACACGAGGTCCGCTCCTACGCACCCCACGAACTCAACGTCTGTCTCGACGTTCGTCTCCGGCGATAGGGGCCGGTCGACCGCTCGCTTCGCTGTTGATAATCCTCGGCTATCCCCGTCGTTTGGACGGGTTTGTCACAACCCCTTTTGTCGGATAGTGGGTGGTCCTCGTCAAGACGGAGCCATCTCGGCGGCTCGAACCGACCATGACCGACGCACGCACACACGAACTACGTGCCCTCCTGCTCGCCTGTCTCGTGGCGCTGTCTGCCCTCGCGGGCGGCGTCGCCTTCGCCGGGACGGCGGCGGCAGAGCAGCACGACCTGACGGCAAGCGACGGGGCCGGGGGCAACGCCTCCGCGCTCGTCGCCGGGTTCGACGACCAACTCCCCGACGGCGACGAAAGCGACGACGACACGCTGCGCGTCGAAGCCACGAACGAATCGCTCCCCGCCGACTTTCAGGGCGAACTGCGCGTTCCCGACAGCGAGGTCTCCTTCGCCGACGAACAGGCCTTCGAGGTGGTCGTCATCGGCGAGACGGGCGACGAGCGGACCACCGCCGACGACAGCGTCACCGTCACGCACGTCGGCAACGACCGCATCGCCTTCGAAGTGAACGACGCTACGCTCTCGTCAGCCCCGGTCGCCATCGAGATTCGCGACCTCCGGTTCGACGCCGCTGCAGCCGAAACCGCGACCCTCCAGTGGACCGTCGCCGGCGAGGAAGCGACCCACGACCTGCGGGTCGAACCCTTCGACGCCGAACTGACTGCGACCGACGAGAACGGTGGTCTCTCCGCCGCAGTCACCGCCGGCGCTAAAAACCAGACGATGGTCGGCGCTGCGACGGGGACGCCCAACGACCCCGCCGACAGTCTCGTCCTCCGGGCCGACGAGGACGAACTCCCCTCCCAGTTCGTGGCGACGCTCTCGTTGGACGGGTCGGGAATCACGTTCCACGACCGGAACAACGGGGACTTCGACGTCAGTTCCTCCAGCGGCCGTGCGGTCGTCCCCACCGGCGGCGTCTCGCCGACCGAAATCCGCGTCGAGGTCTACGAACTCGACGGCAACAGCGAAGACGCCGCCGTCATCCAACTCGACGACGTGACGTTTGACGTGCCCCCGAACGCGAGTATCGAGAACGTCACGTGGGAAATCAGCGGGCGGTCCGACACCTACGAACTGCTGCCGGACCGACCCGCCGTTCGGTTCGCGAGTAGTCAGGCGGTGCCGCGTGGGCTCGATGGCGCGCCGTCCGACGGCGCTACTGTCGAGATTTCGGGGCAAGACGCGTACACGACGGGTCTCCACGACGGCGACGAGAACATCACCGTCGCGATTCCCGACGACCGGCGTGAGAACCTCTCGTTCGATACCACCGCCGAGACGACCGCGGCTATCGAATCCGACGACGACCTGTTCGGTTCGGAAGCGGCCGCGACCGTCGAGGAGAACCGCATCGTCGTCGCGGTCGACCGCGATATCGACGACAGCGAGACGGTGACGCTCTCGAACGTCCGGTTCGACACCTCGGGCTTCGAGGGGCCGGCCGACGCGGCGGCCGCCGACTTCGAGAGCAACCTGGCCGTCGTCACCACGCCCGTCGACAGCGGCGCCTTCGCGCCGGTCGAAACACCGACCGAGAACGTACTGACGGTCGGCACTCCCGAGATAACCGTCGAGGGCGACACCACGCAGTTGGAGTCCGGCGTCGCCGCGACGAACGGAACCGCCGACATCGGCGTTCGCATCGACGACACGACGGGCCACCAGATCGCGCCCGGAAGCGAGGTCGTCGTCTCACTGGACGGCGCCGACGGCATCGACTTCGACACGACACAGACGGTGACCGTCAACGGGTCACTCTCGGAGTCGGTGGACGTCTCGGCCACCGAAAACGCCATCGTGGTCTCGGTCGCCGAGGACGCCTCGCCGACCGCCGCCGGTGACAGCCTCGTCATCGAGGGGGCCGACGGCGATGGCCTGCGGTTCGATACGACCGATGCCGCGACCGGCGATTCGGCGTCCTTCAGCGTCGAAACGAACGCGGGCGATGTCCCGGTCGTCCAGTCGACCGACGCGGTCGCCGCGGTCAGCGACCCCGGTCTCAGCGTCGACCGGGACACGCTCGCGCTCGCGGACGGCCGGACCGTGACGGCCACGGTCGTCGATGCTGACGGCCAGCCCGTCGAGGGCGCGGACGTCTCCGTTACGAGTGACGCCCTCGGCGTCGATACGACGGTCACGACTGGTTCGGACGGGACTGCGACGGTCACGCTGAACCTCGCTGACGCCGATGCCGTCGGGACCATCGGCATCAGCACGACTGTCGACGGCCGGCAGCTCTCCGAGACCGTCGAGACGGCCGACATCGGCACGAACGTGAGTCGACTGCCCGCCGGTCAGGAAACCGCGGTCGGCGTCACCATCGAGACGAGCGCCGACGGCGCCCAGCAGGGCGTCGATGTCACCGCGACGGCCGATGGGTTCGAGGTCGACGACGGCACGGCGACGACCGGCGACGATGGCGTCGCGAACTTCACCTTCACGCCCGATGCCGGCGGCAACATCTCCATCGACGCGACGGTCGCCGATGCGACCCTCGAAGCCGGCGTCACGTCGGTGCCACCGACGATGACCGCCGCTCCCGACAGTATCAGCGCCGGGAACGAATCCACCGTCGAGGTCACCGTCGAGGCGCTGGACGCTCCCGACGGCGAGATGGCGACTCGAAGCGGCGTGGCCGTCAACGCGGTGAGCGACCAGTACGACATCGACCGTGAGGCCGAGACGGACGAGGCCGGCGTGGCGACCTTTACGTTCAACGTCTCGGAGAACACCGAGTCCGGGCACATCGACCTCTCGGCGACAGTCGACGGTATTGCGGTTTCGGACCGTGTGGACGTCTCCGGGTCGAAAAACGACAGCAACACTGGCGGCGACGGTGACAGCGTCGATGACGGCGATGGTGACGACGGCTCCGGCGGTGGCGGTGGAGCCGGCACCGGTGGCAGCGGTGGCGGCAGCGGTGCGGGCGGTGGTGGCGCACCCACGCAACCGTCCGAGGACGAGGAAACCCAAGAACCTGCCGCGAACATCACGGTGACCGATGCGGCGTTGTCGGCGTCCGAACTCACCGTTGGCGAGTCGGTGAACGTCACCGCGACCGTCGAAAACGACGGCGAGGAAGCCGGCGAGCGCGAGGTCAGCGTCCTCGTCGACGGCGACGCGATTGCGACCGAGACGGTCGCGCTCGATGCGGGCGAATCGGGGATGGTCTCGGCGACGGTCGTCTTCGAGACGGCCGGCGAACGCGCGGTCAGCGTCGGTGGCGTTACCGCCGGTACCGTGGTCGTCGCCGACGCCGGGAACGAAACGTCGGACGGCGAAGCCGACGCCGAACCGCCGGCGGGTGCCGTGGCCTTCGACGCCCGAGGAATCGACGACACGATGCCGGGTCGAACGGGCACCGCCGTCGCCTTCGAGAACGTCACCGTCGAGCGTATCACGTTCGTCGAGGGCGCCGACGGGCGGGTCGCTATCACTGAGATGGCCGAACTTCCTGACGGCGTCCCCGAGACGCCGGGCGACCTCCTCTCCGTGATGGAGATCACGGTCCCGGAGAACCTCTCCGATGCGGAGGCGACGGTCCGGTTCACGCTGAACGAATCCGAACTCGACGCGGTCGGGGCCGACCCCGAGGCGGTCCGCCTCGGCCACTACACCGACGGGGACTGGGAGGTCTATCGGCCCGCCCTCGTCGACACCGAGGGCGGCGAACTCGTCTACGCGTCGTCGGTCCCCGGGTTCTCGCTGTACGCGGTCTACGCGGCGGATTCGGAGGAGTCGACGGAATCGGACGCGACGGAGGCCCCCGGGACGGAAGCGCCCGTCGGTGAGGTGGCCAGCATCGTCGACTCGCCGGTGACGGTGGTTCTCGGCTTCGTCGGTCTCGTCGCCCTCGTCGTCTCCATCGCGGGCGCCCGGATGTACCAGCGGAACGATAGATTCTGAGGGAGTCGAGTTCGGGGCGTCGGTCGGCCCGCCGGAGGCGGAATTTCGCCCGCCGCCGCCCGGAGTTCGCAACCCTTATGTCGATAATCCCCCCACGTTGGAATGTAGTGCCGGAGTAGCTCAGCTGGCAGAGCGAATCCTTCGTAAGGATTAGGTCGAGGGTTCAAATCCCTCCTCCGGCTCTTCTGTCGAACACAGTGAGACGAAGAGACTGGGGGATTTGAATCAGGTCGGTGCTCCGCTCCGACCGTGGTCCAAATCCCTCCTCCGGCTCTTTTGCGGAACGACGTGACGCCGAATCGTCACGTCAGGCGCGTTTCTCGTCGGTTTCGGCGCCCGTGTTCCGGAGCAGCGCCGACAGCATCTTCGATTCGGCCTTCCGGAGGTGTTCGTCGACGGTGGAGGGCGCACAGCCGAGCCGTTCGGCGAGATCGCCCTGATTGACCTGCCGCGGGATGTCGTAATAGCCCATCTCGACGGCCGTCTCGAACACCTCGCGCTGGCGGTCGGTCAGCATCGACAGCATATCGCGGGTACCGGGCGAGTACTGGCCGACCTGCTGGATGGAGATGCTGATGCGGTCGGGGACGGCCTTCAGCGCCTGCCGGAGCATGTCGTGGGTGCCGACGATGGTGACGAGAACCCCGCCGCGATTGGTGAACTCGATGGGCGTATCGATGATGAGCGCGTACTCGTAGCAGAGCGCCATCAGGGTGCCGGCGGGTTCGCCGGGATGGACGTGGAGATACAGGTGGAAGGTGTCCTCGGCTTCGACGTCGAGGAGGTCGTAACTGATGACGTCCTCGTGTTCCTCGATGACCTCGACGACCGCGTCCTTGGTCCCGACGAGGCGGTAGAGCAACACGCCGGTTCCGTCCCCGAATGAATCGATATGGAGCAGCGAGTCCCGTTCGACACCAGCGATGTCGGCCAACTGGGCGTCGACGGGGTGAATCCCCTCGTGTTCCGGGGTCAGGACGAGGTCGAAATATCGCATGGGGCGTCTCTATCCGGTGTAGCGTGTCCAATATGGTAATCGTTTGGGGTGGCAGGGGTATTTTCGCCGTCGGGGAAACCGTTTATACCGTCTCCGGGAGGCCACCACGTATGCGAAAAGTCGCTATCGACGACGTGGATATCGAACGGAGTCCGCTCGGCGTCCACAGCGTCCGCCGGCCGGTTTCGGACGCGCTGGGGACCGAACACTTCGCGATGAACTACTTCGAACTCCAGCCCGGCGAATCCTTCTCGGGCGGGCTACACACCCACCACGACCAAGAGGAACTGTTCTACGTCCAGTCCGGGGAGGCGACCTTCGACGTGGCCGACGAGCCGAGCACCGACGTGACCGAACAGGAGACCGTCGGGGCGGGCGAGGTCGTTCGGTTCCCGCCGGGCCAGTATCAGGAGGGGTACAACGACGAGGCCAACGACGAACCGGTCGTCGGCTTCGCCTTCGGCGCGCCCGATTCGAAACACGACTGGGACGGTCTCGAATCCGTCCTCCACTGCGGCGAGTGCGGCGAGGAGACGGGCCACGGGATGGACCTGACCGAGGCGGGAAGCTTCGAGTTCACCTGTCTCGAATGCGGTAACGAACTGACGCTCTGACTCCGACGCGTTCCCCGCCTGTAGACGTATTTTTCACATGAAAGGGGAAAGTTACTTGGCACTTGGTGTTTGCTGTGTAACACATGCCACACTGCCGCAACTGCGACGGGTTCGTGACTGAAAACTATGTACGCGTGTTCGCTCCGCAGGGTATGTCGACGGTCCGAGTGTGTCCGAACTGCGAGGACAAACTCAGAGATGGGGCAGAGGTACGGGAAGCTCGCTCGACGCGACAGAACTAATCGCCGGCCGCGAGCACGGCGCGTTCGCCGGCGAGGTACTTCTCTCCGCGGTCGGTGACGGCGTATATCTCCTCACCAGTCACCGGCTCCACGAGCCCGTGTTCGACGAGCGTCTCAACCCGCTTTTCGACGTACCCGAGATGCATCCCGAGCCGGTTGGCGATGAGAGGGATATAGTCCGGTGGGTTCTCGTCGAGGTATTGCAGGATGCGCTCGTCGGCTGGATGGGTCCATTCCGGGCTGGTGGCCATTCGAACTCACTCCGGCCTATGTGTGGGTACTGATAACATATAACACTATTGGTGTTCAGGCAGGTATTGCTACACCCGCTTTTCGGGACGAAACTACCGCCGAGTCCTCGATGGGAGGGATTCCAGCGGGTTCTGAACCGCCGTCAACAGGTCCCGTTCGTCGACCGTTCGCGCGTGGTCGGGCGGGTCGGTGCCCGGCAGGGCGAGCATCGGGTCGGCGGTTCGGGCCAGCGTCGCGTTCGCCCCGTCGACTGGCGCGGCGAGGACGGTCACGTCGGCCGCGGCAACGAGGTCGCTTGCCGATTCCGTCCGGGTCTCGGGGACCGACTCGAACGGCGGTGCGGTCACCACGTCGCTGGCGACGCTTCGGGCGGTCGCCACCGCGGCGTCGCCCTCCGGCAGGATACCGACCGTTACGGCGATGCCGGCATCGACGAGGCGCCCGATAACCCGGGCGGCGCGTTCGCCGCCGCCGAGAACGTGGACCCGTCGGTCGCCCGGCGGGACGTCCGACAGCGGCGTGACCGCCCGCGTCCCGGTCACGGGATTGGTCGCGACCGCGGTCCGGACGTCGAAGGCGGTTTCGAGCCGTTCGGCGGTGAGGACCTCCTCCGGCGGGCCGTCCGCGACGATGTCGCCGCCCGCGAGCAGCGCCATGCTGTCACAGAAGCGGGCGGCCAACTCGAGGTCGTGAATCGCGGCGACGACGGTCTTGCCCTCGTCGGCCAACTCGCGGGCGAGCGAGAGGGTGCGGACCTGATGGTTGATGTCGAGGCTGGCGGTCGGTTCGTCGAGCAGGAGCGTCGGCGTCTCCTGTGCCAGCGCCCGCGCGAGCAGGACGCGCTGGCGCTCGCCGCCGCTGAGGGAGTCGATAGAGCGGTCGGCAAAGCGGGCGGTGTCGGTCCGCTCCAGCGCCGCTTCGACGGCCTCGCGGCCGGCGGCGTCGGCCGTCGAAAACCGCGAGCGGTGCGGCGTCCGTCCCATCGCGACCACGTCCTCGACGTCGAACTCGAAGGCGACCGAGGTCGCCTGTGGCACCGTCGCGACACGTCTGCCGACCGCCTTGGCCGACAGTTCGGCTACGTCCTCGCCGTCGACGGTGACCCGGCCGCTGTCCGGCGCCAATAGCCCGTTCGTCGTCCGCAACAGCGTCGTCTTGCCGGCGCCGTTCGGGCCGACCAGCGCGAGGAACTGCCCTTCGGGCACCGAAAGCGAGACGCCGTCGAGGACGGTCGTCGCCCCGAAGGATATCGAGACGTCGTCGAGAGAGATCACAGCGCGTGCACCTCCCGTTTTCGGAGCAGGTACAGGAAGAAGGGCGCACCCAGCGCCGCGGTGACGATGCCGACCGGCATCTCGCCGGGGCCCATCCGGGCGATGGTGTCGGTCGCGACGAGGAAGACCGCGCCAGCGAGCGCGCTCGTCGGGATGAGGATTCGGTGGTCGGGCCCGACGACCAACCGCATCATGTGCGGGACGATGAGGCCGACGAAGCCGATGACGCCCGAGACGGCGACGACGGCGGCAGTGACGGTCGTCGACCCCGCAAGCAGGACCCGCTTGGTCCGCTCGACGTCGATACCGAGGGTGTGGGCGTCCTCCTCGCCGAGCAGCAGGACGTTCAGGTCCCGGGCGTAGGCCAACAGAATGACGAAGAGGACGGCAACGACGGGGGCGGCGATGCGGACCCGGCCCCACGTGCTGTGCTGGAGGTGGCCCATCAGCCAGTAGACGGCGGTTTCGAGGCTGTCGCCGGCGTACAGGAGCATATAGGAGATGACTGCCCCGAGGAACGTCTGGACGGCGACGCCGGCCAAAAGGAGCGTGGCGACGGGCGTGCGGCCGTCCTCGTTGGCGATGAGGTAGACGCCGAAGGCGGCGACGAGCGCGCTCACGAAGGCGAATGCGGGCAGGCCGTAGGAGACGGAGACCGGCAGGACGATGAAGGCGACGGCACCGACTGCGGCGCCCGTCGAGACGCCGATAATCGAGGGGTCGGCCATCGGGTTCCGGAAGAAGCCCTGCATGACGGTCCCCGCAAGCGCGAGCGCGAAGCCGACGACCGCGCCGAGCACGATGCGGGGCAGGCGAATCCCGCGGACGATGAGTTCGGTCGTCTCCGGGAGTTCGAAGGCGAAGGGGCGAACCCACGCGAGCCCGCCCGTCGTCGGTACCGGTACCGTGAGACCGTTGAGGGCGGCGAAAAGCACCGCCTGTGGCCCGATATCCGCGGACCCGACGGTAGCGCTGGCGACGACGACACAGACCAGCAGTGCCGTCAGACCGGCGGACCACGCGAGCGTCCGTCGGAGGACCATGAACAAACGTATTTGCTTTAGCCAAATATTTATTGCGTTCGGTTGTGCTTCCCCATGATGACAGCAACACATCGCGCGCTGGCGTTGTCAGCGCTGCTCGTCGTCTCCCTCGTCGGCTTCGCCGCCGCGCCCGCGGCCGCGAGCCACGACGGTGACGCCACGGACTGTGCGTTCCCGCTGACCGTCACCGACGATACGGGAACCGAGGTAACGCTCGATGGAGAAGCCCAAACCGTGGTCGCGCTCGATGCGGCCTCCGCTCAGACCTTCTGGGAGGTCGGCGCCGCCGACCACGTCGTCGGGATGCCCGTCCGTTCGTATACGGAGTATCTCGACGGCAGCGAGAACCGAACCGACGTCCTGAGCGACGACGGCATGACCGTCGACGTCGAGACGGTCGTCGAACTCGATGCGGACCTCGTCGTCGCGCCGAACTTTACGCCCAACGAGACCGTTCAGCAACTCCGAGACGCCAACCAGACCGTCTACCGGGCGCCGTTCGAGTCGTCCTTCGAGGCCATCTACGACAAGACCGAACTCTACGGCCACTTCGTCGGCAACTGCGAACAGGGCGCCGAAACCGCCGAGGAGACCCGCAACGAAGTCGAGACGATTCGCGAGACAGTCGCCGACTCCGAGCGCCCCCGCGTGCTCTACTACATCTTCGGCTCCGTCGCCGGCGAAGGGACCTTCATCGGCGACATGGTCGAGACTGCCGGCGGCACCAACGTCGCCGCCGAGGCCGGCCTCAGCGGCTTCCCGCAGATATCCGACGAGACCATCGTCGAACAGGACCCCGAATGGATCGTCACGACCGACAACGACGCCGCCATCGACACGAGCCGCGAGCCGTTCCAGACGACGACCGCCATCGAGAACGAGCAGGTGCTCCGGGTCGACGCCGACCTCGTGAGTCAGGCCGGTCCGCGCGTCGTCGTCCCACTCCGAACGATGGCCGAGGCGTTCCACCCCGAGGCCTTCGCCGAGGAGACCGAAACCGAAGCGACGACCGGGACCGCCACTGGGACCGCCACCGAGACCGACGGCGACACCGACGGTGACGGTGCCGGCTTCGGCGTCGCCGTCGCCGTCGCCGCGCTGCTCGGTGCGGCCTTCCTCGTCCGCCGTCGATAGCTGGCCTGTCAGCCGTCGACACACTGCTTCGCCCGCCAACCGCCCTCTTTTTACGACGCCGACGCCCACCGTCGGGTATGGTCGAGAACGTCATCTGGCCCGCCTATCTCGACGCGAACTGCTCCCGAAGCGAGGGGCGACGCGTCCCCGAGGACCTCGCGGTCCCCGACCCCACCGTCGACGAAATCGCCAGCGCCGTCCAGCAGGTCGGCTACGACGCGGTCATCGAGCGCGACAAGACCTATCCCAAGGAGTACGGCCCCCGCGGTCGCGTCGTCGTCAAAGGTGCCGAGGACGCGACCAAATCCGACCTCCTCGGAGCCGTCGCCGCCTACGTCTCCGCCCTCCGGGAATGAAACGCATCGGCGAAGTCGTCCGGACCGCACAGGGACTGGCCGTGGTCCGGTGTTCGGACGACGACCACCCCGACCTCGGCGCGCCCGTCGTCGACCAGAACCTCGACGATATCGGAAGGGTTGTGGACGTCTTCGGCCCCGTCGAGCGGCCGTACGTCGCCGTCTCGCCTCGGGACTCGGTTTCGCTTCCGGGGTTACTCGGTGAGAAACTCTACGTGCGATAGTGGTTCTGTTTGTTTCTCGTTGACTTTATAAATCGAGCGTGGCGGCTTCCTGAGCACGAACAGTCAGAAAGCCCTCGGCCCGCTGGCGGTCGCTGAGCGGCCTATATCCGAACGAAGTGAGGATATGCCGCTCAGCGACTCCCCTCCGGCGCCACCGGACCTCGCCCTTTCATTCCGCCAAGGACCACAACCGCACCGCGCCTGCCCTTCCCCGGGTTCGCGGGGCTTCGCCCCGCTCACCACATCGAGGGCTCACTCCGCTCGCCCCCCGCAACGGCTCGCGAGGGCCGCCACGGGCGGCCACTCGCTCCCGGCCCATTGATTATTTAAATGGCGTGCGACCGTATCCGGCCAAGGGCTTCGGGTGCAGTGGTCCCTTTTCAGTCCCAGCCGTAGCAAGCAACCCACACGTCAGCAGCGATAGTCAACCACAACGCCCAAACGCGGGCCGCCGGAGTGTAGTGGTATGAAGCGGGCCTACGCCGCCGTCGCCGCCACCGCTGGCATATTCCTGCTCGTCCAGCTCGGTTCCCTCGCCCTGGTACAGCCCTTCATGGACGCCGGCTACCAGACCGTCGAGGACCCCAGCGACCCGACCAACAGCCTCCTGTACATCGGTGCGATTCTCGTCGCGACGCTGGTGATGCTCGCGGCCATCAAACTCGACGTCGAGCGCCTGATTCAGGGGCTCATCATCTTCGCGTCGGTCTTCCTCTCGTTTTACGTCTTCTCGGTGGTCGTCCCGTCAGTCGTCACCGTCGCCGGATTGAACGTCCTCGCCGTCCTCGCGGCGCTGGCCCTCGGTGCCGGCCTGCTGCTGTATCCGGAGTGGTACGTCATCGACGCCGCCGGCATCGTCATGGGCGCGGGCGCTGCAGGGTTGTTCGGCATCAGTTTCGGCCTGCTGCCCGCGCTGGTCCTGCTGGTCGTGCTGGCGGTCTACGACGCCATCTCGGTGTACGGCACCGAACACATGCTCACGCTGGCCTCGGGGGTCATGGACCTCCGCCTGCCCGTCGTGCTCGTGATTCCGCTGACGCTGTCGTATTCGTTCCTCGACGAACAGGGCCCCGAGACGATTTCGGACGGGGAGGCCGAGGAGGACGACACATCGGAGGACGGCACGGACGAAGCGCCTGACGAGGCCCCTGACGGCGAGGAACCGCCGGAGGACCCCTTCGCCCGCGACGCCTTCTTCATCGGCCTCGGCGACGCGGTGATTCCGACCATCCTCGTCGCGTCGGCGGCCTTCTTCCGCCCCGGCGACGCCACCCTGCTGGACGTGCCGGGGCTCGCCCTCACCCTGCCGGCCCTCGGCGCGATGGTCGGCACGCTGGTCGGGCTGTTGACGCTGATGTGGATGGTGATGAAGGGGCGGGCCCACGCCGGCCTGCCGTTGCTCAACGGCGGCGCGATTGCGGGCTATCTCGTCGGCGCGCTGCTGGCGGGCATCGCGCTCGTCGACGCACTCGGCGTTGCGCCGTATCTCTGATTACTCGCCGGTCAGCGCTTCGCTGCCGGGCAGGAACTCGATGGTCTCGCCCAGCCCCTGCTCGTCGGCGCGCTGGTAGAGGTACCACGCGGCAGCGACCGTCTCGATGCCGGTTCCGCCGCTGTCGAAGACAGTAATCTCGTCGTCGCTGGTCCGGCCGGGTTCGTGGCCGGCGACGACCTCGCCCAGTTCGGCGTGGATGTGTTCTTCGTCGATGAGGCCGCCGTCCAGCGCATGGAGGAAGGCGCCGGCGTCCTGAAACGCGCGCTCCCGGAGGTCGGGGACGTAGGTCGAGCGGGCGACGGTTTCGGGCGGAATCTCCTGTTTGCCGCGGTCGTACTGGCCCATCGCCGTCACGTGGGCGCCGTCGGGGAGTTCGTGGTCGTGGAAGACGGGGTCCGAAGCCTTCGTCGCGGTGATGACGACGTCTGCGTCGGCGATGGCGTCTCCCGAGGAGTCGGCAGCCGTGACGTCGGCGTCGAGGCGGTCGTCGAACTCCTCGGCGAAGGCCTCGCGGTTCGCCTCCGTCGGCGAGAAGACACGGACCGTCTCGAAGTCCCGGACGGTCGCGGTGGCCTTCAGTTGGCCGCGGGCCTGTGCGCCCGAACCGATGACTGCACAGGTGGTCGCGTCCTCGCGGGCGAGTTCGTCGACGGCGACGGCGCCCGCGGCGCCGGTCTTGAAGGGGTTCATCGAGGCGCCGTCGAGCATCGCGAGCATGCGGCCGGATTCGGCGTCGAATATCGGCAGCGCGAAGTGGACGTCCTCGTCGCCGAAGCCGGCGGCGTAGGTGTAGCCGCCCATGCCGCCGACCTCGGGGAGGATGGCGAGATAGCCGGTACACATCCCCGGCGGGTCGGCGCTGACGAGTTTGGTTCGCGGTTCGGCGCTGCCGGAGTTCCCGTGGCTTTCGTAGCCCTCGCGGACCCACTCGACGTAGTCGGCGGGAGTAGCGAGGTCGGCGAGTTCGTCACTTCGCAGGAACAGAACGTCGGTCATGGAAGGCGCTTCGAGCGCGGCGGGTTTAGTGACTGCGGCTATTCGAGGGAGGGACCGTTACCGGAGGGGGCGTCGGGAGCCGTCTGCCCGCCGTTGGGTGCCGTCGACGCCGCGACGGGCGCGTTGACGAACATCGCATGGCCCATCAGCCCGAGGGAGGCGATGGAGGCCAGCGGCACGGAAGCGGATAACGACATCCCGGCGGCGAGCAGAATTGCGGTCAGGCCGGCGAGCGAAAGGGGAATGAGTCCCAGCACGATGTCGTAATAACCCGTCATAATACATGTACAACTAGGAGGAATACCGGTATAAGTGTTTCCTAAAACGCGCTGATATGAAACGGGATGTAGACGTGTCGGTGTCGTGTATGTGCTGGATTATATCTTTATAACTTATAGATTGGTTTTACACCGAAATACCGATATTTGGGCCTTCTCAGTCGGTCCGACGGATTCGCCGAGATAACCTGTCGAAACGCCGGCGGAATGCGCATTGGTAATATCGTTTCGATGGATGCCAGCGAAGCGCGCCGAGTCCGTTCGTTTATTCCGAGGGGGCCGCAATCGCCGCACGATGAGTGACGATTCGCCGGGGGGAGACGACTCGGCCGATGGCTCGGGTGGCGGCTCGACGGCGATGGACGGAGACGCCGACGCGTCGTCGGGCATCGACTACGACGGACGCGCACGCGACGTGCTCGGCTTCTCTCGGTGGTGGCAGATCGTCGCCGCCGCCGGGATGATGGCCGCCGTCAGTCCCTACCAGTACGTCTGGTCGTCCATCGAGGGGCCGCTCGCCGAGAGCCTCGATATCGCCCTGCCGGCGCTCGGGGCCGTCTTCTCCTTTTATGTCGTCTTCCAGTCGCTCTCGCAGTTCCCGGCCGGCTGGTGGCGGGACCGACGCGGCCCGCGTGCGCTGACGTTCCTCGCGGCTCTCCTCGCCGGCGGCGGCTACGTCGGCCTCGCCTACGCCGACAGCGTCTGGCAACTCTACGTCCTTTACTCGCTGGGAGCGGTCGGCGTCGGCATCATCTACACCGTCGCGGTCAACACCGCCGTCAAGTGGTTCCCGGACCGAACTGGCCTCACGACCGGCATCGGGACGATGGCCTTCGCCGGCGGGAGCGCGCTCGTCGTCCCCTACGTCCGCGCGAACGCGACGGTCACCGCCTACGCCGACGTCCTCCGGAACGTCGGCATCGCCATCCTCCTCATCCTGCTTGTCGGGGCCGTCGTCCTCCGGGACCCGCCCGCCGAGTGGTTCGGCGGCGACGACACCGACGATTCGGACCTCGCGGCCTCGCTTCGTGGCGACGCCTACTCGCCGACCGAGATGCTCCGCACGTGGCAGTTCTGGCTGCTGTATGCCATGTTCGTCGCGATGGCCGGTGCCGACCTCGTCGTCATCGCCAACGTCGTCCGTGTGGCCGAACACTTCGGCTTCGCGGCGGTCGTCGCGACCATCGCCGCGACGCTGTTGCCGCTTTCGGCGGGCGTCTCCCGGATGATACTCGGCGAGCTGTCGGACCGCTTCGAGCGAAAGTACGTCATGGCCGGCTCCTTCCTGCTCGCCGGCCTGTTCCGCCTCGGCCTCGTCGGGGCGGGCACGGCGGATGCCGGCCTCGCTTTCGTCGGGATGGTCATCCTCGCGATGTTCTTCTCCTCGCCGCTGTACGTCTTCTTCCCGGCGATGCTCTCGGAGTACTACGGCGCCGAACACTCCTCGTCGAACTACGCGGTCCTCTACACCGCCAAGGTCGGTGGCGGCGTCTTCGCCGGCACCGTCGTCGGCTTCCTCGTGGCGGCCTACGGCTGGGTCCCGACCGTCTCGCTCGGGGCAGCCCTCGCCATCGCCGCCGGCCTCGCGGCCTTCGTCCTCCGGCCGCCCTCCGGGTCCGGCCTCCTCGCGTGATTCCGCAAGGACTTGTAAGGGCCCCGCCGAACGGCCGGATATGGCAGACCAATCGTTCCTCGAACAGCGACTCGACGCCAGCACGTGGCCCATCGCGGTCGGCGACCTCGTCGTGCTGCTGGCGTTCCTGCTGGTCGGTACGGCCCAACACCGGCCCGCGCTCTCGCCCATCGACATCCTCACGACCGAACCGCTCGTCTTCGTCAACGCCGCCGCCCCCTTCATTCTGGGCTGGCTCATCGCCGCGCCGCTCATCGGGGCCTACTCGCCGGGCGGCGGGTCCGCGCCCAACTCATCGATTCCGCTGGCGATTCGCTCGTGGATTCCCGCCGCAATCATCGGGTTCGCCATCCGCGCGACGCCGTTCGTCGAAGGCAACGTCCAACTCACCTTCGTCGCTGTCATAACCGTCGGCGGGGCCGTCGTCCTCGCGGTCTGGCGGTTCATCTACTTCAAACTGCGGTAGCAGTTCGACGCCCGCTCGGGTATTCAAAAGGCGGTGTATATCCGGGGTAAGCTCTTTTCGTGGTGGTTTCCCAGTTCGGAGAGACAGGAGTTACCAATGCGCAAATCACGGGGGCAGACCGGGACGGATATCGACTCCTACGCGGGCGCCGACGTCACGGCGGGCCGACTCGCGTTGCTACACCACCCCGTCGTTCATTCGATTCGGGTGTTGAACCACCGACGCGCCGAGGGAATCGGAATCGACGAGCACTCGGAGGTGAACGGGACGGTCGAGAACGGCGACGAATAGCTACTCCTTGACGCCGACGATGGTCATCTCGAAGCCGTACTCGATGGGCCGTGGGTCCAAGCCGGCCGCCTCGATGCGGGCTTCGAGTTCTGCCGCCGTATAGAAGGTCGAATCGAACGCGACCGCACGCTCGGCCACATCCAGCAGTCGGCCGCGGCGGGTCGAGCGGTCGAACTCCCGAATCACGAGCACGCCGCCCGGCGCGAGCACGCGGGCGATCTCCTCCAGACAGCGGTCGTGGTCCGGGAAGTGATGGAGTGCGTCCACGATGATGACGGCATCGACCGATTCCGTCGCCAGCGGTAGGTCGGTCGCGCTGGCCTGTACCGCCTCCAGTCCCTTCGCGCGCGCCCGTTCGAGCATCCCGCGGGCGGGGTCCAGCACCGCCGCGCCGACCTCCCGCGCGGCGCGTCCGGACCCGCCGCCCACCTCGACGATGCGCTCGACGTCCCGGTCGGCACACGCGAACCCCTTTTTGAGGGATAGCGCGTCGGCCGACGGCATGAACAGGTCGTACAGCGGGGCGAAGGTGTCGAAGGCCGTCACGTCCCAGCGGTTCATGTCGTCTCCATCGAGCGCCGAGCATAACACCGTTGTCCCCCTACACCGACCGTGACCGCCGCTATCGTCGACCCAGTGGTGCTCGGCTGGCCCGAGGAGGGGCCGACGCTCCGACTGGACTACCGCGAGTTCAGCTACGCCGGGAAGTTCGTCATGTCGAACACGGGTAAGGCGGTGATTCGGGCGCGTGCGGGCCGCGACGACCCGGACACAACCGATAGCAAGTGGGACGAAGACGTCCTCGCCGCGGTCGCGTTCAATGAGGACCGGACCGACCCCGAGACGCTGTGGCTCCGCTACGTGACCGTCCACGAGGACCGTCGCGGCGATGGCCTCGGGCCACGACTCTGTGCGTTCGTCGCCCAGCGAGCGGCCGACCGCGGCTACGAACGGGTCCGCATCGCGGTCAACAACCCCTTCGCCTACGAGGCGCTTTATAAATCGGGCTTCGCCTTTACCGGCGAGGAGACCGGCATCGCCGAACTCGTCCTCGAACGGCCCGCCGACCGCCCGGCCGAGCGGCCGACCAAGCGCTATCAGGCCGGGCTCGACATCTACCGCAAGCGGGACCTCTCCGAGGCGGAGACCGCGTTTCTGGAACGCAAACGTGGGGCGTCACCCCCGCCGACCGAGTGACCGCGTTCGGTTTTCGCACCGCCCGGAGCCCGACGGTTTCAAGCGCCCGCGCGGTCAACGCCCGCCAATGGGAAACGCGGATATCCGACAACTGGCGGTCATCGAACCCAAGCCCTTCGAGGAGTTGACCGGCTCGGTCGTCGCCATCGACGCCCACAACTGGCTGTACCGCTACCTCACGACGACGGTCAAGTTCACCCGCAGCGAGGTCTACACCACCGACGACGGCGAGGAGGTCGCCAACCTCGTCGGCGTCGTCCAGGGCCTTCCCAAGTTCTTCGAACACGACATCACGCCGGTCTTCGTCTTCGACGGCGGCGTCACGGAACTCAAAGACGACGAGATCGCCGAGCGGCGCGAACAGCGCGAGGAGTACGAGGACCAGCTCGAAGCCGCCCGCGAGGAGGGCGTCGAGGCCGCCGAAATCGCCACGCTGGAATCCCGCACCCAGCGGCTCACCGACACGATTCAGGAGACGACCCGCGAGCTGCTCGCCCTGCTCGACGTCCCCTACATCGAGGCGCCGGCCGAGGGTGAGGCACAGGCCGCCCACATGGCCCGGACCGGCGACGTCGACTACGCCGGCTCCGAGGACTACGACAGCCTCCTCCTGGGTGCGCCCAAGACCCTCCGGCAACTCACCAGCAAGGGCGACCCCGAGTGCATGTACTTCGACCGGACGCTCGAAGAACACGACCTCACGTGGGAGCAGTTGGTCGACGCCGCTATCCTCATGGGCACCGACTTCAACGAGGGCATCTCCGGCGTCGGCCCCAAGACCGCCGTCAAACTCGTCCGCGAGCATGGCGACCTCTGGAGCGTGCTGGAAGCACGTGACGAGGTCATTCCCAACGCCGAGCGCATCCGGCACATGTTCCTCGACCCCGACGTGACCGACGACTACGACTACGATACCGATATCGACCCCGACCTCGATGCCGCGAAAGCCTACGTCACCGACGAGTGGGGGATTCCCGCCGACGAGGTCGAGCGCGGCTTCGAGCGAATCGAGGAATCCGTCGTTCAGACCGGCCTCGACCGCTGGAGTTAGTTTTTAAATATCGACGCGTTCGGCGCCGGCCGCATCCTCTTTTGCCCGCTCGAAGATGTCGTCGGGTTCGACCTTCAGCAGCCCCTCCAGTCGGCCCTTCGTCTCGGGTTTATCAGGCGCCAGTCGATTACACCCGGCAGAGATTCCGGCGTCCTCGAACGTGCCGAGGTCCTTCGCGCGCTCGACGATTTCGGGTTTGTCGGCCGAAAAGAGGGGCCGATGGACCGGCGTATCGACGGCGGCGCTGGTCACCTGCAGGTTGCGCGCGGTCTGGCTGGATTTCTGCCCGAGCGCCTCGCCGGTGACGATGCCGGCGGCGTCTTCCTGTTCGGCGATGGCTTCGGCGACGGCGAAGAAGTAGCGCCGCAACGAGAGCATCCGGCCGCGGTCGACGTGGTCGGCGATGTGGTCGACCGACGCCCCGCCGTCGACGACGTACGGGCGGAGGTCGTGGTTCGGCGCGCGCTCGGCGAGGCGTTCGCAGGCCGAGAGCGCGCGGGCACGGTGGTCGACGCCGCCGTAATCGCCCAGGTCGACGTAGACCGGAATTACGGGCGAGCCGTGGCGCATCGCCTCGAACGCGGCGACGGGCGAGTCGATGCCCCCGGAGACGAGCGCGACGAGCGGCGCCTGCGTGCCGACCGGCAGGCCGCCGGGCCCCTCCCGGCGCTCGGCGAAGACGTAGGCGACCTGATGGCGCACGTCGGCCTCGAAGGTCATGTCGGGGTCCTCGAGGTCCACGGCAGCATCGACGGCCTCGCCGACGGCGGCGCCGCCCTCGCGTTCGAGTTCGGGACTCGTGAAGGGGTGGTCGCCCGCGCGTGAGGCGCGGACGGCGTAGGTGTCGAACTCGTCGGCGCGCTCGCGAGCGAGGTCGGCGAGGGCGTCGTAGATGGTCTCAGCCTCGGGAGCGACCGCTCGGGCGGGGCTGGCTGAGACGACGCCCGGAAGGGCGCTGGCGGCGTCGGCCGCGGCGTCGGTCGCATCCGTCTCGACGATGAGGCGGCCCGCGGTGCGTTCGACCTCACCGTCGATATCGCGGGCATCGAGGGCGGCCGCGAGGTTCGAGCGCAGTTGCTCCTCCATGTTGCGGCGGACGGGCCGGCCCTTCGTGCTGAGTTCGCCGTAGCGAACGACGACGCGATTCATACCCGAATTCGACGGTCGGCGGATAAATGCGTGCCGCTGTCGGGACACGGGATTCCGGTGCGCGGTGTTTTTGCTCCCCCGGTGTCCACTAACGGCCATGACTCCCGAAGAGGTCGAGGAACGCATCGAGGCGGCCATCGACGACTGCGAGGCGACCGTCGAGCGAGCGCGCGGCGACCACGACGACGACCACCTGCGGGCGACGGTCGTCTCCCCGGCCTTCGAGGGCGAGTCGCTGCTCGACCAACACGACATGGTCTACGACGCCTTGGGTGAGGCGATGACGACCGAGATTCACGCCCTGGAGTTGACGACGCGGACGCCCGAGTGAGTCTCGGAGCTAACGGTCGGAAGCCACCAAGCCTATCGGTCGCGGTGGTTCGACGCGTGTTTCGATGATTTTTACGTACCCCGGTGTGACCCTCCGCGTATGGCTGACGACGAGCAGGAATACCGGACCGAACAGGACAGTCTCGGCGAGATGCAGGTGCCGGCGGACGCCTACTGGGGCGCCCAGACCCAGCGTGCCATCGGCAACTTCCCCGTCTCGGGGCTCACCTTCCAGCGGCGCTTCATCCGCGCGCTCGGCATCGTCAAGAAGGCCGCCGCGCAGGCCAACCTCGAACTCGACCTCCTCGAGGAGGACAAGGCCGACGCCATCATCGAGGCCGCCGACGAGGTCATCGCCGGCCAGCACGACGACCACTTCCCGGTCGACATCTTCCAGACCGGCTCCGGCACCTCCTCGAACATGAACGCCAACGAGGTCATCGCCAACCGCGCCACCGAGATTTACGGCGGCGAAATCGGCACCCGCGAAATCCATCCGAACGACCACGTCAACTACGGCCAATCGAGCAACGACGTCATCCCGACGGCGATGCACGTCGCCGCCCTCGAAGCGGTCGAGCGCGACGTCATCCCCGGCCTCCAGACGCTCGCCGACGCCCTCGAAGCGAAGGAAGCGGAGTTCGACGACGTCGTCAAGACCGGCCGCACCCACCTGCAGGACGCCACGCCGGTCCGCCTCGGTCAGGAGTTCGGCGGCTATCGCGCCCAGATCGAGAAGGGCATCCAGCGCGTCGCCGGCGTCCGCGACAGCCTCGGCGAACTCGCACTCGGCGGCACCGCCGTCGGGACGGGCCTCAACACCCACCCCGAGTTCCCCTCGCGTGCCGCCCAGCACATCTCCTCGGCGACCGGTCTCGAGTTCCAGGAAGCCAGCAACCACTTCGAGGCACAGGCGGCCCACGACGCCATGAGCGAGGCCCACGGCGCGCTCCGCGTCGTCGCCGGGTCGATGAACAAGATCGCCAACGACCTCCGGCTGCTCGCCTCCGGGCCGCGAAACGGCCTCGGCGAGATCGAACAGCCCGAGAATCAGCCCGGCTCCTCGATTATGCCCGGCAAGATCAATCCGGTCGTCGCCGAGTCGGTCAATCAGGTCCACAAGCAGGTCGTCGGCAACGACGCGGCGGTTTCGGCCGGCGCCGCCCGCGGTGAGATCGACCTCAACCTCTACAAGCCGGTTCTCGCGTACAACTTCCTCCAGAGCGCGAACATCATCGCCAACAGCGCGGAACTGTTCGGCGAGCGCTTCGTCGCGAAACTCGAAGCCAACGAGGACCACTGCAAGAAGCAGGTCGACCAGTCGATGGCGCTGGCGACGGCGCTCAACCCCGCAATCGGCTACGACAAGGCCTCGAAGGTCGCCAAGAAGGCCCTCGAAGAAGGCAAATCCGTCCGCGAGGTCGCCGTCGACGAAGGCTACCTCAGCGAAGAGGAAGCCGACGAGGTGCTCGACCCCGCGGCGATGACCGAGCGGGTCATTCTGGGCGGCGACTAACCGACGCTTTCTCTTTTCGGCTGCTGTGCTATCGCTCCCTTGAAAAGCCGCCGCCCCGATTCTTCGGTAATGAGCGACGACGACTACGAGGAACCGGACCGCGAGGAGTTTCACCACGACCCGGTCGAACACGCCAGCGTCTCGGCGGGCATGTCCGTCGCCGACCTCGCCGAGCAGTACGGCAAGGCCGGCATCGGCGCCGCCGACCTCAGCGAGGCCATCGACGTCACCGGCGAGATGTTCGCCAGCGACGAGACGACCGTCTTCCTCGGCCTCGCGGGCGCGATGGTGCCCGCCGGTATGCGACAAATCGTCGCCGACCTCATCCGCGACGGCTACGTCGATGCGCTGGTGACGACCGGCGCGAACCTCACCCACGACTCCATCGAGGCCATCGGCGGTAAACACCACCACGGCGCCGCGGAACACGACAAACTCTCCGAACGCGAGTTCGACGAGCAGCTTCGCGACGAGGAGGTCGACCGCATTTATAACGTCTACCTACCGCAGGAGCATTTCGCGCTCTTCGAGAACCACCTCCGCGAGGAGGTCTTCGACGAAATCGGCGAGGAGGTCGTCTCTATCGCCGAGTTCACGAACGAACTCGGTCGGGCCAACAGCGAGGTCAACGACCGCGAGGACATCGACGAGGACCCCGGAATTGCCGCGGCGGCCTACGCAAACGACGTGCCCGTCTACGTGCCCGCGATTCAGGACTCCGTGCTCGGCCTGCAGGCGTGGCTCCGCTCGCAGGTGACGGGCTTCTCGCTGGACGCGCTGAAAGACATGTCGCCGCTCAACGACATCGCCTACGAGGCCGAATCGACCGGTGCCATCGTCGTCGGCGGCGGCGTCCCGAAGAACTACGTCCTCCAGACGATGCTCGTGACGCCCGACGCCTACGACTACGCGGTGCAGTTGACGATGGACCCGCCACAGACCGGCGGCCTCTCCGGGGCCACGCTGGAGGAAGCCCGCTCGTGGGGCAAACTGAAAAGGGACGCCCGAAACGTCTCGGTGTACGCCGACGCGACCATCACCCTCCCGCTCGTCGTCGCCGGCGCGCTCGACCAGGCCGAGTAAGCGACGACCTTCCTCTCGACGTTCGCGGTGTCCCTCGGTTCCTCGGCGGCGCCGACGATGCGGTATCGCGGGTCAGATACCCGCCGTGTTCGTGCTTCCACACTCCGGACATTGCGCCAACTCGCCGAGCGGTGGGTGGTCGACTCGGTTCCACGCGTCGTCGCCCGGCGGGGCTTCGAAGCCGCATTCGAGACAGCGCTGTCTGGTTGTCGCGGACATACCTACCCATGTGTCGCGGTGTCACTTAACGATACCTCGATTCCCGGAACCATCCGCATGCCGGAAGAAAAGCCCCTGACTGGGGGACCACCACGCATTTGCGAGAGGCACACTACTGTATAGCCGACATGTCAGACGTGTCCGACCTGTTCGAGGAGTTGCAAGCCGAACTCGAGGACAGCAGCCGAAACCTGAGCGACATCATCGAAAGCGCCGTCGAGGATCCGGCCTCGGCGCCCAACGTCGCCGTCGAACTGCTCGAGGAGGCCGCCAGTCGCGGCCAGTCGGTCGGCGAACTCCTGCAGGACTTCGTTCGCGAGAGCGACGACGTGGTCGGCGAGTTCACCGACGGCAACCTCTTCGTCGACCTCGGCGAGGAGGACTTCGCGCTCGACCTCGACGAGGACATCCTGCTCGTCGACCCCACCGCTGAGGAATTCGAGGACCTCCTCCGGAGCCTCGACGTCTTCGGCATCGGCGAGCAACTCGGGTTCGTCCCTTCCGAGAAGGACTGACCGCCCCTCGCCTCCGGATAACGAACGGTTTTTGCGGCGGTTGGCCGAACCGACGGCATGGAGCGTCTCCGCGAGTCGCTACACGACGCACCGATTATCGACAAGGACGGCTATCAGTACCTCGTCCACCCCATCAGCAACGGCGTCCCGATGCTCGACCCCGCCCTGCTTCGGGAGGCCGTCAGCGGGGTCATCCGGCAGGCCGACCTCGACGTGGACAAAATCGTCGCCCCCGAGGCGATGGGCATCCATCTGGCGACGGCCCTCTCCCTGCAGACCGACATCCCGCTCGTCGTCATCCGAAAGCGCTCGTACGGCCTGCCGAACGAGGTCTCGCTTCACAAGACGACTGGCTACTCCGAGTCCGAGATGTACATCAACGACATCGAGGAGGGCGACCGCGTTCTCATCGTCGACGACCTGCTTTCGACCGGCGGCACGCTGGCGGCCATCTGCAGCGCCTTCGACGAGATCGGCGCCGACATCGCGGACATCGTCGTCGTCTTCCGAAAGGTCGGGGATTCGGCGATGGACGACGTCGACCACGAGGTGACCAGCCTCCTCGACATCTCCGTCGACGAGGACGGCGTCACGATTCATTGAATGAATGCACGTATCTGTATAAATTTCCTGTAAATAGCTCTCATTTGGACGTAAACACGCAACTATTATGAGGGTGGGTATGCACCTGCCGGCCATACATGTCGGAAACTGACGGCGAGATACGGCTCGAATACGGGCTCGACGAAAAGCCCCCGTTGCCGAAATCGATCCTGCTCGGCCTCCAGCACGTCGCGGTGATGATCGTTCCGGCGACGGCAGTCGCCTTCATCGTCGCCAGCGCGGTCGGCCTCAACCCGGCCGATACCGCCTACATCGTCCAGATGGTGCTGCTGTTCTCGGGGCTGGCGACGGTCGTTCAGGCCTACACGGTCGGCCCGGTCGGCGCGAAACTCCCCATCGTCATGGGGACGAGTTTCACCTTCGTCGGCGCGGCGACGACCATCGGCGCAAATCAGGGCCTCGCGGCCGTCTTCGGCGCTATCCTCGTGACTGGATTCGCCGTCGAGGGGCTCATCGGCTGGCAGTTCAAGCGCATCAAACCCTTCTTCCCGCCGCTGGTGACCGGTCTCGTCGTCGTCATCATCGGCCTGTACCTCGTCCCGGTCGCGATGGATTACTCCGCCGGCGGCGTCGGCGCCGAGGATTACGGCGCCGTCCACAACATCGGCCTCGCCGCGCTCGTCCTCGGTATCGCCGTCGTTCTCAACATGTTCACGCGCGGCGTCGCCCGCCTCCTCAGCATCCTCGCGGGCATCAGCGTCGGCTACGTCGTCGCCGTCGCCTTCGGCCTCGTGGACTTCTCACCTATCGCGAACGCCGGCTGGGTCGCGATTCCGACGCCCGGCCGGTTCGGCTTCGAGTTCGACCCCGTCGCCATCATCACCTTCGCCTTCCTCTTTCTCGTCTCCGGGATGGAGACCGTCGGCGACATGTCCGGCATCACGGCCGCCGAGGGCCGCAACCCCGACCACGAGGAGTTCCGCGGCGGCCTTCTGACCGACGGCCTGCTCTCCTCTCTCGGCTCGGTCTTCGCCGCCTTCCCCGTCACGTCCTTCTCCCAGAACGTCGGCATCGTCAACTTCACGGGCGTCATGAGCCGCCACGTCGTCGGTATCAGCGGCGTCATGCTCGCCGTTCTCGGTCTCAGCCCCAAGGTCGGCGCCGTCGTCACCACCATCCCCAGCGCCGTCTTCGGCGGCGCCGTCCTCCTGATGGTCGGCATGGTCGCCGCCAGCGGCGCCCGCCTCATCTTCCTGCACACTGACCTCAACCGCCGGAACATGGTCATCATGGCCGTCGCCCTCGGCCTCGGACTGGGCGTCGCCACCCGGCCCGAAGCCCTCGGGGGCCTCCCCCGGGCCGCACGGACGTTCTTCGGCGAACCCGTCATCATGACCGCGCTGTCGGCGCTTCTCCTCAACACCTTCGTCCCCGGCGACCAGAGCCCCCTGTTCGACGCCGCACCCGAGGGCCCCCAAGACGCGCCCGCACCTGCCGTCGACGACGACTGATACGGAGCGTCCGACGCGAACAACAGTTCTTAGCGGCCACCGACCGTTGGCCGCCTATGGCGACTGAACCGCCGGATTATCGACTCAGCGACGACGACGAGAACGTCAACCTCGGCGTGTGGAACAAGGACTTCGAGCCCGCGCTGTCGGTCGAATCGGGTGCCGTCGTCGAGTTCGAGTGTCGCGACGCGGCGAACGGGAAATTCGACACGCAATCGACGCCCGAGGACCTCATGGCGACGTCCTTCGAGGGCCATCCGCTCACGGGCCCCGTCCGGATCGAGGGCGCCGAACCCGGCGACGTGCTCGAAGTCGAGTTGCTCGACCTCCGGCACAAGGGCTTCGGCGTGTCGTACTTCTATCCGGAATCAGCCGGAAAGGGACTCCTCCCGGCGGACTTCGACGACCCGGGACTCTACATCTGGGACCTCGACGGCGACGTCGGTCACTTCGTAAACGGCATCGAGGTGCCGCTCCACCCGTTCCCGGGTATCGTCGGCGTCGCGCCGGCCGAGTCCGGCGACCACAGTACGACGCCACCCCGTCGTGCCGGCGGCAATCTCGACATCAAGCACCTCACCGCGGGGTCGACGCTGTACCTCCCCGTCGAGGCCGCGGGCGCGATGGTCAGTATCGGCGACTGCCACGCCGCACAGGGCGACGGCGAGGTCTGTGTCACCGGCATCGAGGCCCCGATGGACGTCACCGCCCGGCTTTCGGTTCGGTCGGACATGGACATCGACCAGCCGCGGTTCGAGACGACCGGTCCCTTCTCGCCCACGGGGGCCGACGAGCCGATGTACGGCACGACCGGCGTCGCCGACGACCTCATGGACGCGACGAAACTGGCCGTCCGCCAGATGATAGACCACCTCCACGAGGAGCGCGGCCTCGCGCGTTCGGAGGCGTATCTCCTCTGTTCGGCCGCGGTCGACCTGAAACTCAATCAGGTCGTGAATCAACCGAACTGGACGGTTTCGGCGTATCTCCCCGAGAGCCTGTTTCCGGGCGAAGGGGCGCCGGAGTGACCGACCCCGGAACCCACTTTGCCGACGGGCCACTACGACCGACCGGCCGATGACGAGCAATCGGGCCGAGTCGGTGTAGGCAGCCGACGGTGACGAGCCCTATGAGTGCCGAGGCCACAAAATCACTCAGCAGATTCTATGACTTCATCATTGAGATACTTGAGCTGTTTCTCAAGTTCCCCTACCTTCTGTTGATGTACCCCGTAGAGTCCATAAAACCAGACTCGGTAGACGTGTAGCGTTTTCTCCTCTATCGATTCGGTGAATGATTCGATATTGTGCTGGTGCTGCTGAACCTCCGCTCCGAAATTGGATTTTAGCGCTTCGAAGGTCTTCCCAGTGAAACAGATAACGTGATACTCGGATTTATCTAAGATGGATAGTTGGGTGCTAAATCTGTCAATATCAGCTGTATCGGGTGTCACATTTGCGGAGTTTGGGTCTGCCACGTCAGGCACAATGTCGGTCATATATCCCCCCGTTAGGTTCCCTAATTCGTTCTCTTGGACGAATTCCTTGATACGTTCATCGTAGTGCTTCCACGACGGCGAGTGGAAGTTGGCATAATCAGTCGGAAGGTCGCTTGAGGGATTTAGTGAGACGAATACTACTTCAGGATTCAACTGGCTCTTGTTTGACTCTATGAATTCAACTAACTGGTCCGGCTGCTCCTCGATACAACCTTCATCTGGATATTCCTCGCTCCATAGCGCCCAGCTTGAACCTGGAAACTGCTCCCTTAGTTGTCGTAATGTGGTCAATGGAACAGACATCTGATTCGGATAGCAAGTCGTTCATCTGGCGGAATAATGGTGTTACTGGTTAAGCAAACTACTCCTCCCGAAGATATCATAAACCAACTTCCCCGACTACAAACTCTATTTGGAAGCCAGACCGACTAACGTTTGGACGCTATTCTAAGATAAATTGGGAGTACAGAGGTTTTGCGTCAAATTTCTACCGGTAGACCAAAATCCAATGAGTGCTGAGGCCACCGATATTCGAGCTTCCGACTACTCGCCCAGCACGACATCGACGAACGCGGGCGCGCCGTTTTCGAAGTCGGGGCGTTCGTCGGATTCGCAGTAGTGTTTCGCCCGTTCGACGACCTCGTCGACCGATGCGGCCATCGAGACGCCCTCGATTTGCTTCCGTTCGGCCTTCTCCGCGAGCGCCTTCTGGAAGGGCAGGAAGGGATAGATGACACAGGGCGTGCCGGCGACGACCGTATCCGCAATCGAGGAAAAGCCGGTGCAGATGACGACGTCGGCGGCCTCGGTGTAGGGCGTCATCGTCGGTTTGGTCTCCCAGTCGTCGTCGCCGACCGTCCGGACGTGGTAGCCGTCGGCCTCCAGTCGCTCCCGTATCTCGTCGAAGTTCTCGCCGTGTGTCCCGGGATTTATGAGCACGTCGTACTCGTCGATGTCGCCGTCGGCGTCGCCCTCCTGTGCGAGCGGGCCGACCCGGGTCGTTCCCTCCGGGGCCTCCTCGTCGGGCCACAGCGACGAGACGATGATGCCCTCGCCGAACTGCAGCGACACCTCGTTGTATATCTTCAGTGGCGTCCCCCACACCGGGCCGAAGAGGTCGGTCGTCAGGTGGTCGATTCGGTAAAAGTCGATACCCAGTTTGGCGGCCGCCAGTCCCGCGAACACGTCGTCGGTCACCAGTACGTCGGGGTCCTCCTCCTTGAGCCACCGGTGGACCTCTATCAGCCGCCGAATCGAGGAGGGAACGAGGTCGAACAGGGTGTGCTTCAGGAAGGAAAGCGGCGTGCTCCCCTTCACCGCGACCGTCGTGAGGTCGGGGTGTTCGAAGCCGTTCATCTCGACGAACTTCTTGCCCTGTCCGCCGCCGGCCATCGAGACGTCGATGCCACGGGCTTCGAACTCCTTTGCGACTGGGATGCTTCTGGCCGCGTGACCCGCCCCGTCACACCAGTAGACGATCGCCACCTTCTCCGTCATGTGGCTTCCTCTATCCGGCGACTGTATATACGGATTGTTGTAACGAAGCGCCGCGTCGTCGTCGGTCGGGGTCTGCGACGACCGGTACAGAGACAGCAATCCGTATAAATCGACCGTAGCATCCGTCCTCGCGGACCGAGACCGTAGTTACTAACTCCCGTGACGCCCGCGTTCTGCCATGGACGACGCCGTGTCCGGGCAGAAGAACGTGGTCTTTCTCGTCTTGGACTCGCTGCGAAAGGACAGGGTCTCCGCGTACAACGACGACGTGGATTTCACCGACCACATCGGCGAAACCGCCGACCGCTCGCTGGTCTTCGAAGACGCCGTCGCACAGGCGCCGTGGACGCTCCCCTCCCATGCCTCGATGTTCACCGGCGAATACCCGTGGGAACACGGCACCACACACGCTCGCAGCTACTTCGACGGCCGCGAGACCTTCGTCACGCAATTTAAAGACGCGGGGTATTCGACCGCCGCGATAACACCGAACATCTGGATTACGCCCCACAAGCGGATGACCGGGGACTTCGATTACGTCGAGAACTTCCTCGGCAAGGCGAACAACCCCCTCAGCGTCCGCGCCTCGCGCCTCGGCACTAAACTCTACCACCGGCTCGGCGACGTGACCCGGCGGGTGCTCGGCCGACAGATAGACCGCTTCTTCCAGCTTTTCAGCGTCGACGACTCGTGTAAATCCGAGGAGACCGTCGAGGCCGTCGAACGCTATCTCGGCGACCGCACCCCCGACGAGGACTTCTTCCTCTATGTGAACCTCATGGAACCCCACGAGCCGTACCACCCGCCGAGACGCTATCGGGAGAAACACGGCGTCGACCCTGATGCGACCATCGCCCACCGACAGAAGGACGTCTTCACGAAGGACATCGACTTCGAGGCCCAGCGGAAGGTCTACGACGCGTCGGTCGATTACACCGACGACCTCGTGGGACGCATCCTCGGGTCGCTGGAGGAGAACGGGCTCGACGAGGACACCGTGGTTGTCCTGCTGTCGGACCACGGACAGGCCCTCGGCGAGGACGGCGGCCAGTTCGGCCACCAGTTCACGGTGATGGAGCCGGTCGTCAACGCCGTGTTGATGGTCGACCACCCCGACGCCGGGGCCGACACGGAGGCCCGCCCCGTCGAACTCCGCAAACTCCACGACCTCGTGCCCTACTACGCGGGCATCGGCGACCGACCCGAGACGGTCGCCGCCGAGACGGTGATGGGTGGCTGTGAGTTCCCGGAGAACTTCACCGGCTACATCCCGAAGGACCGCTGGGACGAGTACTACCGCCAGCGCCGCTTCGTCAAGCGCGACGGCCGGAAGGTCGTCAGGGAACTCGAGGAGGACGGTACGGCCCACTACACGGCCTACGACCTCGAAACCGACGAGGAGACCAAGGTGCCCGACGACCTCAGGGCGGCCATCGACGCGACGGGCGAGGTCGACGCCGACGACGCGGCCGAGGCGGCCCCGGAGGTCGACGAGGCGGTCGAGCAGCGACTCGAGGAACTCGGCTACCGGTAATCGGTGGATTCTCCTTTCGTGGCCGTGCCAATCGGGATATCCACATGACCGAAGCAGACATCTGCGTCGTCGCACCGACGATACGGAACCCCGAGTTCTTCGAGGGTTACGTCGCCAACGCCCGCGAACACGGCTTCGATACCGACCGCCTGCACGCCGTTCTGGTGACGGAGGATTTCTGTGAGAAAGCCGAGATGCGGGAGATGCTCGACGACTTGGGCGTCTCCGGCGAGGTCTTCGGCGGCAGCGAACGCGAGGCGTGGTACGACGAGGCCGGCATCGCCGAGTATTCGGACGTGGTGCCCGCCGCCAGCCACGCCGAGACGAGTTTCGGCCTCCTGTACATGTGGGCCCATCCCCAGTTCGAGTACGGTGTCTTCCTCGACGACGACACCCAACCACACGAGGACTTCGACTTCTTCGGCGACCACCTCGACCACCTCGGGTCGACGAAGACGGTCGAACACGTCGCCTCCGACGAGCAGTGGGTCAACGTCCTCTATCAGAACGTCGACCGACACGGGCTCTACCCCCGCGGCTATCCCTACTCGGCGATGGACGAGACCGTCGAGACGGCCGAACGGGAGACGAGCGAGATAGTCGCCTCACAGGGACTGTGGACGAACATTCCGGACCTCGATGCCGTCCGCATCCTCATGGACGGGAACCTGAAGGGGCAGGCACAGACCCTGACCCGAGCGGAGGACTTCACCCACAACTTCGCGGCCGCCGAGGACAACTACCTCACCGTCTGCTCGATGAACCTCGCCTTCAAACGGGAGGTCATCCCCGCGTTCTACCAGTTCCCCATGGACGACAACGAGTGGGACATCGGGCGGTTCGACGACATCTGGTCGGGGCTGACCCTCAAGAAGGCCGCCGACATGCTGGACAAATCGGTCATCAACGGCTTCCCGCTGTGTGTCCACAACAAGGCCGAGCGGAGCACCTTCGACGACCTGAACAACGAGGTGCCGGCCCTCGAACTCAACGAGCACTTCTGGGAAGCACTCGAAGACGCGCCCGACGAGGCGGACGACTACGTCGAGGCCTACGAGGGGATGATCGCCGCCGTCGAGGCCTACGACTTCTCGGCGTACGCCAACCACGAGTTCATCGACTTCACCGTCGAGAAGATGCGCCGGTGGCTCGAGGCGATTCGAGCCCTCGAGGCCGAGGCCTGAGCGGGATTCCGGGGCCTGACCGACCGAACGCGAACGCGAAGGCTTTTGCTTCGAACGGCCGCACCGTGCGGTGTATCGTGTAGCGTGGGGACGGCGGCGGACCGCAACCGGACATGAGATTACCAATAGATATCGGTCGAAACGAGCTGCTGTGGTTCGGAGTCACGGGGCTGCTGTTCCTGATTCTTCTCTATTTCGCCGACGTCAGCCAGTTCCTCGACTCGCTTCGGCGGGCCGACCCCCGGCCCTTTGCCGTCGCGGTCGCCGTCGGCTTCTCGTCGCTGCTGGTGTGGGCGTGGGTCTGGCATCGCTTCTTCGGGGAGATGGGTATCCCCTCGACCCGTTCGCGGACCGTCCGGATGTTCCTGACGGGCCATTTCCTCAACTCCATTACCCCTCTCGGCCAGTTCGGCGGCGAACCAATCATGGCCTACATCGTCTCGGACAACACCGGGACGGACTACGAACGGGCGCTGGCGTGTGTCATCTCCGCCGACATCCTCAATGCCGCCCCGTTTTTCACCTTCACCCTCGGCGGGGTCGTCTACCTGTCTGTGTTCGGCTCGCTGACCGGCCTGCTGGTCGAGGTCGGCGCGCTGTCGGTCGTCCTGCTGGTCGTCGGCGGAACGGTTGCGTACCTGCTGTGGTCGGACGACGACACCCTCAGGTCGGCGGCGACCCGCCTTTTGAACGGCCTCGAACGCCGCCTCGGCCGGGCCGAGGCCCTCTTCGAGTCGCTCCACGACCGGGTGACGACCATCGAGGGGGCCTTTCAGGAGGCCGGCAACGACCCCGTCTTCCTGTTGAAGACCGCCGCCGTCTCCCATCTCGCCATCGTGGCACAGATCGTCTCGCTGTACTTCGTCTTTCGGTCGCTCGGCCTCGAACCGGAGTTCGTCCCGCTGTATTTCATCGTCAACCTCTCGGTCATCGCGACGATTTCGCCCACCCCCGGCGGTTCGGGGACCTACGAGGCGGCCTTCTCGGCGCTCGTGACCTTCTTTTTCTCCGTGGAGTTCGCGACGGCGCTGACCGCCGCGGTGCTCTTCCGACTCACGACCTACTGGCCGGGCATCCTCGTCGGATACCCGTCCCTTCTGACGCTAAAACGGCTGGACTCCGACAGCATCACCGAGTGAGTGTGGTCGGAGTCGAGACCGAGTATCGGGCGCGTCCGCCCGGTCTCGAACGGGGCGTCGCGTGCCTCCTCACCAAGGTTTATCCCCGAAAAGTGGCACCGATTAAGGTATGGCCGCGTTCCGACGCCTGCGACTCGGGCAACTGACGGCCCCCGAGGCCGCGGTGTTCGTCTCCGGGGTGGCGAGCATGGGACTGGAGATACTGGCGGGCCGCATCGTCGCCCCGCAGTTCGGCAGCAGCATCTACACGTGGGGCAGCATCATCGGCGTCTTCCTCGCGGCGCTGAGCCTCGGCTATCATTACGGCGGCAAGCGGGCCGCCCACCGGGCCAGCCTCCAGCGCCTCTCGTGGCTCTTCCTCGGGACCGCCGCCTACGTCGCCCTCCTGATATTCGCGAGCGACCTGCTGTTGGCGTCGACGGCGACGCTGCCGTTGCCGAGTCGGTTCGCCTCCCTGCCCGCCATCACGCTGCTGTTCGGCCCGCCGACGTACCTGCTGGGCTTCGTCAGCCCCTACGCTGCCGAACTCTCCGGCACGGAGGCCGTCGGCGAGGCCTCGGGCCGGGTGTACGCCCTCGGGACGGTCGGCAGCATCATCGGCGCCTTCGGCACGACGTTCTTCCTGATTCCCGCCTTCGGCGTCGAGGTCATCGGCTTCCTGTTCGGGGTGCTGCTGGTCGTGACGGCCGTCTCGATGACGCTGCCCTCCATCGACCGCGACCCGCTGTTCGCCACCATCGGCGTCACCGTCCTGCTCGTGGCGGCCGTCGGCAGCGGCGCTATCGGCTTTTCGACCGGCGGCAACGTCGTCTATCAGACCCAGACGCCGTATCAGGAACTCGAAGTCGCCGATTCGGGCGATACCCGGACGCTGTATCTCGACGGCCAGCGCCACAGCGCGATGAACCTGAACGACCCCGACCGCTACGTCTTCGAGTACACCCGGTATTTCCACATGCCGTACCTGTTCGCCGAGGACCCCGACGACATCGACCGCGTACTCTTCGTCGGCGGTGGCGGATTCAGCGGCCCCAAGCGGTTCGCCTCCGAGTACAACGCGACCATCGACGTGGTCGAGATAGACCCCATGGTCATCGACACCGCAAAGGAGTACTTCGACGTCGAGGAGTCCGACCAACTCAACATCCACAACGCCGACGGCCGGCAGTTCCTCCGGGAAACGAACCACACCTACGACCTCATCGTGTTGGACGCCTACAAGAAGGACAAGGTGCCCTTCCAGTTGACGACCGTCGAGTTCATGCAACTGACGAACGACCGCCTCTCGGAGGACGGCATCCTCTTTGCCAACATCATCTCGGCGCCGAACGGCCCCGCATCGGAGTTCTATCGGGCCGAATACCGAACGATGCAGCAGGTGTATCCGCAGGTCTACGGCTTCCCGACCGCCGGCCCCGGCGTCGTCCAGAACATCGAGGTCGTCGCGACGAAGAACGACGCCCTCATCTCGGAGAGCGAACTCCACGACCGCAACGCCGAGCGGGATATCGGTATCGACCTCTCCGACGAAATCGGGAACTACGACCGGGAGCATCCGGGCGAGGACGTACCGATACTCCGCGACGACCACGCGCCGGTCGACGCGCTCATGGACCCGATGGTCGGCCAGCGGTACGTCATCGAACAGGTCTCGGACAACGAGACGACTCCGGCCGATTGAGCGGTCGGTGTTCCGCCCCGCCCATTCGGCCAACGTTTTCATGACGGGGCGAGAAGGGCCGGTATGACAACGACTCGTTGGACCGCCGACAGTGCGGGTGAGAGAGAGTGGTAGACCTCGCGTTCTCGGCCGGTCGGCTCTTCATAGCGCTATTCCTCGTAGCTTTGAACGGCTTTTTCGTCGCCTCGGAGTTCGCCTTCGTCCGCGTTCGTTCGACGTCGGTCGAGCAACTCCTTGCGGAGGGGAAGGCGGGTGCCGAGACGCTGGATGAGGTGATGTCGAACCTCGACGACTATCTGGCGGTTACCCAACTCGGTATCACGCTCGCATCGCTCGGACTGGGGTGGGCCGGCGAACCCGCCGTCGCGTCGCTCATCGAACCCGTACTGGGGACGCTTCTACCGCCGTCGATCCTCCATCTGGTGGCCTTCGCCATCGCGTTCTCCTTCATCACGTTCCTCCACGTCGTCTTCGGTGAACTCGCGCCGAAGACCATCGCCATCGCCGACGCCGAACGCGTCTCGCTTTTCGTCGCGCCACCGATGCGGTTCTGCTATTTCCTCTTTTATCCGGCTCTCATCGTCTTCAACGGGACGGCCAACGCCTTCACGCGGATGCTCGGCGTGCCGCCGGCCTCCGAGACCGACGAGACGCTCGAAGAACGCGAGATACGGCGCGTGCTGGCACGCGCCGGCGAGGCGGGCAACGTCGCCGACGCGGAAGTCGAGATGATAGAGCGGGTCTTCGCCCTCGACGACACCACCGTCCGGGAGGTCATGGTCCCGCGGCCGGACGTGGCGACCATCCCCGAAGACGCCTCGCTGCCGGAGATTCGCGCTATCGTCCGCGAAACGGGCCACACCCGATATCCGGTCATCGACGCCGACGAGCAGGTCGTCGGCTTCGTCGACGTCAAGGACGTCCTCGAGGCGGTCGAGGACGACGAGGCGGCCACCGCGGGGGGACTCGCCCACGAGGTGCTGGTCGTCCCGGAGACGGTCCCCATCGACGAACTCCTGTTGCAGTTCCGAAGCGAGAGCCAGCAGATGGCCGCCATCATCGACGAGTGGGGCTCCTTCGAGGGCATCGCGACCGTCGAGGACATCGTCGAGGTCGTGGTCGGCGACCTCCGCGACGAGTTCGACACCGAAATCAGCGAACCGTCCATCCGCCAGCAGGCCGACGGCACCTACGAGATGGACGGCGGCGTGCCCCTGTGGGCCGCCAGCGACGCCCTCGGGGTCGAACTCGAGAGTTCGGACTACGAGACGGTCGGCGGACTGGTACTCGAGGAACTCGACCGTGCACCGGAACCCGGCGACAGCATCGAGGTCGACGGCCACGTCATCGAGGTCGAGAGCGTCGACGGGTCCCGAATCGCGATGCTGCTGGTCCGGGAGGTCGACGGCGGTGAGGACGTGGACGACGCCGAACCCGGCGACGCTGAACCGTAGCCTCGCCGAGTCGGTTTCCGGAAACCCACGTGGGGCGACGAAACCGCCAAGCGTCGGGAGACATAGTGTATCACATGTCACAGCGACTGGCGCCGCCGCCCGAGGCCGGCTTTCTGAACGCCCTCCGGTTCGGCACCGAGACGTTCCGCTTTCTGGAGGGGATACAGGCCCGCTTCGAGGACGGCACCTCGATTCCGGTCCCCGGGAAGGGGTCGCTCGTGCTCCTGACGAACCCCGAACTCGCCAGAGACGCCCTCGAACGGCCCGAGGACTTTCCCCGCGTCGAGGCGCTGGATTCGGCGGCCATGATAGCCGAGAACGGCCTCGTCCAAAGCGAGGGCGCGCTGTGGCGCCAGCAACGGTCGATAATGGGGCCGGCCTTCGGCGGCCAGCAGGTCAACGCCTACGCCGACACCACCGGCGAGCGCGTCGAGGCCCTCGCCGAGCGGTGGGCCGAGGCCGGGCCGCAGGAACTGAACCTCCATCGGGCGGCCACCTCGCTGACCGTTCGGGTCGCCTCAGAGATTCTCCTCGGGACGGACATCGGAAAGGAGCGAGCCGACACCTTCCACGAGTGGATGCGCGCGGCCGGCGAGGAGTTCGAGTTCGGCCCCGAGGTCGCCATGCCCGACTGGGTGCCGACCCGCACGTCCCCCGAGTTCCGCGAGGCGGCCGACGGGATTCGCGGCCTCGCCGAGGACCTCATCGAGCGTCGGCGCGCGGCCCTCGAAACTGGCGACGGCGGGATGGACATGCTGACGCTGCTGCTGGAGGCCGAAGACGACCCCGAGGTCGACTACCCCGAAAACCAGATACGCGACGAGGTGGCGACTTTCCTCATCGCCGGCCACGAGACGACGGCGCTGAGTCTCACCTACACGCTCGCCTTGCTGTCGTGGAACCCCGAGGCCCGACAGCGGGTCCGCGAGGAAGCCGAGGCCGCACTCGGCGACCGGGAGGGACCGCCCAGCCACGAGCACCTCGCCGACCTTCCCTACACCAAGCGCGCCTACCGGGAGGCGCTCCGCCTGTATCCGCCGGCGTGGGCGGTCTTCCGACGTACGGAGGGCCCGGTCGACCTCGGTGCCTACCGCATCGAGGGCGATTCGGGCGTCATCGTTCCGCTGTGGTCCATCCACCGCGACGACCGATATTTCGACGAGCCAGAGCGGTTCGACCCCGACCGCTGGGAGCGACGGAACCCCAACGACGTCGAGGCGTACTTTCCCTTCTCGACCGGGCCACACGCCTGCATCGGGCAGGGATTCGCGCTGGCCGGCGCGACGCTCACGCTGGCGCGACTGGTCCGGGACTTCGATATCGAGGTCGCCGAAACCGAACTGGATTCCCTGCGGGTGACGCCGACGCTGCGGCCGACCGATGGCGTGACCGCGACGATACGGCCCATCGACTGACGCGCTTCGATCCGACTGCAACTTTTAAGCGGCTGGTTCGGAAGGTAGAGTCAATGGCGCAGTCAGCAGCGCGAACACCCGGTCCCGACGAGTGTTACTGTACGAGCTGTGGTAGCATCATCAAGGAAAAGGCCGAACTCTGTCCGGACTGCGGCGTCCGACAGTCCTCGGCGTCGGCCGACGGCGAGAACACCACCGCGTATCTGGTGTTCGGACTCCTCTCCGGCGTCCTCTCCCTCTTCCTTTTCACCATCGTGTTCGCCCCCGTCGCCATCTTCTGTGGCTACAAACTCTACGAGAACGACAGCACCGTCGCCGGGGCCGTGGTGGCTGGATTGGGCGGTATCGGCCTCCTCGTCATGTTCCTGACCGTGCTGTTGTCGGCGTTGGCCTTCGTCTGAACTCCGTCCGCAATCGGTTCTCGTCGCGCCCGCTCAGAACGCGGCTTCGACCTGCTGGGCGGTTTCGGATTCGTTGCCGGAGTTGTCGATGCGCTCGTGGTCCATCTCGATGGGCTCGAAGCGGTCCTTGAACTGGAGGTGAATCTCGAAGTCGGCGTCGCTGATGTCGTCGCGGGCGGCGATGCGGCGTTCGACCACGTCGGTATCGCAGTCGACGTAGACGAGGCGGAATCCAGCGCCGACGTCTTCGGCGAGGTCGCGGGCCTCGTGGCGCCGCCTGCGGGTCTTGAAGGTCGCATCGAGGACGACGGGGTCGCCGGACGCGAGGCGTTCGCGGGCACGGGCGAGGAGTTCGTCGTAGACCGCGGCGCTTTCCTCGCTGGTGTATTCGGGATTTTCGAAGAGTTCCTTCCGAACCACGTCCGTCCGGAGGACGTCGGCGTCCAGTCGGTCCGCGACGGCGCGGGCGACGGTGGATTTGCCGACGCCGGGAAGCCCACAGACGACGACCAACTCAGGACCCCCGGAATCGGCGGTTCCCCCCGCCGACTGACCTGTTCGTGACATTCAGACGAATGCACTGGTGTCCGAACCAAGAGCGTTTCCCTCTCCCTCGGCGGTGACACAACGCTTTTTCCTGCCGCAGGCGTCGGCCGTGGTATGAAGGATTACATCATCGAGGAAGAAGAGCAACTCTCGCCGGTCGTCGTCATCACGACCGTACTGCTGGTGGCCGTCTTCGGTATCGGGTTCCTCTACCAGATCGTCTCTTTCGCGCTCTGAATCGGCGCATCCGGGAGATTCTACCGCGAGACGGTCGGCCGGCCTGTCCCGAAACACGCCGCCTGTCACCGAACCGCAGGGCCGGTTCCGATGGAAGCCCTCTTGAGTCTCAGCGGGATACCGGGCGTATGAGCTACACCGTCGGACTCGTCGGCAAGCCCTCTGTCGGCAAGTCCACCTTCTTCAATGCGGCGACGATGAACGACGTGCCGGAGGGCGCCTACCCCTTTACGACAATCGACCCCTCCGTCGGCGAGGCCTACGTTCGCGTCCCCTGTGCGGCCCCCGACTTCGACGAGACCTGCACGCCGGATACCGGCTTCTGCCGCGACGACGAGCGGTTCGTCCCCATCAAACTCGTCGACGTGGCCGGCCTGATTCCCGGCGCTCACGAGGGCGCCGGTCTTGGCAACCAGTTCCTCACCGATCTCAACGAGGCCGACGTGCTGGTCCACGTCGTCGACTTCTCCGGGCAGACCGACGCCGAGGGCGAACCCACCGAGGACCACGACCCCCGCGAGGACATCGACTTCCTCGAACACGAACTCGACATGTGGTATCTCGACATCCTCGAACGCGGCATCGAGCGCTACGAGGGCGCCTACAACGTCGAGGAGACGGACATCGAGACCGAACTCGCCGAGCAGATGACCGCCTTCCGGACCAACGAGGACGAGATCAAGCGCCTCATCCGTCGGGTCGGCCTCGGCTTCGACCCCGAGGAGTGGGACGAGGTCCACCGTGAGGAACTCGCCCGCGAGATTCGCAAGGAGACCAAACCCATCGTCATCGCGGCCAACAAGATGGACACCCGCGCGGCACAGGAGAACTACGCCGAAATCGTCGACGACCCCGACTACGACCACCTCACTATCGTCCCCGCCAGCGCCCACGCCGAGAAGGCGCTCAAAAGCGCCGACGAGAACGGCATCGTCGATTACACGCCGGGCGACGATAGCTTCGAGGTCGTCGGCGACGTCTCCGACGACCAGCAGGCCGGGCTCGACCAGATCGCCACGTTCGTCGAGGAATACGGCGGCACCGGCGTCCAAGGCGCCCTCGAGACCGCCTTCTTCGACGTCCTCGGCATGGTTGCGGTCTTCCCCGGTTCCTCTGGCGGCCTCGGCACCGCCGACGGGAAGATACTCCCCGATTGCTTTCTCCTGCCGGAAGGCTCGACCACCTCGGATTTCGCCTACCACATCCACTCGGACCTCGGCGACGGCCTCCTGCACGGCGTCGACTGCCGCGCCGAGCGACAGATAAGCAGCGACCACGAACTCTCCCACCGGGACGTCGTCGAACTCGTCACGACGAACTGATACGGACCGTTGGGAGGATTACCGGCGAGCGGTCAGCGATACAGCGAGACGTAGATCATCGCGAAGCCGACGATAAAGGGCACCGTCTCCGCGATCTGGAGATAGAGCAGTTCGCGGCCCAGATTTCCGGTGACGCCGACCTGCGTCGTGAGGTTCGTCACGGCGACGCCCATGCTGATGAAGGCGAAGCCGATGAAGGCGTACTGGAGGCGGTCGCTTCCGCGTTTCGAGTAGGCCTGAAAACTGATGAGCGTCAATCCGAGGGAGAGGCCGAAGAGAACCAGCCGCATCGAGATGAGTACGATTTGTACGACATCGACCATGTGCGGGGGAATCCGCGCGCCCCTATTAAATCCTCACTCGCCGCCGAGGTCGTCCCACAACTGCGTGAAGCGGTCCGGGAGGTTCTCCTTGCGGTAGATGCGAACGTCGTACTCGTCGTCTTCGAGGCGGATGACCGTGCTGTCGAAGTTGCACTCGTAGACCTTGTAGTGGTTGCCGTCCTCGGCGACGGCGGTCTGCTCGGTTACGAGGTTGTGGTCCTGAAGGAGTTCGAGTCGTCGATAGATGGTCGGCAGCGACAGGTCGCACGACTCGGCGAGCTCCTTGGCCGACCGAGGCTCACGGCTAATCGCGGCGAGCACGGTCCGCGCGTGCTGGTCGCCGATGGTGTCCAGAACGTCCTCGATACTTCGCTCGTCGCCCACACACGGAAGCGGGTTCGACGCCACAAAAGCGTTACTGCCGACGGCGAGGTTTCGGGCGACGGCACCGCTCCGGCCCCGTCGTGTTCCGGCGATACTTCCGGGTCTCCTCGCGTTACAAGTGGGTGGGCCACCGAGGGGAACGTATGTACGATTCAGTACTGCTGCCGACCGACGGCAGCGACAACGCTTCCGAAGCGCTCGAACACGCCATCGGCGCCGCCGAGGCCTACGACGCCGACCTGCACATCGCCTCCGTCATCGACCGCCGCGTCGTGTTGGCGGCCGAAAGCGAGGACAAAGACGAGGTACAGGCCGAACTGGCCGCCGACGCCGAAGACGCCGTCGCCGAACTCGCCGAACGGGCCGAGGACGCCGGCCTCGACGTCACCACCGCGACACCCGATGGCGTCCCCCACCGCGAAATCCTCTCCTACGCCGAGGAGGCGGGCATCGACCTGCTCGTGCTCGGCACCCACGGCCGGACCGGCCGCGAGAAACGGCTCAACCTCGGCAGCACGACCGAACGCGTCGTCAAAGCCACCGACCGCCCGCTGTTGGTCGTGGATATTAGCTAGCCACTTTTTGCACGCTCCGGCGGTTCGCCGCGCTGCGGCGGCGAACCCGCCTCCGCGGCAAAAACGTGGGGAAAATATGCGCGAGAGCCTCCAGCCGCGGCCCTGCGGGCCGCGTTAGTCGGCTCTCGCTACCGGACTTCGGGCGCCTCCGGCGCCCTCGTCCGGGGAACCGCCTCGGGGGCCTTCTTCGAAAGCCCCGCTCGGCGGATGCTGGTGAGGATTGACTGGTTCGCAGGCTGTTACTCCTTTTAAACGGGGTTTGCAGAACGAAGTAGCACCACTTGACGACGCTGTAGCCGCTTCTTACTCGACCGTGTTCCGCAGGGTCCCGATACCCTCGTAGTAGATCTCGATTTCGTCGCCCGGTTCGACGAGGCCGGGATTGGCGGGACTGCCGAAGGAGATGACGTCGCCCGGCTTGAACGTGAAGCGCTCCGAGAGGAACGAGATGACCTCTCGCGGCTTGATGAACATGTTCTCGGTGTTGTCCTCCTGCCGCAGTTCGCCGTTGATGTGAGTGGTCATGTCCAGTCCGACGGGGTCGATGTCGGCGATGACCGGCCCGAGGGGCCCCGATGAATCGAAGGCCTTGCGGGCGGTCCGGCGCTCCTGGTCGAGACAGTCGAGGTCGTTGAGGATGGTGTAGCCCTTGACGACGTCGTCGACCTCGTCTTCGGCCACGTTCTTGCATTCGGTGTCGATGACGGCGGCCAACTCGCCAGCGTAGGTCAGTTCCGTGGAGAAACTCGGATACGGAATCGGCGTCTCCGGCGCGTGCAGGGAGACGGGGGGTTTGATGAAGAAGTCCGGTTCCTCCGGAACCTCGTAATCCATCTGGTCGACCTTCTCGCCGAAGTTGCGACCGACACAGTAGAAGACCGACGGCTCACAGGGCGCCAGCAGGTCGTACTCCTCGGGTTCGTAGCTCCCGGCGTCGGTGTGGACGGTCCCGTCGTCGTACTCGCCTTCGAACACCCCGTTTGCGGTCTCGATGCGTGCGAACTTCATACGCGGGGCGGGGAGCGCCGGTCCCTTACGTGTTGTTATCCGACCGTGTCGATGGGTTCGACCTCGTCGATGGAGACGACGACGAGCGGCTTGGTCGATTCCTGCAGCGGTGCGGCGCTGACAGTCAGTCGGTAATCGCCGGTCGAAAACGAGACCTCACAATCGACGTCGCGGATGGCCCGCTTCGCGTTCGTGACCAACTCCCAGAGGTACTCGCCGTCACCGATGGTCTCGCCGTCCGAATCGCGGAACTCGATGGCGTCAGCCGACGGCGAGAGGCCGACGATGTCGGACTTGTGGGCGTCGAAGACCTCGGCGGCACGGTCGTTCGCACGGCGGATGACGCCCTCGCTGTCGAAGACGAGGACGGGCGTCGGCGTGACCTCCAGGACGCGGTCGGTGAGGTCACGCTCCCGGCGCAGGCGCGTTTCGGTTCGTTTGCGCTGGGTGACATCGCGGGTGTTGACGATGAACCCCCCGACGGCCGGGTCGTCGAGTCGGTTGACACCCGTCGTTTCGAGGTGGCGCCAGCCGCCCGTCTCGTGTTCGAACCGATATTCGACGGTCGGCCGATACTCGGGTTTCTCGAGACACCGCCGGAACTCGGTGACGATTCGTTCGCGGTCCGCCTCGTGGACGTACTCGAAGGCCGAGTCGCCGACCAGTTCACGCGGGGCGTGGCCGGTAATCCGCTCTATCGAGGGGCTGACGTATTCGAAGGTGCCCCCCTCGTCGAGCACGCCCGTGGCGGCCGGCGAGTGTTCGATGAGCGCGCGGAATCGGGCGCGCTCTCGCTCGATGGCGTCGGCCGCCCGTTGGCGGGTCTGCTGGGCCTTTTCGGTGGCCCGTCGCGCGTCGACGACGCTTTCGATGCGGTGGGCCAATCGCGTGAACCGCTCGGCGCCGCCGCTTTTCGTCAGATAATCGGTCACGCCGAGTTCGATGGCATCGCTGGCGACGTCCTCGGAGCCCTCGCCGGTATAGAGGATGAACGGTATCTCCCCGTCGAGGGCCCGCACCTGCCGGAGGAGTTCGAGCCCGTCTATCTCCGGCATCTCGTAATCCGAGACGATACAATCGTGTTCCAGCAGCGTCTCCCTGACGGCGGTCGGGTCCGTCACCGTCGTCACCGACAGTCGGTCGCTCGCGTCCTCGAGTCCCGCCGCCGTGAGTTCACAGAGCTCCTCGTAGTCGTCGACGTAGACGACCGAAATCACGTCGCTTCGTTCGGCGGCAGTCTCCACGTCGCCGTCCCTGTCGTCTCGCTCGGCAGCCATGGGGTATCCATTCCGCCGAATCATAAAAAGGAGCGCGTCGGTTTTCGAAATCCGAAAACGCTGGCCGCGGGTTGCGGAGGGCGTTATCGCCATCCCGTCGGATACGCGACCGAGAGGGCGTCGGGAACGACCGTCGCTGTCGCCCGCGATAGCGGCGTCGGGACCGCGGTTCCGTCCATCTCGACCGGCAGTCCCGCGTCCGACCGGAGGGTCGCTTGCTCGCCGGTCGCGTAGCTGACTGCCGGATGGTCGAGCAGGCGGCCCTGCCGTGCCAACAGCCCCAGTCGCAGCGACCCACCGAGGTCGGCAGGTTCGACGACGAGGGCGTGAAGCGTCCCGTCGCCCGGTCGCGATTCTGGGAGCAGGGCGAAATCGCTGCCGCGGTAGCGGCCGCCGCCGACGGCGACGAGGCGGGCCGGCCCGTCGTGAAGGGACTCGCCGTCCACATCGACCGACGCCTCGACGGGGTCGTCGACGAGGGCGGCACCCGCCGTCGCGAGGACGTACGCCACCGGGCCGGGAAGCATCCGAAGCCGCTCGGCGTGGTCCAGCGCGCTCCGGAACAATCCCGCCGTGAACCCGAGGACGAAGTAGGTCGGCTCGATTCCCGGTGTGGCCTCGATGCGGCCGACTTCGAGCGGTCGCCTATCGATGCCATCCGAAAGCCCTCGTGCGACCGCCTGCCAGTCGTCGTCGCCGTAGAGGTGCCGATACGAGGAGTTGCCCCGCCCTGCCGGCACGACGAAAAGCGGCGTGTCAGCGTCGGCTTCGACCAACGCCGCGGCGACCTCTCGGAGCGTGCCGTCGCCACCGATGGCGACGACGAGGTCGCCCCAGCGGGCCTGTTCGCGGGCCGCGACCGGAACGTCGTCCGGTCCCGTCGTGATGCGAGCATCGACCTCGGCGTCGGGAAAGCACGTCGAAAGCTCGGCGAACAGTTCCGCGGCGTTTCCCGACCCGGCGTGGGGGTTGACGACCGCGCCGACGCGGGCGGGTTTCATCCCGATTCCTCGCCGGGCAAGAGGCCGGACAGCGAGACGGGACTCGCCGCCTCGATACCGAGCAGGTCGTCGGTCTTCCGGCGGGCGGTCGGCCCGCCGTCACCGGCGGCTTCCAGCCCAGTCCGGCACTTCTTGCGGGCGACGGCGCGAATCTCCGAGAGTGGCTTGCCCGCGAAGCCGGCCGGATGCTCGACGGTCGCCTCGACGGTCCGGCCGTCGGTCGTCGTCACTTCGACGCGGGCGCCCATGCGCTTGTCCGCATCCGAGAGGTCGGTCGGGAGCGGGCGCTTGCGGACGAACCGAGCCAAGGTCGGGAGATGTCGCAGCGTCTGTTTCGGTCCGACAGTCTTCGCGGCGTAGGGGAGGACTGGCAGGCCGACGCGGCGGAGCATCGCCCCGACCGGCACCTCCGATTCCAGCGCGGCCATCGTGAACGACGACTCGTGGTGGAGCGAAACCCTGTCGGCGAGTTCCCAGACGGCCTCGTCGCCGACCCGCTCGCCGAGTTGCCGCGGCGTGTGTTCGCCGTCGGCCAGTGCCACCGCGACGTTGTAGGCGACGGTGAAGGTGAGCGTCGAGACGGCGCTTTCGGTGCGGTCGAGATACCGCGACGTGCGATTGTCGACTTCGGTGGCGAACAGCGACCCGTAGACGTCGACCCGCCCGACCTCCGAGCGGCCGCGCGGGAGCCGCCCACGAGCCTCTAGAGCGGCTTCGACCGGTGCCGTGACGTAGGCACACCCCGGAACCGCCTTGATGGTCACCGCGCGGGTGTGCCACCGCTCGCCGAACCCGTCGAGGAACTCCGGAAGCGGGAGGTCCGAGAACGAGTCGAGAAAGCCGTCCTCGCCCTCGACGAGATCCTGTCGGCCCGAGAGGTCGGCCCGCGCGGCGTCGACGGCCGCGATACCTGCGCGAATCGGCTCGCTCGCGGTCCAGACCTTCGCGTCGGAGCCGAGAAACGCCCCGTCGAGCGGCCACGGTGGCTGGAGGAGTGCCGTCCCGAGCGCGTCGGCGAGGGTGTCGGCGTCGTCGCCCTCGACGACTGCCCGCCCGACCGCGGCGGCGACGGCGTGGATGTACGCCGTCTGCTGGCCACGGAACGGGCCGATGGCGGCCGCCGAGGCGAGTCGTGCGGCCACCTCGTTGGCGGCGACCTGTGCGAGCAGGGCGCGGTTCCCGTCAGCGGCCGTCGCCTCGGCGTAGGCCAGCGGCACGAAGACGCTGCTGTGGCCGGTGTGGCCGCCGAGGACCGTATCGTCGAAATCCAGCGCCATCGAGAGCGCAGCGTTTCCGGCGGCCGCCTCGGCGGGTGCGGCCGTCTCGCCGCCGAGGAAGGTCGCCCCGTCGCCCGAGGTGTCGGTCGCCTCGGCGATTTTCGGCCCCAGCGGATGCGTCGTCGTCCAGATGGCCGCGCCGACGGTACTCGCGAGTTGAGACTTCGCCGCGTCCCGGACCGGACGCGGTACGTCGCCGTACTCCAGTTCCGTCGCCCACGTCGCTGCGCGTTCGAGAAAGGGACGCATCTCGTCGTCGCCGCCGACGAACGGGATGCGGTCGGAGAGGTTCATTGCCGAAGCCGTCGGCTGCCGGCGGCTTATACTGTTGGACGTAACTGTCCGAAATGATAGATGATTACGTCGGTTCGTGCCGCGGCCCCGAGACACGAAATGCAACGGAAGCTCCGCGAAATTACGTCCGGCAGTATCGGCGTTCGGTCCCCGGTGGCTATCCGTCGACCGGCTGGACCAGTTCGGCCCGGTCGTTCGCGGGGTTATTGACGGCCGTCGAGACCGGATAGGAACGGAACCCCTCGGTCGGCGCGGGATCGAGCGGCACGTCCTCGCCGTCGAGCCACGCGCGTTCCTCCTCGGGGTCGAGGATGACGGCCATCCGGTGGTGTAGCGGCTCGACGACCGAATTGGGCTCGGTCGTCAGGATGGTGAACGTCTCGATGGGGTCGGCCTCACCGTGGTCGGCGCCGCCGCCCCCGAAGGCGTCGAGGCCGGTCTGCTGGGTGTCGGGGGTCCACCGTTCCCAGAGGCCGGCCATCCCGAAGGGGCGGTCGTCCTCGTAGGCGACCCGATAGGGGCGTTTCCCGTCGCCGCGGTCGGCCCACTCGTAGAAGCCGTCGGCCGGGACGATACATCTACGGCGCTCGTAGGCCTCCGCGAAGGCCGGCTTCTCGTCGACGGTCTCGGCGCGGGCGTTGATGTGGCCCTCGTCGCTTTCATCGGCCCACTCGGGCAGGAGGCCCCACTCGAGACGCTGGAAGGATTCGGATGCCTCGTCGGTAATGACGGGAAGTTGCTGGCTCGGGGCAGCGTTGTACCGCGGTTCGAACTCGCTGTCGAAGGCCGCGTCGAACCGGGATTCGAGTTCCGACGGGGGCGTGAACAGGCTGTACCGGCCGCACATACCGACGGCTACGGGGTGGGTTGCGTTATAGGTGGCGAACAGGCGGAGCATGCGAGGGTCGGAGCGACGCGAGACCCTCGTGGCTCGCGGGTCGTTTCACTCCGCGCTCGCGCCTCGACCGGCCGCCGGTCGTGGTCACACCACGGGACGGCTGGCCGCGTGTTCGTATTTAAACTACAGGCGGTCGACCTTCTCTTTCGTCTCGACCACGATGGTATCTGCCAGCAGGTCGCCGAGTCGCTGGTTCCGGTCGGTCAGGTAGATGGCGACGAGGCCGATGATGTAGAAGAACGGCAGGGCGTCGACGATACGAAGGACCGTCCTGATGGCCGACTCGCGGTAGTCGATGGGGTCGCCGTCTTCGGTGACGACGACGATGTTCATGAGCATCTTGCCGACCGTCTGGCCGTATTCGGCCTCGAAGTAGACGAAATAGGCGAGGAAGGCGATGCCGATCAGTCCCCCGACGAGAGCGCCCAACGTGTCGGAGATCGCACCGACGATACCGGTCAGAACGCCGTATACGACGCCGAACAGGATCGCGTCTATCAGGAACGCCGCGATGCGCTTGAAAACGACGTCGCCTTCGGTACCCAGCTGCGGTTGCGGTCGTTCGAGGGAAACCATGGACGTTCCTGCACCCGGCGATAAGATAAATGCCACTCACTCCGGGACCGTTCACGGGGTTGCTGATTTATAAGTGGGGCTGCCCGCGAATTTAAACGATATCGCGCCGTATCCACCCTGTGGCCGACGACGACACGCCGACGTTCGCCATCTCCGACCGGCCGGTGCGTCGCTACCCGCGCCGCGGGGGCGTCGAATACGAGGGAGAGACCGTCTTCGCGGTGACGCCGGCGGACGATTACGATGACCCGCAACTGGCGGCGCTGGTTGAGTCGGTGCTCGACGAGGGGCCCTACCGGTACGGCGACTGGTTCGACCTGCCGATGCCGCTGTATCTGGTCCACGACGAGGAGACCGGCGATACGTTCCGGGTCGCGGTCCGTGACGGAAGCGTCGAGTTTCACGTCCTGCCGAACACCGACTCGGCGGGACTGCGGGCGCTCTACGAGCGATTGGTGGCACGGTCGGACGCGACGTGGCGGGTACGCCGCCGGGCCGAATAAAGCGGGGTAAGGGTTGGGTTGGGGACAGGGTGCCTCTCGTCGGGTGCTGTGTGGCCCTTTCTCCACGCGCACCCGTCCGAACGATGGCCGATAGCCCCCTTCAGTATTCTCCCAATTCCGACCCAATTTCCCGCGGTCGGTTTCGGGTGGTGTGGATGCTCCCGTCGGCGAGAGGGTCGGCCCGGACCCACAACCGACTTACCCGGGGGTTCCGTCTCCGTTGATATGAGCGTCTCTCGTGTGGTCGAACTCGAGGGCCACATCATCGACTCGGGGATGATGGAGGCCGCCTTCAGCATCGTCATGGACCACGGCGGCTCCTTCGACGTCGAGGAGTTCGACATCGGCCGCCAGAAGGACCAGGAATCGTACGCCAAGATGCTCGTGACCGCTGAGGACGAGGAGACCCTCCAGCGCATCGTCCACGACCTCCACCAGCGCGGTGCGAACCCGGCGGACCCGAACGACGCCCAACTCGAGGAGGCGCCCGAAGACCAGGTCGTCCCGCACGGCTTCTACTCGACGACCAACCACCCGACCCAGATTCGCTACGACGGCGAATGGGTCGAGGTCGAGGACATCGAGATGGACTGTGCGGTCATCGTCGAGGCGGACGAATCAGCGGACAACGACGCCGGCGTCCGCGCGTACACGAAGGTCCTCAACGCCATCGAGGAGGGCGACCGCATCGTCACCGGTGACGCGGGCATCCGCGTCCAGCCGCCCGAGCGTCCCCGCGGACAGGAGGGCGCCTTCGGATTCATGCAGGGCGGCATCTCCAGCGAGCGGCCCTCCGAATCGACCATCGAACAGATCGCCGAGGCCATCGAGGAGACCAAACGCGAGGACGGCAACGTCCTCGTCGTCGCCGGCCCCGCACTCATCCACTCGGGGGCCCGCGAGGACCTCGCTCGCCTCGTCGAAAACGGCTATGTCGACGGTCTCTCCATCGGTAACGGCTTCGCCGTCCACGACATCGAGCGGGACCTCTACGGCACGTCGCTCGGCGTCAACACGGAGACGCTGGACCACGCCCGCCACGGCCACAAACACCACATCTACGCCATCAGCGAGATCATCCGCGAGGGGGGCATCGAGGAGGCCGTCGAGAGCGGCAAACTCGAATCCGGCGTCATGTACCAGTGCGTCGAAAACGACGTGCCCTACGTCATCGCTGGCTCCATCCGTGACGACGGCCCGCTACCGGACACCATCACCGACGCCGTCGAGGCCCAGAACGCCATCCGCGAGCAGGCCCGCGACGCCGATATGGTGCTCATGCTGTCGACGTTGCTACACAGCGTCGCGGTGGGCAACTGCCTGCCGTCGACGACGCGGGTCGTCTGCGTCGACATCAACCCCGCCACCGTCACGCAACTGCTGGACCGTGGGTCGGCGCAGGCAGTCGGCATGGTGACCGACATCGGGACGTTCGTGCCCATCCTCGCGGAGAACCTGCTCGAGGAGGGCGCGGTCGAACTCGACGACTGAGACACGGGGACCGCCCGCCGAGGATTAACTGGACAGCGGGATGGAGACGACGGGTCGGTCCGCCGAAAGCAGGACCTGCTGGGCCGTCGAGCCGAACACCATCTTCCCGGTGCGACTCCGCTGGCGGACCCCGATGACGATTTCGTCGATGTCGTATTTATCGGCGAACATCTGGATGTCGGTCTCGGGGTCGTTGCCCCGCACGAGCTGGTGGGTTTCGGCGTTCGGCAGTCCCTCGGCGAGCTCCTCCATCGCCTCCGCGCCCTCGTATATCTTCTCGTCGGAGGTGCTGTCGCCGCCGACGTTCGAATTGACGACGTAGACGGTGTCGCCGTCGGTGACGCGCCCTTCGAGGTAGCGTCGGAGCCGCTTGCTCGTCGCCTCGTTGTCGGTCGCTGCAAGGAACTTCGTCATGGAGGACTCGTCGCTCGGAGCCCTCTTAAAACCGACCGCCGAATCCCGAACAGGATACACGTACTTGCATACATATGGGTGATTGAAAGGAACGATATACAACTGGATGCGTCCGAACCGGGGCAATCATTAGCCATGGGGCGCAACGGTCGGACACGCTCAGTTTCCTATGACAGCCAACGGTAGCCCCTACGCGCCGCATACCGACGCCGAGACGGAGGCGATGCTCTCGGCGGTCGGGGCGGACAGCGAGGAGGCACTCTTCGACATCCCCGCGGAGGTCCGCTTCGACGGGTCCTTCGGTATCGACGCGCGGAGCGAACAGGCGGTCCGGTCCCACGTCGGCCGCATGCTCGGCGAGAACGACGACCTCGTCGAGTTCCTCGGCCGGGGCCACTACGACCACTACGTCCCCTCGATGGTCGACCACCTGTCGCTTCGCTCGGAGTTTCTGACCAGTTACACCCAGTATCAACCCGAGGTCGCACAGGGCTTTCTGCAGGCGCTCTTCGAGTATCAGTCGATGCTCGTCGAGTTGACCGGCCTCGACGTTGCCAACTGCTCGATGTACGACGCCGCGACCGCCCTCGGCGAGGCCGCCACGCTCGCGACGCGCGTTCGTGAGGCCTCCGGGTCACGCGTGCTCGTCCCCGAGACCCTGCAAGCCGGCCGCCGCGGCACACTGGAGAACTACCTCGCCGGCCACGACCTCACCGCCGAGTCCTACCCGATGGACGACGGCAACGTCGACACTGACGCTCTCGCCGATGCCGTCGACGAGGAGACGCTGGTCGTCTACGCCGAGAACCCGACGGTTCGCGGGACCATCGAGGAGCACCTCGATTCGGTCGGCACGCTCGCCGACGACCACGACGCGCTGTTCGTCCTCGGGTCCGACCCCGTCGCACTCGCCCTGCTCGAAGAGCCCGCCAGCGTCGGCGCCGACGTCGTGGTGGGCGACGCCGCGACGCTCGGCCTGCCGACGGCCTACGGCATGGGTCTCGGCCTCTTTGCCTGCCGCGAGGAGTTCCTCCGGCAGGTCCCCGGCCGACTCGTCGGCGCCAGCGACGACGACGATGGGCGCCGTGCCTACACGCTCACGCTCCAGACCCGCGAACAGCACATCCGTCGGGAGCGTGCCACCTCGAACATCTGTACGAACCAGGCGTGGGTCGCCCTCCGGACCGCGATGCACGTCGCGTGGCTCGGCGCGGACGGCCTCGTCGACCTCGCCGAGAACTGCGTCGTTCGCGCCCGCGACCTCGCAGAGCGGCTGAACGAAATCAAGGGCGTGCGCGCGCCGGTCCACGACCGCCACCACTTCCGGGAGTTCGTCGCCCGGACCGACCAGCCTGCCTCCGCCGTCGCGACCGACCTCGAAAACGCCGGCTATGCGGTCCACGCCGTCGGCGAACACGAGGTGCAGGTCTGTGTGACCGAGACCAACGAGGCCGCTACCGACGGCTTCGTCGCCGCCTTCGAGGAGGCTGCACGATGACCGACGACGACCCTCTCATCTACGACCAGGCGCGCTGGGTCGACGACGCCGAGACCTACGAACCGCTGCTCTCGGAGAAGAACACCGAGGCGGTCGAAGTCGACTCCTCGCTTCCCGACGACCTCACTCGCGATACCGTCGAGTTGCCGAGCCTCAGCGAGCCGGAACTCGCCCGCCATTACACCCGGCTCTCGGAGATGAACTACGGAGTCGAATCCGGGCCGTTCCCGCTCGGCTCCTGTACGATGAAGTACAACCCCAAGTTCACCGAGGACGTCGCGGCCCTGCCCGACGCGTCGGTCCATCCGGACCGGTCCGAACGGAGCGTGCAGGGGACGCTCAAACTCCAGTACGAACTGCAGGATTATCTGGGTCGCATCGGCGGCATGGACGCGGTCACGCTCCAGCCGCCGGCCGGCGCAGCCGGGGAGTTCACGGGCATCCTCATCGCGAAGGCCTATCACGAGGCCAACGGCGACGACCGCAGCGAGGTCGTCATCCCCGATTCGGCCCATGGCACCAACTTCGCCAGCGCGGCGATGGCCGGCTACGACGTGGTGACACTCCCGAGTGCCGACGACGGTCGGGTCGAACTCGACGCCCTCGATGCCGCGCTCTCGGAGGATACCGCCGCGCTCATGCTCACCAACCCGAACACGCTCGGCCTCTTCGAACGCGATATCGAGGAGATCGCCGACATGGTCCACGACGTCGGCGGTCTCCTCTACTACGACGGGGCGAACCTCAACGCGCTGCTCGGCCGCGCCCGTCCCGGTGACATGGGCTTCGACATCATGCACTACAACGTCCACAAGACGTTCGCCACGCCGCACGGCGGCGGCGGCCCCGGCGCCGGCCCCGTCGGCGTCACCGAGGAACTCGTGGAGTTCGTGCCGGACCCGCACGTTCGGAAATCCAACGGCGGATACGAACTCTACGAACCCGACCACTCCATCGGCAAGGTCCACGGCCATCAGGGCAACTGGCTCGTCCTCGTGAAGGCCTACGCCTACATCGCCCGCCTCGGCGACGAGGGTCTTTCGGACGCCTCTGCGAAGGCCGTCCTCAACGCCAACTATCTCGCCGAACAGGTCGACTACGAGGTTCCCTTCGGGCCCTTCCACCACGAGTTCGTCGCCTCGGCGGGCGAGCAGGACGCCGCCGACGTCGCAAAGCGCATGCTCGATTACGGCGTCCACCCGCCGACCACCAAGTGGCCCGAAATCGTCGGCGAGGCGCTGATGACCGAACCTACCGAAATCGAGAACAAGCGCACGCTCGACCAGCTCGCGGCGGCGTTCAACGCCGCTCGCGGTGACGACGACGAGACGCTGGCGTCCGCTCCCGAACGGGCGGCAGCAGCCCGCATCGACCAGGTGACGGCCGCCCGGAATCCGCGACTCTCCTGGCAGGCGCTGGGCGACGAATAGCGTACTCCACGATTTTCTCCGCTAGAGCGCTGCTAGCTGTGGATGGGTCTTCTCTGAGAATGTGGATTTAATATCGCAATATATGATTTATAGGTTGGCGAACGAACCGATGTCTGTCGAGAAAATTATTGAGATTTTAACAAATTTGGTGAGTCGAGGGACGAATCGTGGGTCCGTACCCGCGATGTGCGAATGCCTCGACGGTCGGCAACTGGGAGGTCGGAAGTCGAGGCAGGCCGGTACTGCTGGCAATCAACTGGGTGGGTCCGGTGGAGGGTCGACTGTCGGACTACTGGAGGGGACGACTGTGACGATAACTCCGGGGGTCTGACCGAAAAAAGGGGTCGTGCCCGATGGGTCGGTTCTGGTGGTCAGCAATCAGCAGCCCCCGAGTCGTTACGAATTATCGCGATGCCCGTCGCGCGCGCGAAGTAGGTCACAGACGTTGGCCGGGGTCAACAGCGCTACTGGTCGACACAGCCGAGCGGATGCCGATCGTGCAATATCTCGCTTGCCGTATCAGGCCGAGGTGTCGATGCCGTTGATCGTCACGAAGCCGTAATCGCAGTTGGGACAGTGCCACTTCTTTTTGACTCCGAGGTGGAGTCGCGTACTCGCGGCTTTGTAGAACTCGTCGGCACCACACTCCGGACAGTCGTTTTCCAGCGAGAGGCTCATGCTCGAAGGCTAGCGGGGGCGCCAGTTGTAGTTTACTGGTTCGGCCGGCCGCTGAACGCCGACTTCGACCCGTTCGGCGGGCAGTAAACTATATATTGATATACGAAATTGCATCGAACTTTCGTACCGTCTAACCCACGAATCGGCCCTCCTACCCCTACGTACCGAAAAGACCGAATTAACGTCTGCAAACCGCGGCCGTCTGCTGTCGGTGGTCGGCGCTCACGATGTGCCCTCCTATCGGCCTATAAGAAGAAACCGTACATAAGCACCAAAACGCACAAGGGGCGTCTTACCGTGTGTTCACAGGACACATGAGTACGCCAGTCATCGTCGACGCGGTACGGACGCCGTTCGGCAAGCGCGACGGATCGTTCAGCGACACCCATCCGCAGGACCTCGCGGCCGAGCCCCTTACCGCGCTGCGGGAGCGCAACGACTTCGACCCGGAGACCGTCGAGGACGTCATCTACGGCTGTGTGACGCCCATCGACGAACAGGGCCTCAACATCGGCCGCCTCGCGCCGATGGTCGCCGGCTGGGGAGACGGCGTTCCCGGCGTCCAGCTCAACCGGATGTGCGGTTCCGGCCAGCAGGCCATCAACTTCGCCGCGGGCCAGATCGCGGCGGGCCACCACGACGTCCTCATCGCGGGCGGCACCGAGCACATGACCCGGGTCCCGATGGGCTCGGACGGCAACAGCGTCACGGACACCTACTTCCAGTATTTCGACGAACTCACCACGCAGGGTGAGGGCGCCGAGCGCATCGCCGAGAACTACGGGTTCACCCGCGACGAACTCGACGAACTCGCCGCCGAATCCCAGCAGCGCTGGGGCGAGGCCGCCGAAGCAGGCAAGTACGACGACCAGGTCGTCCCCGTCGAGACCGAACTCGACGACGAATCGGTCATGGTCGAGGAGGACGAACACCCGCGTCCCTCGACGACCGCGGAGAAACTCGCCAACCTGCCGCTGTCGTTCCGCGGCGAGGGCGACGGCTTCCACCACGCCGGCAACTCCTCGGGCATCGTCGACGGCGCGGGCGGGCTGCTCATCGCCAGCGAGGAGGCCGCCGAGGAACACGGCTGGGACCCGATGGCCCGCATCGTCGACTCCCACGTCGTCGGCGTCGACCCCATCACGATGCTGACGGGGCCGATTCCGGCAACGAAGGAGATACTCGACCAGAACGACATGTCCATCGACGACATCGACCGCTTCGAGGTCAACGAGGCCTTCGCCGCCGTCGTCGCCGCGTGGCTCGAGGAGACCGGCGCCGACTGGGAGAAGACCAACGTCTGGGGCGGCGCCATCGCCCACGGCCACCCGCTGGGCGCGACCGGCAGCGCACTCGTCGGGAAACTCCCCTACCAGCTCGAAGAGTGTGACGGCCAGTACGGCCTCTCGACGATGTGTATCGGCTTCGGGCAAGGCATCGCCACCATCATCGAGCGGCTCTAAGCGTCCTGGATCCCCGATTTTCGACCTTTTTCGCGACGATTACTCGCCGGTGAACTCCGGGCTTTCGTCGCCGCCGAAGGCTGCGTGCCCCCGCGAGAAGTCCTCGGTGTTCGTCAGGCCGGCGATGGTCTCGGCTTCGGCGCCGAGGTGGGCATCCAGCGAGTTGTCGAAGCTCTCGGTGAGCAGGCGCTTGGTCGCGGCGTAGGCCTGTGTCGGCCCCTCGGCCAGCCGTTCGGCTTCGGCGGCCAAGCGCTCGTCGAGTTCGTCGTCGGGGACGACCTCGGTCGCGAGGCCGATATCGTCGGCTTCGGCGGCGTCGATGGGTTCGTCGCGGAAGGCCAACTCCTGTGCGCGCCGGAGGCCGACGAGTCGCGGGAGGAGATAGCTCGACCCGCCGTCGGCCGAGAGGCCGATGCGTGGGTAGGCGAACTCGAAGCGGGCGGACTCGCCGACGAGGACGATATCGCCACAGACGGCAGGCCCGAGGCCCCCGCCCGCGGCGACGCCGTTGACACCGGTCACGACGGGCTTGGGTGCGTGAATCATCTGGCTGAGGAACTCGTGGAGGTTGCTGGCGAGTGCGCGAATCGCCGGTTCGTCGCTGCCGTCGCCGGACAGCATCGTCAGGTCGGCGCCGGTGTTGAAGACGGGGCCGTTGCCGGTCAGGGCGATGGCCCGAACCGCGTCGTCGCTGACGAGGTCGTGGGCCGCCTCGACGAGTTCGTCGCCCATCCGCTCGTTGAGTGCGTTGTGGGCCTCGGGTCGGTCGAAGGCGATTCGTCCGACGGCATCCGTGCGACTGACGGCGAGTGTCTCGTATGACATACGAGGTGGTGCGTCGGGCGGCCTCAAAGCCGTACCGGCGGCGGAAGGATGGTCAGTGAATGGGCGTGCTTATCGAACGGGTGACCGTCAGCTATGGCGGTATTCACTCAGTTTCTCGGATACGCGACGGTTCATCGGGATTGCTGTCGGCGGACCGAGGAGTAATGCGCCGAACAAACCGAGCGCAGTAAGTAACGCGAACGGGGCGTCCACTCCCGTCCCGAGAATCGCGAATAAGACCAACGCGAAGCCGACAGCGACGACTACGAATAACCGTTGCCCGAGAGCGTGAAAAAACACGATGGCCGCGCTCGCGTATTTAGTTCCGTACTCATCGAGGAACTGCTCGGTGTCCGCTAGTGCGGCCAGTAGATGGCATACGCCGTACCCTGAGAGAAGTACTGACCCAGCCGCCCACGAGATGGATAGAACCGTCTCGCTCGGGGTTGGCAGTCCCTCCGTAACTATCGCCACGAAGGGTTCAATGGCGATTACGATAGCGAAGAAAATCAAGGCCAAGATAGCATTTGAATCGCGTATCTTGCGAGCACGCTCGAAGATGACGCCAGCCATCGAAAAACTGTACCTGCCCGAACTCGGTAAGCCTATGGGCTATTCAAACCGCCTCTCGACGCTTTCGGCGTGGGCCTCCAACCCCTCCGCACGCGCGAGTGTCGTCACGGTCTCACGGAGGTCCGAAAGCGCCTCCTCGTCGAGTTTCTGGACCGTCGTCGACCGGACGAAGTCGTCGACCGAGAGGCCGCCGGTGACCTTCGCGAGGCCGCCGGTCGGCAGGACGTGGTTCGGGCCGGAGGCGTAATCGCCCGCGGCGACAGGGGAGTTTCCGCCGAGGAAGACACTGCCGGCCGAATCGATGCGATCCAGCACGCCCTCGTCGTCCTCGGTGACGATAGAGAGGTGTTCGGCGGCGTACTCCTCGGCGAAGAGGACGGCCTCGGGCATCGACCGCGTGAGGAGGACGTCGGAAGCGTCGTTGTCGAGGGCGGCCTCGATGACCTCCGAGCGTTCGCGTTCTTCGGCCTGCCGGTCGCATTCCTCGGCGACGGCCTCGGCGGTTGCCTCGTCGTCGGTGACACAGACGACCGACGCGTTGGGGTCGTGTTCGGCCTGTGCGACCATGTCGGCGGCGACGAGTTCGGGGTCGGCAGTGTCGTCGCAGACGACCAGCACCTCCGAGGGCCCGGCGAGGAAATCGATTTCGACGTCGCCGCGAACCTCGGCCTTGGCGGCGGTGACCCACTTGTTGCCCGGGCCGACGATTTTCTGGACCGCGGAGACGCTTTCGGTACCGTAGGCGAGCGCGGCGATGGCCTGCGCGCCGCCGACCTGATAGACGGCGTCGGCGCCGGCGACGTGAATCGCCGCCAGCGTCGCGGGGTTGATGGCTTCGGCGGGCGGGGTGGCGACGGCGACGTGGTCGACGCCCGCAACCTTCGCGGGGATGACGCCCATCAGCGCGCTGGAGGGATAGGCCGCGGTGCCGCCGGGGGCGTAGACGCCGACGCGTTCCAGCGGGCGGTATCGGCGGCCGAGTTCGCGGCCGTCGAAGTCCTCGCGCCAGTCCTCGGGGGCCTGCCGCTCGTGGAAGGCCTCGATGTTGTCGGCGGCCGTCTCGATGGCGTCGCGAATCTCGTCGTCGACCTCCTCGTAGGCGCGTTCGGCCTCGTCGGTGATGTCGACGTTGCCGACCTCGACGTCGTCGAACTCGCTAGCGTAGGAGCGGAGCGCGACGTCGCCTTCCTCGCGGACCCGGTCGACGATGTCACGGACCGAATCACGAATCTCGGCGACGCCGGCGTCCCGCTCGAACAGCGCCGCTCGCTCGCCGGGCGAGAGGTCGGCTACGGCTCTCACGTTCATGTTCACACCGTGGGTTGCGGGCCGGAAAGCGGTTTCCATCGTGGGATTCGGCGACACACTCATCCGGCCACGTAGCCTAGTTTACGTATGGATGCGAAACAGTCGGCGGACGGCGAGGCGGTCCGGGTGTGGCTCGCCGAGCGCACCTACGGCGACGACGAGCAGAACCTCATCATCCTCACCTACGCCACCCTCGACGGCGAGCGCTACCTCCGCAAGGAACGCGCCCTGACGAGTTTCACGGGGCCCGGTCGGGAGACGAAGGCCTCGCTCGAAGTCACCCCCAGCGAACTCGGGGAGGCCCCCGAGGACGAACGCGAGTACCTCGCGCAGGCGGCCGGCCGGACTGCCGAGCGCAACGACCCCGACGACGCGGTCTGAATCGGCCAGCAGTATGCGACTTCGGCGATGACGCAGTGAAGCAAGGAGCGCAGTTTGGCCGCCCCGACAGCGTCACCGTGTTCGCGCGGGGCGGTCGTCTTTCGCGTGTCTTTTTTAGCCGGTACCCTCTTGCTACCGATATGGCTTCACGCGAGCGTTTCGTGATCGGGCTTCTCCGCCGTGGGTTTCGGAGCTCTCTCCCGGGGTATCTGGCGATTCTGCTCGGAATCGCCTCCCTCGGGTTGGTCTTCGGCTACGCGTCGGATTCGATGTACGGCATCAGTCACGGCATCAATCTCGTCGCGTACTGGCACATCCCGATGGCGATAATCGGCGGACTCGCCCTCACCGTCACGTTCCTCGGCTGTGTGCTGTATCTGGTATCCGGCACGCGCTTTTGGGAGCGACTGGCCCACGCGTCGGGCGAAATCGGCTTCGTGTTCGCGACGCTGACGCTCGTCACCGGCAGCGCGTGGGGGCGCATCATCTGGAACACGTGGTGGGACTGGTCCGACATCCGACTCGTCACGTTCCTTTTCGTGTGGTTCATCTACGCGGGCTATCTGCTCATCTACTCCGGGACGGGTGGGTCGGGTCGCGTCTCCCGACTCGCTTCGGTCTACGGCGTCGTCGGGTTCATTACCGTCCCCATCTCCTACGCCTCGACGCGTCTCTGGACGACACGGCTCCACGCGCCCTCCATCGGGAACCCGGATACCGAAGCCGCTATCACCGCGTCGGTGCTTTTCGTCTCGCTTCTCGCGGTGTTCTTCCTGTACGTCGCCCTGCTCGGCAGCCGCGTCCGGCTCTACGAACTCGGCGACCGCATCGATTCGCTGAAACGCCGGAACTGGACAGAAACGCACAAACCGCTCAAGAACGACTGACCCACCATGGAATACCTGCTGCTCTTCGGCTACGGCGCGATATTCGCGGCGCTTATGGTCTACGTGTTGTATCTCCGCAGCCGTCTCTCGGCGGCCGAACAGCGACTCGACGACCTCGCGTCGGATTCCGACGCCGATTCGGAGGTCTGACCGGCCCTTTCTGCCGTCGCGATTCGACGGCGAATCCGATACCGTACAGGAGTGTGGCTACCCGATACGCGACCCGTGGGCGAATCGGTTGAAGCGGACCGCTCGAAGAAGCAGCTATCCAGCGTCAGGAGTCGGCCGCTGGCGTTTCCGTTGACGTTACGGTTCCGTTGTAACTTCCCGTCTCGCTTCCGTTGTAGCCTCCCGCGCCGGTGCCGTTGTGGTCGTAGCCCTCGGGACGTTCGCCCTCGTGGGCCCGCACGGTCAGCGACTCGGCCTCGACGTGCTCGCCGTCGTAGCGTCCCTCCGCGACGACCAGTCGTCCTTCGGCCATCGTCTCGGGCATGTCACCGTCGTAGGTCACCGAGACGGTGTGGTTCCCGTCAGCGACGCCGAACGTGATTTCGTCGTCGGATTGGAGGTCGACGACCCGCCCTTCGAGTTTCACGAGTTCGCCGTCGTAGCTGTCGGTCTCGGTGAGGTTGGTCGGCGTGACGAACTCGGCGGTCGCGCCCATCGTCGTCGACGCCAGAATGGCGAGCAGGACGGCGATTCCGACTCCGCCCACGACGCCTTTCGTCCTCCGATCCATTATGCCCCCATCTTCCGTAGTGGCTCACATCAAACCTTCGCATATCGCCCCACACTTGCCGGGTCGTAGTCGAGGGGATGCCAGCAAGGTCCAGATTACAACGCTTAAATTGCGGGTCCGACAACCCACCCACATGTCGTTCGTCTCCGTCGACGGCGTCTCCAAGCGGTTCGGCTCGCACGTCGGCGTCTCGGACGTGTCCTTCGAACTCCACGCGGGTGAGACGGCAGCGGTGTTCGGTGCCAACGGAGCCGGAAAGACGACGCTCATCAGGCTCCTCGCGTCGCTGTCGCGGCCGACGGACGGTCGAATCACGGTCGGCTCGGAGTCGCTCGCTGACGGCCACGCCTCGGCCCGCTCGCAGGTCGGCGTCGTCGCCCACGAGACGATGCTGTACGGGGAACTCACCGCTCGGGAGAACCTTCGACTGCACGCGCGACTCCACGGCGTCGACCGGGACGTCTGTGAGGACCTCCTCGATGTCGTCGGGCTGGCCGACCGGGGTGGCGAACGCGTCTCCGGGTTCTCACACGGGATGGCAAAGCGGGTCTCGCTCGCCCGTGCGCTCATCCACGACCCCGAACTCCTGCTTTTCGACGAGCCCTACACCGGACTCGACCAGACATCGCTGCGGCGGATAGCGGACGTTCTCGACGACCTCGACGACCGGACCGTCATCGCGGCGACACACGACCTCGAGCGTGGCTTCGAGCTCGCCGACCGACTGTTCTTTCTGAACAACGGCCGCCTCGTGGGGGACCTCGATGCGACCTCGGTCGACACGGTCGCGGCCCTCCGCGAACGGTACCGAACGCTCTGTGCCGGCGACCCGCCCGGTCCCGACCGCCACGGGGGACTCGAATGAGTTGGCGATACCTCCGAACGGTCTACGAAATCGCCCGCAAGGACCTCCTCGTCGAGACGCGGAGCAAACAGACAATCAACTCGGCGTTCGTCTTCTCGCTTCTCATCGTCGTCGTCTTCTCGTTCGTCTTCGGCGAACAGATAGCCGACCGGGAGGTCCTCGCACGCGGGGCGCTCTGGCTCGCCGTCGTCTTCGGCGGCGTCGTCGGGATGAGCCACGCCATCGCCCTCGAAGGCCAAAACGACGCGCTCGAAGGGCTGTTGCTCGCTCCGGTCGACCGGTCGGCCATCTACCTCGGAAAGGTCGTGAGTTCGACGGTCTTCGTGAGCGCGGTCGGGCTGTTGAGTCTCGGCTTCGTCGTGGTGTTTCTGGATTACACCTACGGGGTCGGCATGCTCTCGACGGTTCTGTCGGTGATACCGCTGGCGGCGCTCGGGTTCAGCGCCGTCGGGGTCCTGCTTTCGGTGCTGATGTTACACTCCGGGCTTCAGGAGTCGCTGCTTCCGGTGTTGCTCATCCCGCTCGTGATTCCGGTCATCCTCGCGGGGACGGAACTGACCCGGCCCGGCATCGCCGACGGAACCGCTTCGGCGTGGTTCAGAATCCTGCTCACCTACGACGGGTTGGTCCTTCTCGCCGGCTGGACGACCTTCGAGTACCTCGTCGAGGAGTGACGGAAGGGACGTCGAGCGCCGACTCAGAAACGCCGGTACACGAACAGTCCGCCGACGATGGTCCCAACGAAGGCCAATCCCAGCGGGACGAGCGGTAACTCGTCGCCGTCGTCGCTGTTCGTCGGAGTCGCCTCGGTACCGTTGTCCGCCGTGGTGTTGGTGATGCGCATCGAGATTCGGTCATCCGCAGCGAGCGGTTCGGTGTTCGTCACCATCGGCATCTCCATGTCCGCCTCCACGAGGTTGCTCGAGAACTCCGCCTGCGACAGGTTATATTGCTCCAGAAGGAGGGCGAACGACTCGACGTCGTATCCGACCGGCTTCTCGAGTGACCGGCTGTCGGTCCGATAGAACGCCGCGACCTCGACGGTCTCTCCGGCCTCGATTGAGGCCTCGACCGCCGCGGTTCCGTTCTCACTGCTGATGTTGACGCGTTCGTTTTGGACCGCTCCGGCGACCGTCTCGGCGTTCGACGGAATCTCGTAGGCGACCGACCCCACGAACGGCCGGTCGGCGGTGTTTCGAATCGAGAGAATCTCGACGACGAACAGACCGCTGCCGTCGTCCGTTGGGCCGACCCGCATGAGGTGGTTCACCGGCTGGCCGCCGCCCAACTCGAGCACGTCCCGGTCGTCGGTCGGCGACGCCAGTTCGATTTCGCGGCTCGTGTTCGTCGTATCCGTCGAGACGACGTCCCGGTAGACGGCGCCGTCGGCCTCGATGCGGAGCGAGTAGGTCCGGTTGGGCTGGAGCGGGTCGATGCTGAACGACCCGTCGTCGGCGACGGTTACCTGATTGACTTGCGGCCCGTGTTCACTCATCACGTTGATGGTCGCGTTCGAGACGGGGTTGCCGTCCTCGTCGACGACCGTCCCGGAGACGCTTCGATTCAGCGCGAACGCCGGCGTTTCGGTGGCGTCGACGAGTTCGTAGTACGCCCCGTTTTCGGTTTCGAGTCGGATGAAGTACGTCGTGGCGTTGTCGAACGTCTCGTAGCTGAACGTGCCGTTCTCGACCGTCGTTTCGGTCGGGTCAACGACGGGCTGGTTCGACGTGTTGAGGGCTGCGACGGTGACGGTGTATCCGTCGGCCGAACCGTTTTCGACGGTGACGGTGCCGGTATTCGTGTCCGCCGCTGCGGCGCCGGCGCCGGCAGCCAGCGCGAGCGAGACGAACAACGCGAGTGTGAGCGAGACGAGCAGTGCGGATGTCGGTCGGTGTGTCATGGGTTGGGAGTCGAGTGGGTGTGTGGTTGGGTCGGTCGGCGGGTCGATGCGGGGCGGCGCCTGACGGAGACGGCTGTCAGTCGGAGGTCACCTCGGCGGCGTTCGACCGCTGTCTGAACTGCGGTACGAGACCGTATGCCGGGTCGAACAGCAGCACGATCGCCATCCCGGCCAGCAGGAGCAGAGCACTGGCACGCATGAGGTTCATCAGCGGTATCTGTCGGATGGTCAGCGAGGCGGTGCCGTCGTCGACGGCCGCGATGACGTAAGTGTCGTGGGTCGCGCCGCGGTCGACGAAGACGTCCCGGACCTCCATGCCGCCCTGCTGGATGTATCGCTCCTGGCCGGCGTCGCCGTTGGTGAGTCGGTCGCCGTCCTCGTAGACGGTGAGTCCGACGCTGCTGCCGATAACGCGCGTCTGGTCGAGCGATTCCGGTGGGTTCGACGCCGTGCCGACGTTCTGCGGTTCGGTGACGACGACGGCGTCGGTCTGGGATAGCTCCGGCAGGTAATCCCATATCACGTATCCGACGCCGACCAGCTGTTGGCCTTCGTTGATATCGAGCTGCTGGTGGCCCTCGCCGACGATGCCGATCCAGATCGACGACCCATCGAGCTGGACGATCGTCGCGTTCGGGCCCTGATTCACCTGCGTTACGGTGCCGTAGACCGGTTGCACCGTCTCGTGAATCGACCGGCCCCTGTCGGTCACCTGCTCGACCGAGAGGGCGACGTTCTCGACGTCGGGGTCGGCGGGGCGTTGATACTCCTCGTAGTCGGTCACTTCGACGGCGTAGGCCGACTCGGATACCGCGTGTGTCGGTGGGTCCTCGAGTGCGGCCTCCCGTTCGGCGTCGTCGATGATGACCGACGATTCGGTGGTGAAGATGTACGAGAACGACACCGAGACGACGAGGAGCACGAACCCGACGTGGACCAGCGTGATGCCGGTCTGCTTGAGTTGGAAGTGCCGGTTCGACGACCCGGGAATCAGCGTGAGGGCGCGCTTGATGACGGTGAGGCTGACGTACGCCGCCGGCGGGATGATAGAGAGGATGCTCGCGCTCCCGATAACCCGGTAGAAGAGGACGTCGTTGGGCTCCGTCTCCGCGAGCGTCCACGTCTCGGTCGGGACGAGCAGCGCGGCCACGAGCGTCGCGACGCCGAAGACGCCCAGCGAAACCAGTGCGCGTCGGCGCCCCTCGATGTCGTAGTCCATGTAGAAACCGAGCGCGAGCAGGACGGCGATGAGAACCACGTAGGACCAGAGGTTGTAGTAGATGTTCGTCAACTCGACTTCGATGCCGGTGGTGTAGTTGCTGAGCACCGGGAAGGTCAGCCCCCACACGGAGATGAACCCGAGGAGACCGATGCCGAGCACCGCGAGATGCAGGAGGTTCGAACGGGTTATCCACGACTGGCTTTCGGCCGTCGATTCGGACGGGTCCCTGACCAGCCAGTACCCGAGGGGCAACCCGATGCCGAGGACGAGCGTCGCGGCCAGCAGTACCAACAGCGCCGACCCGATTCCGTCGTTGGCAAAGGAGTGGACGCTCCGGAACACGCCGCTTCGGACGATCGCCGTCGCATAGATGACGAGCGCGAGCGTTGCGGCCGTCATCGCGGGGGCAAGCGTCGCGTACGTCGACTGTGACCGGTAGTTGAGCACCGCGTGCAGCGTCGCAGTGAGGAATATCCACGGAATCAACACCGCGGTCTCGACGGGGTCCCACGCCCAGATGCCGCCCCAGCCGAGGACCCGATACGACCAGACCGAACCGAGGATGATGGCCGCCGTCAGGAACAGCCACGAAACGCGGACCCAGCGTGTGATGCTGCCGATCCACCCGGCGAACACGCCGCCGTCGCCACGCAGCGTCGACACGAAGTGGGTGACGCCGACCGCAAACGGCATCGTCAACAGCCCGTAGGCGATGAACATTATCGGCGGATGAATCGCCATATACGGATCGAGCAACAGCGGGTTGAGGCCGGTCCCGTCGAGGGGGACCGAGCCACCACTCAGTTCCGGGATGGCCTCGCCGATCGGGGTGAAGGGGCTGTCGACGACCAGCATGCCGGCGAGGTAGGTGACGAACCCGATTGTAATCGCCTGTACGAGTTTCCCGTCGGGGGTCTCGAAGCCACGGACGCGCGCCGCCCACAGGGAGACGGCGGCCGCCAGCGCCGCCCACAGGAGGATAGACCCCTCGTTGCCCGCGTAGACGCCGGTGATGCGGTACAGCAGGGGAATGTAGTTCGCCGTGTTGTTGTACACGTACGCGACCGTGTAGTCGGTGACGACGAACAGGTAGGTGAGATAGCCGAGTGCGACCGCCAGCGACCCGGCGGTCACGCCGAGAAGCGGGGTGACGGCGTCGTCGTACGTCTCGTCGCGGCGGAGATAGCCACGGAGCAAAAGCCCCGTCGCCGCGAGTCCCGAGAGGGCCGCGACGACGAGCAGCGCGGTTCCGATCATCGGTCCTCCCACTCCGCTCGGGCCTCGTCGAGATAGGTGGCGAACGCGTCAGTTTCGGCGTAGCCGTTGATCTCCACCAGAACCTCACCGTCCGGCGTAATCGCGACGTGCTGTGGCGGATAGTTCGCGTTGTACTCCTGCTGGAGTTCCTTCGCCGCCGGGCTGCCGTCGTCGAGGTTCACCGCGAGAAGGACGAACTCGTCCAAACGGTCGATTATCTGCTGGTCGGTGTATGCGTTGTTGTTGTAGTCCTCGCAGTACGTACACCACGTCGTCCAGAAGTACACGAGGACGGGCTTTTCCTCCTCGGCGGCGGTATCGAGGGACTCGTTCACGTCGGTCTGCCAGGCGGTATCCCCGTGGTACGAGTAGTTCTCGTCGCTCAGGACGGGCGCCGAATTCATCGAATAGTAGCCGATTCCGAGTGCCAGTATCAATAGAGTGATCGTAAAGAGCTTTCGTGGGTTCATCGGTTCGGCGGGTATACAGAAACAAGAGCAATCGGGAGTGAAAACTCCATCGCAACTCCGATGCGGTTCATGGCAAAAGTTTAGTTGATGGTTGCTGTGGCTTGCGATATGCTGGACCGAGCGAACAGACGAGGACGTCGACCGAGGTGCGGATAGACGGATGGATCGGAAGTTATTGCTCCTGATCGGGGCAATCGCGATGGTCGCCTTGGCAGGCTGTGCCGGATATCAGGGACCCGACGACACGGGCCCGCCCGAGACGGAGGTCGAAAACGGCAGCCAACCCGATGCGGGCGCCGAGTCGGGTGAACCGACCGACCTGCCGGCCGAGATGCCGAACCGTGAGGTCATCGACGGCGACCTCCGGGAGGGAGAGGCGAAAGACGAGATGCGGTATCGGAACGCCACCGCCGGCGATGAGATAAACTTCGCCCCGAAAGAGATGAACGAGTCAACGCTCCCCGACAATGAGAACGAGCGGGAACTCATCATGTACGGGCGCGAGCTCATGGCGAACACCTCCGAGGAGGCCCCCGAACACGTTGGGAACGAACTCTCGTGTGCCAACTGCCACGGCGGTGGCGACATGCCGACGACGACCGGCATGGTCGGCCAGGACATCAACCTGATTCCGCTCGTCGGCACCACTGCGGACCTGCCGGAGTGGACGGGCCGGCGCAACCGGATGCGAGACACCCGACAGCGTCTGATCGGGTGTTTCCAGCGGAGCATGAATTCGCCGGACTCCGAGGAAGGAGCGCCCGACTACGACAGCCGCGAGCTGCAGGCCATGGAGGCCTACATGCAGTGGCTGAGCGAGGGCGTCCCCACGAAGGGCCAGCCCTACTGGTCGCACCTGAACAAGCCGGAAGGTGACGAGAAGGTCCCGGTCGAGGAGGTCAACCCGGTGCGTGGTGCCGAACTGTACCTCCAGAACTGTGCGTCCTGTCACGGACAGGACGGGCAGGGTATCGAGGACGTCGGCCCGCCGCTTTGGGGCCCCGGCTCGTTCAACGACGGTGCCGGCATGAGCCGGATGTACACGTCCGCGGCGTTCATCCGCGAGGCGATGCCGTACGGCAGTCCCCATTCGGTGAGCGACTGGCGCAACGTTCACGACATCGCCGGCTTCATGAACGGCCACGACCGTCCCGAATTCCCCGAGAAGTCCCAGGACTTCCCGAGCGGAGCACCCGAGGAGGGCATCTACTACGACCGAACCCAGGAGAACCTCGGCTACGAGATGAACCCCATGAAGAAGAAGCTCCAGTTGGCTGGTATCCCGACGGGAACCCAGGAACTCAACGAGTCCCAGATTCCCGAGGACGTCGACCGCTACGACCAGCCGCTTCGGGACGCTGAAGTCGAAAACGACGACGAATAGCGAACCGATTTCCCATATCGGGTTTCGACCAACCGCTACATTCTTTGGCCGGATGTCGAAAGGCTACTGCAGGGATGCTCGAGACACCGGGAATCGCCGCAGTGCTCGTCGCCGGCGTGCTGACCGCGCTGACGCCGTGTTGTCTTCCCATGTTGCCACCGTTACTCGCGGGGAGTGCCGGTCATCGACTCCGGCCGCTGGCCATCGTCACCGGGAGTATCACGTCCTTTACCGCACTCGGTATCTCGACGGCAGCTATCGGGTCGATTACGCCCGATACGTTCCGGGTGCCGTTCGTCGTGCTGATTATCGTCTTCGGTGCGGTGATGGCCGACGACGGCCTCCATTCGGCCTACACGACGTACGCCTCCCGGATTACCGCCCCGATAACGGAGTTCACGACCGCCGTCGAGCGCGCCCATCACCCGCTCGTCGGAGGGTTCGTACTCGGGTTGTTCCTCGGGTTCATCTGGCTGCCCTGCGTCGGCCCGATCCTCGGGAGCGTCCTCGCGTACGTCGGCACTTCCGGGAACGTCACCGGAAGCGCGACGTTGCTTTTCAGCTACGGCGTCGGCTTCTCCGGGCCCCTCCTCGTCGTCGCCTACGGCGGCCGGCGGGCGGGCGATACGCTCACGGGATACGTCACTTCCCTCGACCGGCCGTCGGTGATTCGCCGCGTGAGCGGCTACGCGCTCGTCGCGACCGGTATCGCGTTGCTGTTCGAGATAGACAAGGCGCTTCTGGCAGTCCTTACCTGATGGCGGACCGCTCGCGTCCGCTCCCGTTGACGAGCATCCGGATCAGATAGCGGCGCCGATTCGGTGAACGGCGACGAGAAACGAGACGAGTATCGGCCCCGAGACGCCGCCTATCGCGGTCACGACAGCGACGGTTCGGAACACGGGGGCCGGTCCCTGCTCGACCGGAACCGGAGTGGGCGAGACGAAGCCGATTATCAGGACGACCGTCAGGTAGACGAGCGCGGTGGCGCCACCGACGCCGGCGGCGCGGCCGACCGCGTTGAGGGGGTCGTCGGTCCGGATTTCTGACGGAAGCGCGAACCGCCCTGCGACGATAACGAGTAACCACAGGTAGCCGAACAGGAACCCGGCCGAGGCGGTTCCGACCACGTCGAGGGCCGCTCGCAATCCGCCGGTCACGTGTCCGGTGAGGACGGCCCCGACGACGAGCAGGACGAGCGTTCCCGTCCCGACGGTCCAGGCCTCGAGTTGGCGGTCATCCACGGGCGAGCACCCCCGCGAGAAGGATGACGACCGCGGTCAGCCACGCTGTCGCAGCATAGAGCGTTCCGAGTCGTCGTTCGGTCACGGTACGTGCGCCGTCTCGGAGCCGTTCGGCGACGGCGAACGACCGGACGAGCGAGACGACCGCGATTACGAGGACGCTGCTCAGTTTGACCGTGAGTGTCACCTCGCGTCTCCCCGCGGTCGGGGTTCCGAACCCGACGAGGTTCCCGATACCGGTGAACACGATTACACCGAAGACGCCCCAGAACGCGGCCTCGAACCAGGTCACGGTTCGGACGGACACGTCCCCGCCCGCTCGGATGGCGAGCCACAGGACCGCCGAGCCACCGACCAAGAGTCCGCTACCGAGGACGTGGACCGAACGGAGCAACACGTACTGGGTGCCGACCATCGGGTGCGTGTTGACGCTGGAGCATCAAATACGTACGTTGGTCAACCGATACCAAGGCCCGTCACGACCGACGGTCTCGGGCAGATAGCCCGCGATTTCACCACGCGCTTCGGTTCCGTGGGCTCTGTGGCTCGAAACGGGGATTCGGTCCCGGATTCAGGAGGATTCCTTGTAGTGGTTGACCAACTCCTGCATGGACTCTTTGGCATCGCCGAACAGCATGCTGGTGTCCTCGTCGGCGAACAGCGGGTTCGGGATGCCCGAGAACCCGGGACTGAGGCTGCGCTTGTTGACGATGACCGAGCGCGCGTCGGTGACGTTCAGGACCGGCATGCCGGCGATGGGACTGGAGTCGTCCTCGTTGGCGCGGGGGTTCACCACGTCGTTGGCCCCCGTCACGATGACCACGTCCGTCTCGGAGAACGTCGGATTGACCGCCTCGAGTTCCCGCATCTTGTCGTAGGACACGTCGGCCTCGGCCAGCAGCGCGTTCATGTGGCCGGGCATCCGACCGGCGACGGGGTGGATGCCGAACTCGACGTCGACGCCGTTTTCGTCGAGCAACTCGGCCAACTCGGCGACGGCGTGCTGTGCCTGGGCGACGGCCATCCCGTAGCCCGGCACGATAACGACCCGGTCGGCCACGTCCAGCAGCATCTCCACCTCCTCGGGGGACGTTTCGGTGATGTTCCCCTCGTAGATGTCGTCCATGTCCTCGCCGCCGCTGGCGTCCTCGCCGAACCCGCCGAAGAGGACGTTCGTCAGCGACCGGTTCATCGACTCGCACATGATGATCGTCAGAATCATCCCCGAGGCCCCGACGAGCGTCCCGGCGATAATCAACACCGTGTTGTTCAGGACGAAGCCGGTCGTTGCGGCCGCCAACCCGGAATAGGAGTTCAGGAGTGCGATGACCACCGGCATGTCGGCCCCGCCGATGGGGATGACCAGCAGCACGCCGAGGACCGACGCCGCCGCGACCAGCACCCAGTAGGAGGGAATCCAGTCTGCTGTCGGCACCGACCCGAACAGTTCCGGCTGGACGATGAGTACGAGACCGCTGAGGACGGCCCCCAAAAGGAAGACGACCTTGACGACGTGTTCGCCGGAATACCGGATGGCGCCGCCGATTATCCCGTGTAGTTTCCCGGCGGCGACGAGGCTGCCCCAGAAGGTGACGGCCCCGATGATGCCGGCTATCGCTGCGGCAGCGGTCACGTCGACAGGCAGCGTCCTGGTCCCGTTGAATAGTTGGGTCAGTTCGGCGCCAGCAACTAGTGCCGAGGCACCGCCGCCGAACCCGTTGAACACCCCAACCAGTTGTGGCATCTCCGTCGTCTCGACGGTCAGAGCCAGCCACGTTCCGATGACGGTGCCGACGAGTAACCCGCCGAACAGGACCAGCGGCGACAGGATATCGAACCACAGGACGGTGACGCCGACGGCTAGGGCCATCCCCGCCGCCGAGGTGGCGTTTCCACGCGTCGCCGTCCGGGGATGGGTCATGTCACGCAGTCCCTGAATGAACATCACCCCGGCCACGAGATACGCGAGCGAGAGCACCCACTCCGGGAAGCCCCCGAGGACGGCACTCATCGGTCAGCCCCTCCCGTGCTGAACTGGTCGAGCATCAGGTGACTGACGAGGTAGCCGCCGACGACGTTCACCGTCGCCATCACGACCGCCAGAAAGCCGAGGACGGTCGCGAGCGAATCCGAGCCCGACCCGGCGACGACGACCGACCCAATCAGTGTGATACCCGAGATGGCGTTGGCGCCGGACATCAGCGGCGTATGGAGGTTCGTCGGAATCTTGGTGATAATCTCGTAGCCGACGAAGGCCGCAAGGACGAACAATGTCAGGTTCTGAACAAGTGTCATCGCGTCACCCCCTTCGGATTACGCATCGTCATCCGCCTCCGTGTCGGCATCCTCGCTTGCGTCCGCTGTGTCCTCGTCGTCACGGTGTGGTGCTCGTACCGTTCCATCGTGTGTGAGTAGCGTCGAATCGATGACCTCGTCCTCGAAGTCGAAGTCGAGGTCGCCGTCGGTCAGCAGGTTTTCGAGGAAGTTGGTGACGTTGTTGGCGAACTGGTCGCTGGCGGTGTGGCTGACGGTCGCCGGCAGGTTCGTGTGGCCGAATATCGTGACCCCTTCGTAGGTGACCGTCTCGCCGGCGACGGTGGGTTCACAGTTGCCGCCGGTTTCGGCGGCGAGGTCGACGATGACCGACCCGGAATCCATCTGGGCGACCATCTCCTCGGTGACCAGTTCGGGCGCGGGTGCGCCCGGAATGGCCGCGGTCGTGATGACGACGTCCGACTCCGGGACCACGCGGTTCAGTTCCTCGCGCTGGGCGGCGTAGAACTCCTCGTCCATCTCGCGGGCGTAGCCCTCGTCGTCGCCGGAGCCGTCGGTTTCGAGGTCGAGTTCGACGAAATCCGCTCCGAGGCTTTCGACCTCCTGTTTGACCTCGAGTCGGATGTCGTAGGCCCGAACCGAGGCGCCGAGGCGTTCGGCAGTCGTGATGGCTTTCAGTCCGGCGACGCCGGCCCCGATGACGAAGACCTCTGCGGGTTGGATGGTCCCGGCGGCGGTCATCTCCATGGGGAACATCTTCGGCAACGCTTCGGCGGCCATCAGACTGGCCTTGTATCCGCCGAGGCTGGCTTGCGAGGACAGCGCGTCCATGCTCTGGGCGCGGCTGATTCGCGGCATCAACTCGAGGGCGAACGCGCTGACGTTCCGGTCGGCCAACTCGGCGAGGGTCTCCTCTTCGACGTCGTATGGCCCGAGCAGGCCGATGACGACCTGGCCGTCCCGATAGGGGTCGGTTTCGGTGTCAGTCGCGCCGAGTGCCTGAACCTGAAAGACGACATCGGCCGCCTCGAACACGTCGTCGCGGTCGGCGACGACCGTACAGCCGGCGGCTTCGTACTGTTCGTCGCTCCAGTCGGCCGCCTCGCCGGCCTCGGAAGCGACGTAGACTTCGTGGCCGTCGTCGATGAGTGACTCGGCAATGGGGGGAGTTAGCGCGACGCGACTCTCGCCGGCTGCCGTCTCCCTCGGAATGCCGACGTTCATGACGACTTGCCCCGCCCAGTACGTTCTGAAACCACGTCTCCGGTCCCGATGACCGATTCGAACCAACGCGCTTCTCTAACTGTCCTGACATTCATGCGTTTGGAACTCTCTGACGTGGCTGTCTTACGATTATCATATAAAGCTCCGGGTACCGACAGTATTCCTGTGAATTGTTCTATATACTCGATAAAGTTCGAAGAACATCCAATTTTATTTCAGAGGTTGCTTTCCGGTCAACATATCTGCTCGGCTTCCTGTTACCAGTCCGGGATTATCTGCGGGGGTCGGAAACGCGAGTTGCTCGTGAGGCCGGACGCGAGAATCGAAGGGTCGCGACCCTCCGCCACTCATCGGACGAAAAACACTATCCCTCCGAGTCGCCAAGGGTGGCGTAATGCTGAGCGCCGTGATGGAGGACTACATAAAGGCCATCTACGCCATCCAGAACGAGACCGGCGAACGGGTGGGCACCTCCGAGTTGGCTGATTACATGGACGTGACCTCGCCGACGGTCTCCAGCATGCTCGGTAAGCTGGAAGACCGGGGTCTCATCGACCGCGAGGAGTACCGCGGCGTGACGCTCACCGACGAGGGCGAGGTCGTCGCCCTCGAGATTCTGCGGCATCACCGCCTGCTGGAGGCGTTCCTCACCGAACAGCTCGATTACGACTGGGCTGACGTCCACGAGGAGGCCGACCGCCTCGAACATCACGTCTCCGACGAGTTGACCGAACGCATCGCCGAGGTGCTCGGCAACCCCGGCGTCGACCCCCACGGCGACCCGATTCCGGACGCGGACCTCCGACTGCCGGAGAGCGAGGACACCTGCCGGCTGTCGGCCGCCGAGGAGGGCGACGAGGTCGTCGTCCGACGCATCCGCCATCAGGGCGACGAGGAGCTACGCTACCTCGCGGACGCGGGCATCGAGCCGGGTACCGAACTCGAAGTCCTCGAAATCGCGCCGTTCGGCCTCGTCACCGTCCGGACGCCGGCAGGCGAACAGAGCCTGCCGGAGGATATCGCCCGGCTCATCGAGACTGCGCCCGCGACCGAAGCCGAGGTGTGATACGGCCGGTTGTAACGGTTTCCGGCGCGCGCCAGTACGGGTCGGCGCGCGCCGAGAAAGGACTACAACCGGTCGTATAGGTACCACCACGCCGCGACGGCGACGGCGACCGCACAGGCCCCGAGGAAGAAGGCGAGGACGGGGTCGAGTGCGGTGAGGGCCGCGGCGCCGGAGTCGGCACTTTCTGCGGCGTCGGTAGTGCTCTGGAAGGTCACCTGTTCCTGACTCGGGTCTTCGGTCAGCCAGTCGTGGGCGACGGCGAAAACGATAGTCGCGACGGCGACCGTCGCGGCGAGGCCGAACAGGCGCTTGAGGTGGTCCCGGAGGCGGGACCCGTCGTCTTCGTCGCCGGCAAAGAGGACGACGGCCTCGCTGGCCGGGCCGTAGACGGTCATCTCGTTGCCCTTCTCGGAGTAGCCGGTGCCGGCGGGTTCGATGAGGTCGGCGTCCTCCAGTCGGTCGACGTGGTAGTGGACGTTCTGGAGGGAGGTGCCGACGTGGTCTTCGAGTTCGGCCGGCGTCCGCGGGTCCTCGTAGATGAGCGACAGCATCTCGCGGGCGGTCTCGGACCCGAGGGCGGCGAAAGTGTCACCGGCGTCGTCGCCGTCGATGTCCAACACGCGCGGCTCGTCGGGCGACGACGACACGTCGAGGCGACTCGGCAGGAGACTCATTATCGGCCTTTATTACCGGGGTAGAATACCCCTTGCGATAGTTCAAATCGCGGTTTCACTCTTCGAGCGGTCGGATACCGGAGACGGCGAGCACCGACTGGACGGTCAACAGGACGATGAGGGCGCCGCCGGCCAGCATCGTCGGCGCCGAGATGAGCCTCGCCGTGTCGGCGGCGACGACCAGCCGCGAGAGGCCCATGACGATGAAACTCAGGAGGACGAGCCCGAGCGCCAGCGCCGAGAGCTTGACGAACGTGTTCCGTCGCATCAGCAGTCGCTATTCGGTCGGTGCTACGAATATAAAAGGGTGGTTGTGTGGCGTTAAATCTCGCCCTGCTCTTCGAGGCCTTCCATGATGTCGTCGACGAGCGACTCGACGTCGTCGTACGGGAACTCCTGGCTGTCCCCGCCCTTGGTGTTGAGCTCCATGGCGGTCATGGAGAAGTCACCGGACTCGAACTTCGTGCCGGGGCCCTGCGGGAGGGCGGGCACGAGGTCCATCGGGCTGTTGACGGGGTAGTCTGCACCTTCGAACGCCTCGATAAACTGCTGACGGAGGTCGTCTTTGTCGACCATTGCGTACGTAGGTCAACGCACACCCCATTTAATGTTGTGCTGCCCATTGCCGCTTCCTTTAAGAGCCTCGGATTCGAGGGCCTGCGGGGCTTTTCGACAACTCCGTTATAGCAGCACAACATCCACTGTCGCCGATTGGAAACAGGGGTGGCCGCGTCAGGTCGATGCCCGCTGGTCGAGCGGGTCCTCGAGTTCGCCCATCACCGATTCGAGGGCGTCCGTCGCCGTGAGGAGTCCCACGACGTCGCCGTCTCGAATGACGAGCGCGAGTTCCTGGTCCTCGGCCTGGAACTGGTCGAACGCATCGCTGACGTTCGTCTCCGCGGCGAGCGTCATTGGGGGTGCTGCAATCTCGGTAAAGGAGACCTCACCGTCCGTGAGGTCCTCGTAGTGGTCGATGATAGACGGTGCGTACACGATGCCGTGAAAGTCCGTCAGGTCCTCGCCCACCAGCGGAAATCGGGTGTGTGGCGTGTTTCGGATGCGGTCGAAGTTCTCCTCGACCGAAAGCGTGGTCGAAAGCGCGATGATGTCGTCGGCAGGGACCATGATCTCGCTGACCGAGAGTTCGTCGACGTCGAGTGCGCCGAGGACCTCGTCGCGGCGCTCCTCGGGGAGTTCGCCCTCCTCGAGAAGCGAGTGGACCCGATTGCGGAGCTGGGCTCGTGATTCGAGGACCTCCTCTTCGGTTTCCAGCCACGCCCCGGTCATCTCGATGCCGAACAGCTTGAGCGTGGCTTTGGCGATCCAGTCGCCGAGCGTGATGAGCGGGGAGATGAGCCGGTTGAACCAGTACAGCGGCGTCGCTCCGTACCGACACACCATCCGAGAGCGCTCCACGCCGAGGTAGGTCGGCGTCTGTTCGCCGTGGGTGAGATGGAGGAGGTTGATGATTCCGAACGCGATTATCGCGCCCGCTCCGACCGACGCGAGCGGCGTGGTAGCGAAATACGGCTCGAACAACGCCGCCAGTGCGGGTTCGGCGATGATACCGACCGCGATGCTCGATGCCGTGATGCCGACCTGACAGGTCGTCAGGTAGATCTCGAGGTTCTGTGTCATCTCCCAGGCCCGTTCGAGGGCCGGGTTGCCGTCGATGAACTCCTGCTCGCTGAACTGCCGGGCGCGCGTCAGCGCGAACTCGATGGCGACGAAGAAGCCGTTGGTCAGGATGAGAGCGAGACCAGCGACCAAGCGGAGGCCGAGCTCCAGTGGGGTCATCGTGCCCAGTTACCCACCTCTCGCAGTAAATAAGCAAGGAAGTTCGATAGGCGCGAGCCATCCCACGGAACCGCTACTCGCCGCGTCCAACCGTGATGACCGGAACTGGTGCAGAGCGGACGGTCTTCTCGGCGACGCTTCCGAGTAATATGCGATCACTGCCGCGCCTCCCCGTCGTTCCCATCACGACGGCATGGATGTCGTTCGATTCGATGGTGTCGAGTATCACCTCGACAGGGGAGCCGTGTTCGACGTGCCGGACAGTGTTCGAAACGCCGCGTGTCCCCGCCTCGGACACGAGGTCGGCAACGGCATCGGTCGCAGCCTGCTCGCTTGCCTGATTCGAAATCGTCGAGCGAACGTCCGGACCCAGCGAGGTATCGTCGACGACGGATAGCACGTGAACGGTCGCATCGAGAGCCGCTGCAATGGAGAGGCCATGCTCGGCGGCGTGGACCGCACCGGCACTCCCGTCGGTCGGAAGAAGGATGTTCTCGTAGGGGAACACCAGTTGTTCGTCGGGCTGCATCCGCGTCGTCAGAACCGGGACCGAAGACAGACGGACGACCTTCTCCGTGACGCTTCCGAGAAGGTATCGTGACACCCCCTCTCGACCTTGGGTCGGCATCACGACCACGTCGTAATCGTATTGCTCAGCGTACTCGACGATCGTCGGCGCCGGCGTCCCTTGGACGACGTCGGAATCGTAGTCCACACCGAGCGTGTCCAGTGTTTTCGCTGCTTCTTCGACGATGGCCTTGCCCTCCCGAACGAGTGCGTCAACGACCTCGGTTTCGACGACCGTGACGCTATCGCGCGTCGTATCCGCGACGAACAGAACGTGGATAGTGGCGTCGGCCCAGTGGGCGATCTCGGCAGCGTGATGCAGTGCCTCCGCCGCCCCGTCGCTCCCATCGAACGGGAGCAGAAGGTCCTCGTACATGTGAGTACCTACGGGCATCTCTCTCAAGTGGCTTGCCACCAACCACTCGACTCTGTCTTCCGAGCCCATCCTACCGGGTGGGCGACATTCGGGGGAGGGGTTTCGTGCACACGTCTTCGATTGCTGATACTGCATTGCTCAACGCCGCGCTCGAAGACGCGTGTGTGAACTGTCCTATGCCACTCCCCGAGGAGTGTCTCTGCCCGTCGCATCGTCTCCGCCGGTGGGCCGGCGTCTTTTAGTGTGTGCTTCCCTCCAGTTTGTCCATATGGATGGCTCCGAGGGCCCGAACACCAACCGGTCGTCGACCGAGGACGTCCTCGCGCAGGTGTTCCGGAACAGCCGGCTGAACGCCATACTGGCGTGGGTGCTGGTCGCGGTGCTGGTGGTCACCTTCGTCGAGAGCGTCTGGGACTTCGACCGGCTATGGATGGCCTTCGTCGCCACGACCGCCGTCATCGTTCTCGTTCCGCCGGTCGCCCACCGCGACTGGGAGGTCATGCTCCCGTGGGAGTTGCTCGTGCTCGCGTTGCTACCGATTCTCGCTCGCGCGACCGTCGGCGGGGAACTGGGACTGTTCGCCTACTACCTGTCGGTCGCCGCGCTGGCGCTGCTGATCACCGTCGAACTCCACATGTTCACCCAACTGCAGATGACCCACTGGTTCGCCGTGCTCTTCGTCGGCATGGCGACGATGGCCTCGACGGCCGCCTGGACGGTCGTCCGCTGGAGTATGGACCGAACCTTCGGGACGAACCTGTTGAGTCACCTCGAAGCACGGGGCGCACCCCTGCTTCCGCCCGACCACACCGCACAGGAGGCCGCCAACGCCGGCCTGATGGTCGAGTGGCTCTACGTCACCCTCGCCGGACTGGTCGCGGGGGTCCTCTTCGATGCGTACTTCAGACGGCGCGGTCGGCATCTCAGTCGCCGAGTCTGGAGGGCGGTTCGCCGATGACGCTGTTGCCGCGGCCATCCCCGCGGAACCAGCGTCGACTCACCCGCGGGATGCAACTCACGCTGGTCGCCATCGTCGGCTACGGCCTCCTGTTCGGCGCGCCGAAGGCCATCACCAACGGCGTCATCGCGCTGGGTATCACGTTCGTCCCGTCGCTTCTGGAGCGGAACTACGACATCCCGCTGGACCCGTGGCTCGGCCTCTGGATCACGTTAGCGGTCTTTCTGCACACGATGGGGTCGGCGGGTCTCTACCAGCAGATTCCGTGGTGGGACCACATCACCCACGCGATGTCGGCGACGCTCGTCGCCGGTGTCGGCTACACCTTCGCCCGCGGCGTCGACCTCCACAACGACGAGATACACCTACCGCGGCGCTTCTACTTCGCCTACGTCGTGGTCATCGTGCTGGCGTTCGGCGTCGTCTGGGAACTCTTCGAGTTCGGCCTCGACGTCGTGGCTCACGCTACCGGCGTGGATATGCCGCTGGCCCAGCACGGCCTCGACGACACCGTCAAGGACCTGCTGTACAACTCGCTGGGGGCGGTACTGGTCGCCGTGTTCGGGCAAGCGCATCTCTCGGGGCTCGCGGAGACGGTCCGAGCGACCGTCGTCGGGGACTGATACGGATCGTTGTAACAAATTACCGGCGAGCACCGGTACCGTACGGGTGCTCGTCGGTAAACGACTACAACAATCCGTATGACGCGGACAGTCCTCGCGTCCGAACGACGGCAAACGTTCATTACCTCTCCTGTCCATCGTCAGCTAATGGCACGACGACTCGCGGCGTATCGGCGTCGGGTTCGGTCTCGACTGGAGACCGCCTTTGCCGGCGAGCACACGCCACAGCAGGTCGCCCGGAGTTTCGCGGTCGGCGTGTTCATCACGGCGCTGCCGACCTTCGGTGTCGGCGTGCTGGCCTTTGGCGTCATCGCGGCCCTCTTCGAGAGCGTCAGCAAACTCGCGTTGGTCGCCTCCGTCGTCGTCCTCAACCCGGTCGCGAAGTGGGGCGTCTACGCGGCCAGTTTCTGGCTCGGTGTCCGGATTCTGGGGCCGCCCGAGGTCACCGTCTCCACGATATCGTTCACCGCCGCCCCGGAGGTCGTCGCGCGACTCCTCGTCGGCAACCTCATCATCGCGGTGATTCTCACCGTCGCCGGCTACGCCTTCGCGTTCCGCGTCATCCGCGAGATGCACGACCGGGACCTCGGCGTCGCGGAACTGGTCGTCGGTGAGTAACCGGTTTCAGCCAGCCCATCGAACCGCTCGGTCGTCGCGACTGTTCGAAACTCGACGATTAGCCGGCCAGTGCAATATCCAGATATAGCATGATGATGACACCAGCCATGAGGCCGAGCGTCGCCACGCGCTCGTAGCCGCTCCGGTGTGTCTCGGGGATGATCTCGTCGGATATCACGAACAGCATCGCGCCCGCGGCGAACCCCATCGCGTAGGGCAACAGCGGTTCGACCGTCGCCACGGCGACGGCTCCCAGCACCGCCAGCGGAATCTCGACGACACCGGCTCGAATCCCGGCGATGACGGCGTACAGTCGACGGTCGAGGCCGGCGTTTATCGCCGCCACGGACACGGCCAGTCCCTCGGGGATGTTCTGGAGGCCGATGGCGACCATCAGGGACAGGGCGCCTCCCAGTTGTGCCGGGTCGTTCGCCGCCGCACCGAAACCGACGCCGACCGCCAGCCCCTCGGGCATGTTGTGCAGCGTGATGGCCAGGATGAACAGGACGACCCCGGCCAGTCGCTCGTCGGTGACCGGTAGCGTCACCTCGGGGTCCGCGGCGTCAGTTCGACGGTCGCCGGTCAGCAGGTAGTGAGCGTGAGGGACCAGCGCGTCCGCCCGGTCGAGGAACAGCGCGCCGAGTCCGACGCCGACCAGCGTCGGCACCGGGTTGCCCCCCGAATACTCCTCGATACCGGGTATGATGAGGCTGGTAAAGGCCGCCGCGAGCATGACGCCGGCCGCGAATCCGAGCATCCCATCGAGGGCCCGCTCGGATGGATTCCGCCAGACGAGGATGAGCGACGCACCGAAGAGGTTCATCAGGGCGATGATGACCCCGCCAGCAAGCGCCTGTATCACTGGCGACGTCCCGACGAGTCGGACGAAGGTCTCCGTAAACTGCGCCGGCATTGCTTAATCCTCAAGAATACAGCATTTATAAGTATGCATCTGCTTGGATCGGAACTGTATCGAAAACGTGTGTTCTGAACACTACCGGGCAAGAAGCTACTAGTCGGCTCGGTAGGGCGAAAGTGTACCTGTCTTGGCTATCAGTAACTTCGGCACAGCAGTACATTCATTACATCAGCACGCTGAGTACTGTATATGCCCGTTCGTATCGAGGAGTTCGAAACAGGGGATCTTCCGAGTGGTCCGAGCGTTCCTGAGCAGGTACTCGTCTACCTGTATGCGAATCGGGACAAAGCGTTCACCCGCTCGGAAATCGCGACCGGAATCGGGGAAGATCCGAATACGGTCGGGACTGCTCTCTCTCGGCTGAAGCAGCGTGACCTCATCAGACATAAGGGTGAGTACTGGGCGATCACGAGGGATCTGGAACGTGTACAGGATGCGTACGATCTCCACACTGTGACGGAGCAGCTCAACGACGAGGATGGGGGAGTCGACCCGGACGAGTGGGATGCGGCCGCTCCGGACGAGTCACATCCCAGCGAGAGGGACTGATAAATGCAACCGGAACGAGGCGACGTGGTCCGCAGTTCCGATCCGTTCAAATTAGGTGAGGATAGCCAGCGACCGTGGTTGATCGTCAACAACAGTTCACACCCGTTCGTCGACGAGCAGTTCCTCGCGGTCGCCGTATCGACGAAGGAGTACGAAGACTCGCTTGCGTTACGCCCCTACGTGTGGGAAGTCGGTGGTGTTCCGCACGAGTCGTTCGCCTCGCCGTGGGCAGTCCACTCGCCACGAATCGAAGATCTGGTAGCGTGGCAGGGCCGAGTTACCGACGAGTTCGTCGATACTGTCGTCGACGAAATAGAGACGTATCTGCGATAATTCGAAATATACGCCCGGAACACTAACTTCCGACGTCACTCCAAGCGGCGTGCCGTGGTCGGTCGGCTAACCCTCGTGCCGGGCGGGTCGAACGTGACCAGCGATGATGTCGCACACCCGGGTTCTCCGGTCCGTCATCGCTGCCCGTGGGGGCGGCTCCGTCGGGGACTAAAGGTGCGCGAGAAGGGCTAGGTCGTTCGTCGGCTTAAGTTACCGGGAACGCTGAACGCTGTACTCCGATTCCCGAATCTGGGCGTATCGGCCGTCCCGGAACCCGAACTTCTTCCATTTGTATTCCGCAAAGAGCTTCGCGCCGGTCCAGCCGGCGTAGACGGCCTCGTGGGCCGAGAAGGCGCCGTCGCCCTTCACGTTGCTGACGAGGCCGAACATGGTGTCCCAGTCGTCTGGTTCGTAGCCGCGGACCATGTCGGCGAAGACGCAGTTGCGGCGGATTTCGTCGCCGATGGCGTCGTGCCACAGGTCGTTGTAGCTGTCGAGGGTGCCGCGTGCGGCCAGCCGCCCGGCGAGTTGGCCGGTTCGGATGGCGACGTGGTCGCCGCCCTCGTGGAACTCGGAGGTCGCGCCCATCGCGCCGCCGGCGACGGCGACGTTGGCGGCTGTCGGCGACTCGATGGGTCGCGTCGAGGAGATGGGGTAGGTCTCGGTGCCGCCGGATTTGCCGCGGTTCTCGACCAGCGGGAAGTCGTCGAGGTCGTAGCCCGGGTACTCCCGCTGGAGCAGACGCTGGATGTAGGTGCCACCCTGTGGGACGCGGTCGTCCTCGGGGCGGAGCAGGCAGTACTCCTCGCGGTTTTCCACGTCGTCGAGGTCCATCCCGATGGGCATCGTCAGGCCGACGCGGGCGACGGGGTCGTCGTTCGGGAAGACCCACGGGTAGGCGGTGTGGCCGGGCATGTAGCCCCACCAGAACTTGATGCGGTCGTCCTCGAACAGTTCCTCCGGAATCCGGCGGTACTCCTGATAGGCGATGTGGTTGGTCTTCCGGGAGTCGAGTCGCGACATCGCCGCGTCGTCGAGCCAGTCTTCGAGGACGGTACCGGTGATGGTTCGCTGGGGGCCGTCGGCGAGGACGAGGTAGTCGGCCTCGATTTCGGTGCCGTCCCGGAGCGTGAGAGTGTGGGTGGGCGGCCCGGTCAGGTCGGTCTCGACCTCGGCGACGCCGGTGCCGACGCGGTATTCGGCGCCGGCGTCTTCGGCGCGCTCGCGGAGCCAGTCGTCGAAGCGGGCGCGGTGGAGGGTAAACCCGAAGTTGGGGTAGGAAGACGGGATACCGGTCGAGGTCAACTCCAGTGTCTCCGAGGGGCCGATGAACTCCGCGGCGTCGAGTTCCTGGTGTTTGACGTGCTCGGGAATCGGCTCGCCGAGGTTCATGATGTCGACCCAGTAATCGAGGATACCGGCGGCGTCCGTCGAGTCGGGGCCGAGGTCCTCGCGGTCGGCCCGGGGGACGCCCTTCTCGATGACGACGGCGTCGGCACCCTCGCTGGCGGCCGCGTGGCCGGCCGAACTGCCGGCGGGGCCGCCCCCGACGATGGCGACGTCTACCTGTTGCATACACGCCTCGGCGTTCCCGTGGGGCTTAAAAGAATTGACCCGCCGTCGGGAGACGGCCCCGAAAGTCGCGCGGTCGGGTCAGTATTTCGGCGATTCTTCCGGGACGCCCTCGCGCTGGTTGACGACGCGGGCCCACACGAACAGCGCGTCCGAAAGACGGTTCAGGTACGCGACGGCGTCCTCGTTGATGGGCTGGTCGGCCGCCAGCGCCACCGCGCGGCGCTCCGCTCGCCGGCAGACCGACCGCGCGTGGTGGATCTTCGACCCGACGTCGCTGCCGCCCGGGAGGATGAAACTCTCCAGCGGCTCCAGTTCGTCGTCGTAGGCGTCCATCCACGCTTCGAGGTCGTCGACGTGTTCGTCGGTCACCCGCGGGGCGTCCTCGTCGTCGCGGTCCGGGTTCGCGAAGTCGGCCTGGATGATGTGGAGGTGGTTCTGGACGGCGCCGAGTTTCTCGTCGATGTCGTCGTAGCCCGACGGTCGGATGCGCCCGACGACGCTGTTGAGTTCGTCGACGGTCCCGTAGGATTCGATGCGGGGGCTGGCCTTCGAGACCCGGGACATGTCCCGGAGGTCGGTCATTCCCTCGTCGCCACGGCCGGTGTATATCTTCATACTCGACCCTTCGACCCGCGAGGGCTTATAAGCGGAGGCTACTCCTCGTCGTTGGCCGGTTTCTCCGCGCCCGCCTCCCCTTCGTCGTCACTCGTCGGTTTGACGAAGAGATACGCGAAGGCGCCGATAGCGACCGCAAGCGGGAGGCCGAACTCCACGCTCGCGCGTACATCTCCGACGAGAAGGCCGCCGAGCAGCATCAACACGAACGCGAGCGCGAAGAACGTCGTCGCCCTGATAAAGTCGTCCTCGACGAGGCTACGCATTACCGGGGAGACGCGCCGCTGGGGGTAAACGGTACGTTTCGATGCGAACGGATGAAGCGCCCCACGGAAACCGTGGGGCAGACACGAGGCACGTGACGAGTGGGCCCGTCAGGCTACGGGCACAACGTCGCCCGACGGACCACGGAGGGAGCATCCGCGGAGGGGGCGCTTGAAAAGCGCCCCCGAGGCGGTTTGCTCAAAAGAGCGCGGTGCGCTCTTTTGGCATGACGAAAGGCGCGAAGCGCCTTTCGAACCACCCGGCGCCGACCGCAGGGAGGCGCCGTAGCGCGCGCGGACTAACGCGGCCCCGAGGGCCGCGGCAGGAGCACGCGCGCATATTTTCACTACGTTTTTGCCGCGGAGGCGGGTCTGGCGCTTTCGCGCGCCAGACCGCCGGAGCGTGCAAAAAGTAGTTTCAGAAGCCCTTGCCCTGCAACTCCCGAGCGATGACCATCTTCTGGATTTCGGTGGTCCCCTCGTATATCTGGGTAATCTTGGCGTCGCGGTAGAACCGTTCGACGTCGAAGTCGTCGACGTAGCCGGAGCCGCCGTGAATCTGGACGGCCTCGTTGGCGTTGCTGACGGCGGTGCGGGAGGCGAACTCCTTGGCCATCGAGGCGAGCTTGGTCAGCTGGCCGTCGGCGTGGTCGACCGACCACGCGGACTTGTAGGTGAGGTTGCGTGCGGCTTCGGCCTCGGTGTGCATGTCGGCGAGTTTGTGCTGGATGGCCTGGAAGTCGCCGATGGGGCGGCCGAACTGCTCGCGTTCCTGTGCGTATTCGAGGGCGCGCTCGGCGGCGCCTTTGGCGATGCCGACGCCCTGTGCGGCGACGCCGGTACGCGTCTCGTCGAAGAACTGCATCTGCTGGAGGAAGCCGGCGCCGCGAGTGCCGACGAGGTTCTCCTCGGGGACGCGAACGTCGTCGAAGATGAGTTCGGCGGTGTCGGAAGCGCGGATGCCGAGTTTGCCGGTAATCTTGTCGGCTTCGAAGCCGTCGCGGTCGGCTTCGACGATGATTTGCGAGAAGCCGTTGTAGCGGCCCTCAGCCTCGGGGTCGGTCTTACAGAGGACGACGAAGAAGTCACCGATGGAGCCGTTGGTGATCCACATCTTGTTGCCGTTGATGACCCACTCGTCGCCGTCCTTCTCCGCACGCGTGCTCACCGAGGAGACGTCCGAACCGGTGTCGGGTTCGGAGATGGCGGCCCCGGAGATGGCCTCACCGGCGGCGACGGGTTCGAGGTACTCCTCTTTCTGCTCCTCGGTGCCGAACTCGATGATGGCCTCCGTACCGAAGCCGCTGGAGGACAGACACAGGCCGATACCGGGGTCGGCGGCGAACAGTTCCTCGACGATGATGGCGGTATCGAGGACGTCGTAGCCGGCGCCGCCGTACTCGAAGGGAATCTGCGGGGCGAGCAGGCCCATCTCGGCGGCCTTCTCGACGACCTCCCACGGGTACTTTTCCTCGCGGTCGTACTCCTTGGCGACCGGAATAATCTCGTTTTCGGCGAAGCGCTGGACCTCGCTTTTCAGTTGCTCTTGTTCTTCGGACAGTTCGAAGTCCATACCCGAACGTTTGACTGCAAGTATAAAACACCAACTTTTCCTAACGACGTTTGCAGCATCTCTACCTTTGGTTTACAACGATAACCGGCTTGTGCCGGTTCGTTTATCAAATGTCGACGTACTGTTCTTCCCACTCGCGGCGCGCTTCGATCTCGCGGCGGCCGCGGCGGGTGAGCGTATAGAAGTTGGTCCGGCGGTCGCGCTGGCCCTTCTCGACGAGGCCCTTGTCGACGAGCGTATCGAGATTGGGGTAGAGACGGCCGTGGTGAATCTCCTTCTCGTAGTAGTCCTCGAGTTCCTCCTTAATCGCAAGCCCGTGGGGTTCTTCCCGCCCGGCGATGACGTACAGCAGGTCTCGCTGGAATCCTGTCAGGTCGTACATCGGTAAGTTCTATCTGCATGTTACTGTCGAATTAGGTTAAATATATCGAACCGTATCTCGCTATCGCTCCGATGACCGTTCCGAAAACCGTTCTGTGCGGCGCTATCGCGGCTACGGAGCGTACGTACGGAACGTGATAATAAACGAAAATGTACTGGCTGTGTTATGTAGTGTCAGGTGATACCACAGTTGCCTGATGGCTTATAGTGCCTCGGCACGTTCCTTCGGTATGGAAGAAGTTCTCTTCGAAAGCGAGAAGCGCCAGTCCCGCAGCGAAACCGCCGAGATGCTCCGTGCGGTCGCGGACAAACTCGACGCGGGTGAGTCGGTGTCGCTGTCCGCCGGCGAGCAATCGGTTACGCTGACGGTGCCGGAAACCCACACCTTCGAGGTCAAGGCCGAACGAGAGACCGGCGGCGGTGAATCGGAGCTGAGCGTCGAGTTCGAGTTGGAATGGGACGAGAACGGGGAATCCGGCGATGGCGACGCCTCTCTAGATATCGCCTGAGCTATCGAATGTGGTTCAGCGAGAGGAAAGCAGCCGACCGGCAGAAAACGCCGGTCGGCCGCTTGCCGCCCTGAATAGGTCCCCGCTGACGCTTCGGCCCTCCAAGCGAAGCGTCACGTGATACAAACGCGTATTGAGGTATAAATGTACCGCCTACGGCGAAGCCGACCGGCGACCTAGATATACTCCTCTTCGAGGACCCAGCCGAGGGCTCGTTTATAATAGGTGAACATCTGCCGGACCCCCTCGTGGTTCATGTTCTCGTCGTCCAACTCCTCTTTCAGGAACTCGTATTGCTCGCGGATCTCCTCTTCGTCGCGCATACCGGGTAGAGGGGTGCGGGACAAATGAAAGTTCGCGACACGGCGACCGGAACCCACAACTCGATGCCAGTCCGGGGTGACGGTATGGACGTCCACGTCATCGCGACCGGCGGAACCATCGCCTCGACCGCGGAGGGCGCCGATTCGGGCGCCGCACCAACCCTCTCGGGTGCCGACCTCGTCAAGGCCGTCCCCGAAATCGAACGCTTCGCCGACGTGACCGTCGAAAGCGTCGCCGACAGTCCCGGCTTCGACATGTCGCCCGCGGTCTGTGCCCGCGTCGCAGACCGAATCGCCCAGCGCGACGACACCGTCGACGGCTTCGTCGTCACACACGGCACGGACACGCTGGCCGAAACCGCGCGCTATCTCGACCTGACCGTCTCGGCGCCGGTCGTCGTCACAGGTGCCCAGCGCCGCCCCGACGAGGCCGGCAGCGACGGCCCGACGAACCTCCGGAGTGCGGTCCGGGCAGCCGCACACGAGCGGCTCACCGAGGGCGCCTTCGTCGCTTTCGACGAGGAACTCCACGACGCTGCGACCGTCCGGAAGGCCCACACCTGTGCGCTGGATACCTTTCGGTCACCCGAGACCGGCCCCGTCGCCCGCCTGACCCGCAAGCGCGTCCACTGGTACCGGGAACCGTCGGCGCCCGACGACCGGCTGCCGGTCCCCGACCCCGACGACCACCCGACGGTCCCGCTCGTCGTCTCCGCCTCCGGGGTCGGCCGCGAGGCCTTCGAGGCCGCCGAAGCGCGCGGTGATGCGGTCGTCGTCGCCGGAACCGGTCTCGGGAACACCACCGCCGCCATCGGGGAGGCCATCGCCGAGGCCGACTGTCCGGTCGTCCTCTCGTCGCGGTGTCACGCGGGGCCGACCGAGCCGGTCTACGGGACGCCCGGCGGCGCCGCAACGCTGGCCGAACTCGACCACGTCCGCTTTTCGCACGCGACGCCGTGGGCGACACGCATCGAGTGCATGCTCGCGGTCGCCGCCGACCGCATCGACGAGCGGTTCGACGACTTCGAGGAGTAGCGGCGTACGGTTCGTCGCCGGATGTGGGCGCTGGACGGACGCCGTTTATATACGCGTCCCGCGATAGCCTCGTCCATGCAGGAGACACGCGAACGCGTCCTCGGGGCGCTGGCCGAGGGACCGGTTTCGGGGCCGAAACTGGCCGAGGAACTCGACGTCTCCCGGGCGGCGGTCTGGAAGCACGTCGAGGCGCTCCGGGAGGCGGGGTTCGACGTCGAGAGCAGGGAGGACGGCTACGTCCTGACGGCGGTCCCGGAGTTCGGCGGTGCGGCCGTCGAGTTCGGCCTCGATGCGCCCTTCGAGGTCGAATACCACGACACCATCGGCAGCACGAACGACCGCGCTCGCGAGTTGGCCGGCGCTGGCGCCGAGGACATCGCCGTCCTCGCCGACGAGCAGACGGGCGCTCGGGGGCGTCTCGACCGGGCGTTCTCCTCGCCGTCGGGCGGCATCTGGGTGAGTCTCGTCTGCCGACCGGACCTGCCGCCGGCGCAGGTGCCGATATACACGCTGGCCGCTGCCGTCGCCACCGCCGAGGCACTTCGAGCGGTCGGCGTCGAGGCGGGCATCAAGTGGCCGAACGACGTGCTCATCGAGGGTAGCGAGGCGAAAATAGTCGGCATCCTCACCGAGATGGAGGGCGAGGCCGACCGCGTTTCGTGGGTCGTCGTCGGTATCGGTATCAACGCGAATATCGACGCCGAAGCCGTGCCGCCGGAGGCGACGACGATTCGAGAACAGGTCGGCGACGTCGACCGGGCCGAGCTGACCCGACACCTCCTCGAACGCTTCGACGAACTGCGCAACGACCCCGAATCCGTCCTGCCGGCGTGGCGCGAGCTATCGCTGACGCTGGGCAAGCGGGTTCGCGTCGAGACGCCGGGCGGCGACGTAATCGGGGAGGCCGTCGACGTGGCGTCCCCCGGGACGCTCGTGGTTGAAACAGAAGACGGAGAAAAACGCGTTTCGGCGGGCGACTGCGAGCACCTGCGACCGGTCTGATACGAACTGTTGTAACGAATTACCGGCGAGCGCCGGGCGTACGTGCGCTCACCGGTCAAAGACTATAACGATTCGTATGACTCACTCCATGGCCTCGCCGACCGGCGAATCCGGCGTGGGGTTCCGCTCGGAGGCTTCGCCGGTTGCTTCGTCGGCGTCGTCGCCGACCCGGACGGTCATCACGGGGACGGGCGCCGAGCGGACGACGCGTTCGGCGACGCTGCCCAACAGCAGGCGATTGATGCCGCCCCGGCCGTGGGTGCCCATCACGATGAGGTCACAGCCCTCCTCGCGGGCGTGGTCGACGATCTCTTTGCTCGGTGGGCCCTCGCCCAGCGCGGTTACGACGTCGTCGGTGTCGGCGCGGCGCTCGGCGGCCTGCAGGGCGGTTTCCCCCTCGTCGCGGAGCATCGAGGTGACGTTCTCCCAGGAGGTCTCCATCGGGAGGTTGGCGAAACTGGCCGTGTTGACGACGTAGAGGAACTGCACCTCCGCGTCGTGGGAATCAGCGAGGTTCGAGGCGTGGTCGATAACCCGGTTCATGCCCGCCGACCCGTCCGTCGGGACGAGAATTTGATTGTACATTGTGACCACCACACATGATTTGTCCGTACACACACAAACCCTTTTCGACCGTTCGAGGGCGGTAGCGTGACAGAAATCGCGTTTTTAGGGCTGGATAACTCGTTTGACGTCGTCGACGCCGGCCCGGCGGACGACGGCGCGGACGGGGTCGCGTGCGCCCGTGAGGTTGTCGGAGTCGCCATCGAGGACGAGCAGGCGTGCTTCGCGGCCGGGTTCGACGACCCCGCAGTTCAACCCCGCGATGTCGGCGCCGGCTTTCGTCGCCATGCGGAGGACCTCCGGCGCGCTCACGTCGAAGAGTTTCGCGGCGAACTCCATCTCGCGGAACATCGAGGGACTGTTGAGGAAGACGTTGTCCGTCCCGAGGGCGACGGTCGTCCGCTCCAGCAACGCCTCGACGGGCGGGAGGCCGACGTCGGTGACGAGGTTCGACCGCGGGCAGACGGCGACCGGGATGTCGTCGTCCTCGACGCGTTCGAGGTGGAGTTGCTGTGCGTGGACCATGTGAACCACGAAGTCCGGGTCGAGGTCCAGCGCGGGGTTGATGTCGTGTTCGTCGACCTCGCCGGCGTGGATGGCGAAGGGCTTCTCGCGGCGTCTGGCTTCGTTACGCTCCGACGTGAAGTCGGCGTCGTCGGCGCCGCTGGCACCGTAGCCGTCGGCGATGTCGAGCACGTCAATCTCCTCGCGGCCGAACACGACTGGGTCGATGTCGATGTGGGCCGCCGCATCGAGCAGGGCGTGGACGCCGTCGACGCCGCCCTCGCGGAACTCGAGGAAGGCGGTAGTACCGCTTTGGGTCATGAATTCGAGCGACCGACGCATCGCTTCGACCTTCTCCTCGCGGGAGGCCTCTCGGAGCAGACGGTGTTTCAGGCCGTCCGGCGGTGCGACCAACTCCTCCAGGGAGAGGCCGCGGCCGGCCTCCTTGGCGATGGAGTCGCCGATGTGGGTGTGGGCGTTGACGAAGGCCGGACAGACGATGTCGCTCGAGGCGGTTTCGGCCTCCTCGATGGCCGTAATCTCGCCCTCCTCGACGACCACACGTCCCTCGACGGGTTCGTACTCCTCGCCGGCCAGTATCGTCCCCGACAGTTCCATACTCCCGGCTTGGGAGCGTCTTGGATAAAAACGGGTCGCTACTCGATGGGCCTCCGGCGAGGACGCCGGAGGCCCCCGACTACTCGTCCGCGCCGGGGCCCGCGTCGACGCCGACATCGGCGCCGAACTCGTCGAGGGTGGTGTGCATGCCCCGCCGGACGTCGACGACCAGCGCTTCCAGGTCGAGGCCCAGCACGTCCTCGGTGGCCTGTCCGACCCGTTCGGTGACCGAATCCGGCGCGTAAACGCCCATCCGCCACTGCTCGTGTTGGGCGCGCTGGAGGGCCTTCACGAGCGTCGACTGGCTGGCCAGTTTCCGAACCTCGCCGTTGACGACGACGCGACTCGACGACTCCCGCATCGTCGGCCGCGAGGGGATATCGAGGATGACCTCGTCGGGGTCGACCTCCGCGCGGGCGGCGATCTCCTGCTCGTACTCCCGGACCGTCTCGTGGTCGGCGTCGACGATATCGTCTGGTACGTCCCGAAGTTCCGCCCAGACCGCGCGTTTATAAAGCGTTCGCGTATCGAGCATCTCCGCAAATCCGGCCGTCTCCGGGCAACTTCGCAGTGCGACGGTCAAATCGCGGTCGTCCATCCGCCGGACCTCCTCGGCCGTCGCCGCGTCGGCCTCCAGCAGGCCCTCGGTCGCCCGCCGGAGCATCGCCTTCGAGATGCGGGCGACGTGGTGATTGTAGACGACGGGGTTCATCAGCGCCCGCGCCAAGAGGAGGGATTCGGCGGTCTGGACGTTGTTCTCCGCCAGCACGAGTTCGCCGTCGACGAAGCGCAACTCCCGGACGAACCGCCCCGTGTCGATGGTGCCGTAGGGGACGCCGGTGTGGTGGGCGTCGCGGACGAGGTAGTCCATCCGGTCGACGTCGAGTTCGCCCGAGACCAGTTGACCGAACTCGCCTTTGCCGGCCACGAGGTCGGCCACCTTCGCGGGGTCGATGTCGTGGAGTGTGAGCACCCGGGCGACGTCGCCCTTTTCGAGCAGGTCCTCGACCTCGTCGTGGAGTTTGCCGGTGCGGCGAGCGATGAGGTCCTCGATGTTGTGGCTGAACGGCGAGTGGCCGATATCGTGGAGCATGGCCGCTGCCCGGAGGCGTTCGGCCTGCTTGCCCTCGATACCGAGGTTGTCGAGGGCGCGCGTCGCGAGATGGTAGACGCCCAGCGAGTGTTCGAACCGGGTGTGGTTCGCGCTGGGATAGACGAGTTCGGCGGTGCCGAGCTGCTTGATGCGCCGGAGTCGCTGGACTGCCGGCGTATCGAGCAGGTCCTCGGCAACCCCCTCGACCGTGATGTGGTCGTGGACGGAGTCCTTGATGGTTGCCATTATTGCCGGCTTCGTCGCCATGACTTAAAAACCGTCGTCCTGGTGGCGGGGATTCGTCGGTGTGGCGGTCGTTGCCGGCCTACTCCCCGGTATCGAGAACGTCACCGACGCTGTCGACGGGTGCATAATAATCCCGCTCGTTTCGCCAGATGTCGAGCCATCGGTCCGCCGTCTTTTGGTCGATGTAGTCGCGCCGGATACCAAGAACCAGCAGGCCGACAGAGCCGATGACTGCTTGGTTTCGCCCTTCGGCGACTCGTCGTGCCGCGAGGTCGTCGGTTGCTATCGTTCCACCGTGTTCGATAGCGCCGCGTAGCGATTCCGCTTCTCCGATGTCGAGACGCTCTCGTAGCTCCGCCAGTAGCTCGTCTTGCGGCACGCTTCGTACTGGTAGCGTGTCCTCGAAGGCGTCGACCGCCGATTCGAGATATTCGTATTCGAGCTGGAATCCCTGCGTAATCTCCTCACGAACTGCTGGCGTCACGACGGTCGACTCGCGCAGTTGAGGGAAAAACGGGAGCGAGTCGGAGCTAGCGAAGTTACTGACGACCGTCGAATCCAGAAAGAGCGGCGAGGCGTAGCCCGACATTTACTCGTCTAACTGACGCGCAGCGTCCAACTCGGCCTGCAACTCCTCGTCCGACCGCGGTCCGTATAGTGCCGTAAACCCCGCCTCTTCGAGGAGTTCTTCGAACTCCCAGCGGGACATCCCAGCCTCTTCGGCAGCTTTGCCGAGGGACACTTCTCCGAGAGCGTACCGGCCGACGGCAGTCGCCAGTTCGTCACCCGGACCACGGTTGGTCGAAGATGCCATTCTATCCATACCTCGGGGCTGTCGAGGTAAGTATCTAACCCGGGAGAGTCTGATATAAAACGTTATCGTGGTAAAGCCAGCACGTCGCTGGCGGCCCGTTCGACGGCTTCGACGTCGCTTTCCGGGCAGTAGACGCCCATCCGCCAGTTGGCGCGGCGGGCGCGACGGAGCGAACCGACCAGTTCCGAAGCCTCTTCGAGTCGCTGGACGACGCCGTTGACGACGACGCGCGAGCGCGATTCCTTGAGGGCGGGCCGGGAGGGGATATCGACGATGACCGATTCGCGGTCGATTCCCGCTTCGTCGGCGATTTCGCGAGCGGCCTGTCGCTCGGCCTCGCGGTCCATCTCCGTGACGGCCTCGGGCACGCGGTCGAGGCCCGCCCAGACGGCGCGTTTATAAAGCGAACGGCGCTCGATGCGCTCGCCGAGGTCGGGCACGTCCTCTCGCAGGGCGACGAGCAGGTCGTGGTCGGCCATCCGCCGGAACTCGTCGATGGTGACGCCGGTATCGAGCAGGCGCTCGCAGGCCCGTTCCAGCATGGCGCCGGCGATGCGGGAGACGTGGTGCCGGTAGACGGTGCCGTCCATCAGCGACCGCGCGAGCAGGAGGGATTCGGCGGTATGTACGTTGTTCTCTGCGAGGACGAGATGACCGTCGCGGAACCGGAGCGCCCGCAGGAGGCGGCCGTGGTCGATGGTGCCGTAGGGGACGCCGGTGTGGTGGGCATCGCGGACGAGGTAGTCCATGCGGTCGACGTCGAGTTCGCCCGAGACCAGTTGACCGAGTTCGCCCTCCCCGGCGACGAGGGCGGCCACGCGGTCGGGGTCGAGGCCGTGGGACTCCAGTACCTCCGCGAGCGTCGTCTCGTAGAGCAACTCGCCGATGTCGTCGTGGTCCTGACCCGTATGCCGGCGGATGACGTCCTCGGTCTGGTGGCCGTAGGGGCCGTGGCCGACGTCATGGAGGAGGGCGGCAGCGCGGACGTGGGCGGCCCGTTCGCCCTCGATACCGAGATGCTGGAGGGCTTCGCGGGCGAGATGGTAGACGCCGAGCGAGTGCTCGAAGCGGGAGTGGGAGGCGGAGGGGTAGACCAGTCGAACCGTCGAGAGCTGTTTGATGTGGCGGAGCCGCTGGAGGGCGGGGGCGTCGACGAGGTCGACCGCCACGTCGTCCAGCGGTATCCAGTCGTGGACGGAGTCCTTGATGGCGTTCATTGCCGACCGTTCGGGTGTCGGTGGCAAAAGATGCCCGAAACACCCCCCTCGCCTAACGGTCAGATACAAATCCGTCGGCGCGAAAGCCGGGGTATGGTCACGTTCCTCGCCGGCGGGACGGGTACGCCGAAACTCCTCGACGGCGCCGACGACGTCTTCGCGCCCGCCGAGACGCCGGTCGTCTGCAACACCGGCGACGACGTGGAGTTGGGCGGCCTGCTGGTCTGTCCCGACGTCGATACGACGCTGTTCTCCGAGGGCGACCTGCTGGACCGCGAGACGTGGTGGGGCATCGCCGACGATACCACCGAGACGCACGAGGAACTGCACGCTCTCGCCGAGGCGGCGGGCCTCGAAACCGGGCCGCGCTACCTCCCCGACGAGGCCCAGACGAGCGGCCGGTATATCGCCCGCTGGCGGCGGTTTTCGGGCGTCGCGGAGTTCATGGAACTGGGTGACCGTGACCGCGCGGTCCACATCACCCGAACCGGTTTGCTGGACGAGGGCAAGACGCTCACCGAAGTCACCGAGATTCTCTGTGATGCTCTGAGCGTCGACCGACCCGTCCTGCCGATGAGCGACGACCCCGTCGCCTCCATCGTTCACACCGAGGAGGGACCGATGCACTTTCAGGAGTTCTGGGTCCACCACCGGGCAGCCCCCGAAGTCGAGTCCGTGGAGTTCCGCGGCGCCGACGACGCCGGCCCGACCGATGCCGTCCTCGATGCGCTTGACGCGCCGGTCGTTATCGGTCCCTCGAACCCAATCACGAGTCTCGGGCCGATGCTCGCGATGGACGCCTTTCGAGAGGCCCTCGAATCGACGCCCGTCGTCGCGGTCTCGCCGTTCGTCGAGGACCGAGTGTTCTCCGGCCCGGCCGGGAAACTGATGGAAGCGACGGGCTACGAGGCCTCGACGGCGGGCGTCGCCGAGGCCTATCCCTTCGCTGATGCGTTCGTTCTGGATTCGGCGGACGGCACCGACCTCCATCGGCCGGTGGTTCGCACCGACACCGAACTCGGAACGCCCGAGGACGGCCAGCGCGTCTGTCGGGCCGTCGAGGAGGCGCTCGCGCTCGCGGGCGCGGAGGTGTCGTGATGTTCGAGCCACGCCTCGCAATCGCGTCGCTGTCGGGCGAATCAGACGCCGAGTGGGCACGAGCGGCGGCGCCGCAGGTCGGCTGTGCCTTCCTCGGCGGTATCGCCCTTGACTCGGCGACCCGCGATGCGGCCCGCGAGATGGTCGACCGGGACCGCACGGAATTCCTGCCCGACGACCCGATAGCCTTCATCGACGAGCAACTCACGGCGCTCGACGACATCGACGTGCGGGCGGGCTTCAACGTCCGAAGCGCGACACTGGAGCCGATTGCGAAGGCAGCCGAAACCTGCGCGCACCACGACGCCATCCTCGAAATCAACGCCCACTGCCGGCAAGACGAGATGTGCGCCGCCGGCGCCGGACAGTCGTTGCTCCGGGACGGCGACCGCCTCTGCGAGCAGGTGGCGACGGCCGCCGACGCCGGTGCGGACGTGAGCGTCAAGGTCCGAACGGAAGTGGCGGGCGTCGACCTGCCGGCGCTGGCCGAACGGCTGGCGGACGCGGGCGCCGACGCGCTCCACGTCGACGCAATGGACAGCGAACCCGTCGTCAGGGAGGTGGCCGAGGCGGCGCCCGACGCCTTCCTCGTTGCCAACAACGGCGTTCGGGACCGGGCGACGGCACACGAGTATCTGGACTACGGTGCCGACGCGGTGTCGGTCGGTCGGCCCTCGGATAACCCGACCGTCCTCCGGCGCGTACGCTCGGCGGTCGAGGAGTGGTTCGCGGAGACGGGCGAAACGGATGCGGAGGTGTCGACCGATGCGTAACCCTGCTGAGAACGCCCAGTTGGCGCTCTTGCTGGAGGTCTCGGGCACGCCGAAACCGGGCAACGTCGACCGGCATCGGGATTACGACGATTTGCGCTTCGAACACTTCATGGCCGGCGCGGTTGGGTCGCTGTCGGGCCTGCGGATGGCCGCCGACGGCGCCCGCGTCGGCCGGGCCTTCGAGCGCGCCGTCGCCGGCATGAGCGACCAGTCGGGTGGCAACACCCAGTTCGGCGCCCTGCTGATGCTCACGCCGCTGGTCCGGGCCGCGGCGACCGCCCGGCTCTCGCACACGGGCACGAGCGACGTAGTCGAAGCGACGACGGTCGCCGACGCCTGCGACTTCTATCGCGCCTTCGACCACGTCGACGTGGCCGTCGACGACCTACCCGAGGACGTCGACGCCCTCGACGTCCGGCGGGGCAGCGACGCGGTGTCGGCGCTTCGCGAGCGCGAGGTGACCCTCCACGACGTGATGACACAGTCCGCGGACCGCGACGGCGTGGCCGCCGAGTGGACCTCCGGCTTCGAGCGGAGTTTCGAGGCCGCCGAGTGGCTACTCGACGCCGACGGCCCCATTTATAAGCGCGCGTCTCGGGTTTTCCTCCGCCTACTTGCCGACGAGGAGGATACCTTCATACTCACCCGGAACGGCGCGGCCGCGGCCGCCGAGGCGACCGAGCGGGCACAGTCGGTTCTCGACGGCGAGGAGGCCGCCGAGGCGCTCGCTGAGGAGTTCGTCGAGCGGGACATCAATCCGGGGACGACGGCCGACCTGACGGCCGCCGCGCTGTTCGTCGCGCTGGAGCGGGGATTGGTGGTCTGAGATGGGCGAGGCTGACGCCGGCGACGCAGATTGGCCCGTCGACCTCTCGGGTGTGACCGAATCCGTCGTAACGACGCTGGGGCCGAACGACCGCTGGAACGTCGCGGCTCTCGGGGTCTTCGCACCCGAGGATGGCGGCCCGGCGACGGCGACCACGTGGGGCCGCACCCGGACGTGGCGCAACTTCACCGAGCGCGGGGCGGGCTACGTGCAGTTCACCCGTGACCCGGTCGATTTCGTCGACGCGGCCTGCTCGGTCCGGGAGGCAGACGAGCCGGTACTCGATTCGGCGGATGCGTGGGCCCGCGTCGACGTTGCGGCTATCGACGAGGGCGACCGCGGCGGCACGCAATGGGTCGAGTGGGAACTCCGGCCGGTGGAGTCGGCCGTCGAGCGGCGGGTCGTCCCGACGACGAACCGGGGCTACTATGCCGTCATCGAGGCGACCGTCGCCGTCTCGCGACTCGACGTGCCCGAATACGACACCGACGAACTGCTGGCCCGCATCGACTACTTCGAGAGCGTGGTCGACCGCTGTGGCGGCGACCGCGAACAGGTGGCGTTCGAGCGACTGCGCGAGTACGCCGACCTATCGCTGGACCAGTAGTATTTAAACCCGTGTGAAACACCGGCAATCGTCGGGAACTTATTTAGCGATTGAGTGTGGGAATTGGGGTGTATGCCCTCCACGATCGCCCTGCAGTCCGGCGGCGGCGGTGCCGTATTGCTCATCTGGTTGTTGTTCATGGTGCTGTTCCTCGCGATGGTCGTCTGGACCTACTCGGACGCCAAACAGAACAGCAGCCATCCGGCCTTCCTGTGGGCCATCGTGGTGTTCCTCGCACCGCTGCTCGGTATCGTCCTCTACCTCCTGCTCGGTCGCGACCAGCAGGGCGGCGGTCCGGGCGGACGCGGGACGGTTTAGGGCCGTCCGCCGTGCGATGCGACACCACGGACCCGTCGGCGACCCTTTCGAACCTTTTTTGAAGTACACAGCAGTAGGGAGGTATACCAATGGCCATCAAACCCGCCTACGTCAAAAAGACCGGAACGCTACTCATGGAACGATACCCGAACGCCTTCGGCGACGACTTCGAGCACAACAAGGAGGTCGTCACCGAACTGACCAACGTCGAATCGAAGGGCGTCCGCAACCGCATCGCCGGGTACGTCACCCGGAAGATGCGCTCGCCGCAGACGGCGTAGTCGGGTTTGTCTTCTCTCGCTTTCGCCGCCCGATAGTCACGGCACCGTCCGTCGACCCCCACGGCCACTCTTGGTACTTTCACAACCGTTTTCCTCCCGCTCATCGTAGCGCCAGCAATGTCTATCCGCGTAGGTATCCTCGGCGCGACCGGCGCCGTCGGCCAACGGCTCATCCAGCTGCTCGAACCGCACCCGGACTTCGAAATCGCCGCGCTCACGGCCTCGCCGGCCAGCGCCGGCCGCTCGTATCGGGACGCCGCCAAATGGCGCGTCGACACGCCCATCCCCGAATCGGTCGCCGAGATGACCGTCGTCGAGACCGACCCCGACGAAGTGCCGAACGATATCCCGCTCCTGTTCTCGTCGCTGCCGTCCAGTATCGGCGCCGACGTCGAACCCGCCTTCGTCGAGGCCGGCTACGTCGTCTCCTCGAACTCCTCGAACGGCCGCATGGACGAGGACATCCCCCTTACCATCCCGGAGGTCAACCCCGACCACCTCGGCCTCATCGAGGTCCAGCGCGACGAGCGCGGCTGGGACGGCGCCCTCATCAAGAACCCCAACTGCTCGACGATTACGATGGTGCCGACCCTCGCCGCGCTGGACGGCTTCGGCCTCCAGCAGGTCCGCGTCTCCACCCTGCAGGCCGTCTCCGGGGCCGGCTACTCCGGCGTCACCTCCATGGAAATCCTCGATAACGTCCTGCCGCACATCGGCGGCGAGGCCCAGAAGATGGAATCGGAGTCCCTGAAACTGCTCGGTGCCTTCGACGGCGCCGAGGTCAGCCTCCACCCAGCCGACGTGTCGGCCTCCTGCAACCGCGTGCCGACCCTCGACGGCCACCTCGAGAACGTCTGGGCGGACCTCGAAGACGACCCCTCCGCCGACGAGGTCGCCGCCATGATGGCGGAGTATCCGAGCGCGGACCTGCCCTCGTCGCCGGACCCGCTCATCCACGTCTTCGAGGACCCCGAACGCCCCCAGCCCCGCATGGACCGCATGCTCGGCGACGGGATGGCGGTGGCCGCCGGCGGTATCGAGGAGACGCCGAGCGGCGTCCAGTTCAACTGTCTCGCTCACAACACGATTCGCGGCGCTGCCGGCGCGAGCGTGCTGAACGGCGAACTCCTGCTCGAAGAAGGCTACCTGTAAGGCACTTTTAAATCTCGGTTTTGTGGGCTGGCTCGGTCGGTTTTCTGGTAACTGCTACTCGAAAGAGACCGCAACCATCTCCGAAGCCCTCGGCCGGCTCGACCCTCCGGGCCTCGCTGCGCTCCTCGTCGCTCACTTCGTTCGCTCCTGCGGTGCTTACGTCGTCCGGGAGGGACCGACCCGACCTCGCCCTTCGATTCCGCCAGGGCAGCACCGCAGCCACACACCTCCCCAACCGACTCCCTCCCTCGCTTCGCTCGGTCAGTCGTCCCTCGCACGGTTTCGTCCGACCGCCGCTCACGAGCGCGTTCGCGGCGGTCTGCCAGCGTGCGCCATTTATAAAAGCCGGGAGCGCGGGCAGCCCGTCAGGGCCGTCGCGCGACCCGGGGAAGGGGCAGGCGCGGTGCGGTTCCTGGCATCCTCGTGAGCGACTGAAAGGAGCGAACGAGGGCTTTCCGGCTGTTTGCGACAGAGCAGACGCCAAGCTCGATTTATAAAAGAACGACAGAAACAGCAGACCGTCCAGCGAGTTACTCGGAGTCGGTAATGGAGCCGTCGCCCTGATAAAGCGGGAACTCATCGCAGAGTTCGTCAACCTCGGCAGCCGCTTCAGATTTGACGTCCTCGTCGTCGGGGTTGTCGACGACCCGGTAGATGATGTCGGCGACCTGTTCGCAGGCGTCCTCGTCGAAGCCGCGAGTCGTCAGCGCGGGCGTGCCGGCGCGGATGCCCGAGGGGTTGAACGGCGAGCGCGTCTCGCCGGGGACGGTGTTCTTGTTGAGGACGATGCCGACCTCCTCGAGGGCCTCCTCGGCGACGGTGCCGGAGGTGTCCGGATGGGATTCCCGGAGGTCGACGAGGACGAGGTGGGTGTCGGTGCCCTCCGAGACCAGCGAGAAGCCGTGGTCCTGCAGGCGGTTGCCGAGGGCCTTGGCGTTGTCGACGACCTGCTGGGCGTACTGGTCGAATTCGGGCTGGAGGGCCTCCTTGAAGCCAACGGCCTTGCCGGCGATGTTGTGCATGAGGGGGCCGCCCTGTGCGCCGGGGAAGACGGCGGCGTCGATGTCGTCGGCGTACTCTTCGTCGCACATGATGATGCCGCCGCGGCCCGCGCGGATGGTCTTGTGCGTGGAGCCAGTCACGAAGTCGGCGACGCCGACGGGCGATTCGTGGACGCCGGCGGCGACGAGGCCGGTGATGTGGGCGATGTCGGCGAGGTGGTAGGCATCGACCGAATCGGCGGTCTCCTGAACGCGCTGGAAGTCGACCTCGCGGGGGTAGGCCGAATAACCGGAGACGATGATGTCGGGGTCGAACTCCTCGGCGAGCGAGTCGAGTTCCTCGTAGTCGATGTAGCCCGTTTCGGGGTCGATTTCGTACTGTTCGACCTCGTAGGTCTTGCCGGTGAAGTTGGCGGGGTGGCCGTGGCTGAGGTGGCCGCCGTGTTCGAGTTCCAAGGAGAGTATCTTGTCGCCGGGTTCGAGCATGGCGAGGTAGACGCCCATGTTGGCCTGCGTGCCAGAGTGGGGTTGGACGTTGACGTGGTCGGCGCCCCACAGTTCCTCGGCGCGCTCGATGGCGAGTTCCTCGACGTCGTCGGCGTACTCACAGCCGGCGTAGTAGCGCTCGCCGGGGTAGCCTTCGGCGTACTTGTTGGTCAACTCCGAGGACTGTGCTTCGAGGACGGCCTTCGAGGCGTGGTTCTCGGAGGCGATCATCGCCAGCGTGTTCTCCTGTCTGTCGCGTTCGCCTTCGAGGGCGTCGGCCAGGGCGGGGTCGACACCGCGGACCGTATCGTAGCTCATGTGAATAGGTCGGGTACGACGAGACAAGAAGCTACCCGTTCTTGGCAAGCAACTCCGGTGTCGATGGTCGCGGGTGGACGGTCGCGTGGCCGTCGTCAGGTGAGGCTGACGCCGCCGAATCGGGGGACGTGTCGTGGCGGTGCCGTCATCCACAGAGCTAGGGAACACTACTATACACTCGGGAAATCTCCGCACGTATTGATGGTCGAGTGGGTAGCCGGCGACGAGTGTATCCGGGGATTCGGCGAGCGCGAGTCCGTCCACCTCGGTGTTTCGGGCTGGCGGCCGCGCGGACGTCCGCCCGCGCTTCGGACGCCGGTCGACGCCGCGACCGTGGGCACCACCCGCGGACTCCGGTTGTCTACGCCCGCTCGCTTGGCAGACGGGACCCCCCTCTCGACGGATACGTCGTTCGATGGGGGCGTCCACCGAATCGTCGCCGACGGCGCCGTCGAGACGCGAATCGCCTTCGAAGGGGCGGCGACCGTCGAGACCGGCGTCGAGGACGACGAAGGCGACGATAGCGGCGTTCGGCTTCGGTTCCCGGCGGGGACTGCCGTCACGGTCGGCTTCCGCGAGGGGACGCCCGAACGTCCCTCGCTGTCGGTTCCGCCGACGCCGGCGGGGCTGGCGGCGGCGGTGACGGCTGCCGGCGCGACGCCCCGGACGACCGGCCCTCGGCGGTCGCATCCGGGGTTTCGGCCGCGGACGCCCACCGTCGACCTCGACGAATCGGCGACGGCCGCAGTGCCGTCCGGCCTGTCGGCACCCACCGACGACCCGCCCACGATGACAGTCCCGGCTTCGACGACGGCCGTCCTTGTGGCCGCGCCGCTCGCGTACTACCTCGGGGCGCGGCTTCGCATCGAGGAGGGACCGCCCCGGCTTCGCGGTCCCGGTCTCGACCGGGCGTTCGCAGCCCTGCCGGCGTTCGCCGAGGAGGCCGCCGACGCGCTGCGCCGACTGGTCGCGCTCGATTGCCGGCTCCGGTCGCTGCCGGGCGAACCGCTGAATCGGCCGCCGGGAATCGAGGCCGACATCGAGGCGCGGCCGCCGACCGAGCGCCTCGCGGCGGCCCTCGACTGGACGCCCGACGGGTTGCCGACGTGGCCGCTGTCGACATACGTCGTCGACGACCCGGCCACCGGCCGGTATCTGCCGTACCTGCTGGACCGGTTGAGCCTCGTCCATCCGGCGTCGGCGTCGCGGCTCGACCCGAAGGCGCTGCTCGAACGGAGCCTCGACGAGTTCTTCCGCGGGGAGGCACCGAACGTCGAGGCGGTCGACCCGGCGCTGTCCGAGAGCCGGCATCATGCGTGGCTCGGGGATGGGACACCGGTCGACGCCTACACCCTGCTCGGCGCCCCGACGGGCGGCACCTCCTCCGGCGGGGACCTCACCGTCGAGGTCGTCTGCAACGACGCGGCGATGGCGGCCGAACGGAACGTTGCCGACGTCTATCGACAGCGACTCACGAGCGACGACGCCGACGTGCGGGTCCACGAACGGCTCTCGACGACCGAACTGGCGGCGCTTCTCGAAACGGAGGCCGACCTCGTCCACTTCATCGGCCACTGCGAGGTCGACGGGCTGGTCTGTCGTGACGGCACCCTCGCGGCGGCCGACCTCGACGCCTGCAGGGTCGGGGCGTTCTTCCTCAACGCCTGTGGCTCCTACTACGAGGGGTTCGACCTCGTCCGGCAGGGGGCGTCGGTCGGCGCGGTGACGCTGACGACCGTACTCGACGAACAGGCCGTCTCGCTGGGGACGACCTTCGCCGAACTGCTCGCCGCGGGCTTTGCCTTCGAGCGGGCACTGTCGCTCGCCCGCGGCGAGATTATCGTTGGCCGTGACTACGCGGTGGTCGGCGACGGCACCCAACGGCTCCGAACGGCCGCGCACCCGCCGGGGGTCTTCACGGTCACGCCGACGGACGGCGGCCGCTACTCGGTCGACTACGACGTGACGCCGCCCGACGCGGCCGGCCGGCGATACTGGGACCCCATCGCCGAGTGCTACCGGCCCTGTGGGGAGACGGCGACGGCGACGCTGGGCGGTGACCGGCTCCGGGAGGTACTTTCGGGGACGGTCCAACCGGTCCGATACGACGGCGCCCTCCGGTGGTCGGACGCGCTGGCGCGGGAACTGGACGAATCCCGACAGGCCTAAACGACGGGGACGACTGGTCCCAAATAAGCGCGACCGTTCCTTGACGGTTACTTAAATATTGTTTTCGTGTGTTCCGCACATAGCCCCGCTAATATTAAATATGCTGTAGACCATACTAATTCGCACGATAATGGAATCAAACCTTCTCGAGCGGACCGTGGCGGACGTACTTTCCGAGGCGCTTTCGACGGTGGACGACGAACTGTTCGTGGTCAACCCCACGACCGAGACCATCGACGAACTGGTCTCCGTGATGGACGGCGACGGGCCGACCGTTCGCCTCCTCGCTACCGAGGACGTCCTGAAATCCGTCATGGACGATTTCCTCGTCGCGAGTCGTGCGGCCGACCACGTCGAGGCCGACCGCCTCGAGATTCGCACCTACGAGGAACCGACCAACACGCTGCTCGTGACCGACTCGACGGTCGTCTCGGTGGTCCGCGCCGACGGCCGCGTCGCCGGCCTGACAACCGACGACGAGGCGTTCATCGAGAGCGCCTACGACCGCTTCAGCGAAGCGTGGGACGACGCCGAGGCGTTCAACCTCCGGACGCCGGCCCTCTCGCGGGTCGAATCGACGCTACGTGACGGCCTCGGTGAGCCGACCGCCGACGACTTCGAGAGCGTCCTCGCGTCGCTGGAGACCGCCCGCGGCAACGGCGAAGGTCTCGACGAGGTGACCATCTCGCTGCTGGTCGCCGCCAAGAACGAGGACCTGCTCTACGACATCTCCAAGTGGGGCGAGGACGTCGGCATCGCCTCGAAGGCCACCTTCTCCCGGACCAAGAGCCGCATGGAGGAGATGGGCCTCATCGACACCGAGAAGGTTCCCATCGACGTCGGTCGCCCGCGCCTGCGCCTCAAACTGGGCGACGACCGACTCCGTGACGCCGACGCCGGCCAACTGGCCAGCATCGCCCAGTCGATGCTCGCGGCCTGATTCCGGTTTTTCCTTCCGTGGTTTTATCGACGCCTCGCCCGAAGCGGCGCGTATGCAACTCGTCTCGACGCTCCCCGCACTCCCCCTGGTGATACCGTGACGACGGTCGGTCTGGTCGGTGACGGCCCTGCCGCCGAATCGATTTCGGCCGCCCTCTCGGACGCCTCGGCCGCGACGACGGCCGTCGACCCGGGCGCCATCGCCGGCGTCGACATCGCCGTCGTCGCGGCGCCGGTCGGCGACAGCGCCTTCGCCACGGCGGCGACGGCAGCCAAGGGGTCGGGCACGCCGGTCGTCTCGGTCGAACTCGGCGGCATCGGTGGCCAACCGGTCGCCGGCGTCGACGCCGCCGTCTCCGGCTACGCGCCGGGAACGGCCTGTTTCGACTGTCTCTGCGACCGCGTCGCCGCGACCGACCCCGAGACCGACGCCGGCGACTACGACGCCGCGACCGCTCGGTTTGCGGGCGCGCTCGCGGGCCGGGAACTCGCCTCGCTCGTCGCCGGCGGCCAGTCGACGTTGCTCGGCGGTGTCATCGAGGTTCCACACGCCCAGCGACGGGTCCTGCCGGTGCCGTACTGCGAGTGTGGCGAGGACTCCTCGCGGGGACCGGTCCCCCGCGAACGGGCCGAGCGGTCGCTGGAGGAATCGCTATCGCTGGCGGAGGGGGCCTTCGACGCCCGCCTCGGCCCGATTACCGAGGTCGGCGAGGTCGAATCCTTCCCGGTTCCGTACTATCTGGCGACGCTTTCGGCGACGCCGTTCTCGGATGCCGACGTTCCCAGCCACGCGGCCGGCGTCGGCGCCGACTGGGACCCCGCCTTCATGAAGGCACTCGGCGAGGCGCTGGAGCGGTACAGCGCCGCGGTGTATCGGACCGACGAGTTCGTTACGGAGCCGTCGAACCCTGTCGTCCCCGAGCGGTTCGTCCAGTCCGGCGGCCCCACGGCCGAATCGGCAATCGACTACTGGCACCCTGCCGAGGACCTCGGGACCGGCGACTCCGTCGAACTGCCGGCCGAACTCGTCGTCTTCCCGCCGCCCGAGCGCAACGTTCGCCCGCCGATTACGACCGGGCTTGGGTTGGGCAACGACGGCATCGAGGCGCTGCTGTCGGGCCTCTACGAGGTCATCGAGCGCGATGCGGCGATGCTGTCGTGGTATTCGAGCTACGACCCGCTGGGGCTGGCCGTCGACGACGAGGGCTTCGAGACGCTCGCGGCCCGCGCCGAAAGCGAGGGCCTCGATACGACGGCCCTGCTGTTGACACAGGACGTCGACGTGCCGGTCGTCGCGGCCTGCGTCCACCGCGAGGGCGAGTGGCCGCACTTTGCGGCGGGGATGTCCGCGGACCTCGACCCCGAGGCCGCGGCCCGCGGCGCGCTGGAGGAGGCCATCCAGAACTGGCTCGAACTCCGGCGGATGGGCCCGGACCGCGCGGCCGACGAGTCGGGGGCCATCGGCCACTACGCCGACCTCCCCGAGGCGGCGCGAGCGTTCGTCACGCCGGAGACGACCGTGCCGGCCGACAGCGTCGGCCCCGAAACGACGCCCGAGGGTGAGGCCGAACTCTCCGCCGTCGTCGACCGGGTTGTCGATGCGGACCTCGACGCCTACGGTGCCCGGGTGACACCGCGGGACGTGGCCTCGCTGGGCTTCGAGGCGGTTCGGGTCGCCGTTCCTGCGGCCCAGCCGCTTTTCACCGACAACGCGTACTTCGGCGAGCGCGCGCGGTCGGTGCCCGATTCCCTCGGCTTCGAGTTCGACCCCGACCGGCCGCACCACCCGTTCCCGTAGCCGTCTCGCTCGACTCGTCGGGTGGGCCGCTCGGTCCTTCTACATGTACATCCGGTCTTCGGGTACCTGCTCTTTCTGTTGGGCTTCGAGTTGGGCGGCCAGTTCCGCGTACTGCTCGGAGACGGCCGCGGCGAACTCCTCGAGGGGGCCGGTGTCGAGGTCGAGGTCGTAGACGGCTTCGATGGCCTCCAGCAGGCGCAACGCGGCGTCGACGTCCGGCACCTGCTGGTGGACCGGGGTGGTGAAGATGCAGGCTCGCAGCGGCTCCTCGATGGCCCGCTCCATCAGCGCGCCGTTGAGGCCGTCGAGGAACCCGCCGGGCATCGGTTTGATGTCGTGGTCGCCGTCGAGGCGGGTCTGCTGGTAGTCCTCGCTGGCGACGTAGAACGGACGGTGGTCGTCGGGGCCGTGTGCGATGGGGATGCCCGAGAGGACGACCACCTCCTCGACGCCGCTGGATTCGGTGTGTTCGATGATGGCGTTGCCGAACGGCTCGGCGGCGTAGGTCGGAACGAACAGTTCGCCGACGGTGATGGTGATGTCGAGGTCGGGCTTCGAGAACAGTCGGGTGTGGTGGCGGGGCGTCCCGTTCTCGAAGGGCGTCACCGCGGGCAACTGGTCGACGGCGATGTGGCCGGTCTGTTCGAGGTCGAGTTCTTTCCGGAGGTAGTCGACGGCCGTCAGGCCGGCGAGGCCGAACTGGGCGAAGCCGGCCACCAGCGTCTCCGTCGGGTTCGGATGGTTGATGTCGAAATCGGGTTCGCGGTGGGTGCCAATCATACACGTACAGTCGCGGCCATCGGCCTTAGCTTGCGGGGGCGGAACGCTTTTTTCGCGTCCCGGCGACGGGATGGGTATGGTCGGTCTCTGGGCAGTTCTGCAGGCGGGAACGCCGACGCCGACGGAGGCGACCGAGCCGTTGGCTCGCCCGCCGTGGCTGCCCGACTACGTGCCGATGTTCGGCTATCGGCTGGTGTTGGCGGTGGCGCTCGTCGTGGGGTCCTACTACTTCTCGCAGTTGCTCCGACAGGTCCTCGGGCGGCGCATCGCCCGCCGGTTCAAGCGCCCGTCGGTGACCCGGACGATTCTCCGGGGGATGCAGACGGTTATCGTGCTTTCGGCGGGCGTCGTGGCGCTTTCGTTCTTCGGCCTCGGGTTCGGCAACGTCGCCCTCTCGGTGGGTGTCTTCTCGGCGGTTGTCGGTATCGTCCTCGCGCCGATTATCGGGAACATCCTGAGCGGCGTCTTCGTCCTCTCGGAACAGCCCTACGAGATCGGCGACATGGTCGAGATAAAGGACACCGAGACGCGCGGGTTCGTCGAGGACATCACGCTGCTGTACACCAAGGTGTTCACCCTCGACAACACCTTCATGGTCCTGTCGAACGGGACGATGCGGGACCGCGATATCGTCAACTACTCCGCGGAGGACACCCGCGTCCGGCTGACGCTGGACGTCGGTGTCACCTACGAGAGTGACATCGGAACCGCGCGCAAGCAGATGGAGGCCGCTGCCCGCCACACCGACGGCGTCCTGAAGGGCGGCCCGGACATCCGCATCGGCAGCGCGCGGTATCCGGCGTCGCCGACCTGCTATATCAGCCAGTTCGGCGACAGCGAGGTGCTGTTGCGGCTTCGGTACTGGGCCCACGAACCCTACAAGCAGATGGCGGTCCGCTCGCGGGTGATGACCAACGTCTGGGAGCGGTTCGAGGACCACGACATCGAGATTCCGTACCCGCATTCGCATCTGGTCTTCGACGACACTAGCGGCGAGATGCAGGTCGCGATGCGGGAGGCCGCGGAGGGACCGGCGGCCCAGCAAAGCGGCGCGACCAGACGGGGGGAATCGGAGAACATGGGGGTCCCGGAGCAGGCGGACGGCGAGGCGGGCGGCGAATCGTCTGCTGACGCCGAAACCGAAGACGATGCGGACGCTACGGGCTCGCAGTGATTACCTGACAGTCCAACTCGCGGCGGAGGAAGTCCTCGATGTCGGGGTCGTCGACGAGGCGGCGGACCATCGACCGCCAGCGACTGGCCTGCTTCTGGCCGATGACGACGAAATCGGCGTCCTCCTCGGCGACCTCGTCGAGGATGGTCTCCTCGACGAGAAAGCCCGGTCGGGCGACGTAGCGGGCGAAATCCAGCCGGCCGAACTCCCGTTCGACGGCCCGCTTGAGTTCGGTTCGGGTCACCCGCTGGTCGCTCTGATAGAGGTTCACATGAAGGACGGTCAGGTCGGCCTCCTCGTCGCGCGCGAGGTCGATGGCGCGTTTCACCGTCGCTCTGGAGTGTTCGGAGAGAGGATACCTGACGGGCACGACGACGAGCGTCATTTGTTGGGGCAAGCAGGGGGTCGGCCCTCAACCTTCCGGTCGCCTCACGGATGACGAATTCACAGTCCCGTCCGGACGATTCGTCCCTCCAGTTCGGGGTCGATGCCGACCTCGCGGGCGTAGTCGGCCAGTATCTCGTATTGGGTGTCGAGTCGGCGGATGGCGTTTCGCTCGGTGAGCGTCGGGAACTCGGCGTCGGTATGCAGGAGGAACTCCGAGGTGGCGAGTCGGTAGGTGGCCTCCGGGTCGATGGGGTCGCCGTCGACGCGGGCCTCGACGAGTTCGTCCTCGCTGTAATCGTAGACGAGGCGGGCGCCGGAGACGTGGGCGTGCCACCAGTCCGATTGGCCGAAGCCGGTCGTTTCGGCGCCCTCCCGGAAGAGGTCGAACAGTTCCGTCCCGGAGAGTTCGGCGACGGCCATCGACTCCTCGAAGGGGACGAGGCTGACGAGGTCGCCGACGGTCACCTCGCCTTCGATGGGCGCGCCGGTTCGGATGCCGCCGCTGTTCTGGAGGCCGACGACCGGCGGGTCGACGCCGAGTTCGCGCTGGGTCGCCCACCGGTAGGCGTCGGCGACGAAGTTGCCGACGCGGCTCTCGCCGCGGAAGGCTTCCCGCTCGGTGCGGCGAATCGGCTCGTCGACGCGGCCGACGACCTCGTCGAGGCCGGCCGCTTCGAGGCGGTCCCGATAGGTCGCCGCGAGGTCGGCATCCAGCGGCGCCTCGGCGACGGTGTGGCGGGTCACCTCGTCGGCCGCGAGGTCGATTTCGAGGACGACCTTGCCACCGCCGCCCGGGCGAGTCAGGAGCGTGCCGGCGGTCCGCTCGATTCGCTCGGAGTGGACGTGGCCGCCGAGAACGACGTCGATATCGCAGGCCGCCGCGAGGCGCTCGTCGGCACGGCCGAGATGCGACAGCGCGACGACGTAATCGACGCCGCGGTCGCGGAGGGCCTCGACGGCCCGGCGGGCCGCTTCGATGGGGTCGGTAAGCGAAAGCGAGTGGGCGCTTTCGTTGCCGGAGGGGGTCGTCGGGTCGGTGAGGCCGACGAAGCCGACGCGGTCGCCGTCGGCCTCGTGGATGGCCCACGGTCGACAGCCGGCGAAGCGGTCGCCCTCGCTGTAGATGTTGGCGGTGAGCCACTGCTGTGGCGAGGCGGCGACGAGTTCGCGGGCGCGGTCGAGGCCGAAATCGAAGTCGTGGTTGCCGAAGGTTTCGACGGCCGGCGAGACGGCCTCGAAGAAATCCAGCGCCTGCCCGCCGCGGGTGACGAGCGGGAGGACGCCCGGCGCCACGTTGTCGCCGGTACCGCAGACGAGGGTATCTGGCCCGCGCCGGTCGGCGATGAGGCCGGCGATGCGGCCGACCCGTTCGGGGTCGTCGTGGGCGTTTTCGATATCGGAGTAGTGGAGGAGACGCACGTTCGACCGGAGGAGTGGGGGGCGCAAAACCGTACCGTATCGGGACCGTGAGCGTTTTGCCGCCGGGCGGCCCACCGTCTGTATGGACGAACGAGAGGGCCCCGACGGGCAGACGCTCTACGTCTCTCGCGAGGTCGAACGCGGCAACAAGGCGCCGTTCCGTGTCGTCTACACGGACCCGGAAGGCGAGACCCGCTGGGGCTTCTTCTGTGCGAACTGCGAGTCGTTCGACACCGCCGTCGACGCGATGGGCCGCATCAAGTGCAACGTCTGTTCGAACTTCCACAAGGCCGAAGAGTGGGACGCCGCCCACGAGTAAATAAATCTAGACGTACTCGAAAAACCGGCTGACTCCGACCGTGCTTCCGTTCCTTCGAGACGTATAGGTCACCCACCGGGCACGTACTAATCTTTATCTCCCAGCGTGACGAATCCCCGAACGAATGGGAGCTGTTAGCACATCCCTCGACGAGGAGGCACGAGACATCTTCACCGACCTCGGCTACGAGGTTTCCGAGGATGGCGAGGAACTCCGCGCCGAACGCAAATGGCGGACCGTCCACGTGACGACCGCCGACCCCGAACAGGCCGCGACACACGGCAACTTGCGCTGTTTCGTCACGCGGGCCGAGCAGGCATCCGCCGTCCGTGAACGGCTACTCGCCGCCGAACCCGATTACGACTGGGCGGTCATCAGCGTCGAGGAGAACGGCTATCAGGTGCTGCATCCGGGGGCGGACGTGCTGCCGGCGCCCTGATTACCGGCTGAACGCGTCCGTCGCCGCCGACGCCCCTGCACCGGGGGCCACGTCGATGCCCTTCTTCGCGAGCGTCTCGCCGAGCGCGCCGAGGGTCTCCAGTACCGGTCCGCGGCGCGCGCCGTAGCCCATACAGCCGACGCGGACCGCCTCGTCGGCGAAGGCGCCGAGGCCGGTCGCGATTTCGACGTCGTAGTCGTCGCGCATCGTGTCGACGACCTCGCCGGGGTCGAGGCCGCCCGGCAGTCGGGCGGTGATGAGACTCGGCAGGCGGACCGACTCGTCGACGACCGGTTCGAGGCCGAGCGCCCACAGCCCCTCCTGAAGGGCTGCCGAGGCGCGCTTGTGGCGCTCCCAGCGGGCTTCGAGGCCCTCCTCGTGGACGATTCGGAGCGCCTCCCGCAGGCCGTAGACGTTGTTGATGGGCGCGGTGTGGTGGTAGGCACGTTCCTCGCCCCAGTAGTCGTCGAGCAGGGAGAGGTCGAGATACCACGACCGGACCGGTTCCTCGCGAGCGTTGATCTTGGCCATCGCGTCGTCGCTGACCGAGAGGGGACTCGCGCCCGGCGGACAGGAGAGGCACTTCTGAGGGCCGGCGTAGGCCACGTCGACGCCCCACTCGTCCATGCGGAACTCGACGCCGCCGATGGAGGTGACACAGTCGGCGACGACGAGGGCGTCGTGGTCGTGGGCGGCCGCGGTAATCGCGGCCATCTCGGGTTGGCGAACGCCCGTCGAGGTCTCGGCGTGGACGACGCCGACGACCGAGGGGTCGTGTTCGGCGCAGGCGTCGGCCACCGTCTCGGGGTCCAGCGGCTCGCCCCACGGCGCCTCGACGGTGACCGGCGTCCCACCGGCCCGGCGGACCATCTCGGCCATCCGGTCGCCGAAGTAGCCGTTGCCGGGCACGAGCGCGGTCTCACCGGGTTCGACCAGATTGCCGATGGCGGCTTCCATCGCCGCCGACCCGGTGCCGCTGACCGGAATCGTCCGCTCGTTGTCCGTTCGGAGCGTCTCGCGGAGCAGCGTCTGCGTCTCGTCCATCACCTCGATAAAGGCGGGGTCGAGGTGGCCGACCGGCTCGGTTCCGAAGGCCCGGAGCACACGCGGGTGTGTCTCGCTCGGGCCGGGGCCCATGAGGAGCCGTTCGGGTGGCCGCAACTCGTCGACGGCGGATTCCATACACGAACGTGCACAGCCGCCGTACAAAAGGACCGCGAATCGAGGGGGATACCCATCCGTATCCTGATAGGTCAGGATACATTTAGGAGCCTGCGGAAAGAAGTCGATACTGCGATGGTATTCAAGAAAATCACGCTCGTCGGTACGAGCGACGAGAGTTTCGATGCGGCGGTAGACGACGCCGTCGACCGAGCTGAGGCGACCCTCGACAACGTCCACTGGGTCGAAGTCGAGGAACTCGGCGTCGAGGTCGCGTCGGTCAGCGACCGGGAGTATCAGGCCGAAGTCGAGGTCGCCTTCCAGCTCGAATAACCATCGCGGTCCTTCGAAAGGGGAAGGAGCCCCCGGCCTCGCCGGGGATTTTTGAGGAAAGAGATCCCGCCGACCAGCCGCCGCGCTCGTCTCGTTACGTTCGGAACGACTCGCCGCAGCCGCATTCGCTTTCGGCGTTGGGGTTCTCGACGTGGAAGCCCGCACCCTGCAGACCGCCCTCGAAATCGAGGACGGAGCCGTCGACGTACTTCTGGCTCGCCGGGTCGACGAAGATCCGGAGCCCGTGGTGTTCGGTTATCGCGTCGTCTTCCTCGGGTTCGAGGTCGAAGCGGAGCCCGTAGGAGAGGCCCGCACAGCCGCCCTGCTGGACGAACAGCCGAAGCCCGGCCTCGTCGGTGTCGTAGCCCTCGTTGGTGAGAAGGTCCAGCGCCTGCTCGGCGGCCGCCTCGGTGACCTCTACCGGTTGGTCGGTCGTTTCGGCGGTCTGGCTCATGCCACTCCGTAGCAGACCCACGGACATAACCCTGACGCACCGCGTTTATATACGATACCCGGGCTCGTCCCCTCCGCCTCGCCCCGCCCGATTCCGACGGGATGGGTGCGGAATCCGTGGGCTGGTCTATCAGGGCTGCCACAATGGTTTTAGCCTTGCTCGCCCTATATTAACTCGTATCATGAACAAGCACTTCGAGGACGCCCGACACCACCTGAAGCGAGCCGCAGAGACCGCGAAAGCCGGTCTCTCCGAGGAGTTCGAACCGGTTCGCGAGAAGGCACAGGACCTCATGAACCGCGAGGAGGAAGAACCCGAACCCGGCCGGTTCGAGGAGGTCAAGCAGGAACTCAAGGACCTGCAGGAGAAGGCCGAGGGCGAAACTCGCGAGGCCATCGCCGACGCCCGCGAGAAACTCGACGACTACCGCAGCCAGCGCACCGAGCAGTAGCCACGTCGGTTGAAAAGGGTTAAGTCCGGCCGTCCGATATTTCGACGCGCGGGCCGGTGGTCTAGGTCGGTTATGACACCTCCTTCACACGGAGGAAGCCGGCGGTTCAAATCCGCCCCGGCCCACTGAGGTTTCTCTGGTGCACTACTCGGAGCGTAGTGCGAACCTCGGCGTACCGGAGCGGCGCTCCCGTGAGTACCGCCTTTTTGAGGACCGGCGCCCATCCGCCGAGTATGCCCGACGACGCCGACATCAACGACGCCCTGCAGGAGTGGAAATCGGAGATGCAGGCCGAGCACGCCGACGCCATCGAGAACCCTGACCCCGACGCCGACCACCGCATCGAAGGGGTGACGCAGGTCAACTACCGGGTGGCTTTCGCCTACGACGCCGAGTCGGGACGACTCGAACGGACCGAGACCGAACAGGTCGACGAGCTCTCGGACCCGGAACTGCTGTCGTGTTCCTGTGGCGTGCGCGGAATGACGCGTGCGGAGGCGCTGAGCCACATCGAGGCGGCTGGAGAGTAACCGAGGCGGCCGGAGAGCCGGTTTCAGCACGTCGACTCGCCCCGGGCTTTATTTGGGGTCCGTCTGACAGACGTCATATGGACGAGAACAAAGCGGTGGTGACGGTGTTCGGCCTCGCCGTCGGTGCGGCCACCGCCTACGTCATCTATCGGTTCATCGCGGCGTTCACCATCGCGGCGTTCCTCTACTACTCGACCCGGCGGTTCTACAGTTACCTCAGTCGACTCCGGATTCCGGCCCGCACCAGAGCGGTGCTGACGCTCTCGTTGCTCGGGATACCGCTGCTGTTCTTGCTCAGTTACACGCTGGTGTTGATGGTACTGGAAGTCCGGCGGTTCGTCCAGGAGAATCAATTCGTCATGTCGACCGTCGAGGATACGCCGTGGTTCCAGAACACCGAGGGCCTTCCGGAGTTGACGATAGACGGCCTGATTCGGGCCTATCAGACCGGGCAGATGGACCCAATCATCGACTTCGCAGTCGAACAGGCCGGGTACGTTACCGGAATCCTGTCGTCGTTCGTACTGAACCTGTTCATCATCGTCGTCGTCACCTACTACCTGCTCATCGAGGGCTGGAAGATACGGGAGTGGTTGCTCGACTTCGAGGACGGCTCGACGGCACGCGAGTTCTTCGAGGCGGCCGACGACGAGTTGGAGGCGGTCCTCTACGGCAACCTGTTGAACGTCATCGCAATCTCCATCATCGCTGTCGTGTCGTATCTCGGCTACAACGCGTTCGCGCCCTCGGCCGTCGAAGTCCCCTATCCCGTCCTCGCCGGGGTCCTGACCGGCATCGCGAGCCTGATTCCGGTCGTCGGGATGAAGATCGTCTACATCCCGCTTGCGGCCGCGGCGGCGCTTCCGGTCGCGCTCGGCGGGGATCCGGAACTGCTGGTGTACATCGGCGCGTTCCTCGGTATCGCCGTCGTCATCGTGGACACGATTCCGGACCTGCTGTTGCGACCGTACCTCAGCGGCAACCGGACCCACGTCGGACTGCTGCTTTTGGCCTACATCTTCGGGCCCATCATCTTCGGGTTCTACGGGCTCTTCCTCGCGCCCATCCTCCTCGTGTTGGCGCTCACGTTCTTCGACGTGGCGCTGCCGCCGCTGCTCGGTGTCGAGTCGGACGACGACGGCATCCCGCCGAGCCAGCGTCGACTCGACGAGTTCTGACCTCACCGGACGCCTCGCCGCCCGATTCGATGATGGCCTCGGGGTGGGTGTTATCCGAGGCTGAAAACGGACGGAACCGTTTATGTGGTGTAGTTCGAAGGTATCGATACCGAATGAGTGCTCTGGGTAGCTGTTGTGAGGATTCGTTCTCGGCGGTCGACCCGCCCGCGAACGTGCTTTTGCGTGCGCCGGCGCTATCGGAGGGCCGGACGTCAGTCTGCCCGCAGTTCGGCGCCGACGATGCCGAGCGGAACCTCCTTCTCGTCTCGCTGTCGGGAAGCCCGGACAGCCATCTGGACGCGTGGCGTCGCCACGGTGGCCTCCCCGAGAAGGTCGCCATCATCACGGCCGACGAGGTCCGGAGCGCGGCCGCGACTGACGGCGGTTCGGCGATGCGGCAGTCGGATGGAACGGTCATCTCGACGACCACGGTCTCCGAACCGGGTGACCTGACCGGCATCGGCATCAAGATGAACAAGGCGCTTTCGGCGTGGGCCGACGACGACGCACACACCCACGTCTGCTTCGATTCGCTGACGACGCTCATGCAGTACGTCGACACCAAACGGGCCTTCCAGTATCTCCACGTGACGACCAAACGCGTCGAATCCGCCGGGGCGACGGCCCACTACCACATCGACCCCGACGCACACGACGAACAGACGCTGGCGACAATCGAGAGCCTTTTCTCGGACGTCTGCGAGTACGACCCCGAAACCGGTACGTGGAACCGGGTCTGACGCCACGTCCCCGACGACTCTCGCTGGTTCATACTGTCGGCTGTAGGTCCGTTCTCAGCGTTTCGAGGTATCCGGCAGTAAACTGTCTCGAACACCGAATCCCGGACGGTCTGTTCGAAATCGTTACAGTCGGCAGTATCAGTACGGACCGGACGTGACACCCCTACGGCCGGCATCTAGTGGTTTAGTCCCCAGGGTATGACGTGTCACGGCCACCGCCGGGAGTATTAAAAGCCGGCTATACTGAGCAGAGAATTTATACATATCTTCCCGAATCTGACGGGCAAGGGAACGCGCTACGCATAGATGACAGAACGAGATACGACACCGGACGATGAACGCGACCGGTCCGAGACGGTCGGCGGCTTCAAGTTCGGGGTGACCGACGGCGGTGATGCCGACGACGAGCGGCCCCCGACTCGGACCGACGGCGCCGGCGGCGGCCGCAGCGCGCGGTTCGATTTTCAGGAGTGGTTCGGTGGCTCGCTGTCGGAGCTCCGCGAGAAGGCACCCGGGTTCGGGGGAACGGAATCGGTCGACACGGCGGCGGCCGAGTCGGTCAGTTTCGCCGGCTTCGACTTCGGCGAGTGGCTCGGGAGTTACACACCGTCGACCCCCGAGACGCCCATCGAGGAATCAGCCGACGCGGAAACGGAGTCGGCTCCCGTCGAGACGCTGGCGTTCGAGGGCTTCGATTTCGGCGAGTGGCTCGAAGCCACGGACGCCGAGGCGGTCGAAACCGAACCCGCCGACCCGGACCCCGCTGACCTCGGACCGACCTACTCGGGGTTCGACTTCCGCCAGTGGATGGCCGCCGACGGCGAAACCGGCCCGAAGGACCCGCCAGCGACGCCCCGCGTCGTCGGCGCGACGCCCGACCCGGACGCCTCTAGGCGGGCACGACTGTTCGGCCTGCTCCCGTTCGTCGGTGGCCCCGAGCAGGTCGACACCTATCCGGGCGGCTTCGAGTTCGCCGAATGGCTGGGCGAGGGCGACGGCACCGCCGAAATCATCGACCCCGTCGATTCCGAGCCGGAACCGGCTGGGGGTGACTCGGCGACCATCGAAGGACCGGAGTACCCGACCCCGCCGGGCGGCAGCATCACCGACACGCCGCCCGTCAAAATCGCCGCGTTCGCGCTCTTCGCGGCGAGCCTCGTCGCGGTCGGGCTGACGATGTCGGGAGCCATCGGCGCTCTCGGGCCGGCGGCCGGGTTCGGTAGCCCGCAGCCGGCCGACGACGGCGGCGAACCGGTCGCGACGGCGACCCCGACGCCGACGCCCGAGCCGACGCCGGAACCGACGGCAACGCCGACGCCAACACCAACGCCGACGCCGACGCCAACATCGACACCAACACCGACACCGACACCAACACCGTCGCCGACGCCGACCCCGGAACCGACGGCGACACCGACCCCGACACCGACGCCAGAGAACGGTAGCGTGCTCGACCCGATTACCGACCCGATTCTCGGGTGAGGCGTTCGAAAAGACGAGTTCTCTTATTCGAGACCGAGGTCGACGTCGAAGCTGTTGCCGGCCCGCGGCACGCCCTTCGCGGTGACGGTTTCGCCGTTCATGAACGCGGCGGCGTCGCTGGCGAGGAACTGGACGACGTCGGCGATGTCTTCGGTGTGACCGATGCGGCGGTCGGCCTCCTCGCGGGCGGGCATCTGTTCCTCGTCGATGCCGAGCGTCTCGGCGACGCCGGGCGTCTGGATGAGCCCCGGCGCGACGCAGTTGACGCGGATGCCGTATTTGGCCCATTCGGTCGCCAGCGTCTCGGTCAGACGGATGATGGCCGCTTTCGAGGCGCCGTAATGGCTCTCGTGGGGCGCGGCGTGCTGGCCGTTGACGCTGGCCATGTTGATGATACAGCCGCCGTCGTTCTCGCGCATGTACTCGCCGGCGGCCTGGATGCCGTGGCGGGTGCCGTGGAGGTTGAGGTCGACGATGGACTTCCAGCCATTCTCGGAGATGTCCTCGAAGGGGGCGACGAACTCGCCGCCGGCGTTGTTGACGAGCAGGTCGACGCCGCCGAACTCCTCGACGGTTTCGGCGACGAAGTCTTGGACCGACTCAGCGTCCCGAACGTCACACTCGACGGCCAGTGCGGTGCCGCCCTTCTCGCGAATCCCCTCGGCGACGGGGTCGACTCGCTCCTGTGCGCGCGAACAGATGGCGACGTTGGCGCCGTCGGCGGCGAGTCGTTCGGCGATGGTCTTCCCGATACCCTGCGAGGCACCCGTTACGATGGCGTTGCGACCCTCGACGCTGAACTGTGAGGTTGGCATACACGCCTCAATGATTTACGGTGTTAAGTTAGTACCGGCATCGGCGACACCATCGCTAACCGTTACGTCGCGAAGGGTGAGGTCATCCGCGGAGCGAACGCACCGCTTTCCGGGAAAACGTATGCCAGCGACAAAGAATAACCCGCCTCGCTCGGTGCTTCGCCCATGGACGACGGCATCCCCGAGCTGCTGGCCCGCCTCAAACTTCCCCTCTGTTATGCGATGGGCGGCATCTACGTCATCGCCGGCATCATGCATTTCGTCGCGCCGGAGTCGTACGTCCAGATCGTCCCGCCGTCTCTGCCAGCACCGCTGGCGCTCGTCTACCTCTCGGGGGTCGCCGAGGTGGGCCTCGGTCTCGGTGTTCTGCACCCGCGGACGCGGCCTTACGCGGCGTGGGGGCTCGTCGCGCTGCTGCTCGCGATATTCCCGGCGAACGTCTACATGGCGACCAGCGGCGTGGTCATCGAGGGGGCGTCGGCGCCGATTCGGGACCCCTCGCCGCTGGCGCGGTGGGCCCGCCTTCCGATGCAGGTCGTCCTCATCGCGTGGGCGTGGTGGTACACGACGCCGATGCCGGACGGCGACTGATACCGCCGGCTTGTCGTCCGGTCGCACTCCCGACCGGCCTTTATAAATGGTGCCGTCGAATCACGGGGTATGTCTACATTCGTAGTCGTCGGCGGCGACGCTGCCGGGATGAGCGCCGCCAGCAAGGCCAAACGCGACGACCCGGACCTCGACGTCGTCGTCTTCGAGAAGGGCCAGTGGGTCTCCTACGGCGCCTGTGGGCTGCCGTACTACATCAAGGGCGAGATTCAGACGCTGGAGGAACTCGTCTCGGTGACGCCCGAGGAGTTCCGCGAGGAACGCGATATCGACCTGCGGACGGGCCACGAGGTGGTCGACATCGACCCCGGGGACCGAACCGTCACGGCCGAAAGCGACGACGGCGAGGTGACCGTCGACTACGACCACCTGCTCATCGCAACTGGCGCCGAATCGGTCGTTCCGCCCATCGACGGCAAGGACCTCGAGGGCGTCTACACGCTCGGGTCGATGACCGACGGCAAGGAGCTGCGGGAGTTCGTCGCCCGCTCTCGGGAGACAAGTCCCCTCGACCAACCGGATCGCGGGCCGGCCTGCCACTTCCTCGAAACCTGTGTGGCTCCCATCGCCATCGTCGGCGGCGGCTACATCGGCGTCGAGATGGCCGAAGCCCTGGCCGAAAACGACTTCGAGGTCCACCTCTTCCAGCGGGGCGACCGCATCCTCAAGGGCTTCAGCGAAGCGACCAGCGAGGCGGTCCGCGAGCACGTCGAATCGAACGACGTCGCCGTGAACCTGAACGCCGAGATTGAGGCCTTCGAGGGCGACGACGGGGTCGAGGCCGTCGTCACGGCCGACGGCGAACGCACCGAGGTGGGGATGGCGCTGCTCGGCGCGGGCGTCCGTCCGCGAACCGACCTCGCGGAGGCGACGGGCGTCGAACTCGGGCCGACCGGTGCCATCGCGACAGACGAATACCGGGAGACGAACCTGCCGGACGTCTACGCGGCCGGCGACTGCGCGGAAGCCGAACACGTCGTCACCGGCGATCCGACCTACGTTCCGCTGGCGCTGACCGCCAACCGCCACGGGCGCGCGGTCGGACAGACCGTCGCCGGCACCCCCAGTGAGGGCGGCGGTGTCGCCGGCACGGCGGCGGTCAAGGCCTTCGACGTCGAGGCCGCCCGCACCGGGTGTCTCGACCACGAGGAAGCACGCGAGGCGGGCTTCGACCCCGTGACGAAGACCATCGACGCCAAATCCCGCGCGGGCTACTACCCCGAGGGCGGCACCGTCAAAGTCACCCTGACGGCCGACCGGGAAACCGAACGCGTCCTCGGTGCCAGCCTCGTCTCCGAGTACGGCGAGGGGGCGGTCCACCGGAGCCACGCCATCGTGGGCGCCGTCACCGAGGGGGTCACCGTCGAGGAACTGGCGAACTACGACCTCGCCTACGCGCCACCGTTCAACACGACGTGGGACCCCGTGTTGACCGCGGCGAAGGTGTTGGGTGGGAAACTGTGAGGCTCGACCGTCGTCGACTCCTCGCCGTCGGTGGTGGTATCCTTGGAGTCACGGTGGCGGGGTGTACCGACGGTGACTCCCCCGATAGCAGCGAACCAGACGCCGACGGCACGGCGACCGAAACCCCGACGCACTCGGCGGAATCTTCGACGCCGACCGACGATGGCGATGGAGAACTCGACCTCCGAGAGGCGAACGTCGTCGGGGTCGAGGCCGAACAGAACGACGGCGAGGTCCGGTTCTCGGTGACCCTGATTCACGACGACGACGGCGAGGACGGCTACGCGAACTGGTGGCGGGTCGAGACGCTCGACGGCGAACGGGTCGGCCGCCGGGACCTCGAACACGCCCACGGGACCCGGGAATTCACCCGTTCCGACACCTTCGAGGTTCCCGACGACCTCGCCTGTGTCGTCGTCCGTGGGCACGACCAGACGCACGGATACGGCGGGCAGGCGATGCTGTTCGACCTCGACTCGGGGGCGACGAGAGCGGTCCGACAGGGGAGCGAACCTGTCGAATTCAACGTCGGTGATTGCCCATAATAATCACATTCATGCATACAAATCGTATTTCTAAGTAGCAAAGTAGCACGAACCCGGATATTTTATACGTCCGGGCCGACCACGCTCGGGTAATGACAGAGGACATCGACGGCAACGCCGTCGCCGCCGACATCCGCGAATCGCTGAGCGAGGGCATCGAGACGCTCGAAGCCGAGGGCGTCACGCCCGGTCTCGCCACCGTGCTGATGAGCGACGACCCCGCCAGCGAGACGTACGTTTCGATGAAACAGCGGGACTGCGAGGAGGTCGGCATCAATGGCATCCACGTCGAGATCGACCCCGATGCGTCCGCCGAGGAACTCTACGATACCATCGACGACCTCAACGCCGACCCCGAGGTCCACGGCATCCTCGTCCAGATGCCCGTCCCGGACCACGTCGACGACCGGCAGGTCCTCCGGAGTATCGACCCCATCAAGGACGTCGACGGCTTCCACCCCGAGAACGTCGGCCGCCTCGTCGCGGGCAACGACCGCTATCGGCCCTGCACGCCCCACGGCGTCCAGAAACTGCTGGAGGCCTACGACATCGAGACGGAGGGCGCCGACGCGGTCATCGTCGGCCGCTCGAACATCGTCGGCAAGCCGCTGGCCAATCTCCTCCTCCAGAAGGCGCCGGACGGCAACGCGACGGTAACGGTCTGTCACTCCCGCACCGACGACCTTCAAGCCAAGTGCCGCAATGCCGACATCCTCGTCGCCGCCGCAGGCATGCCGGCGTTCATCGACGCCGAGATGGTCGGTGAGGGCGCGACCGTCATCGACGTGGGAATCAACCGCGTGGATGCCGACACCGAGAAGGGCTACGAACTGGTCGGCGACGTCGACTACGACAGCGCCAAACAGCAGGCCGACTACATCACGCCGGTTCCGGGCGGCGTCGGCCCGATGACCCGCGCGATGCTCCTGTACAACACGGTCAAGGCGACGGGGATTCAGGAGGACATCGACGTCGAACTCCCGTAGATGGCCGAATTGAGTCCCGAGGCGCTTTCGGCCCGCTACGGCGACCACTACCGGAAGGCCGACCGCATCGAGATTTCCGCCGAGCGATTCGAGAAGGGCCTCGAACGCGGCGACGACGGCGAGTGGGGCGCCGGCTGTCTCGTCGTCGACGACGGGGCAATTCTGCTGGTCCGCGAGGGCGACGACTGGTTGGTCCCCGGCGGGCGAGTCGAAGCCGGCGAATCGCCTGCCGTTGCCGCACGGCGAGAGGTACTGGAGGAGACGGGCCTCTCGGTCGAGGTGACCGGCCTCGGCGCCATCGCCGAACAGACGTTCGTCGACGAGGTATCGGGCGACGCCTACGAGTTCTACTTCGCGACGTTCGTCGGCGAACCGGCCGAGGCAGACCCGTCGTTCGACCCCGAACCCGGAATCGATGAGGTGGCGTGGCTTCGCGATGTGCCGGAGAACACCTTCGACCGGGAGCTGGTCGAACGGCTCGCGGCCGAGTATACGGCGTAAGTCGCGGTCTCAGGCGAGGCTATCGAGTCGGCTCTCGGCCCCTGCGAGCGCGCTTTCGTCGCCTTCTGCGAGATAGCGGCCGATGTCGCGAGTCGCGGCCACGAGCGTTTCGGCCTCCCGTGGCGGGACGTCCCCATCGAGCGCGCGGACGCGCTTGGTGTGGTCGGCGAGTCGTTCCATCACTCGCTGGACCGCGGGGTCCGGATGCTCGTCGAGGTAGGTTCGGAGGTCCGAGCGGTACTCCTCGACGGCGTTGGCGTCGGCCAACCCGGAGAGGGCTCGCAGGGTATCCGGAACTTCCTCGGGGGCCGGCCGTTCGCCCTCGTCGGCGTTCAGCAGTTGCGTGAAGTACCACTCCTCGTCGTCGGTGGCGCTCGTCTTCCGGGCGAGTTCGCCGGCGACGTGGCGGAGTTCCATCGCGGCGAGGTACGTGTCGTCGAGCGGCTGGAGGGTGCCGGCGTCGATGAAGCCGTAGCCGGCGGTGTACTCCTTGGCGCGCTCGGTCGCCCGTTCGGCGAGTCGACGGACCGGGTCGTCGTCGATGTCGTTCCGAATCGGCGTGAGGTCGAGCGTCTTTGGGGCCGCAGTGTGGAGAGAGCGGTCCTCGTCGACGCCGACGCTGTGGAGGCTGCCGCAGTTCGGGCAGGCCACCTCGCCGGTCTCGTAGTAGGACCACCGCGTCCCACACTCCTTGCACTCCCGTTGGCCGCGGACTTTCATATCCCCGGGTTGGGCGGCCGCGGCAAAACACCCTTGGACTCCCGTCGATGGTCAGTCGACGACGACGGTGTCGGTGTCGGCGTCGTAGGTTTCGACCAGCCCCCACGCGACGATGGCCGTCGCGGCGAAGCCGACGAGGCTCGCGCCCGCGAAGGCGACCTCGTAAGTAAAGAGGGTGGCCCCGGCGCCGACGAGTGCGGGGCCGATGACGCCGCCGATGCCCTTCGCCGTCTCGCGGATGCCCATCAGTTCGGATTCCCGCTCGACCGGCGCCACGTCGCTGATGAAGGCGAGGCCGCCGATGGTCATCGCCGAGAAGGACGCGCCCAGCACGACGAAGGTGAGGACGCCGAAGGCGATCTGCGGGAGGCCGGACGGAAGCAGCGTCAGGCCGGCGGCCATGACCGCGAAGACGGCACTGCCGCCCATGCCGACGACCACGAGCGGTTTGCGACCGATGTGGTCGGCGACCACGCCGAGCCAGTACATGAAGACGACCTGCGAGCCGTGATTGAACGCGAGGAGGATGCCCATCGCGACCTGCGTGACGCCGACGACGGCGACGAGGTACGGCGCCATGATGGCCATGATGCCGAGGACGGCGACGTTCCGGAGCGCGACGGCGACGTAGAGCCACAGCAGGCCGTTCCGCGTGAGGTGGCCGCGCTCGTCGGGGGCCGGAAACAGCCGGCGGCGCGTTTCGGCGAGCAGTTCGCTGGCGGTCGGTTGGCGGTCCGGGTTCGGCGTCGGGTCGGAGACGAAAAGCACCGCGACCGTCGAGACGAACGTGACCGCGGCGATGGCCCAGTAGATGTCGACGGGCGTGACGTACTCCAGCAGGGCGCCCGATACGACGTAGCCGACCGCGAACCCGCCGGAGCGGGCGCTGTTGAAGATGCCGATGGAGCGGCCCCGTCCCGTCGTGCCGCCGTGGTGGCTGACGATGGCCAAGGCGACGGGTGCGAAGCCGGCGAGGAAGGCGGCATAGATTCCCCGAGCACCGATAGCGACCGAAACGGTATCGACGACGAGCAGCGGGAGGACCGCGAGGACGCCGCCGATGCCGGTCACGACCAACACGAGGCGGCGTCGACCGGAGATATCCGCCAGCGCGCCCCAGAACGGCGAGAAGAACATCAGGCCCGCGTAGTAGGCGGTGCCGACCATCCCCGCCGCGAAGGCCGAGGCGCGTTCCTCGACGATGACTGCCAGCACCGTCCCCATGAGGATGGCCCCGGCGAAGCGTGCGAACGTGGCGACGCTCAGGGCCGTCCACTGCCGGCGACTCGTCATTATCGGGTCGTCGCGCTGGCTGTTGGTAAGGGCCGCGTTTCGCGCCGACCCGAAGCTTCGAGGGCTGGCCGGCCGAGGTGTCGCTATGCAGTACCTCGTCGCCACCGATTCGGTCCATACCACGGCCGCCGCGTGCGACTTCCTCGAAGACTGCCTCGATGGCGGCGACAGCGTCGCCGTCGTCACGGTACCGGATGCCGATACCCGGGACGCCGCCGACGCCCTCAACGTCGCGAACGCCCGACTGCTCGGCTACGCCGACGTCACGACCGAGCGGCTGGATAGCGATGGCGACCCCGCGAGCGCAATCCTCGCGGCCGCCACCGAGCGGAACGCCGATACCATCGCCATCGGCCCACACGCGGGGACCGACGGCGCTGGTCCGGCGATGGGCAGTACCGCTCGACGCATCGTCGAGGGCGCCGACGTGCCCGTGGTCGTGGTGCCGCCCTCGCTATGAGCCGCGGAGGTTGATATGACCGGCCGTCGAACGACCGATATGAACCTGCTCGTCCTTCGGGAAGGCGTTCATCGCCACGACGCCGAGGAGTACGCGGCCGCGCTCCGGGCACGGCTCGACGACCACACGGTGCGGCACGCCGAAACGCCGGCCGAGGAGCGTCGAGCCATCGCCGACGCCGACGTGGTGACGGGGCCGCGAATCGACGCCGACCTACTCGAACGGGCCGAGGGCCTCGACCTGTTCGCGTGTGCGTACGCCGGGTACGGACACCTCCCGCTTGAGGCCCTCGCCGAGGCCGACGTCGAACTCACCAACGCCGCGGGCGTCCACGCACCGAACGCCGCCGAGCACGCCATCGGCGCGATGCTCACGTTCTCCCGGGGATTCCACGAGGCGAGTCGCGCCGAGACGTGGCAAACGCTTTCACCCGGCGAACTCGCCGGGTCGACTGCCGCCATCGTCGGCCTCGGTGCTATCGGGACCGCTATCGCCGAGCGCCTCGGTGCCTTCGACGTCGACACCCTCGGCGTGCGTCGAAGACCCGAGCAGGGCGGCCCGACCGACGAGGTGTTCGGCCAACCGGACCTTCACGAGGCGCTGGCCCGGACCGACTACCTCGTGTTGTGCTGTCCGCTGACCGAGGAGACGCGTGGGCTCATCGGCGAGGCGGAGTTCGGGACCCTATCGCCCGATGCCGTCCTCGTCAATATCGCCCGCGGTGCCGTCGTCGACACCGATGCGCTCGTTCGGACGCTCCGGCGTGGTCGGCTCGGCGGCGCGGCACTCGACGTCACCGACCCCGAACCGCTGCCGGACGACCACCCGCTGTGGGGATTCGACGACGTGTTGATAACGCCGCATACGGCCGGCGCGACGCCCGCCTACTACGACCGACTGGCGGATATCGTCGCCGACAACGTTCGCCGACTGGCCGATGGCCGCCCGCTTCGGAACCGAGTCGAAATGGGGGAAAGCGATTAACCCCCGGTCGTCCAACCCCCGATAGTGACCCAGTACCTCGTCGCGACGGCGTCCGAACGGACGACCGAATCGGCCTGTGACTACCTCCGCGACAAACTGGAAGCCGGCGACCGGGTCAACGTGCTGACCGTCGACGTACCGGACGAATCGGACGACCGCGAGGCTGCTCTCGACCTCGCGCAGGTTCGACTCGCCGATGTGACCGAGGTCCGCACGTTCCGCCGTGACGGCGAGCCCGCGCGAGAAATCGTCACCTTCGCCCGCGAGAACGACGTCGACGAGATAATCATGGGCCCGGCACGGGAGGGTGGACTCTCTACCATCGGGTCGACGACGCGTGCAGTGCTGTCGCGAGTCGACGAACCCGTGTACGTCGTTCCGAGCGACCCCGCTTAGTCGTCGAGCGGTTCGATGAGTTCGATGACGTGACCGTCGGGGTCCTTGATAAAGGCGGTTCGGGCGCCGGCGGCGGGCTGGTCGGCGGGTTCCTTGACGACGCCGTGGTCGTCGATTTCCTCGAAGGTAGCGTCGACATCGTCGACCTTGACGGCGAGGTGGTCCCAGAGGTCGCCCTCATCGGCGGGCGTCTGTCCGTCGGTGTCCGACAACTGGAGTTCGACGCCGTTTTCGTCGGCGACGTAGCGGTTGACCGTTTCGCCGTCGGGCGTCTCGAAGCCCCACGATTCCTCGAAGTCGAGGTTCGCGGTGTACCAGTCGACGGCGCGGTCGGCGTCGGCCACGTTCAGGCAGGTGTGCAGAATCGCCATATCGATGGGGCGTCGGCCGGACGCATAACCCCGACGGTATCCGCGGTTCGTGCCGCAGCTCACAGGAATAGCGACAGCACCAGCAGCGTCGTCCCGAGAAACACCGCCAGCGCGACGAGTTGCAGCAACGCAAATCGTGACGGCGGCTCCGGCAACTCCGCCGTCCGACTGTCGTGGCGATGCTTCTCGACGGCGGCGACGAAGCCGACCGTCCCGAGCAGTACGGCGCCGCCCGCCGACCCGACGAGGGCGGTCGCCGCATCGCGCAGCGCGCCGTCGGCGAGCGGCGGCCCGATGCGAGCGGCGGCCGGCACGAAGCCGCCGGCCCAACTGGCGAGGATGCTGCCGTTCAGATAGCCGGCGACGAACGACAGTACGAGGCCACCCAGCAGGCCGATGGCCGCATAACCGTAGAGTGTGGCACCGCCGAATTCTCCGAGAAACTGCACGCGTGCGGCTTCCAGCCCCGCGACGAGGACGGCCAATCCGAACGCGATGCCGCAGAAATAGCCCGTCAGGCGCCGCGACCGGCCGACGATGTGTTCGCGCATACCGGCGACTGTTCGCCGAACGGCATGGGGTTTTGGATGGCCTGTGAGTGACCGTCCGCCTCCGGGTTGGTGCGTTGCTACTATACCCTCCCCATTCGAGAATCGACCAATGAGAATCGGACGTGACCTCGGACTTTTCGTCGCCCTCTCGGCGCTGTGGGGGCTTTCCTTCCCCGCCATCTCGGCCGGCCTCGAAACGCTGCCGCCGCTGCTTTTCGCCGCGTTCAGATACGACGTCGGTGGCGTGCTGTTGCTCGCGTTTCTCGTCGTCCGCGGCGTCGCGTGGCGGCCCGACACCCGCGAGGACGGCATCGCCATCCTCATCGCGGGCGCGTTCCTCATCGCCGGCAACAGCCTGCTTTTCGTCGGCCAACAGACCATCCCGAGCGGCATCGCCTCCATCCTCTATGCGCTCATCCCCATCCTGACCACTGGCTTCGCGGCGGTCTTCCTCCCGGCAGAACCGCTGACCGGCCGGCGCATGGTCGGCGTCCTCATCGGTCTCGCTGGGGTCGGCGTCATCGCCCGACCCGACCCCTCGAACCTCCTCGGCTCGGAACTTCTCGGCATCGGGTTCGTCGTCGCCGCCGCCGCCAGCGTCGCCCTCGGGAGCGTGCTCCTTCGGACGCGAAGTCCCTCCATGGATATCGCGCCGATGACCGCGTGGGCGATGATTCTCGGCGGGGTGTTCCTCCATGCCGGCAGTCTCGGGGCTGGCGAACCGGTCGCCAGCGTCCGCCTGTCGCCGGTCAGCATCGTCGCCATCCTCTATCTCGGCGTCCTCGCCAGCGCCCTCGCCTACGTCATCTACTTCACGCTGCTGGAGCGGTTCGGGCCGCTGGAGATCAACCTCGTCTCCTACGTCGTCCCCGTCTTCGCCACCATCGGCGGCATCGTCCTGCTTGGCGAGGGACTGACGATCACGATGGTCGTCGGCTTCGCCCTCATCGCCAGCGGGTTCTTCGTGCTGAAAGCTCGGGTCATCGCGCGGGAGTTCGGGTATCTGGTGTGACGACGTAAGGTCCTGGGAGTCCTCCGACCCTTCTTAAAAAGAGGTGAGCCGAATCTAGTCCAGAACGACCAGCGGGTCGCCCTGGTCGACGCTGTCGCCTTCGGCGACGGCGACTTCGGCGACGGTGCCGCCGACCTCGGCGACGACGTCGTTTTCCATCTTCATGGCTTCGAGGACGCAGATGACGTCACCGGCTTCGACGGTGTCGCCCTCGGCGACGTTGACCTCGAGGATGGTGCCCTGCATCTCGGCGCTGACGACCTCGCCTTCAGCGGAGACGGCGGGTGCGGACCCGCCACCGCCGCCCCCACCGCCACCGCTGCCGCCACTACTGCTGCCGCCGCCCGAGGGGCCGGGCGCGGAGGGGCGTTCGGCGGCGAACTCGGCGCGCTCTTCGAGTTCGACCTCGAAGCGCTTGCCGTTGACCTCGACGGTGAACTCCCGTTCGACGACGTCCTCCTCGCTGGCGGATTCGACGTCGCCGGTGCCCCATTTCTCCTGGGCGTCTTCGAGGCGGTCCTGTTCGAGTTCGTGGTCGAGATATTTCGTGGTGTGGGTGCCGGCGGTGAACTCGTCGTCCCGGAGCATCAGCCGGTGGAACGGGATGATGGTCGGGATGCCCTCGATGTCGTATTCGGCGAGCGCGCGGTCCGAGCGGGCGAGACACTCCTCGCGGTCCCCCCCGTGGACGATGAGTTTGGCGATCATCGAATCGTAGTCGGTCACGAGGTCGTCGCCCTGCCGGAGCGCATCGTCGAGGCGGACGCCGATGCCGCCCGGCGGGTCGTAGGTTTCGAGTGTGCCGCCCTTCGCGGGCGCGAAGTCGTCGGGGGCGGTCTCGGCGTTGATGCGGAATTCGACGGCGTGGCCGTCGAGTTCGACGTCGTCCTGCGAGAAGTCGAGTTCCTCGCCGTCGGCGATGCGGAGTTGCCATTTGACGATGTCGATACCCGTCAGTTCCTCGGTGACGGTGTGTTCGACCTGAATGCGGGTGTTGACTTCGAGGAAGTAGAAGTTCGCGTCGGGGCCGAGGAGTTCGCCGTCCGCGCGCTCTTCCTCTTCGACGAGGAACTCGAAGGTGCCGGCGTTGTAGTAGTCGGCGGCGTCGGCGCCGCGGCGGGCGGCCTCGCCGATTTTCTCGCGGAGGTCGTCCGAGAGGGCGGGCGAGGGGCCCTCCTCGATGACCTTCTGGTGGCGGCGCTGCAGCGAGCAGTCACGCTCGCCGAGATGGCGGACGTTGCCGTGTTCGTCAGCGAGAATCTGGACCTCGATGTGGCGGGGGCTCTCCAGATAGCGTTCGAGATAGACCGAGTCGTTGTCGAAGTAGGCTTCGCCCTCGCGTTTGGCGGTTTCGAGCTGTTCTTCGGCTTCCTCGGGGTCGCGGACGATCTTCATGCCGCGGCCGCCGCCGCCGCCTTCGGCCTTGATGGCGATGGGATAGCCGTGTTCGTCGCCGAACTCGTGGACCTCGTCGACGGTGGTGACGGGGTCGGTGGTCCCGGGGACAATGGGGACGTTGGCCTCGTTCATGATTCTGCGGGCTTTGGTCTTCTCGCCGGCCTGTTCCATCGATTCGGCCGACGGGCCGACCCACGTGATGTCGTCGTGGGCTTCGACCTTGCCGGCGAATTCGGCGTTCTCCGCGAGGAAACCATAGCCGGGGTGGATGGCGTCGGCGTCGGCTTTCTCGGCGGCCTCGATGACGGCCTCGTGGTCGAGATACGAATCGGCTGCGCGGGCCGGCCCGATGTTGTACGCTTCGTCAGCGTACCGGACGTGGCCGCCGTGTTTGTCCGCATCGCTGTAGACCGCGACGGTGTCCACACCGAGGTCATCGCAGGCACGCATGACGCGCACCGCGATTTCACCTCGGTTGGCAACGAGTACCTTGTCGAACATGCTGTGCGGAGAAAATCACGGCGCATACGTCATTCTATCGATTCTCACAATTGACAACTCCGGGAGAGTTTTCGCTGGGGTGCGTAGACGAATCGACGAAAAGGGATTGACGAAGACCGCCGCTCAGTAGCGGTCGGTTCGGCCCGCCGCGCTCCAGGCGTCTCGGGGGGCGTCGGTCGGCACCCGAACGGTGCGGTTCTGCAGGGAGTTGACGCGGCCGGTAAAGCGCCAGCGGTTGCCGGCCCACTCGGGTTCGACGTCGTCGTCCTCGGCGGCGGCTTCCTCCTGTGCGCGCATGTGTGACCGGACGACGGCGGCGATGGCGGCGGCCTCCTCGTCGTCGGCGTCGTCGGGGATGTCGAGCCGCATCGTCACAGCGGGATGTTGCCGTGTTTGCGGTCCGGCTGGTCCTTGCGCTTGGATTCGAGCATCTCGAGGTCGTTGATGAGCCGCGGTCGCGTCTCCTGCGGTTCGAGCACGTCGTCGACGAAGCCACGCTCGGCGGCCGTATACGGGTTGGCGAAGGCATCGCGGTACTCGTCGATGAGTTGCTGGCGTCGTTCCTCGACGTCGTCGGCGGCTTCGAGTTCGTCGTCGTAGAGGATGTTGACCGCGCCGCGCGGGCCCATGACCGCGATTTCAGCCGTCGGCCACGCGTAATTGACGTCGGCTTCGAGGTGCTTCGAGGCCATGACGTCGTAGGCGCCGCCGTAGGCCTTCCGCGTGATGACCGTCAGGAGCGGGACGGTTGCTTCGCTGTAGGCGTAGAGCAGTTTCGCGCCGTGTTTGATGATGCCGTTGTGCTCTTGGTCGGTGCCGGGCATGAAGCCGGGCACGTCGACGAAGGTGACGATGGGGATGTTGAAGGCGTCACAGAAGCGGACGAACCGCGAGCCCTTCAGCGAGGAGTCGATGTCCAGCGTGCCGGCGTTGACGCGGGGCTGGTTGGCGACGACGCCGACCGAGCGGCCGTCGAGGCGGCCGAACCCGGTGACGAGGTTGCGGGCGTAGCCCTCGGCGACCTCGAAGAAGGAGTCCTCGTCGACGACGCGGTCGATGACGTCGACGATGTCGTAGGGTTTCTGCGGTTCGGCGGGCACGATGTCCTGCAGTTCCTCGTCGCGGCGGTCGGGGTCGTCCCACGGTTCGACCCGCGGCGGGTCCTCGACGTTGTTCGAGGGGAGATACGACAAGAGGCGTCGGATGTCGTCGAGGGCGGTTTCCTCGTCGAGTTCGGCGAACTGGGACACGCCAGTCTCATTCGTATGGGTCGAGGCCCCGCCGAGTTCCTCGAAGCCGACCTCCTCACCGGTGACCGTCTCGATGACGTCGGGGCCGGTGATGAACATGTGGCTGGTGTCCTGGACCATGAAGATGAAGTCCGTGATGGCGGGCGAGTAGACCGCGCCGCCAGCGCACGGGCCCATGATGGCCGAAATCTGCGGGACGACGCCGGAGGCCTTCTGGTTGCGGTGGAAGATATCCGCGTATCCTGCCAGCGAGTCGATGCCTTCCTGAATCCGGGCGCCCGCCGAATCGTTCAGGCCGATGATGGGCGCGCCGGTTTCGATGGCGCGGTCCATGACCTTGCAGACTTTCTCGGCGAAGGCCTCGCCGAGCGAGCCGCCGAAGACGGTGAAGTCGTGGGCGAAGACGAAGACCTTCCGGCCGTCGACGTCGCCGTAGCCGGTGACGACGCCGTCGCCGTAGGGCTGGTCTTCGTCCATGTCGAAGTTCGTCGACCGGTGTGTTTTCAGTTGGTCGAACTCCTGAAAGGTGCCGTCATCGAGGAAGTACTCGATGCGCTCGCGGGCAGTCATCTTGCCCTTGTCGTGCTGGGCTTGGATGCGTTCCTCGCCGCCACCTTTCTCGGCCTCGCGCTTCTTCTCGCGTAACTCCTCTATCTTGTCATCCATCGTCATAGTGGCCGCCTTGCTCGGGGAACGGACAGCAACGAAAAAGGCGTTCCGCTATCGGATAGACGAGGGGGTTCCCCCAAACCCGCCTACAGCGGGGCGCCGGTCAACTCGAAGACGCTCAGCGCCAGCGTGCCGAGAACGGCGAGGAAGACGACCGTCCGGACGGACCACAGCCAGACCGGCCCGATACTCGCGAAGGTGTCGGTTCCCTTCCGGATTTCGGCGACCGCGTCGTCGGCGAGCACCCAGCCCACGAAGACGACGACCAGGAGGACCGTCGACGGGACGAGCAGGTTCACGCCGATGTTGTCGAACCACGTCAGCCACGCGGTGTCCATCGCCGAGGGGACGCCGAGCAGGAAGATGAGGGTCCCGAGCAGGAGGGTCGTCCGCTTGCGCTCGAAGTCGTAGGTGTCAACCAGATGCGAGACGACGACTTCGAGCAGCGAGATGGCCGAGGACAGCGCCGCGACGGCCACGATGAGGAAGAAGACGAACCCGACGGCGGCGCCGAACGGCACCTCCGAGAGCGCGGTCGGTACCGACACGAAGACGGCGCCCGCACCGGCCGACCCGTAGTCGCCGCCCTGCACGGCCAAAAGCGGGAAGACGACGAGGCCGGCGGTGATGCCGACGAAGGTGTTGGTCACCGCGATGGCGCCGCTGTCGACGAACATGTCCTCGTCGTCGCCGATGTAGGAGGCGTAGGTGATCATCACCGAGAACCCGATGGACAGCGAGAACAGCGCCTGTCCGACCGCGGCCGGGACGACCGCCTGATAATTATCGGCGATGGCGGAGAAGTCGGGCTGGAGGAAGTACTCGTAGCCGGCGCCGGAGCCGGGAATCGTGAACGCGTAGACGGCAAGCCCGACCAGCAGCACGACGATGCTGGGGACCATCACGCGCGTAGCGCGTTCGATGCCGCCCCGGATACCGAAGGCTACGATACCAATCGTCACGGCCATGAAGACCGCGTGGAAGGCGATGGCCTCGGAGCCGGCGGAGACGGCAAGGAAGTGCTCGCCGGGCGACGAGAGGTACGCGCCCGTGACGCTATCGATGATGTACCGGAACACCCAGCCGCCGACGACGCTGTAGTACGACAGCGTCCAGAAGCCGGCGAAGACGCCCAGCGCGCCCACGGCCCGCCAGCCGGGAAAGCCGAGTTCGTCGAAGGCGTCGATGGCACTCAGCCCCGCCCGGCGTCCGATGACGAACTCCGCGAGTATAGCCGGGAGACCGATGATCAGTACGGCAATCAGGTAGACGACGAGGAACGCCGCCCCGCCGAACTCGGCCGTCTGATAGGGGAACCGCCAGATGTTCCCGAGGCCGACGGCCGAACCGACCGATGCGAGTATGAATCCGAGTCGCGTCGCCCACGTCTCTCTGTCTGACATTCCTATCGGAGACCAACAGCGAATAGGGATAACTGACACTATTCGACGCTGGTGTGCCAAGGGTTCGATTTCGAGCGACGCCGACCGCTCTACTTCCACCGCGTGGCAACCCTTTTTATAATATAATCAAACGCCATACGACAGGCACTTATTCGGCAATCGTTCAGGGGGAGATATGCGACTCATCGCCCACCGTGGTTTCGCGGGGGCGCTCCCGGAGAACACCCGCCGGGCGGTCGAGGAGGCGACCGAGTACGCCGACGAGATCGAAATCGACGTTCGGCGGTGCAAAAGCGGCGAACTCGTCGTGATACACGACGCGACCGTCGACCGCGTGACCGACGGCTCCGGGGCCGTTGCCGACCACACCATCGACGAACTTCGCGCGCTCGACGTTCTCGGAACCGGGGAAGGCGTCCCGACCCTCTCGGCGGTCCTTCGTGCCGTCCCCAACCACATCGGCGTCAACGTCGAACTCAAGGAACCCGGCATCGCGGTCGATGCACTGACGCGGATGGCCTCGCTCCACCCTCAGACGCTCGTCTCCTCGTTCCTGCCGGACGAACTCGCCGACTGTCGGGCCGCCGCCCCCGACGTGCCGCGGGCGCTCATCACCGACGACGGGGACGACGCCGTCCGGGCCGCACGCGACCTCGGTTGTGAGTACGTCCACCCGTCCGTCGACGCCTGCACCGAGCGACTGGTCGGCGCGGCACACCGGCAGGGCCTGAGCGTCAACGTCTGGACGGTGCGCACCCGAAATGAGGCCGAGCGCCTCGCCGAACTCGGCGTCGACGGCATCATCGCGGACCACTGGGACGTCAGGTCGAACGACGCCTCGTTCTCCGAGTAATCCCTCTGTGTGCGCCGTGTTATCACGGATGCGGCAGTATATGACACGTTTTAAGCGCATGCCGGACGCCAACTCAGGTGGATGAAGCTACACGAGTATCAAGCGAAGGGAGTCTTCGCCGATGCCGGAATTCCGGTTCCGGATTCCACGCTCGCATCGACCGTCGACGAGGCGGTCGAGGCGGCCGAGGAGATCGGCTACCCCGTCGCGATCAAGGCGCAGGTACAGGTGGGCGGCCGCGGGAAAGCGGGCGGTATCAAACTCGTCGACGACGCCGACGAGGCCCGCGAGGCCGCCGACGATATCCTCGGAATGGACCTCAAGGGACTGCACGTCGACCGCGTGCTCGTCGAGGCCGCCGTCGACTTCACGAACGAACTCTACGTCGGCGTGACGATGGACCGGACCGTCGGCAAGCCCGTCGCGATGGTCTCGACCCGCGGCGGCGTCAACATCGAGGAGGTCGCCGAGGAGGACCCCGACGCCATCGTTCGGGAACACATCGACCCCGCCTTCGGCATGCACCCCTATCAGGCCCGGAAGGCCGTCTACGATGCCGGCGTCGACCGCGAGGTCGCCAACGACGTCGCCTCCATCCTGACCCAGCTCTACGACCTCTGGGAGGACAAGGACGCGACCGAAATCGAGGTCAACCCGCTGATGGTCACCTCGGACGACGAGGTCATCGCCGCCGACGCGGTGATGAACATCGACGAGGACGCGCTCTTCCGACATCCCGACCTCGCGGAGATGGAGGAGGAAGCCGCGGAGGACGAACTCGAAGCCAAGGCCAACGAGTACGGCTTCGACTACGTCCGCCTCTCGGGTAACACCGGCATCATCGGCAACGGCGCGGGTCTCGTCATGACGACGCTGGACCTCGTCGACTACTACGGCGGCGAACCCGCCAACTTCCTCGACATCGGCGGCGGCGCCAAGGCCGACCGCGTCGCCAACGCGCTCGACATGGTCTTCTCCGACGAGAACGTCGACGCGGTCGTCTTCAACATCTTCGGCGGCATCACCCGTGGCGACGAGGTCGCCCGCGGTATCAACGAAGCCCTCGAAAGCTTCGACGAGATTCCGAAGAAGGTCGTCGTCCGCCTCGCCGGCACCAACGCCGAGGAAGGCATGGAAATCCTGAACACCGACCTCGTGACCGTCGAAAAGACGCTGGAAGACGCCGTCCAGCGTGCGGTCGAATACGCCGATGAGGAGGCGAACTGACATGAGTATCCTAGTCGACAACGACACGCGCGTCGTGGTACAGGGCATCACTGGCGGGGAAGGGAAGTTCCACACCTCCCAGATGATGGAGTACGGGACCAACGTCGTCGCCGGCGCCGTCCCCGGTCGCGGCGGTCAGGAAGTCGCCGGCGTCCCCGTTTACGACACCGTCCACAAGGCCGCACGCGAGGAGGACGCCGACGCCTCGGTCGTCTTCGTCCCCCCGGCCTTCGCCGCGGACGCCCTCTTCGAGGCGCTCGATTCGCCCGTCGACCTCGTCGTCGCCATCACCGAGGGCATCCCCCAGCAGGACATGGCGAAGGTCTACCGCAAACTCAAGGAGACCGACACCCACCTCGTCGGGCCCAACTGCCCCGGCCTCATCACCCCCGGCGAAGCCAAACTCGGCATCCTGCCGGGCAACATCTTCGAGTCCGGTAACGTCGGCCTCGTCTCCCGCTCGGGGACGCTGACCTACCAGGTCGTCGACACCCTCACCAGCCGCGGTATCGGTCAGACCACCGCCGTCGGCATCGGTGGCGACCCCATCATCGGCACCGACTTCGTCGACGCCCTCGACATGTTCGAGCAGGACCCCGACACCGAGGCCGTCGTCATGTGCGGCGAAATCGGTGGCGAGGACGAGGAAGAGGCCGCCGAGTTCATCGGCGCCAACATGGACACGCCCGTCGCCGGCTTCATCGCCGGCCGCACCGCACCGCCGGGCAAGCGCATGGGCCACGCCGGCGCCATCGTCTCCGGGTCCGGCACCGGCACCGCCCAGTCCAAGATCGACGCCCTCAACGACGCGGGCGTCCCCGTCGGCGACACCCCCAACGAAGTCGTCGACCACATCGAGGACTACCTGTAAGCCACTTTCTGCACGCTCCGGCGGGCCGCGGCGCTTCGGCCGCGACCCCGCCTCCGCGGGCGTGACATCGACTGTCGACTCGAATATCCGAACCGCCGGCTAGCGAGTCGTCGAAACGCACCCCGAGTTGGGGCGCGGTGAGACGCCGTCAGTCGTCCGACGGCGACTTTATCTGGGTTATCGTGACGATGTAGTTGGCACCGCAGTCACAGTAGACTCTGTCGTCGTTGGCGTCGAATGCGACCAGCGAACCGCATGTACAGGTGATGGTTCCTTCTTCGACCATAGGTCCTCCCCAACAAGCGGGAAGCGGGTGCATCCCCACCGCTTGCCGATTCCCGACTTGCTGTTGCGGCTACTAATTACACGAGCAAAAATCTTCGGATATAATTATCGAAATCGCTCGAACGAACCCCTTGATAACGCATCCTACTCGGGGATGGGACGGATATTCGGGAAGTATTATTTCGCTACTCCATCCGGGAAATCAGGAGGTACAGCAGGAACACGCCGACGGGGACGGCGACGAGGCCGAGCGTCCCCAACACGAGCAACGCGGTGATGCGGTCGCCGCCGACCTCCAGCCCCAGCGAGAGGTGGGTGGGAAGCATCGGTGCCGCGAGCGTAACGCCGAAGACGATGCCGATGAGGACGGCCACGCCGGTCCCGACGGGGTCACGGATGTAACTGCTCACAGGTCCCGTTGAGTGCGGTGTGATAAGAAGCTATCCGAGAAGCACGGTGGCTACCAGCAACACGGCCGCCGCCCACAGCACGGCGATAGAGCCGAGAAGCGCAACGAGCAGGCCGACCGCGTGACTCCGTTTGCTCGCCCAGCCACAGGCGCCGACGAACGCCATGCCGACGACGACGTGCCCGGGCAGCAACGCCCACAGGAACGGGTCGACGCCGGCCATCCCCGCCAGCCAGTCGAGGGCCGTCGTCACCAGTCCGGTTCGCGTCCCGCCCAACTGCTCGACGACGACCGCCGAGGCGACGCCGTCGAGGGCGATGGCTCCGAGCGTATAGAGGCCGGCCAATCGGAGTTCGGCGAGGGCGTCGGTGTAGACCAACCCGAGGAGGAAGTAACCGACGGCCGCGAGCAACGCGGCGGCGGTCGGCGCGATGACGAACCAGGCGAGTCGCAGCGGCGGGAAATCGGCCTGAAACAGGACCGCCCCGCCGAGGATGACGGCGGCCGCACTGCCCGTCGCGGCCAGATACCGGTCCCGATAGGCGAGTCCGCGCAGGTCGGCCAGATGGATGCTTCCGGCCCAACTCCCGGTCGCGAGTGCGGCGACGGCGGCGATGACGGCTCGAGAGGATATCTCGACCGCGAGCGCGTCGTAGGCGCCCATGCGCGCGGCGACGACGGCGAGCGCGGCGGTGACGGTCCACGGGCCGGCGGCGAGGACGGTCCTGCGGGTCGGAACCGCCAACCGGGCGACGAGCCCACCCATGAGGGCGGCAGCCAGCATGGCTGCCGCCTCGACCGAAGTGACCATACCCTGCCGTGATACGGCCGCCGAGAAAGCGCTTGCGGCCGACGCCCGTTGTCCGGAATCGTGTCGATGCGAGAGATTATACCGGACGCGGACACAGACTCGCCCGATGGGACGATTCGCTGACGCAGTGCCGGCCGGGCCGCTGTTGGTGCTCTGTGGTATCGGGGCCATCGGCATCGCCGGCCAACGGGCCTACGTCGCCGAGACGCTCGACCCGATGCTGGTACTGGCGCTGACTCCCGTGTTCCTCTCCGGGGGGTTCCTGCTGGCGCTCGGCGTCCGAGTCCGGGGCTTGGCGGCGGATTCGGGACGCGTTCTCCTGTGGACCGCTGTCGGGGCCCTTGCCGTCGGACTCTCGGCGGACGTCGTACTGCTCCGGACGCGCGTGTTCGATGCCTCGCTGGACCCGCTTTTGATTCTCGCGACGGTCGCGTCGGTCGGCGCCGCGGGCGGCGCTATCGCCGCCTTCGTCGATACCCGCCGCCGGAACACGGTTCGGAATCTCGAGGCCCGCGCCGACCGCGCCGAGCGGACGCTGGATGCGGCCCGCGGGTTCGTCGTCGCCCGTCTCGACCCCGAAGGCTACATCGACGAGTGGAGCGACGGCGCGGCCGACCTCACCGGCTTCGCCCCCGAGGACGTCGTCGGCGCGCGCCTCGACGCCCTCTATCCGGAACACAGCGACCGCGAGCCGAAACAGGACCTCCAGCGCGCCCTCCGGACCGACGCCGTCGAGTTCGAAGACGAGTTCCGACGAGCAAACGGCGAGACGTTCCACGGTCGAGGGACCCTCACCGCGGTACAGGACGGCGACACCCTCCTCGGCTACGTCCTCGTGCTCGCCGACCGGAGCGACGAACACGAGAAACGCGAGCAACTCGAACGCCGCAATCAGCAACTCGAGGCCTTCGCCAGCGTCGTCAGCCACGACCTTCGGAACCCGCTCAACGTCGCCATCGGCAACGTCGGCATGGCTCGCGGCAAGGACGATAACGAACAGCAACTGGAGACTGCCGAGGAGTCCCTCGAACGGATGGAGAAACTCATCGAGGAGGTGCTCACGCTCGCCCGACAGGGCAAGGACGTCGACGAGTTCGAACGCGTCGACCTCGAGGAGACCGTCAGCCTCGCGTGGAGCAGCGTCGACGAGATGTGGGCCGAGCTCGACTACGGCGAGTTGCCGGATATCACCGCCGACGGCGAGCGGGTCCGACGACTCTTCGAGAACCTCTTTCGGAACGCCATCGAACACGGCGGCGAGGACGCCCACGTCCGCGTCGGCATGATCGACGACAGGGGCTTTTTCATCGAGGACGACGGCCCCGGCATCCCCAAGCACAAACGCGACGAGATATTCGAGGCCGGCTTTACGACCGGCGACGACGGCACCGGCCTCGGGTTGGCTATCGTCCAGAGCATCGCCGAGGCTCACGGCTGGGACATCGAGGCGGCCGAAAGCTCCGCGGGCGGCGCTCGATTCGAGATTACCGGCGTCCAGACGCTGGCCGACCGCTGACCGTCACAGAACCGTGCCGAGATACGATATCGTCAGCAACACCAGCCCGACGACGAGTGCAGTCAACACGAACAGCCCACCCTTCTGCAGGAGGTACATGTGATACTGTCGTCACTGCTTCGACTAAATACCGCCACAGCGGTTTCGGTATCTGAGAAGACCTCTGCCACATCGACAGCGTGGGCTCACGGAGGCGGTCGCCGTCTCAATCGTCGGCCTTCGCCCGTTTGAACGGCCCCGGTGGCAATCGCAGTTCCTCCAACTCCGGCAGGTGCTTGACGTTGTAGACGATGCGGAGTTCTTCGGTGAGCGGTTCGCCGACACAGGAGAGTCGGATTCCCCGGTCGACGAGTTCCGGCGAGAGGATGTGGTCGACCGGCTGGGAGAGTTCGCCCTCGACGACCTTGACAGCGCAGTTCGCACACGCGCCGCCCCGGCAGGCGAAGGGCCACGTGAAGCCGCGTTCCTCGGCGGCCTCCAGCAGGAACTCGCCGGGTTCGACGAGGAACCGGCCGTAATCACGCGTATCGAGGTTCGCGTCGGCGGCCTTCTCGAAGAGGTCGTCGTCGGTCACCGACCAGTCGAAATCGGCCAGCACCTCGTAGTCGAGATACTCCACGCGCGAGGGCCGCTCCTCGGGCGGTTTCTCGACGGTGGGTTCGGGGTCGGGCTCCGGCGACGCTTCCGGCTCCGGTTCGGCGTCGACGTCGCCGCTCTGTATCGCTTCGTAGGCCCGCCGGACGCGGCGAAACGCTTCCTGTGAGCCACCGTGGTCCGGATGGGCGTCCTTGATTCGCTGGCGATAGGCCCGCTCGACCGTCTCCTCGTCGGCTCCGGGCTCGATTTCCAACACCTCGAACGGGGACGGCATTGCTGGAGAGTAGTCGGATGAGACGGATAAACCCCTGTACCGTAGCAATCCATGCTGGTGGTGGGACAACAGTAAAGAGGGCGACCCGAGTCGGAACGTGCATGCCGGTGTTCGAGGTTTCGGGCGCCACCGTCGTGTTCCTCCTCATCGTCGCGGTGCTGGTGGCCTTCCTCACCGAAATCGTCCCCAACGACGTTACCGCCATCGGCGTCGTGGCCGCGCTCGTCGTCCTCGAACCGTGGACCGGCGTGGACTCCCGGGCCGCTATCTCGGGCTTTGCCAACCCCGCGACGGTGACGATTATCGCGATGTACATGCTCAGCGCGGGCATCCAGAACACGGGGCTGGTCGAGCGACTCGGCATCTATCTCGCCGATTTCACTGCCGGCAAGGAGTTCCGCGCGCTCGTCGCGACCGTCTGTACGACCGGCCCAATCGCCGGCTTCGTGAACAACACGCCCGTCGTCGCCGTCTTCATCCCGATGGTCACCGACCTCGCCGAGAAGACGGACATGAGCCCGTCGAAACTCCTGTTGCCGCTGTCGTATGCCGCGATTCTGGGCGGAACGCTCACGCTCATCGGGACGTCGACGAACATCGTCGCCAGCGACTTCGCCCGCCTTCTCATCGACGGCCGCGACGGCATCGGCATGTTCGAGTTCACGGGCCTCGGCGCCGTGCTATTGGCCGTTGGCATCGCGTACCTGCTGACCGTCGGGTGGCGACTGACGCCCGCGCGCGTGCCGGTCGACAGCGACCCGGTCTCGGAGTTCGACCTCGATAACTACCTCACGTTCATGGAGGTCCGAGAGACTTCGGAGGCCGTCGGCGTCTCCGTCGAGGCGTTCGACGAGGCGTATCCCGACGTTCGACTCCTGCAAGCCCGCCGCGACGGCCGGGCCTACGCCGGGCCACATTCCGACCGGCTCCTCGAAGCGGGGGACACGCTGGTCGTCCACGGCTCGCTGCAAGCCGTAAACCGGTTCCGGGAGGCGGCTGGCCTCGGCCAGCGGTCCCGCGAGGCCGTCACCGAGGACACCTTCGAGGCGACGGCGACCGACGGCACGCTCGCGAAGGCGGTCGTACCGGACCATTCGCGATACGTCGGCGAGACGGTCGGCGAGACCGGCTTACACGAGTATCACGAGACGAGCGTCCTCGCGGTGCGCCGGGGTGGCGAACTCCTCAGAACCGACCTCAAAGACCGGACGCTTCAGGCCGGCGACATGCTGTTGGTGCGGACGACGCCGGCGTCGATTCGCTATTTCACCGACACGGGGGACCTCCTCGTCGCCGACGAGCGCGCCATCGACCGCATGGCGAGTACCGACATCGCGGAACTGGCGCCGCTGTCATCGAAGACGCCCGTGGCGGTCGGCATCCTCGCGAGCGTCGTCGGACTCGCGGCGCTGGACGTCCTGCCCATCGTCATCGCCGCGCTCGCGGGCGTCGTCGCGATGGTCGTCACCGGCTGTCTGACGACCGCGGACGCCTACGGGGCGGTCTCGTGGAACGTCGTCTTCCTGCTCGCCGGCGTCATCCCGCTCGGTCTCGCCCTCGAATCGACCGGTGGTGCGGCCGCCGTCGCGCAGTTCATCGTCGCGACGGGGGAGGTGCTCCCACTTCTCGGCGTGCTGTTCGTGCTCTATGCCGCCGTCGGGTTGCTGGCCAGCGTCATCACGCCGGTCGCGACGGCCGTGCTCATGATTCCGGTCGGCGTCGACGCCGCCGCCCGCCTCGGTGCCAACGAGTTCGCGTTCCTCCTGGCGGTGATGTTCGCCTCGGCGACGTCGTTCATGACGCCCGTCGGCTACCAGACGAACCTGATGGTGTACGGGCCCGGCGGCTACGAGTTCTCGGATTTCCTTCGGGTCGGCGGCCCACTCCAGTTGTTGCTCGGCGTCGTCGCAACCGTCGGAATCGCCATCGGCTGGGGGCTCTAGGACGACCTGACGCCCGATATCTCGAACCGCGCCCCGCCGGCGTCCGATTCGGTGACTCGAATCTCCCAGCCGTGGGCCTCGACGATTTGTTTGACGATGCTCAGACCGAAGCCGGTCCCCGCATCGCCCGTCGAGTATCCGGCTTCGAAGATCTCCTCCCGCGACTCGGGCGGGATGCCGGTCCCGTCGTCCTCGACGTAGAACCCGCCGTCGAGGTCGCCGACGGTGACCGTCACGTCCTCGCCGCCGTGTTCGAGGGCGTTCCGAAAGAGGTTCTCGAGGAGTTGCTGGAGGCGCCCCCGACTCGCCGCCACGACGCGGTCGGTCTCGATTCGGACCGCGGCGTCGCCGGTCGAGACGTTCTCCCAGCATTGGCGTACGACTGCTTCGAGGGCGACCGGTTCGAGGTCGCCGACCACGTCGCCCTGTCGGGCGAGCGTGAGGAGGTCGTCGATGAGCGCGTTCATCCGGTCGAGTGCTTGCTCGGCCGGTTCGAGATGCGGCGTGTCGCAGTCCTCCCGTGCCAACTCGAGGCGGCCCGACGCGACGCTCAGCGGGTTCCGGAGGTCGTGAGAGACGATGCTCGCGAACTCCTCGAGCCGGTCGTTCTGTCGGGTCAGTTCGCGTTCGCGGGCCCGGAGTTGCTCCGTCCGTTCGATCTGCTCGAAGGCCGTCGTGATACTGCCGGCCAGAATCTGGCCGAGCGCGATGTCCTCCTCGTCGAACGCGTTCGGCGTCAGCGAGCCGGCGATCAGGATACCGTGCTCGCCGAGCGGGAGATGCAGTTCGCTACGAATCGGGGTCTCCGGGTTGTACACGTCCGCATCGTCGTGGACGTCGTCGATAGCGAGGGCCTCTCCCTCCTCGTAGGCTCGCCACGCGATGCTGTCTCCCGGCGTGAACGTCGGTAGGTCACCGACCAGTTCGTCGATGGTTTCGGTCCGCGCCGCCGGCTCTAGGGCGTCCCGCTCGTCGTTCGCGAGCTGGACGGCGTTGGTGTCCAGCCCCAGCACATCGCGTGCGGCCTCGACGCCGATCTCCGCGACGCGCTCGCGAGACTCGGCGCCGATCAGGTTCTGGGCGCGCTCGTTGAGCGCTTCGAGTCGCTGTTCGTACTCCTTCCGTTCGGTGATATCCCGATACATCCAGAGATGCCCCGGCCCATCCGGCAGTTCGACCGGGACGTGGCTTCGCGTGAAGGTGCGGCCGTCCCGAACCGCTATCTCCTCGTCGGTCATGGCGTCGCCCTCGTCGACGACTTCGTTGATGCGCTCGACGAAGCCGTCGGAGTCGACGAACATGTCGCTGACCTCCTCGGCGATACGTTCACAGTCGGCCCCGATGGCCTCCTCCGGCGTTCGGTCCATCTCGAAGAGGTCGAACAGCCGCTGGTTGGCCGCCAGCACCTCCCGTTCTTCGTCTTCGGCCAGCACCGCGACGGGCAGCGTCTCCAGAAGCGACGAGAGGACGGCGTTCGTCCATTCGAGTTCGCGCTCGTGTTCCTTCTGCTCGGTGATGTCGCGGTCCGAAACGAGAAGCGAGACGACCTCGCCGTCGTCGTTCGTGACCGGCCGGAACACGCCCTCGACGGTGTAGGGGTCGCCGTTGGGGTGTTCGAGGTCGATCTCGTACTCGACGTACTCGCCGGCGGCCGCCCGGTCGATCCAGTCTCGGACCTTCGTCTGTACGGTCTCCGAGTGGGCGAACCACGGTGTCATCCAAAACGGCTCGTCGCGAAGCTCTTCGAAGGACTGCTCGATGTATCCCAGTGCCGTCTCGTTGACGTCCTGTACGGTCCCGTCGGTATCCAACAACCCCACGCGGATGTTGGGGTCGTTGAGCACCGCCTGATACCGGCGTTCCTTCCGCTGGAGTTCCGTTTCGCGTGCTTTCCGTTCGGTGATGTCGCGGATGATGCCGACGAACAGCCGCTCGCCCTCGTAGGTCACCTCGCCGAAGGTGACCGAGAGTGGAATCGACGACCCGTCGCGGTGTTGGCCTTCGAGTTCGGTGTATTCCCACTCGAGGGTTCGCTCGCCGGTTTCGAGGTAGCGCTCGAAGGCGGCGATGTGCCGTTCGGCCACCGCCTCGGACATCAGCGTCGTCACCGGTTCGCCGACCAGTTCCTCGGGCGTGTAGCCGAAGGTGTCCTCGACGGCGGGGTTGACCGATTCGATTCGGTTCTCCTCGTCGACCGTGAGTATCGTGTTCGTCGCGGCCTGAACGACGGCGCGGTGGCGTTCGAGTTCCTGCTGTCGGGTTCGCTGCTCCGTGACGTCCTGGAACTGCGAGAATATCGCGATTATCTCGTCGGCATCGTTCGTCACGACCCAGTTGTGCCACTCACAGAGGACGTGCTCGCCGTCCTTCCGACGGGTCTCGGTCACGGTGTGGTAGCCGCCCTCGTTCTCGAGTACTCCCTCGATGACGGTGGCGGTCTCCGAGCGGTCGCTTTCGGCGACGAGACCCGCCCACGAGCGACCCGAGAGGTCGCCGTCGTCGTATCCGAGGATGTCCGCTGCGGCCTCGTTGGCGCGGACGACCTCGAACTCGTCGTTCCACTCGATGACGCCGAGCGGCGATTCCTCGAAGAACAGCGAGAGGCGTTCTTTGCTCGCCTCGAGGGCGCGTTTCGAGCGGTACTGGTCGACGGCGTTGGTTACGCGGTTGGCCAACACCGCGTACTGGCTCGACGTGGTCTCCTTCTGGAGGTAATCGGTCACGCCCGCCGAGATGGCGTCGCTTGCGACCTCCTCGCTTCCCTTCCCGGTGTACAGGATGAACGGGAGGTCGGGATACTCCGCGCGGACGGTTTCGAGGAACTCGATGCCGTTCGTCCTCGGCATGTCGTAATCCGAGACGATGCAGTCGACGTCGCTGGCGGCGAGAAACTCCAGTCCCGCCGCCGGGGATGTCGCCGTCTCGACCGTGATTCGGTCGTCCTCGCGTTCGAGGAAGGTCCCGGCCAGTTCCGCGAATTCGGGGTCGTCGTCGACGTGGAGGACGGTAATCGGGTCGGTACCTGCACTCATGGGTCGGGACGCATTGCCAGTTCATGGGCCCCCTGCGACTTAAGCGGTGACCACGAACGGGGCCGCCGTCACGATAAAATTCGAGTCCGACCGGTGGTGTGCTGGGTCGACTACCCGAGGAGGTATCGGGTCCACGGATACCGCTCGACGAGCGGGACGCCACCGACCTCGTACTGTTCGACGTAGGCGTCGAGGCCGAGGATGCGACCGGCACCGAACGCCGCCACCGAGAGGAACACCAGCATGTACGCGAAGTCGCCGTTGATGTACCCGTGGCTGACGTCCCAGTTGCCGAGGTAGAACATGAGCATCATGAACGCGCCCCAGAAGGCGGCCAGTCGGGTGAGAAGACCTACTAACAGGCCGAGGCCGATGAGGACCTCCCCCCACGGGACGGCGATGTTCACGAAGTCGACGAACCACGCCGTGTTCCCCATACTGACGAACAGGTCCGCGACCGGACTCCCGTTCGACGGCGGCGCGTTCTGCAGGTAGCCGGCGGCGCTGAAGCTCCCGGACAGGACCTTGTCGACGCCGCTCTGGAGGAACGCGATTCCCATCATGAGCCGCAACGCGAGGATGAACCAGACGCTCAGCGTGTGGAGTTGACCCTTCGCGGTGTAGCCACCGATGGTGCTTTCTAGCCGGACCTCTTGGGAAGACATAACATTTGTCTCATCTCACATCTGATACTTAAACATTTTCACAAAGGTGGTGGGTATGAATACAAAAACACGGGGTCGCCGAAATTAGCGGCCGATCGTTCCCTGTCGGGTAATCGGCGCGTCCGGGTTGATGTGGAAGGCGGCCAGCGTCGAATCCTCGGTGGCGGTTACAGGTACCTCGTCGTCCGCGGTCACGAGCGCGCTTTCGGTGAACCCGATGTGTGCCTCCCCGTCCCCGAGGGTCACCGCTCCATCGAACACGTAGAGGTAGGTATCCCACCCCGCTCGCGATGGAAGCGTGACGGTCGCACCCGATTCGAGTCGGCAGTCGTAGAATTCGGCGTCGTTGCGGACGTACAGCGGTGCGTCGCCGCCTTCGGGACCGAAGAGATGACGCCACTCGTTCGCCGTGTATTCCGGAATCGGTTCGTGCTGGATGCTGGGGTCTAAACCGAGGCTGGGCGGCCGGACGAATATCTGAAGCATCCGCAGCGGCGGGTCGTCGGCGAGCGTCTCTTCGGCGTGCCAGAAGCCGCTTCCGGCGCCCATCACCATCAGGTGCTCGTCGTCGGTGACCAGTTCGTTCCCCTGTCGGTCGTCGTGACGCATCACGCCATCGGGCCCCCACGAGATGATTTCTTCGTTGCGGTGCTGGTGCATCCGGATAAGCGTGCCGGGGTCCATGAACGACTCGACGACGGTCGCCAGCGGGCCGTAGCCGTGGTCGTCGTGGCCCGGGAGGTTGTGTCCGGGAAAGTTCAGATGGATGCGGAACTTCCCCTGGTTCTGGGAAACGTCCGTTCGTGGCGCCGTATGTATCCGTGACTGGGCTCGTGCCGACGATGACTCGTCCATTACGTGTGGGTAGGGCATCGCGCGCTATATGGGTTCTGAGCGACGAAGGCAGAAAGCCAGGGGTGGGATTTGAACCCACGAACTCCCGATTACAAGTCGGGTGCTTGGACCACCCAAGCTCCCCTGGCGCGAATCACTCTTGTCGGTCGCCTTTTGTGAGGCTATCGCTTTCGGCCGGCTTTTCCAGTTCGATGCGGTGGGGGCGATAGCCGTGTCGATGGTAGAACGCACGGGCGCGTTCGTTGGTCGCCATCGCCTGCAGGGCGATACTGTCGACGCCCATCGCTACCAACCGCTCCTCGGCGGCCGAAAGCAGGTCGGTGCCGATGCCCTCGCCGCGGCGCCCCTCGCGGACGAAGACGTTGTGTATCTGGCCGCGAACGAGGTCCTGCTCGAAGGTCTCCGATTCGCGGCCGAAGGTGACGAAGCCGACGATTCGGTCGCCGTCTCGGGCCACGAACGCGGTGTCCGCGACGACTTGCTGGAGCATCACCTCGACCATCCGGTCGCGGTTGGCCTCGGGGTCGAGATGGGAGCCGTAGGCCCGCTGGTCGGCGGCGAGGGCGACCCACAGGTCCGCCATCGTCTCGGCGTCGTCGCTGTCGGCGGGGTCGATGCGATAGGCGTCGTCGGACACGGGTTACTGGTCGAGCGCCTGGACGCCGGCCAGCGTCTCACCGGTGAGCATCTTGAGGGCGGCACCGCCGCCGGTCGAGACGTGGTCGAAGCCGTCGACGCCGAGGCCGCGAAGCGCCGCGGCGGTGTCGCCGCCGCCGACGATACTCATCTCCGAGCGGGTCGCCGCGTTGTAGAGTTCGCGGGTCCCCTCCTCGAAGAGCGGGTCCTCGAAGACGCCAGCAGGCCCGTTGAGGATGGCCGTGCCGGAGTCTTCGAGTATGTCGGCGTAGGCCGCCAGCGTCCGGGCGCCGATGTCCATGGCGGGTTCCTCCGCGGGGAGTTCGTCGAGGCCGATTTCGACGCGCTCGTCGTTGCGTTCGACGGCCACGTCACGGGGCATGTAGATGCGGTGGCTGAAATCGTCCAGCAGGTCGCCGGCCTGTCGGACGGCCTCGTGGCTGCGCTCGTTGACGACGGCGGCGGAGGCCGCCCCGAGGGAGACGCCGTCCGCAAGCAGGAAGGCGTTGCCGACGATGCCGGCGGTGAGGACCGCGTCGGCGAGGCCGCGTTGCAGGACCGAGCGGGCGACGTCGATGGAGTCGTCGACTTTGGCGCCGCCGAGGACGTACACGCGTGGTTCGGGGCTCTCGTCGATGTTGCCGAGGACGTCGATTTCCTCTTCCATGACGCGGCCGGCGTAGGACGGAAGCGTCTCGGGGAAGCCGACGATGGACGGCTGGCGGCGGTGGGCCGCCGCGAAGGCGTCGTTGACGTAGGCGTCGAGCGCGGGGGAGAGCTTGGCGACGAGGTGGGTGCCGGCGGCCGCCTCGGCGTCGAGGGACATGTACTCCTCCGAGTAGAAGCGGGTGTTCTCTAGCAGGACGGCCTCGCCGTCGTCGAGGCCGTCGATGCGTTCGCGGGCGCCCGAGGAGAAGGTCGTATCGCAGTAGTCGACGGGACAATCGAGGAGCTCGTCGAGGCGGTCGGCGTGGGTCGCGAGGTCCGCGAACTCGTCGCCACCCGGCCGACCCTGATGGGCCAGCAGGGCCACGCGACCGCCGCGGGAACAGAGTTCTTCGATGGTATCGACGTGGGCGCGAAGCCGAGCATCGTCGGCCAACTCGCCGTCCTCGAGTGGGCTGTTGATGTCGACGCGAACCCCGAGTGCCGCCCCCTCGACATCGAGGTCGTCGAGCGTCCGTATCATACTGTGGGCTCCCCGCGGGGCCCGCATAGGCGTTTTGTTCCTCGGTCGCCTCGGCCGACCGCCGATTACGGTCGTTACGGCCGTCAATGTCCGACAATTAAGGCGAGTGAGCGAATCGGTAACGAAGGTTTATTTATTGCTAGGCATCCGAAGGTACTGCGTGAACTCGACTCATGGATGTAGCTGAGACATACTCGACTGGCAGGCGAGTCCTCATCGAACGTCCGGCTGTCGCGCTGCTGGTCGTCGTGCTTCTGTACCTGCTCGTCGATCTGATACTGAAAGCGGCGAACGTGTCCGTAGCACCCGGCGGCGTTCACCTCATCGGTGGTGAGGTCCCGCTTTCGAACCTGGCCCGGTTCCTGCTCGACGGACTCATCGTCGGGCTGGTCGTCGGCCTCGCCGGGGTCGGACTCTCGATGACGTACAGCATTCTCAACTTCGCCAATTTCGCTCACGGGGACTACATCACGACGGGCGCCTTCTCCGGCTGGCTCGTGGCGTACATCGTCGGGTTTGTCACGCTCTCGGTCGATGCCCCGTTCGGTGATATCTTCCTGTTCGGCGAATCGTCCCTCGTTTCCGTCATGAACGCCCCGCTCGCGGTCGTTCTTGGCCTCATCGCGTCGGGGCTCGGGACGGTTGCTGTCGTCCTCCTGCTCGACAGATGGGTCTACCGACCGATGCGCGACAAGGGCGGGATTCCGCTTTTGATTGCCTCTATCGGTGTCGCACTGGCACTCCGCTATGCCATCGTCTTCGTCTTCGGCACCAGTTCGTCCGGTCTGACGTCGACCAGTGATATCCCGCAGTTCGATATCCCGGTCGGCGAGGGCTCGGTTCCCATCGACCTTCACGAGATTACGCTCATCGTCGCCGCCATCGCGCTCATGTTCGGCATCCACTTCCTGCTGCAGCGGACGAAACTCGGCAAGGCGATGCGTGCGATGGCCGACAACAAGGACCTCGCGCAGGTGACCGGCATCCCGACCGAACGCGTCATCCGCGCGACGTGGATCATCGGTGGCGGTCTCGCCGGCATCGCCGGCTTCCTTATCGTGCTCGAACGCGGCGTCATCAGCTTCAACATGGGCTGGCGGCTTCTGCTGCTCATCTTCGCCGGCGTCATCCTGGGCGGAATCGGTAGCGTCTACGGGGCGATGGCCGGCGGCATCATCATCGGTATCGCCTCCCGACTCTCGCTGGTGTGGATTCCCTCCGACTTCGCTCGCGTCGCCGCGTTCACGGTCATGATTCTCGTCTTGCTCTATCGACCCGAAGGACTGTTCGGGGGGGTGAAGACCGCATGAGCGTCGGTCAGCGACTCTGGAGCGCCGTCCCCGACTCCATCAAGGAGGACGACAAACGACTCATCATCGCGCTTTTGGCCGGCACCTACCTCGTCTACGCTCTCTCACAGATTTACCTCTCGTTCATGGCGAACGCGGAAATCGTCCCGGCGGTTGCCAACTCCCTGCAGAACCTCACCTTCCTCATCGCCGTCTACGCCATCATGGCACTGGCGCTGAACCTCCACTGGGGCTACACCGGCCTCTTCAACATCGGGATTGCCGGGTTCATGGCCGTCGGCGTCTACTCGATGTCGATTCTGGCCGCGCCGCCGGGTGGCTCGCCGCCCGGGTTCGGGCTACCCGTCCCGCTTGCCATCCTCGGTGCGCTGGTCATCACAGCCATCGTCGGCGGCATCGCGGCGCTGCCGGCACTCCAACTCGAAGCCGACTACCTCGCTATCGTCACGGTCGGCCTCTCGGAAATCATCCGACTCGTCCTCAACGCCGATTACTTCTCTGGGACAGTCACCGACCCCGAATCCAGCAGCTACAACGTCGTCGAGGTCTTCGGCCTCAAGTTCGGGACCGGGGGCGGACAGGGTATCAATACGCCGCTTTCCTCACCGACGTCGTACCTCTACGGACCGGGGAGCGACCCGAACGCGCTCGGCCAGTTCGTCTACAGCCTCGGCGAGTCACTCGGCGTTAACACCAGCGTCGTCAACGGCGCCACCTACGGCCTGTTCCTGCTGGTGTTCGTCATGACTGCCTACTACATCCTGCTGGTCCGCATCGGGAACTCCCCGTTCGGCCGCGTCCTGAAGGCGATTCGGGAGGACGAACTCGTCGCCCAGTCGCTCGGCAAGGACACCCGCTGGTTCAAGGTCAAGGTCTTCATGGTCGGCTGTGCGCTGATGGGACTCGGCGGCATCCTCTGGCAGGGGACCTACGGCTTCGTCAACCCCAACACGTTCCGCCCCATCGTCACCTTCTACATCTTCACGGCGCTCATCGTCGGCGGGTCGGGGTCGAACACCGGCAGCGTCGTCGGCGGCGCCGTCTTCGCGGCGTTCCTCTTCGAGGGACCGCGACAGTTGGCACGGGTCATCGAAGCCGGCACCGAAGCGCTCCTGATTACGCTTTCGGGCCCCGGTGCCTCGATGCCCTCGCCGAACAACTTCTATGCGGCCTTCACCGCGCTGGACCCGCTGGGATGGCTCGGCTACACCATCAACAACATCAGTTCGCTCCGCTTTATCTTCCTCGGCGTCGTGCTGGTCTACCTGATGCAGAACCGCTCCGACGGCCTGCTCGGCCACCGCAAGGAAATCGCCGCGAGCGTCGACCTCAGCGACCGCGAGGGCACGGCGGCGACCGACGGAGGTGAATCCGATGAGTGACGCCCCCGAGTCGGCCGGCAGCCCCGAGGCGAAAGCCCCCGACGAACTGCCGGACGTCGAGGAAAGCGAGGTCGAGAAGGCCGCCCAGGAGACGCCGCGCGGCCTACCCTTGCGCGTCCAGAACCTCGAAAAGCACTTCGGCGGTATCACCGCCGTCGACGGCGTCTCCTTCGAGGTCGAGGAGGGCTCGCTGACCGGTCTCATCGGCCCGAACGGCGCCGGCAAATCGACGACGTTCAACTGCATCACCGGCGTCCACGAGGCCGACGCCGGGACGGTCCTGTTCAAAGGCGAGGACATCACGGGACGGAAGCCCTACGAGATCGCCGACCGCGGGCTGGTCCGGACCTTCCAGATTGCCCGCGAACTCGAGGAGATGACCGTCCTCGAGAACCTGATGCTCGCGCCACGCGGACAGATAGGTGAGAAACTCTATCGGTCGGTGACGCCCGGCCTTCGCGGCGACGTCATCGAACAGGAGGAGGACCTCCGCGAGGAGGTCTGGGAGACGCTGGAGTTCTTCGAAATCGACCACCTCGCCGAGGAGTACGCGGGCAACCTCTCGGGCGGCCAGCGAAAACTGCTCGAACTCGCTCGGGCGCTGATGGTCGACCCCGACGTGCTGCTGCTGGACGAGCCGTTTGCGGGCGTGAACCCGTCGCTGGAGGAGAAACTCCTCGACCGGGTGCACGCGCTCCGCGAGCAGGGCTACACGTTCCTGCTCGTCGAACACGACATGGACCTCATCATGGAGAACTGCGAACACGTCATCGTCATGCATCAGGGCAAGCTCCTTGCGGAGGGGCCGCCCGAGGAGATACGGAACAACGAACAGGTCATCGAGGCATATCTGGGTGAGGACATATGAGCTCCGGAACTGGCGACCAGCGGGACGTCTCGGAAGCGAGCGTCAACGCGACGGATTTCACGACGGCCGACGACAGCCTCCTGCAGGTGGGGGACCTCGACGCCGGCTACGGGGACCTGCAGATCCTCGAAGGCGTCGACATGAACGTCGAGGACGGCGAGTACGTCACCATCGTCGGGCCGAACGGTGCCGGCAAGTCGACCGTGATGAAATCCATCTTCGGGCTGACGAACCACATGGGCGGCACCGTCGAGTTCGACGGTGAGGACATCACCGGCGAGAAACCCGAGGACATCATCCACAAGGGCCTCGGCTACGTCCCCCAGTCGGACAACATCTTCTCGACGCTGTCGGTGCTGGAGAACCTCGAGATGGGTGCCTACATCCTCGACGAGGTGCCGCAGGAGCGACTCGACGAGGTCTTCGACCGCTTCCCGATTCTGGAAGAACGGAAGGACCAGAAGGCCGGCACGATGTCCGGCGGCCAACAGCAGATGCTCGCGATGGGGCGGGCGCTGATGCTCGACCCCGACCTGCTCATGCTGGACGAACCCTCGGCGGGACTGGCGCCCGACCTCGTCGACGACATGTTCGACCGCATCGACCGCATCAACGAGGCCGGAACGGCCGTCCTCATGGTCGAGCAGAACGCCAAGGAAGCGCTTCGGCGCTGTGACCGCGGTTACGTCCTCGTGCAGGGGCAGAACCGCTTTATGGACTCCGGCGACGCGCTGCTCGGCGACGAGCAGGTCCGACAGGAGTTCCTCGGCGGCTAAGTCGGTCGCGGACCTCGGAGTATCGGGTCGCGGACTGCGTTTTCGAAAGAAAAGCTGGGGTTTCGGGTTACTGGCCGAACTGGACTTCGTCGACCTCGGTGAAGTCGCGGTCCTCGACCTCGTAGACGCCGTAGGAGACGGCGACCATGTCACCGTTGTCGTCGAAGTTCGTCGCCGAGGAGGCGCCCTGATAGTTGATGTCGTCGCCGGCGTCGGCGGCCTCGATGGCCTCCGCGAGTTCGCCGGGGCCGAACTCCTCGCCTTCGGGGTTGGCGGCCCGCTGCATGTTGTCGCGGACGGCGGTGCCGTCGTTCTCGCCGGCGTAGACGTTCGCCAGCAGGCAGATGGCCGTCGCGTCGTAGGCGTGGGCGTTGAAGACGCCGGGGGAGCGGTCGTACTCCTCCTGGTAGAGTTCGTCGAAGTCCTCGCGGCCGGGACCGCTGGATTTCGGTGCGGTCCCGGTCACGTTGCCCATGTCGTTGTCGACGTTGTCCGGCAGTTCGTCGTCGATGAGTCCGTCGGTGACGACGATGTCTTCGCCGCTGTCGAAGTCGCTATAGTAGTCGCGGAACAGCTGGTTGCCCGACTCGGGGTAGCCGATGACCACGAGCATGCCCGGGCTGTCGTTGAGCGCGGACTCCAGTTGGGAGGTGTAGGAGCTCTGCTGCTGTTCGAAGGAGACCTGCTGTTTGACCTCGCCGTCGTATTCGCTCTCGAACGTGTCGGCGAAGGACTGCGAGAGCGCCTGTCCGTAGTCGTTGTTGACGTACATCGTCGCGGCGTCGGAGTTGCCGAGTTCCTCGGCACCGACCTGCGCGATGACCTGCCCCTGCAGGGCGTCGGACGGACAGGTCCGGAAGGAGTAGCCGTCGTCCTCGAGGCTCGTGATCGCCGGCGAGGTCGAGGCCGGCGAGCAGTTGACCGTCGAGTTCGGGATGGTCGACTGCTGGGTCACCTGCATGGTGACGCCGGAGGAGGCCGCGCCGGTGATGGCCGGATAGCCGGCGTCGATGAGCGCGTCGGCACCGGAGATACCGGCCTGCGGGTTCGTCTCCGTGTCCTCCTCCTGGATGTCGATGGTGTAGTCGGTCGCGCCCTCCAGCTCCGCGGCCGGCAGGATGGCGCCGTCGCGGATGGGCTGGCCGAGGTTCGCGAGGTCACCGGAAAGCGGCATCAGGACGCCCTGCTTGAGTTCGCGGCCACCGTTGCCACCGTTGCCGTTCCCGTTGCCACCGTTGCCGTTCCCATTGCCATTGCCGTTTCCGCCGCCGAGACAGCCGGCGAACGTGACGGCAGCCCCAGTGGCCCCGGCACCCTTCAATACGTCGCGTCGTTTGATGTTGCGTGGCATACCGGGTGGCTATATAAACCGGTGGGTTATAAATGTGCGCCTCATTGACATCGGTCGGGTATTTGAATCCCCGGCTGTTTCCCACCAGCGTCTCCGGAATTCGAACGGCGCGTTCGTACGGTCGGTCGCAACGATTCGCGCCGCCCGTATCAGGTACCGAACTCGACGGCGGTGTTCTCCTCGCGACAGGTCTCGAGGGCGTGTTTGGCGGCCATGCCGGCCGACTGGGCGTTGTCCGCAGAACCAACGCCGACCTTCAGGTCGACGCCGACGGCCTCCTGAACGTGTTCGATGGCGTCGGCGAACCCTTCGTGGTCGATGTCGCTGCAGACGGAGATGATGTTGTCGCCGCCGACGAAAAACGAGGGCGACTGGTGGGCCCGCCACATGTATCGCATCAACTCGGCGTAGCCCTGTTCGATGTTGATGAAGGAGTCGAACTCGTTGAGCTGGTCGGTGTACTTCGCGGTCGCGTCGTTGACGTCGAAGTGGGCGACCTGTACGTCCCCGTCGGTGCGTTCCGTCTCCGGCACGGGGTCGCCGCGGAGGATTTCCGTCCGACCTTTGTCCTGTGCGCTCCCGGCGTCCTGCAACTGGTCGGTTGCGACCCCGAGTGCCTCCCCCGGTGCGGGGTCGGCGGCGATGCTCAGGCTGATCGTCACCGGATACCGGTTCCCGACCGATTCCTGAATCAGCGCGTGGGTGTCGGTATCCAGCCCGTTCGTCACCGCGACCATGTTGTCGAAACGGGTGAAGAAGACGTAGCCGTCCCGGTTGCCGATGAGTTGGGAGAGGTCGGCGTACAGTCGCGACTGCAGCGTCTGGAGGTCCGGCTCGCGGCGTGGCTCGGGCGTGACGGTCCACGGCCCGTAGTTGTCTATCTGGATGAGCGTTACCTGCGTGTTCGTCACGCGAGGAGGTTAGCAACCCGCCGGTATTTGCCTTATCATCCGTTCCGGCGCGAGCGGCGTGCTCACCGTCGTCCGACCACGACGGCCTTTTGAGGGTTCCAGCCGACGCTTCTCGCATGCTCATCGGTATCGCCGGCGGGTCGGGGGCGGGCAAGACCACCGTCGCCCAGCAGGTCACGGAGGACGTCGCCGACGTGCACGTTCTCCCCCTCGACAACTACTATCGGGACCGCTCGACGCTCCCGCCGGAGGAACGCGCTCGCATCAACTACGACCACCCCGACGCCTTCGATTGGGAACTCGTCCGCGACCACCTCGATTCGCTCGAATCGGGCGACCACATCGAGATGCCGCAGTACGATTTCGAGGCCCACTGCCGGACCGACGAGACGGTCCACGTCGACCCCGCTCCCGTCGTCGTCATCGAGGGCATCCTCGCGCTCTACGACGATGCCGTCCGCGAACGCCTCGACCTCCGACTCTACGTCGAGACCGACGCCGACGTACGCGTCCTCCGCCGAATCCAGCGCGACGTCGAGGAACGCGGCCGCGACCTCTCGGGCGTCATCGACCAGTACCTCTCGACGGTCAAGCCCATGCACGAACAGTTCGTCCGCCCCACCAAACGCCACGCCCACCTCGTTATTCCCGAAGGCGCCAACGAGAAGGCCGTGGAGTTGCTTCGGAACCGCATCGACTAGCCACTTTTTGCACGCTCCGGCGGTTCGGCGCGCTGCGGCGCCGAACCCACCTCCGCGGCAAAAACGTGGGGAAAATATGCGCGACTCGTTCCTGCCGCGCGGCTTCGCCGCGCGTTAGTCACTCGTCGCTACGGCGCCTCACTTCGTTCGGCGCCGGGAACCGCCTCGGGGGCGACCTTCGGACGCCCCGCTCGGCGGATGCCATCTCGGGCTCTTAATTCAGCAAGCTTCGAGGTATCTCTTGTACAGGCTGCCTTAGCAGGAAATAGAGTTGATGTCCGCGAGCGCCCGTAGGGCGCGAGCGGTTCCCCGCGGGACCGAAGGGAGCGCGGGACCAAGGGCCGACCGGAGGTCCCGCGAACGGAGTGAGCGGGAGCGTTGGAAGACGAGCGAAGCGAGTCTTCCTGAGGGAGGCCCGCCGTGTCTTTTTCATGAAGGTTTTTGCCGGGCGCCGTAGGCGCCCGTGCAAAAAGTTTCAGGCGTGTTTTTCGACGTCGATATCCCACATGCCGGCCGACCGCATCGCGCGGCCGGTGGCCTTGTGGAACGAGACGATGTCCTCGAACTCGTCTTCCTCGACGTGTTCGAAGATGTCGTTGACGCTGACGACGCGCTCGTGGTTGATGCGGACGGGTTCGTCGCCGTGGTCCGCGACGAAGTCCTCCTTTTTCAGGGGGAAGTCCTCCTCTTCGTCGAGTTTCTTTGCGAGAACCGCCTGCCCGTACTTGCGTTTCCCCTCGGAGCCTTCCTCGCCGTCGGGGTCGTGGGGCCAGTCCATACCGTATGGGTCGGCCACCCGTCCCAAAAGCGTTTCCGCTCCCGGTTGCCGTGTGGACGGTTCGCAACGTTTGGACGTTTTTGTCAGAACCTTAAATCCCCGTCCTGACCCGGTCCCGGATAGACCGGAGACCCCATGCAATACTTGAAACTCAGCCTCTCGCCGACCGAGCGCGCCGTCCACCCGATAGACCGCTTTCTCGCGGGCCACGACGCGATTTCACGCGAGGCGCTCCTGCACGTCGACTCCCGGGCGGACGGGACGACGGTCCTTTTATATCGAGTGACGGGCGACGGCGAAGGCTTCGCCGACGCGCTCTCGGAGCGGGACGCCGTCCACGACCACGAGACCGTCGACCTTGCGGGCAACGGCTATCACGTCTTCGTCCACGCCGACCGAACGTCCCGGGGGAACGTCCTACTCGACGTCGCCCACGAACACGCCCTCATCGTGGATACGCCGTTGAAGTTCACCGACGATGGACTCCGGGCGACGCTAGTCGGTACCCACGAGAACCTCCGGAACGCGCTGGGTGCGATGCCCGACGCTATCGACTTCTCGGTGAACAACGCGGGAACGTACATCCCCGGCAACGAGGACTTACTGTCGCCGCTGACCGACCGCCAACTGGAGGTCTTCGAGACGGCGGTCGAGGAGGGGTACTACGACGTGCCGCGGCGGGCGACCCACAAGGACATCGCCGACAACCTCGACTGTGCGCCCTCGACGGTCGACGAACACCTCCGAAAAGCTGAATCCCGTGTGGTCACCGGGCTAATCCAGTAGCGACGCGCCCGGATAGAAAAGACGGTTGGCCCTTTTTGCCGGTACGTTATAGCTCCACGCCGCTGGGAATGAGGCTCTCGCCGCGGAGGAGGTCGCCGTCGGAATCGTAGACGAGCAGCGACGACATGTCGTAGGTGGCGAGATGGCCGTCGTCGGTTTCGAGGACGATCCGATACCGGTCGTCGTTGTCCCGTTCGGCGCCGAACTCGCGGGCGGCTTCGATGAACTCGAAGACGGAGTCGGCGTCGGCGTTCAGTTCGAGGACGTACTCGCCGGTCATCCGGTCGGCCAGCGCGACGACGCCCTCGGGGCTGTCGGCGTCGAGGGGGTCCTTGAGGCGGTAGGCGACGTCGACCTCCTCTTCGGAGAGGAGCGACCCGCCCTTGGTCAGCCGCGATTCGAGTTGTTCGGTCGGGCCTTCGTAGGTAATCGTGACGACGGGCCGCTGTGGCTCGTCCGTGGCAACACCGTCGACGGTCAGAGTGAAGTAATCACGCCGCATCCCTTGAGTATCAACACCTAGGGTGGCCGCGGACATGAACGTAACGCCATAGGAGACGCCTTCCGCCCGCGATGCGGTATCTTTTATTCCCTGCCCGGCGCGGCAAGCGGTATGTGGGTCCGCTCGGAATACGCCGGAGAACTCGCCGTCCTGTCAGCGTGGCTCTGCTCGCTCATGCCGTGGGTCGTCACGTACATCCCGACGGGCACCCAGATTCGAATACACTTCCCCTACGTCTTCATCCAGTTCACGCCCACGCTGGCCGATCTCCGGGCGTTCTCGGCGTTCGTTCACGAGGGCGCCGACGGCGCCGCGACCGAAGCGACCGCGACGGCCTACCAGTTGTGGGTCGTCGGCGCCGCCCTGCTGTCGCTCGCGCTCGTGTTGAGCATCGCCTACTACGTCTACGAAGAACGGCTCGAAGCCGAATCGCCGGTCGACCCGGTCCGTCTCATGGGCGCGCTCCTCGTCGGGGCGGGCCTGCCGCTTGCGGTCGCCTGCTACTACCTGTGGGTCGGGCTCGCGGTGTTCACGATTCCGGTCGGGGTCTTCTTCATGTTCTTCCTCGGCGGGACGCTTCTGGTCGTCGAGCGGGCTTGATTGCTGTATCGGGCGGGTGTTTTATGCCGAGCGAAGGACTACGAGGGAACGACACTGAAGACGTGGGGTTCGTCAGGAAGACTCATCGATGGCACGCAATCAAAACGAGGGGGTTCTCGATGCCGTCCGCGAACAGCTGGTACGGACAGCGGAGATGCTCCGCGGTTCGCGCGTGCCCGACGAACTATATCGACCCGGCGAACACGGACTCGTCGCCGACGACCGGACGTTCGAAGGGCGGGAAACCGACCGCTACTGGCTGAACCCGCCGTTTTCCTACGCGGTCATCACCTACGAGGAGGCGGACGACAAGCACCTCTATCACGTCGTCGAACCCCAACTCGACTCCTTCGAGGCGGAACTCGTCGAGACGCTCTACGACGACGTGCGGACGCCGCTCCTGTACGAACCGCGCGAGGGAAGCCCCGAGGAGGTCCTCCGGCAGGAACTGAAGACCCGCCTCGAACAGTACGGCATCGAGGTCGACGTCTCGGGGTTCTATCGGCTCTTCTACTACCTCTACCGGCGGTTTCAGGGTTTCGGTCGGCTCGACCCCCTGATGCACGACCCGTACATCGAGGACATCTCCTGTGACGGCTACGACGTGCCGCTGTACGCCTATCACGACGATTATCTGGACATCGAGACGAACCTCTCCTTCGCACAGGACGAACTCGACAGCTACATCGTCCGGATGGCCCAGCAGGCCGGCCGACACATCTCGGTCGGCAACCCCGTCGTCGAGACGACGCTGCAGGACGGCTCCCGCGCGGAACTGGCCCTCGGCGAGGAAGTGACGCCGCGGGGGTCGGCCTTCACCATCCGGAAGTACAGCGACGAACCGTTCACCCCCATCGACCTGCTGGAGTTCGGCACCTACTCGCTCCAGCAGATGGCCTACCTCTGGATGGCCATCGAGCACAACAAGAACATCGTCTTCGCGGGCGGGACCGCCTCGGGGAAGACCACCTCGATGAACGCCATATCGATGTTCATCCCGCCGCGGTCGAAGCTCATCACCATCGAGGACACCCGCGAACTCGCCTTATACCACGACAACTGGCTCTCGTGTGTCACCCGCGAACGGCTCGACGAGGCCGCCAACGTCACGATGTACGACCTGCTGCGGTCGGCGCTCCGACACCGGCCGGAGTACATCATCGTCGGCGAGGTCCGCGGCGAGGAAGCCATCACGCTGTTTCAGGCGATGAACACGGGCCACACCACGCTGTCGACGATGCATGCCGACTCGGTCCAGACGGTCATCAACCGACTCGAGAACGAGCCCATCAACGTGCCGCGGCCGATGGTCCAGTCGCTGGACGTCCTCTGTGTGCAGACGCTGGCCCGCTTCGGTGGCGAGCGGGTTCGCCGTGCCAAGGCCATCGCCGAGATCGAGGGCATCGACCAGCGGACCGGCGAACTCGACTACACCGGCGCCTACGAGTGGCGGTCGGCCGACGACACCTACCGGGAGGGCAACCGGAACCTCATGGACGAGATTCGCGAGGAGCGGGGCTGGAGCCAGTCGGAACTGCTCCGGGAGATGCAGCGACGCCGGAAGTTCCTCAAGTACCTCTGGGACGAGAACGTCGACCAGTACGAGCAGTTCACCGCGATGGTCAACAAGTACTACGCCGACCCCGAGACGGTGATGGAGAAGATCGCGGACGTCGAAGTGGAATCGACCGAAGCCGAACCGACGAGCACATAGATGCTCCGACTGGTCCCGCTTTTTGTCGCGGCCGTCATCCTCTGTACGTTCGCTCTCGCCCCGTACAGTTCACGCCTGAACGGGGTCCTCTCCCGGATAGCGTTCTCGCTGTTCGACGGCGGGAACCTCGCCATCGATAGAACGCGGGAACGCACGCTCCGAACCGCGGCCATCGGAACGCCGTACCGGGAGTACGCCACGAAGACCTACCTCTACACGCTGGGGTCGGCGTTCGCCGGCGCCGTCCTCGGTGTCTACGGCGGTGCCGTGGCCCTCGCTGCCGCTCGGACGCTGGGGGTCCCGACCGTGCCCTCGCTCGGCCTCTTTACCAACCTCCCGGACCTCTCGTGGGTCCCGTCGCTGCCCGGGATTCCCGAGCGGGTCGTCACCTTCGACGGAACCGTCTTCCTCGTCTTTCTGGGGTCGAGTGCCCTCCTCGGGATACTCGCCGGCGTGACGGCCTACATCGTGCGGTGGAAGCTTCCCGAGGTCCGGTCGGATACCCGTCGTCGGCAGATTGACGCGGGAATGCCGCGGATGGTCGCGTTCATCTACGCGCTGACCCGCGGCGGGATGGCCTTTCCCGACGTGATGCGGGCGCTAGCGCGCAACGACGGCGTCTTCGGCGAAGGGGCATCGGAGGTCGGCATCGCCGTTCGGAACATGGACCTGTTCAACGTCGACCTCGTGACGGCGGTCAAGGGCCTCTCCCAGCAGACGCCCTCCAACCAGTTCGAGCGGTTCTCCGAGAACCTCGGCAGCGTCCTCCAGAGCGGCCGGAACATCTCCTCGTTCCTCAACGAGGAGTACGAACGCTACCGAGAGGAAGCCGAAGAACAGCAGGAGGAGATTCTCGAGTTGCTGGCGACGACCGCCGAGGTCTACGTGACGACCGTCGTCGCCGGGATGTTGTTTCTGGTCACCATCCTGCTCATCATCGGCCTGACCGCCGGCGATACGCTGTTTATCATCCAGCTTATCGCCTATGTCATCCTGCCGGCGGGGAACCTGCTTTTCCTCGCGTATCTCTCGGAGATCACCCAGCCACTTCGAGCCTCGCGCGACGGCAATCGCGTCCTCGCGGCCGAGGCGGAGACGGGGACGCCACGACAGAACGTCGAGGCCGACGGCGGCTACACGCGCGCGGCATCGCCGGCGAACCACGACCGCCTACGCGCCTACGAGCGCCTTCGAACCCTTCGAAGCACGCTGGCGTCGCCGATACAGTCGGCCATCAACAAGCCCGTCCTCGTCTTTTACGTGACCGTCCCCATCGCCGTCGCGGTGACTGCCTATCGGCTGCCGACAGCCGTCGCCGACGGCTCCATCGACCCGCGGGCGCTCGACGACATCGTCGTACAGGCGGTGCTCTTCCTGATGGCGACCTTCGCGGTCGTCTACGAGACGAGCAAGCGCCGCCTCCGACGGCTCGAGGAGTCGGTACCGGACCTCCTGGAGCGACTGGCCAGCCTCAACGAGGCGGGCATCGCCGTCGTCTCCTCGTTCGACCGCGTTCGCAGCAGCGACATCGCCGCCCTCGACGAGGAGGTCGACCGCATCTGGCGGGACATCCAGTTGGGCGCGACGGTCGCACAGGCGCTGGAGCGCTTCGAAACGCGGGTCCAGACGCCCTCCATCACGCGGGTTGTCACGCTCATCACCAACGCGATGCGGGCCTCCAACGAAATCGGGCCGGTGCTCCGCATCGCCGCCGAGCAGGCGCGTGCCGACCAGCGGCTTCGCCGCCAGCGCCGACAGGAGATGTTCACGTACCTCGTGGTCATCTACGTCTCCTTCGTGGTCTTTCTCATCGTCATCATGGCGCTGGACTACGTCCTCATTCCGAACCTCCCGGATACCGGTTCCATCGGCGGTACCGGGGCCGGCAGTGGCAGCTTCCTCAGCGGCTTCGAGAGTGGCGACAGGGACGCCTATCGGCTCGCCTTCTTCCATACGGCCATCATCCAGTCGGCGCTGTCCGGACTCGTCGGCGGCATGATGGGCGCCGGCTCCATCAAGGACGGCGTCAAACACGCGACGATCATGCTGACTATCACTTATATCATCCTGACGCTCTTGGGCTGACTGTCCGTCCCGGTCGGCCCTGACCGTCGCGCTCTTGTGACCGCCCGGAATAGGAGGGGTATGGACGACCGGCAGGGCGTACGCGACACCTACGAATACATCGCCGAGCACTTCGCGACGACGCGGGAGTATCCGTGGCCCGAAGTCGAGTCCTTCTGTGCCGACCGGACGGTCGACACCGCGCTGGACCTCGGTTGTGGCAACGGGCGCCACGTCGAGTTGCTCACCAAGCACGCCGACCGCGTCCTCGGGCTTGATATCAGTCGCGAACTGCTGACCATCGCCGCCGACCGCGTCCCGTCGGCGACGCTCATCGAGGGCGACGCCTCCCGCCTGCCGCTGGCCGACGGGTCGGTCGGCCTCGCCGTCTACGTCGCCACGCTCCATCACCTGCCGAGCCCGGCGCTTCGCCGCGCGAGTCTGGACGAACTGGCGCGCGTCCTCGATGGCTCGGCGCTGGTCAGCGCGTGGAGTACGGCCCACGACCGCTTCGACGCGGACGCCGACGCCGACGAGGGGTTCGATACGGAAATCGATTGGACGCTCCCCGGCGGCGAGACGGTTCCCCGGTTCTATCACATCTACGCGCCCGAAGAATTCGATGCGGACCTCGAAGCGAGTGCACTGTCCGTCGAACGCTCGTGGATTTCGAGTGGGAACTGCTATGCGGTCGTCGAAGCGGAGTGACGCTGGTCGGAAACACGCTATCCTAGTCTTCGGCTGTAGCATCCGCCGAGCGACTACCGCGCGCCGTTAGGCGCGCGACAGGAGCGAGTCGCGCATCTTTTCCCCATGTTTTTGCACGGCCGCTCGCCATCGACGAGCGGCCGTGCAAAAAGTGGTAGTGCGCGGTCCGGGATTTTGAACCGGAGCAAGACAGTCCGGGCCTGCGGCGCTTCGCGCCGTTCCGGGCTGTGACTGGCAGGGTTCAAATCCCGGGGAGGACCTCCGAACTACGCCGAGACGTGCTCGTTCGCTTCGCTCACTCCGCGCGACTCGTCTACTTCGGAGCCCTCGGGCAATTCTCACAGCGCTGCCGCTCACGACGTTCGCGGCGTCTGTGAGAATATGCCCGGGACAAGAATCCTGCCTCACGCGAAGCAGGTAGCGCTTCGCTGTCGCTCAGCGCTACTGCGTTGGTTCGGCAGGAATATGCGCGGTCCGGGATTTGAACCCGGGTCGATGGCTTGGAAGGCCATAGTCATGCCGCTAGACCAACCGCGCAAGCATGTGGATTTTCACCGTCTCCGTTTAAGTCAATTTTCCTTTGGGTCGGGCGGTCGGGTCGAAAACGAACGATGAATCCCGCGAAGATTTATTGTGGGTGAAGAATCTCAACGGTAACAACGTCTGAGCGCGCGGTATACCAGAGCATCGTGCCCTCTATGCCGCGTGGATGAATCGAACCGCACTAAAAAGACCCGTACGTCCGGGCAATAACATTAAATAGACGTTTACGAATCAACAGGTGGAACTAATGAACGACATATGTGGAGGGTTCCCGTATCGCTTGGGTCAATGCGCGGTCGCCGAACGGAGGAACCGTGAGTAGCGATAGCGACTCGGGAGAGGGCGACGAACTCGACGAGTTCGAGTTCGGCGACCCTCGGGGGGACGACGAGCGACCCGACGTGGAGGACCAACCGGAAGCCGACCGGTCGAACGTCGACGCATCGACGGACGGCCAGCAATCAGAGGGAACGCCCGCCGTCAGCAGGGAGGTCGAAGGCGACCGGACGCTGGTTTCGGACCACCCCATCAAGGGTGAAATCCTCCGGGAGGTAAACGAGTACTTCGAGGAGGCGAACATCGACCAGTCGTTCGCCGAGCGGCCGGACTTCGACTTCATCAAGGGTCGCTTCTTCGATTTCTCGTATCTCGATAATCACGAAGAAATCGACCGCCTCTGGGTCAACAAGCCGTACGCCTACGTCTCTATTCTCCGGCGTGACGGCGAGGACAAACTCCGGTATCACGTCCACGAACCGCATCTGACGGAGTTCGAGGAGTACGTCCGGGAGGACCTCGTCAAGATCCTCCGGAACAGCCTGATGTATCAGGACTTGGAGGACGAGGACGACCGGGAGGCCATCTTCGAGCGGAAGGCCAAGGAGATCATCTCCGACCACGCGGCGGCGACCATCGAGGACGGTTCGCTGCTCAAACTCAAATACTACCTCCTGCGGGATTTCGTCCATCTCGGCCCCATCGACCCGGTGATGCGGGACCCCCACATCGAGGACGTCTCGTGTGACGGCATCGAGATTCCGGTGTACGTCTACCACGCCGAACACCGGGACCTGCCGTCGAACATCACCTTCGACAAGCAGGAACTGTCGTCGTTCGCCCTTCGCTTGGCCCAGCGTGCGGGCGAACAGGTGTCGGTCTCGGAGCCACTGATGGACGGGACGCTTCCCGACGGCTCCCGCGTTCAGTTGACCTTCGGTTCCGACGTAGCGACCCGTGGGTCGAACTTCACGATTCGGAAGTTCGCCAACATCCCCTTCACGCCCATCGACCTCGTCGAGCGCGGCACCTTCAGCGTCGAGCAGATGGCCTACTTCTGGCTGGCCATCGAGAACAACCGCTCGCTCATCTTCTCGGGCGGGACGGGGTCGGGGAAGACGACCTCGATGAACGCCGTGTCGATGTTCATCCCCGAGGACGCGAAGGTGGTCTCCATCGAGGACACCCGCGAAATCAAACTCCCCCACGACAACTGGATCCAGAGCCTAACGCGGGAATCGCTGACCGCGGAGGGCCGCGGGCAGGTGTCGATGTACGAACTCCTGCAGGCGGCGCTCCGACAGCGGCCCGAGTACCTGCTGGTCGGCGAGATTCGAACCGAGCAGAACGTCGCGTTCACCTTCTTCCAGGCCATCGGGACCGGCCACACGGCGTATACGACGATTCACGCCGAAAGCGTCGAGGGCGTGCTCAACCGGCTGGAGAACCAGCCGCTGAACGTCCCCGTCCAGATGATTCTGGAGTTGGACATCATCTCCATTCAAAAGCAGACGTTCCAGGACGGCGACCGCGTCCGCCGCAACGACGGCGTGACTGAAATCTTGCCGAGCGGCGACGCCGAGGACTCCATCCGCGCCATCGACGTCTTCGACCGCGACGCCGAGGCCGACACCATCCAGCGGGTGAACAACTCGCAGGTGTTGCAGGAGATCGCCGACGACCGCGGGTGGAGCGGTCGCGAACTCGCCGAGGAACTCCGAAAGCGGCGCGAGTTCCTCCAGTATCTCGTCGACAATGAGATCGACGACTACGCCGAGGTGACCTCGGCCATCCACATGTTCGGCAACAGCGAATCGGAACTGATGGAGAAGGTCGAGGCGGGCACGCTAACCGTCGAGGACATCCGAGAGGAATGAGCGGAGAAACCATCGAGGATACGAGTCCGATTCCGGACTACGAGCTCGAGCAGTACTTCCCGGAGCGACACGACCTCTCGGATTCCGACCGCGAACGGCTCCGCGAACAGCACGGCCGGATTCGCACGTGGTTCCTGATGAACCCCGAGCGGTTCCGCCACCTTCAGCGGTGGCTCAATCAGGCCCGTATGGGCTATACCTACGATATCTACCTCACTCGCGTCGTCGGCTACACGCTCATCGCGACTGCCGTCGGCCTGTTCCTCGGCTCCCTGCTTACCGTTCAGATGATTACCTTCGGCGGCTTTGCCGCCGTCGGTATCGAATCGACACTGGTTGCTGCCCTCTTGAGCGTCTTCATCGTCGTGTTCTCGACGGCGCTGTTCGCCGTCGGCGCCTTCGCGACCGGATATTATTATCCGCGGATGCAGGTCGGCACCCGCGAGCGGAACATCAACGTCGTGCTTCCGCACGCCATCGTCTACATGTACGCGTTGAGCCACGGCGGGATGAACACCTTCGAGGTGGTCAAGGAACTCGCCGACGCCGAGGAGGTCTACGGGGAGGTCTCCAACGAGTTCGACATGGTCGTCCGCGACGTCGAGTTGTTCGGCAACGACCTCTTTACGGCGCTTCGGGACGCGCGCAACCTGACGCCCAGCGAGAACCTCGAACAGTTCATCGACGACATGATATCGGTGCTGGATTCAGGCAGCGACTTCGCGACCTTCCTCGAAGACGAGGCCGAGACCTACATGGACGAGGCCCGCGACGAACAGGACAGTTTCCTCGGAACGCTGTCGATTCTCTCGGAGATATTCGTCGTCGCCTTCGTCGCCGCGCCGCTGTTCCTCATCGTCACCCTGCTCGTCATCAGCCTGCTCGGCGGTGACGCGCTCTTGCAGACGTACTTCCTCGTCTACGTCGGCCTGCCCTTCGGCATGCTCGCCTTCCTCATCGCGGTCGACGTCCTCTCGAAGCCCTACGCCGAACACACCGACCAACTGGAGATCGAAGACGAGGAGTTCAGCCGGGAGTGGGGCCCGCAGGTGACCGAACACTCGCTGTACGAGGACTACGAGGCCGAAAAGCAACGCGCGGCCCGCCGGGAGATGCTGTCGAATCCCATCCAGCACATCCGCAACCGAAGCCCGCTGCTTTCCCTCGTGGTGAGCGCTCCCATCGCTCTGTTCTGTATCCTGTTCCTGCTCGGTACCGGCGCCGTCCCGATGTCGCTGTCCGGCATGCTCGATGCGCCCATCGAATCGACTATCGGCCTGTTCGTCGTCCCGTTCCTTATCGCGACGGTCCCGCTGACCCTCTTTTATGAGGCCAAGCGGCGCCGGCAGAAGCGCATCGAGAAGCGCTTCCCAGATACGCTGAACATCCTCTCCAGCGCCAACCAGATGGGCATCCGACTCGTCGACGCGCTGAACCTCGTCGCGCGGTGGTCAGAGGGCGTCCTCGCCGAGGAACTCCGCAAGGTGCGCAACGACATCCGCTGGAATCACGACATCGAACGGGCGCTGTTGCAGTTCGCCAACCGCCTGCGCGTCCCGCAGGTCACCCGGACGATGAAACTCATCGCCAAGGGCAACTACTCCTCCAGCGACCTCTCGGAAATCATCTCCATCGCCGCGGAGGACACCCGCAACCGCCACCAGATCGAACGCAAGCGCCGCAGCGAGATGAGCGCCTACACGGCCATCGTCATCATCGGCTTCCTCGTCTACCTCGCGGTCGTCGTCATGCTGGATACCAGCTATCTGACCCCGATTAGCCAACTGACGACGACGGCCGCCGAGGGCGCCGGACAGAACGCCGCCGCGGGCGGCGCCGCCGGCGTCATCAACGTGGGACAGGTTCCGGTCGACATCTACCGGACGGTCTTCTTCCACTCGGCGCTCATCCAGGGCATCGGCAGCGGCCTGCTGGCCGGCAAACTCGCGGAGAACAACGTCCTCGCGGGGCTGAAATACAGCATCGGACTCGTCGTCATCACCCTCGTGGTCTTCATGCTCATCTAAACCAATGACACTCAGAAACGACACCAGAGGCGTATCGGAGGTCGTCGGCGCGATTCTCGTCTTCGGCGTGCTAATCGCGCTGCTGGCGGTTATGCAGACGCAGGCCGTCCCGGCCGCGAACCAGCAAGTCGAATTCGAACACAGTCAGGACGTACAGGGTGACTTCGCCGAATTCCACGCGGCCGCAAACGATGTCGCAACCGGTGGCGACCGCGAATCGGTTAGTATCGCGGCTGGAACCGGATATCCGACACGGATGCTGTTCTTCAATCCCCCACGGGTACAGGGGTCGATTTCCACGAGCGAGAACCGGACGGTGACGATACAGAACGCGCAGGCAGTCGACCCCGAGGTCGACGATTACCTGAACGGGGACGATGTCTCGCTCGGGAGTCGAACCCTCCGCTACGACGTCTCCTACAACGAACTCGGGAACCCGCCGCAAGTCCGCTACGAGTACGGCATCCTCTACAACCAGTTCCGCGGTGATACGACCATCCAGAACCCCGGGTCGGTCATCGACGACACCGAAATCAATCTGGTCTTCATGGCCGGCAACTACTCGCGGACGGCGGGTGATACGCAATCGCTCGAAGTCAGGCCGGTAAGCGCCCCATCCCGCCCCGTGACCGTCGAAGGGAAGGATGGCAACAACATCACGATGGTCCTCCCGACTGAGTTGCCAGTCGAGGACTGGCAGGAACTGTACGGCGATCAAGACCACGTCACGATTACGGACGCGACCGGCGACAACATCAAAATCGAACTCGATGGCGACAGGCGGTACACGCTCAAGATGGCCGGTCTCGGACTCGAACAGGGCGTCGACAAGCCCGATGCGCACTACATCGTACCGGCCAAAGAAGGCGTAACCGATGTTGGTGCCGGTGGAAACGTGAGCGTGGCGTTCGAGGTTCGGGACCGGTATAACAATCCGGTTGCGGGCGAGAACGTGAGTATCACACTCGGTGGAAACACAAAATTTGTTGACACGAATGGCGAGGGGAAAGCGGCAATCTCTGTCTCGCCGTCGACGACTGGTACTGCGACTGGTAAGATTGTTGATTGTACTGGGTCTGATCGGTGTACCGCTGATTTCAACGTGAACGTAATCAGTCCCGGTGGGTCAATTAATCCGAGCGGTGGCGTTAGACTTCAGGAAGCCGTTTTGGCTACCTCTATAGAAAATGACCTTGGTAACGCAATCGGTGGTCTCAACCCATGGACCCCCGGTAATAATGAGGGTGATGCTGTAGATCTGGTCTTTAGTGTCGATGACAATCTGGAATTCGATGGAGTTCGAGTCAATTACTACGCATCTAGTGATGATAGTGCACCACCGGAGGAATGGGCCATGACCGACGGAAGTAGCACCATCTCTGGTGAAATCTCTGGAAAGTTCAATAGCTCATCGTCTTTAGACCCTAGCGCCGATCTTCAGGTTGCCTTTACTGACGGAAGTGGTTCTGTTGTGAGCGCAAGTACCTCAGACTATTTTGTTATTACTGTAATACTATCCAATGGAGAACAATCGATATATTTCGCATCACCAAGGACAAATTAAATGCTGGTCCTTAAGCATAGTCTCAACTGACTAAACCGCGAACCGTATACAAATATTTCGACACTCTCGCTCAATCTCCTACTCAAAGCCAACTTATAGAATCCCCCGGGAAATGCCGGATAACCGAATACTAGAGGGGACAAATCAATAGTGGTCTTCAAGAATAAACTGGCATTCACTCCCCACTAATCTTTTTAAATATGCATATCCGAATATACGACATGGCCTCGACCATCCGGGTTTCCGAGGAGTTCAGGGAGTTCGTCAAGGCCCACAAGCGGGACGACGAGACGATGGAGGACACGCTCCGGCGGCTCATCGGCGGGCCGCATCCGGAGTCGGTGGCCGGGTTTCTCTCCGAGGGGACGGCCGAAACAATCCACGAACACGTCGAAACCAAGGCGGAACGCGATGTCGAGAGTCGCCGCCGCATCGTGGAGCGGATGGATGATTCTTGATACGAACTACCTCGTTGCGCTCGGCAAGAACGACGAGGGTGCCTTTCGGAAAGGTGTCGAATTAGTCGAGTCGGGCGAGACGCAGTGGGTGCCGGTTCCGGTGATTCAGGAACTCGAATACGGGGTCGCTTTTACCGGTTCCGAGGCCGAAAAGCGCCGGGTGCGAAACGTCTGGAGTTTATACCCGCCTGTGGAAATAAATCGCGAGATTGCTCGTCGTGCGGGACAGTTGGCCGCCCATGCCGACCTCGAAAACGGTGGCACGGTCGGCGCTGCAGGCATCGACAGTATCGACCCGATGGTCGCAGCTGTCGCGGACGTCTTTGACGACGCAGTGCTGACCGACAACGTCTCCGACTTCGAGGCGTTGGGCGTTCCAGTCGAGTCGTTTTGACCCAAGACCCACCGACTTTCGTCCGTATTGATGCGTACACCGAAGCCAACTTATAGAACCCCTCCGGGGGAACACAGGATAACTGAATGACTGAGGAGGGCAAACCGACGCTGCTCGTCGTTGAGGACGAACGGGCGCTTATCGAACTCTACGTGCGGTGGCTGGAGGACGACTACGACGTCCGCACTGCCGAGGGTGGCGAGGAGGCTCTCGAACGGATGGACGGGGACGTCGATGTCGTCCTACTCGACCGGTTGATGCCGGGGATGAGTGGCGACGAGGTGCTGGAGGAGGTTCAAGACCGGATACCGGACGCCAAGGTCGCGATGGTGACCGCCGTCGAGCCGGATTTCGACGTTATCAAGATGGGCTTCGACGATTATCTGACCAAGCCCGTGGAACGCGAGGAGCTACTCCGGACGGTCGAGCGCCTGTTGGGTCGCTCGGAGTTCGCCGAACTCGAACAGGAACTCTACGCGCTCGTCTCCAAGCAGGCGGCGCTCCGGTCGACGAAACCTGAGGAGGAACTGGCGAAAAGCGACGAGTTCGCGGACCTCGAAGACCGCATCGCGGAACTCCGGTCGGACATCGGTGCTACCCTGCCCGACATCGAAAGCGACGAGTTCGTCGCGATGGTTCGGGATATCGAGGCGGAAGACGAGGACGGCGAGGGCGGTGCGGCCGACACGCCCGGGGATGGGGGTGACTGACAGTGTATCGTGTCGACGAACTCGGAAACGGCGTGTCGTTCGATTCCGGGACGAGCCTCTTGCTGACCGGGACGTCCGCCGAAACCGACGCGAAGCTCTTCGATGCGGTCGCGCCGGTAGGGGACGAGCGGTGTATCGTCATCACGACGAACAAGGACGCCCAGCAGGTCACCGACGAACTCCTCGACCGCGGTGTCGACCGGGAGAAGATCGGCATCATCGACTGTACGAGCCAGGAGACGACGGTCGAGGACGTCGACGTTCGGCAGTTGAGTTCGCCGGGCGACCTGACGGGTATCAGCCTCGAGTTCGCCAAACTGGTCGAGGAGTGGGGCGATTCGGTCCCGACGCGGATCGGCTTCGCCTCGGTGTCGACGGCGTTGATGTACGCGGAAACCCGGACGATGTTCCGGTTCCTACACGTCTTTACGGCGCGCATCCGGTCGGCGGAGATGCTGGGCGTCTTCGCTCTGGACCCGGAGATGCACGAGAATCAGGCCTACAACACGATTCGCGCGGTCTTCACCTGCGAAGCCGAGGTCGGCGAGGGGGAGACCGAACTTCGGGGAAGCGGGTTCCAGATGCAGGCGTGAGACGCGCTACATCTCGATTCGCTCTACCAGTTCGTCGCCATCGCCTCGGGTATTGATGGCGACGATGCGGACGTGTTCTTCGATGCGGGAGTCGTGGAGTTTGTGCTTGAGGAGTTCGTCGACCTGATAGACGCCCGCGGCGTCGGTCATCTCGATTTCGACCAGTACGGGGCTTTCATCGCCGGACTGGAGGGACACCTTTCGGATGGCGCGGCTTGAGATGGTGTTGATGCCGCGGCCGCCCTCCTCGTAGGGGATGCGGGAGCGGCCCCGCTCCATGTCGAGGGCGTCGGCGACGCGGACGACGCCGGCTTCGTGGGTCAGCGGCTGTTCCTCGGTGTGATGACAGAGAATCGCGTGCAACACCTCGCCTTTCATCCGGACGGTCTCGGCGGTGTCGTAGAAGGACAGTTCGCCGAGCAGTCGGTCGAGGATATCCGCCGCCAGCGGGATGGAGTAGTAGGGATGAGAATCACGGTGGACGACGTGGCCGATGTCGTGGAGCGTCGCCGCGAGGGCGATGATGACGCTCTCGTCGGCCTCGTCGAGCCCCTGCTGGGCGGCGCCGTTGAACCCGACGCCACCGCCCTTCAGCAGGTCGTACAGACAGAGCGCGCGGTTGCGGACGATTTCGATGTGTTTCGTGCCGTGGTCGTTGAACCCCTTTCGGGCGACGGGGTTGACGTTCTGGGCCTCGAGATACGCCCGAACCTCCTCGTCGTTTCGGAGGAGTGTCAGCGTCTCGTTGAGACGCTCGTCGGGGAAGGCGTGGTCGCCGTCGGGGTCGTATGTCCGCCCGTTGGCGGTTTCGGAGTCGCTGCTCATGGCGGTGAGAGGTGCGCCGAGGAGAAAAAACGCCCGCCCTATGCGTCGGCCGCGGCGGCCTCGACTTCCTCGTAGTCCGGTTCGACGCCGGGGTCGTCGGAGACCCACGCGTAGGAGACCGCTCCGGATTCGTCGACGACGAAGACCGACCGCTTGGCGACGCCGGCCAGTCCAAGTCCCTCGAAGTCCATCTCGACGTCGTAGGCGTCGATGAGTTCCTTGTTCGAGTCGCTGATGAGCGGGAAGTTGAGTTGGTTCACGTCCGCGAACTCGTCGAGCGCGAACGGCGTGTCGATGCTGACGCCGTAGAGGTCGGCGCCGGCGTCGGTAATCGCATCGAGGCGGTCGCGGAACGTGACCATCTCGCCGGTACAGACACTGGTGAACGCACCGGGGAAGAAGGCCAATACGACGGGACCGTCTTCGAGGAGGTCCGACAGGGCCTCCTCCTCGATGTCGCCGTCGGGGTATGCCACCGGTGCCGAAAACACGGGTGCGTCGTCGCCTGTGTCGACCATATCGGGGCATATAGTGGCGGTTGCTTGAAAGTATGGCTTCCGGCGGGCGCGGCGAAAGGCCTACAAGTGGTGCCACGAACGGGGAGATATGGAAACGCTACTGTTCATCGGTGGGCTCGGGCCAATGGAACTCGGGCTCGTCGCGCTCGTGTTAATCCTGCTTTTCGGTGCCAGCAAACTGCCGGACCTCGCGCGGTCGATGGGGTCGGCGACCGGCGAGTTCAAGAAGGGTCGGCAGGAAGTCGAGGAGGAACTCGAGGACATGCAGGAGCCCCCCGAAAGCGAGGCCGACGAGGACGCCGAACCCGCCGGCGAGGCCGAACGCTCGAACGTCTGAAGGAAGCTCGAACGTCCGACCGAAACGTCTCTTTTCGCGGGAGCGAGGAAAAAGCCTATAATCGCGTCTGGGCTAGCCACGAACACGATGGTAGACCTGATCCCACTGCAGTTCGGGCTTCCGGGTGGTCCCGAACTCCTCATCATCCTGTTGATCGCCGTCCTGCTGTTCGGCGCGAACAAGATCCCGAAACTCGCCCGCTCGACCGGCGAGGCGATGGGCGAGTTCCAGAAGGGCCGTGAGGAAGTCGAACAGGAACTTCAGGATATGCGCGATGGCGCGACCGGCGAGAGCAGCGATTCCGCCACCACGACCGACGACGAGGACGACTACGAGATCGCGGATGCCGAATCCGAACCCGCACCCGCATCCGCGGCCGAACCCGACTCCGAGGCCGAATCCGAAGAAGAGACCAACTGACGCCCGATTTCGGGACGCCCGATTTTCCGTCGGTAGCAGGGCGTGTGGCCTAGTGGACTACGGCGAGAGGTTCCTAACCTCTAGAGCGTGGGTTCGAATCCCGCCACGCCCGCTCGCTCACTTCGTTCGCTCGCGGCCGTGGCGTAGTTCGCAAAGCCGTAGGCTTTGCTCACTCCCGCCACGCCCTGCAGCGACGACTGAACCGGCAAGGCGGGGTTCCTATATCGGCCAGCCGCGCACCGCGATTAAGCACGTCTGGCTCTGGTTCGAATCCTGCCGTGTCCCTACCGATGGCTACTCATCGAAGGCTGCTCACGCTTCGGCCAAGCAGACGACTTAAAATAACTCGCGAGCGTGCGCGACTGGTCTCCGACTCCTGTCTGAATTGGGGTCTCAGTCGCGTACTTTCACGTCCCCTGAAAGGCACTCCATGCACTTTGCTCGGTCCGGTGTCTTCGTCGATTCGAAGGTGTTCCCGCATTCCTGACATTCGAACGTCCGGTGGGTGATACTATCGTCCTCGATCGGTAGCGCGGACTTGAGCTTCTGGATTACGCTCATAGTCTCACCGCATGCGAAATACTAACGTCCGAAATGTAAAACCTGTGTCGTATTTAGTATCACCGAGTAGTGAAAACTTGCGGGACAGTTCTCGGAGCGGTCGAAGACGCGGGACGCGGACGGACGATGTGCGTGTCGCCGGGGCGGATTCGGTAATGTTGGCGTCGTCGGTTACGTCCGACAGTATCAGGCGGTGGGCGCTTCAGTGTTCGATTCGAGGGCGGTGTAGGTCGATTTGCGGGCGTCCATCAGGTAGACCGATTCCTCGATGACGCCGGCGTCGTCGAGCTTCTTGAGCGCGTGGCGAACCGTCCGCTGGGGAAGGAGGGACTCCTCGGCGAGTTCCGACTGTGTGAGCGACCCCTCGTATTCGAGTGTCTTATAAACGAGTTTCGCGCTCGGCGGCAGGGACTCGACGGTTGATTCCGTTTCAGACATGCTACTACGTTGGAGGGTGGGAAGCCGTTTAATGGTCGTTCGGTGTGGTGGCCGGGACACACATCCGGTGCCGATTTTATATATCAGGGTGGCTGGCGGCTCCCGCGGAGACGTCGGGGAACAGCGAATCGAGGTCGGGACCGGCTTCGAGCAGGACGAACGCACGACCGTCCCGGCGGACGACGCCCGCTTCTTCGAGGTGTTCGAGGTGGGCGAAGGCCTCGCCGGGGCCGTGGAGGATGTGGATGTAGGACAGCGAACCGAACAGTTCGGCGCTTACCTCCCACGGGGTCGCCGGTCCCGATTCGAGGATACCGACGATGCGTTCGGTGCGCTCGCGGTGGTGGTGGACGATGTCGGCCGCACGGCCCGGCGGGTCGATGATGGGTCCGCGGTGGCCGGGCCACGCGCGGGTGTAGCCCCGTTCGACGATGCCGGCGAGCGTATCGAGGTACTTGGCGAGGGCACCGTCGACGCGGGTGTCGGCACCACCGACGTTCGGCGTGTAGTAGGGCAACAGCGCGTCGCCGCTGAACACCTCCTCGCCGTCCCGTCCCTCGAAGACGTACCCGACGAGGCCGGCGGCGTGGCCGGGCATGTGGACGGCTTCGAGTTCGACTGAGCCGATATCGAACGTCTCACCGCCCGTGATGGGGGTCACCTCGGGCGGGTCGTCGCCGATACCCGACGTCGAATCGAGGAAGGCCAGCAGTTCGTCCTGTTTGTCCTCGGGCATGCCCCACTCGTCGATACACCGCCGGAGGCGGTCCTCGTGGGCAGCCGTCGCCTCGGGTTCTTGGCCGACCAGCGGCACGTCGGCCTCGTGGACGTAGACGGTACAGTCGCTTTCGGCCTGAATCTCGCCGGCGAGGCCGGTGTGGTCGGCGTGGTGGTGGGTGATGAAGACTCGGTCGATGTCGGCGAAGTCGAGGTCGTACTCGGCCAATCCGTCGCGCAACTGCTCGCGGGTCTCGGGGACCGCAACCCCGGTATCGACAAGCGTCGTGTCGGCGCCGTCTTCGAGGCCGAGGACGTAGCAGTTGTTGTTCCCCTCGAAGGCGGTGTTGCCGAGCGAGACGATTCCCAGCTCGAAATCGAGGCCGGGGTCGGTCATGGCTGGCACCCCGCGAGCGCCGCGGCGTTCGCCCCACCAGCGACGCCGGGCGAGCAGACGACGGTATCGCCGTCGGATAGCTCGATGTCGGCCGGGTCGGTCCCGTTCATCGGTTGGCCGTTCAGCGAGACCGTGACGTTCGGGCGGACCGCGCCGTTGGCTCGAAAGATGAGTGATTCCAGTCCATCATAGTCGTCGGCGACGGCGTGTAACGCCGTCTCGATAGATGTCTCCGCTTCGAGTTCGCGAGCGACCGTCTTCTCGCCGACGGCGTCGCGAAGGGTGGCGTAGAACTCGAACTCGACACGCATACACCCCCCTGTGTCCCGCCGTGTCAAAAGGTTTCGCTCACAGGTGGTTTCGGTCAGTTTTCGGGCTTATACCCTGGTCCCGGTCGGCGCGTCGCCCTCGAACTGCGGTTCGGGGTCGAGACCGAGTTCCTCCAGTGCCGCCTGCATGTGTTCGTCGTCGACGAACCCGGCACCCTCCTCGACGCGTTTCTCGTGGGCCAGCGCCAGCACCTCGCCGCGTCGGTCGTCGGGAATGGCGTACTTCTCGACGACCAATTCGACGATGAGGCCGCCGGGGTCCTGCGTGTACAGCGAGTGGAAGGCGCCGCGGTCGAACTCGTTGAAGCCGTAGCCGGCCGCCTGCAGGGCCTGTTTGGTGTCGTCGAACTCCTCGGGGGCGATGGAGAAGGCGAGGTGGTGGACGTTGCCGGGGCCGCGCTGGGGCCGAGTGCGCTGGCCCTCCTTCGTGAAGAAGGTGAGGATGCGGCCGTCGCCGGTGTCGAAGAAGAGGTGGGTCAACTCGGGTTGGTCGAGGTTGGGCTGTTCGAGGACCAGCGGCATCCCGAGTAGGTCCCGATAGAAGGCGATGGTGCCGGCGGAATCGCCGCCCATGACGGTCATGTGGTCGGTGCCGATGGTGTGGACGGGGCTGTCCGGCTGGTCTGCGGTCACGTCGAACTCCGGTGTGTGTTCCATACGACCTGTAGACTCCGGGGACTAAAGTATAGTCCGCGGCATCGGCGATACCGGGTGACAGCGGTGTAACCGGCTGTGTCGAGGCCCCTGCGTCGTTGAACTCGCCGCCTCCAGAACTGTTTTTGCGCGTGCTCTGGAGTTCCGTTCGTGACTTACATTAGCACGCCCGAATCGGCCTTCGAGGACGTCCCGAACTACGATTACCCACACGACAAGGTCCCCGTCACCGACGACGGCGCGGAGATGGCTTATGCCGATGTGGAGGGGGAAGGAGATGAGACCTTCCTCCTCATGCACGGCGAACCGACATGGGGCTTTCTCTACCGCAAACTCATCCCAACCCTCTCGGAGCACGGCCGCGTCATCGTCCCCGACATGCTCGGCCTCGGCCGCTCCGACAAGTACACCGACCCCGACGACTACGGATTCGACCTCCACTACGAGAGCTTCGAGACGCTGCTGTTCGACGAACTGGACCTCGACGACGTCACCCTCGTCTGTCAGGACTGGGGCGGCATCCTCGGGTTGGCGCTTGCGGGCCACCACCCCGAGCGGTTCGCTCGCCTCGTCCCGATGAACACCGGCGTTCCCGACGGGACACAGGAGATGTCCGACGCGTGGCACGAGTTCGCGGATTTCGTCGAAAACGTCGACGAGTTGCCTATCGGCATGCTCATCCAGAACGCCACTAGCGACGAACTCGACGACGAGGTCATCGCGGCCTACGAGGCGCCCTTCCCCAGCGAGGAATCGAAGGCCTGCGCCCGGTCGCTGCCCTTCGATATCCCCCACTCGCCGGATGACGAGGGCGCCGACACCATGCGCGAGGCCAAGGAACGCCTCAGCGAGTGGCAGAAGCCGGCGTTCGTGCTCTTCTCGGATTCGGACCCCATCACGCGGAACGCCCGCGACCCGCTCCGGGAACTGATTCCGACAGCGAAGGACCAGCCGGATACGTGGATCGAAGGCGCGATGCACTTCCTGCAGGAGGATTCGGGGGAGGAGATCGCCGAGGAAGTCGTCGCCTTCGTTCAGCGGACGCAATCCTGACCGACACCCTCATTCCCGCCTTCTTGGACAAGAAATAGAAGTGGCATCCGCCGAGGGCGGGTTCGAAGAACCCGCCTGAGGCGGTTCCCGGCGGCGACTGCAGGGAGGCGCCGTAGCGCGCGACGACTAACGCGAAACCGAGCAAAGCGAGGTTTCGCGGCACGGAGGAGCGCGCGCATATTTTCCCCATGTTTTTGCCGCGGAAGCGTGTCTGGCGCCGTAGCGCGCCAGACCGCTGGAGCGTGCAAAAAGTGGGCGTCGAGTGGGGATTTAGAGGTGAGGCGCGTCGATTTCCATAATCTCCGCCGCTTCCTCGGGCGTCGCGGGTTCGCGGCCGACGTTGCGGGCCATCTCGGCGGCCTTCCCGACGAGTTCGGGGTTGGTCGCCATCTCGCCGTTCGGGAGGTAGAAGTTGTCTTCGAGGCCGACGCGGACGTTGCCGCCCATCGACAGCGCCGCGGCGACGAGTTGCCACTGGTCTTCGGAGATGCCGATGACCTGCCAGTTGGCGTCGTCGGGCAACTGCCGGACCTGATGGGCGAGATTCTCGACGCTCGGCGGGATGCCGCCGAGGACGCCCATGATGAGCGAGAAGTGGATGGGGTGTTCGAGCGTGCCGGATTCGAGGAACGGGCGGATGTTCCCGATGTGGCCGGTGTCGAAACACTCCAGTTCGGGTTTGACGCCCGATTCGTTCATGGCTTCGAGGAACTGCTCGATTTCGTTGAACGGGTTCTCGAAGACCATGTCGAAGACGAAGTCCTCGCGGGATTCGCTGTACTTCGCGTAGTTCATCGAGCCCATGTTGAGGGCGGCGATGTCGGGCTGGACGCCCTCGACGTACTGGATGCGGGAGTCGACGGGTTCGTGGAGCGCGCCCGTCGAGAAGTTGATGAGGATATCCGTCCGGTCGCGAACCTCGTCGTAAATCTCCTGATAGGTCTCCTCGTCGAAGGTCGGCGAGCCGTTTTCGGTCCGGGCGTGGATGTGTGCGACGGCGGCGCCGTTCTCGCGGGCTTCGGCGGCATCCTCGGCGATTTCCTCCGGCGTGTAGGGAATGTGCTCACACTGGTCGCGCGTGGTGAGCGCGCCGGTCAGCGCCGCGCTGATTATCGCTTTATTGGGGTCGTTGCCTTTGACGGATTCTTGGTCGATTGCCATGGTTGGTGGTTGGTGTCGGTGGTTGTGTCGGGCGGTTAGCAGGTTATTCGGCGTCGGCGTCGTCCTCGCTTTCCTCGTCGGGGCGGCCCTTCCAGTCGGGTTCCTCGCCGGTGAGGAAGGAGTTGAACCCCTCCTCGGCGTCGTCGCTCATCGCCAGCATCGTGACCATCTCGCGCATGTAGTCCAGCGACTCGGAGAAGCTCATCTCGCGCTGGTTGTAGAAGGACTCCTTGCCGATTTCGATCATAAAGGACGACGGCGTGGTGAGGTCGTCGACGAGCGAATCGAGTTCGTCGTCGAAGGCCTCGGGGGCCACGAGGTCCGTGGTAAATCCGATATCGTGGGCGGTCTGTGCGTCGAAATGCTCGCCGGTAAAGAGGTATTTGAGGGCCTGTTTTTCGTTGACCGTGCGCATGATGGGCACGAGCGCCTGTGCGGGGAAGATGCCGATATCGACTTCGGGCGTGCCGAAGGTGGCCTCCTCGCTGGCGACGATGACGTCGCAGGCGGCGGCCAGTCCCATCCCGCCGGCCAGACAGTAGCCCTCGACGGCGGCGACGGTGAGCGCGGCGGTATCGACGGCCCTCTCGATGAGTTGTTTCATGCCGGCGAAGCCCTCGCGGTAGGCCTGCGAACCCTGGCCGACGGCGCTTGCCATCGACTTGATGTCGCCGCCGGCACAGAAGGTGCCCTCGGCGCCGCGGATGACGACGACGCGGGCCGGGCCGTCGTCGGCGAAGTCGAACACGGCCGACAGCCCCTCGATGACGTTCTCGTTGAGGGCGTTGCGGTCGTCCGGGCGGTCGATAGTCGCCCGGACGACGAGGTCGTCGTCGGCTACCTCGACGTCGAGGTCGTCGTTGGAGAGGTCCTCGCTCGTGACCATGCTGTCATACGGATGCGGTGGCGTACCCATCATGATTTCGGACGCCTATAAACGAACAATTAGTTCAACCGTGAAAAGCGGAAGCGGCGTTGTCGAACGTGTTCGACGGGGGAATTTATACTGGCTGCTCCGAAGGATGACGTATGGCAACTGACCCCATCGACTACGGGGAGTTGGACGAAGGGCGGAACTGCAACTACTGGGCGCTGGACCCAACGTTGCAGTTCGAGGCCCAACGCGTCTACCCCGACGAGGAGTTCGAATGGGCTGAAGACGTGCTCTCGGAGTTCGGCGAGGTGCTCGGCCACCGGATGGCCGACACCGCCGACCGCATCGACGAGGAGGGCCACGAACTGAAATCGTTCGACAAGTACGGCGACCGCCTCAACGAGGTCGAATACCACCCGCTCATGCGCGAGCAGGAGGAAATCGCCTACGAGGAGTTCGGCATCACCCACGACGCCTTCCACGCACCGCCGGGCCGGGATGAACCCGTCGGCCTCTCGCATGCGCTGATGATGCAGGCGCTCGTGTCCTACGTCGATATGGGCTTTTGCTGTCCCGTCTCGATGACGAACGGCGCCGCCATCGTCCTCGATAAGTTCGACGACGGCGACCTCGAGGAGTACTTCGAGGGCCTCACCGCCCGCAACCTCGACGAGCACATCGAGGGCGCGATGTTCCTCACCGAGGAACAGGGCGGCTCCGACGTCGGCGCCAACGAGGTTCGCGCGGAGCGGACCGATGAAGACCGGGTCTACGAACTCTACGGCGAGAAGTGGTTCTGCTCGAACATCGACGCCGAGGGCGCACTGGCGCTGGCGCGCACGCCCGACGCCCCCGAGGGCGTCGACGGCCTCTCGCTGTTTCTCGTGCCCCGAACGAAGCCGAACGGCGAGGTCAACGAATCGCACTTCCGCCGCCTGAAGGACAAACTCGGCACCCTCTCCGTGCCGACCGGCGAAATCGAGTTCGAGGGCGCCGAGGCCTACCTCGTCGGCGAGGAGGAGGAGGGCTTCAAGTACATGGCCGAGATGATGAACTTCGAGCGACTGACCAACGCGACGGGGTCGGTCGGCGTGATGGGTCGGGCCCTGCTCGAAGCGAAGGTCCGGGCCGCCCAGCGGGAGGCCTTCGGCGACACTATCGACGAGTACCCCTTGATGCGGCGGGATCTCGTGGACATGGCCGTCGACTACGAGGCCGCGGCCGTCTTCTCCTTCGAGGGCGCGCGCCTGCTGGACGAACGGGAACGACAGGGCGACGATTCGGCGGCCTACCAGTTGATGCGCCTGTTCATCCCCGTCGCCAAGTACAAGACCGCCCGCATGTCCGTCGAGACGGCCTCCTATGCGATGGAAATCCTCGGCGGCAACGGCTACGTCCGCGAGCATACGACCGAGCGCCTGCTCCGTGACGCGCAGGTCCTGCCCATCTGGGAGGGCCCCTCCAATATCCTCGCGCTGGATACGCTGCGGGCGCTGAACCGGGAGAACGCCCACGAGGCGCTCATCCCGTACGTTCAGGAGAAACTCGACGCCGTCGAGCACCCCCATCTCGACGAGTTGGCCGACGACGTCGAGGAGCGGTTCCTCGAACTTCAGAACGCGCTGGCGACGCTGGCGACCGAGGACGGCGATTACGCGCAGTATCACGGCAAGCGCCTCGCGGACCTCATCTTCGACGTGGTGACGGCGGCGCTCCTGCTGGAGGAAGCACAGTCCCAGATTGACGCCGAGGGCGACGCCCGGAAGGCCCTCGTTGCAGAGCGGTTTATCGGCACGCGATTCGGCGATGACGAGGCCTACGGCGTCACCTCCGGCGAGCGCTTCGCGATGGAGGACGACGCCTTCGAAGCCATCGTCAAGTACGCCAGCGTCGAACCCGAGGCGCTGGTCGAGCCCGCGCCGGCCGACGACTGATCTGTTACTCTCTCGCGGCCGAACCCTTTTACCTCATATCGCGTAAATACCGACTGTAATGGCCAGTTCGACGCGAACCGGTGACGCCCGTGACGGAGAAATCCGCCTCTGGCGCGAGGATGACTGGTGGCTCGCGGAGGACGTCGAAACCGGTGTCACAACCCAGGGGGAGACCCGAACGGAGGCATTAGCGAACCTTGACGAGGCGGTCGCGCTCCATGAGGGTGAGACCGGCCGACCCCCTACCGACGAGGAACTCCGCGAAGCGGGCATCGACCCCGCCGATAACGCGACTAACGACGAGGAACCGCCGGACGTACTCGATTGATAGATGAGCCGGCGAACGTTTTCCGGCAGCGAGGTCGTCACGGTACTCGTCAATGCAGGCGGGTTCGAGTGGCGGCGAACTACGGGCGACCACGCACAACTGTACTACGAACACCCGACGAATGAGGATGACCGTCGGCGTGTAACCGTTCCGCTGCACGACGAACTTCGAACCGGAACGTTACGAAGCATCGCTGAGAGCGCTGGGGCGAACGATTTCGACACGTTCTGCGAGTGGATCGAAAGGAACGCTTGACTGACCTGTCGCTGTCGACTGCTGAAAACGGTAGAATACCTCTATGATGCCCTTAGAGGCGGTGGCTGAATACGGTCTCTTCGAGGGTTTCCTCGCTAAGCGACGAGGGGAGAGAGTCGTCAGTCTTGATCGGAACCATCGGAGCGCCGGTGTTGGTTTCGTCCGTATAGCGGGTCATTTGTTGTCGGGCGCTTTCGCGCTGTACTCCATGAACGACGACGGACGATTATAAAGTTAATGAACGATAATGTTAAAACACATCTACCTGTTTAAGGTCGTATTCATATTCGAACACGTGTCTCTGTGAGTGCGGATTATTCCGTATATTCTCATTTATATGGTGGTTCGTGGATGTATAAATGGCTATACATGCACGAACGACATGCGTGGGAATCGGCCCGAGACTCGTCGGGGTTCAGCGGCCATCGGCAGCGGTAAGTTCGCCGCGATGCAACCGTGACTATGGACGCCGAGGCGACCGTGCGCGCGTACTACGACGCGCTCCGTGACGGCGAGCCGCTGTATCCCTTCTTCGCCCGCGAGGAATCGACCGTCAAGTTCGGCATCGGCGAGCGCCTGACCGGCTACGAGGAGGTCGAGGCCGGCCTCCGCGCACAGACGGAGACGACCGAGGGCTGGGCCGTCGACAGCGACCGACTCGTCGTCGCGGAACGGGACGACCACGCGTACTTTTCAGACGACGTGTTCATGGCGTGGAACAGCCTCGAACGGGGCATCCGCTACGAGTTCGACACCCGCTGGAGCGGGACGCTGGAGCGACGCGAAGACGACCGGCTGGGAACCGACTGGCGGTTCGTCGGGATGCACGTCTCGTGCGAGGCGCTACGCGCCTCGGGAGGTGCGAGTAGCGCGGAACGGCGTTCCGCGGACCGTTCGAGCGGGCAAAGCCCGCGAGAAGACGGCGACGCCAGCGAGCCGCGAGCGACGGAGGGAGCCACGCGATGACCGGCCCCATCTCCCGCGAGGAGCGGGCCAAGACGATGCGGTGGGTGAAGCTCGTTTTCGTCCTGCTGGTCGGGGTGTCGGCGGGCCTCATCACCTCACAGGGCGATGCCTCGCTCGAAATCGTCGTCGGGGCCATCGTCGGTGGACTGCTGTTGGGCATCGCCCTCGTGTGGTATCTCTTTCCGGACCCCGAGGCGCTGGCGCCGGCGACCGACTACGAGTACCGGAAATAGGCTCCTCGGACCGTGCGGATTATTACCGGTGTTTCCCATGTTCCTGTATGGCACGAGCCGCGGTCGTCGGCGCCGGCATGACGAAGTTCGGCGTCCACGACACACCGCTACAGGAACTGTTCGGGCAGGCCGCCCTCGATACGTTCGACGACGCCGGAATCACCCCGGACGAAGTCGACGCGTTCTACTTCGGCAACGCGATGGGCGGACAGACCGAGAACGACACCCACCTCGGGCCGAAACTCGCCTCCCACGTCGGGATGGCGGGGGTTCCGGTCCAGCGCTTCGAGGACGCGTGTGCGACCTCCTCGAACGCCTTCAAGAACGCCGTCGAGGCCGTCGAGGCCGGCGTCCACGATGTCGTCCTCGTCGGCGGCGTCGAGCGCTGTACCCCCGAGACGGGCAAGGACACGCCGGAGATGACCCGCATCTTCGCCTCGGCGTCTCACCGCCAGTACGAACAGCCGACCGGCCTCACGTTCCCGGGCGTCTTCGCGCTCTTCACGAAGCGGCACATGCACGAACACGGGACGACCGAGGAACACCTCGCCAACGTCGCGGTCAAGAACCACGGCAACGGCAGTCTCAACCCGAACGCCCACTTCGGCAAACAGACGACCGTCGAGGAGGCCCTCGACGCACCGAAAGTGGCCGATCCCTTCCGACTGATGGACTGCTGTCCGTTCTCCGACGGCGCCAGCGCCGTGGTCGTCGTCAGCGACGACTACGCCGACTCCTTCGACGCCCCCGTCGACGTCTCCGGTATCGGCCACGCGACGGACGTCGTCCCCATCGGCGACAAGGAGAAACCCCACGTCACGCAGGCCGCCCGTGATGCGGCCGCACAGGCCTACGAGCAGGCCGACACGACCGCGGACGCGATGGACTTCGCGGAGGTTCACGACTGCTTTACGGGCGCGGAAATCCTCGCCAGCGAGGCACTCGGCCTCGTCGGCGAGGGCGAAGGCGGGCCCGCGGCCGCCGAGGGCCGCACCGCCCGCGACGGCGAGATTCCTATCAATCCCTCGGGCGGCCTGAAGGCCAAGGGCCATCCCATCGGCGCGACCGGGACGGCCCAGATCGTCGAGTTGACCGAACACCTCCGCGGGACCGCGGGCGAGCGCCAACTCGACGGCGCCGAGCGCGGCGTCGCACACAACCTCGGCGGGGATGCTGCTACCACCGTCGTTACCGTCATGGAGGCCCGAGAATGAGCGACCGACTCACCCACGGTGACTGGAGCGACGCGGTCGAAGACGGCGACCTGCTCGGTCAGGAATGTCCCGACTGCGGGACGGTCCAGGGCACGCCGAAGGCGGCCTGTCCCGACTGCGGGTCGACCGACCTCGAAACGGTCGAATTGCCCACCGAGGGCACCGTCTACACCGAGACGACGATTCACGTTCCGCCGGCGCCCATCGAGGAGCGCGGCTATCAGGTCGTCGTCGTCCAGTTAGGTGAGGCCCGCGTGATGGGTCGTCTGACCGACGGCGACGTCGACATCGGCGATACCGTCACGCTGTCGGGGTTCGTCGAGGACCACGAGGGCTACGTCGCGCCGACCTTCGCGGCGGGGAACTAGTTCCCGAGGCGGTCGGTCGCGTTCGGTCCGGCGTTCGCCGCCGAATTCCCTGACAGGTCGCTGATACAGCGTCGACAGAACCGATAGCTCGGGTCGTTCGGCGTCCCGCAGGTCGGACAGGCGATACGCTCGTCGTCGGGGCCCGTCGTCTCCTCGGCGGGCGGGTACTCCCCCTCGCTGGACGCGAGCAGGTCCGTCGGGTCGGTCGGCCCCGTCGCCTTGCGGTAGAGGTAGACGACCACCGCCGCATGGAGGCCGAACAGCAGCGCCGCCAGCGCGACGAGCCAGACGAGCTGTTCCATGACACATGTTACTACGTGTCCCGGATACTTAGACGTTCGTGGGGACGAGCCGTCAGGCGACCCGCGAGAGCCACAGTTCGGGGTCGTCGAGTTCCTCGTCGGTCGGGAGGTACTCCGGGTCCTCCCAGACGACGCCGGCGGCGGCGACGCCGCGTGCGTCCGCGACGGCGTCGAAGAAGTCCTTGCCGCGCTCGTACTGCTTGCGCTTCATGTCGAAGCCCAGTAGCTTCCGGATGATGCTCGAGACCGGTCCGGCGTTCTGCCGGCGGGCGTCGAGTTTCTCCCGGAGGTCCTCGTATTCCCGGTCGAAGGCCCGGTCCATGACGAGTTCCGCGTAGCCCTCGACGGCGGTCATCGTCACGGTCAGTTCCCGCAGTGCGTCGCGGTCGAGGTGGCCATCGGCGAGTTCCGAGACGGCTTCCTCCATCTTGTCTTCGAGGTGGGGGCCGAGCCACGGGGCGGCGCCGAACTCGGCGGCATGCGAGACCTCGTGGAAGGCGATCCAGCGGCGGAAGCGGTCGCGGTCGACGTCGAGGCTCTCGGCGACCTTCTCGATGTTCGGGTGGACGAAGTAGAGTTCGTGGTCGCCTTCCCCGAGCAGCAGCGGGTCGTACTGGCCGAGGACGTTGTTGGCGAGAAAGCCCAGCGTGACGGCCATCGAACCGGTGTTGGCCGCTCGCGCCAGCGACGGCGCCAGCGAGGCCTTCTCCTCGAGGGGGTCGAGTAACCGCTCGAAGGTGCCGATGTTGGCGTCGATCCAGTGGTGGCGGTTCTGGATCTGGACGCTATGGGGAAGGTCGAAATCGATGGCGGCAGCCTCACGGATGCCGTCTCGGGCGTCGGCCACGTCGTCGGCGTAGCCGTCGCGTTCGGCCTCCGAGAGCGTCAGGTCGCCGGCGTCGGTCGCCGCGTGGGCGGCGGTGCTGACGGCGGTCCAGTCGACTGGTCCCTCGCCGTCGGTGTCGGCGACAGCGCGGGCGGCGCGAAAGAGACTCACAGATAGACTACCCTACCGGAAGGCAAAGACCTTCCGGCCGGTTACACCGGCGCCAGCCAACGATTTTATTACCTCCGGCCGTAGGGTCGGCATGACCTGCCCGTATCTGGAGTACCGCGACGAGGCTGAGGGACGTTCGTTCGATACCGAACGCGCCTACTGCACCGCGGTCGATTCGTTCGTCCAGCCGATGCGCGCCGACATCTGCAACGACCGCTACGACCTCCATCACGCCGAGGACTGCGAGTTTTATATCGAAGCGGCGGCGGAGGGCGACGACGCATGAGCTACGAGGCCTACCAGCGCGGCGACCCGGTCATCATCACCGCGGCGCTGACTGGCGGCGTCCACGGCAAGGAAGCCAGCCCGCACCTGCCGGAGACACCCGAGGAAGTCGCCGCGGCGGCCGAAGCCTGCGAGGACGCCGGCGCCAGCGTCGTCCACCTGCACGCCCGCAAAGAGAACGGCGAGCGGGATTTCTCGCGGGAGCGGTTTCAGGAGTTGACTGAGGCCGTCCGCGAGCGCACGGACCTCGTCGTCCAGCACTCGACGGGCGGGACGGGCGCGCCCGACGACCTGCGGCACGAACCCCTCCGGACGGACCCCGCACCCGACATGGCGTCGCTGGATATGGGGCCGCTCAATCGGTATCAGCACCTCACCTCGGAGAACACTCGCGCGCTCGTTGAAGCCCTCGGCGAGGAGATGCGCGAACGGGGTATCAAACCGGAGATGGAGGTGTTCAACGGCGGCCACCTCAACGAAGTGCACGGACTGCTGGAGCGCCGGCCCGACCTGCTGGACGAGCCCTACCACACGACGCTCATCTTCGGGGGCGGGACGACGGCGATGCCGACGCCGCGGAACTTCCTGAACCTCGTCGACCACTTACCGGAGGGCGCGACGTTCAACACGCTCGCGTTCGGCCCCCATCAGTTGCCGTTCGCGGCGATGGGAATCGTCTTCGGCGGCCACGTCCGGGTCGGACTGGAGGACAACCGCTACTTCCGGCAGGGGGAGTTGGCTACGAACGAGCAGTTGGTCGAGCGGGCGGCGACGCTCGCGCGGACGCTGGAACGGCCCGTCGCCTCGCCCGACGAGGCACGGGAGATACTCGGGTTGTAATCAGACATCGAGTTCGTCGTCGACGAACTCCTCGACCTCGTCCCCATCGAGGAACTTCTTCTTGGCGAGGTAGGCGACGACGGCGAGGAAGACGAGGCCGATGATGGCGGCCAGCGCGCCGCCTTTCTTCGACCCGCCGTCCTCGTCCGGCGGTTCGTCGCCGGCGACGACGTCCTTCTCGCCGTGACTGTACGGGGCGTTGGCCGTCAGCGACGAGTCGTCGAGGTGAATCTCGAGGAAGGTGAATTCGACCATGCGTATCGTTCGTCGCCCGCTTACTTATAAGGTGTGTCGCGGAAACTGCACGGATGCGGTAGGACTGCCACAACCGTCGCGTACGCGTCTTTCCGGGCGGTTCTATCCCGGGACGTTCTTATATTAGCCGTTCAAGGCGTCGATATGAACGATACACATCGGGCGTTTCTCGACGACCTCCTGTCGACGGCCACTCCGTCGGGCTTCGAGACGCCGGGCCAGCGCGTCTGGCTGGATTACGTCGCGGAGTTCGCCGACGAGACGCACGTCGACGACTACGGCAACGCCGTCGCCGTCTACGAGGGCGACCCCGACGCGCCGTCTATCGCGCTCGCCGGCCACGGCGACGAGATCGGCCTGATGGTCCGGGACATCACCGACGACGGCTTCCTGAAACTCGCCCGCATCGGCGGGTCGGACAAGACCGTCACCCGCGGCCAGTACGTCACGATTCACACCGACGACGGCCCCATCGAGGGCGTCGTCGGACAGGTCGCTATCCACCTCCGAGAGGCCGAGGACAACGAGTACGACGAGATCAACGAACAGTACGTCGACATCGGCGTCGAGGACGAGGAAGCGGCCCAGGAACTCGTCGACATCGGCGACCCGATTACCTTCGATACCGAGATTACGGACCTCGCGGACGGCCGGGTCGCCGCCCGCGGGATGGACAACCGCGTCGGGACGTGGACCGCGGCCGAGGCGTTCCGTCGGGCCGTCGAGGCCGAACCGGACGCGACGGTCTACGCCGTCTCGACGGTCCAAGAGGAGATCGGTCTCAGGGGCGCCCGGATGGTCGGCTTCGACCTCGCGCCCGACGCGGTCGTCGCGACGGACGTGACTCACGCGACCGACCAGCCCGACTCGCCAGCCACCAAGGGCAGCGGCATCGAACTCGGCGGGGGGCCGGTCGTCGCCCGCGGCAGCGCCAACCACCCGAAACTGGTCGCCGCGGCCCGCACGGCGGCTGGTGACGACGATATCGATATCCAACTGCAGGCCTCCGGTTCGTTCACCGGCACCGACGCCGATGCCTTCTACACCTCGAAGGGCGGCATTCCCTCCCTGAACGTCGGCCTGCCGAACCGCTATATGCATACGCCCGCGGAGGTCATCGACCTCGGCGACCTCGACGAGGCGGCGGACCTGCTGGCGGCGGTCGCCGTCCGCGCCGACGAGTTCTCGCCCTTCTCGGTCGACGTGTAGGCCCGCTCGGCCGCCGCATGCCGGTGCGTTTATACCCTCGGCGTGAGCGCCACAGCATATGACTGACCGTCCGCTCGACGTACTCGAAGAAACGCTCGGTTCCGAGGTTAGCGTCACGCTGAAGGGTGGCGAGGTCTTCGACGGCGAACTCGCCGGCTACGACCAGCACATGAACCTCGTCCTCGGAGCAGGCGACAACGTAACCATTATCCGCGGCGATAACGTCGTCTCGATAGAACCATGACCGGAGCCGGGACCCCAAGTCAGGGTAAGAAGAACAAGACGACGCACGTGAAATGCCGACGCTGCGGCGAGAAGTCCTACCACAGCAAGAAGAAGGTCTGTGCCTCCTGTGGGTTCGGCAAGTCCGCCAAGCGTCGCGACTACGCGTGGCAGTCGAAGCAGGGCGAATAACGCCGATTTTCTTCCGCGTTCTCCACCGTCCATAGCCGCGGCGCCGTCTCGACACGCTGAACGTCCGCCCAAGCGCCGGTGATGCGGTGGCTGTCGGTTTTCGGCACGATTATACAGGGACGTGTATACACACGTCCGTGATTACCACCAAACCACGCACGATGGGGCATGTTTTTACCCTTGGACGCACCACCTCTATCCATGCCAGACGGGCGGCACTCGGAGGGGCCGACGGAGAAATGCGGCGTGGTCGGCGTCTCGCTCGATGACCGCGAGGCGGCACGACCGCTGTACTACGCGCTGTATGCGCTCCAGCATCGAGGACAGGAATCGGCGGGTATCGTCACCCACGACGGGTTCCAACAGCACAGCCACGTCGAGATGGGGCTGGTCGGGGACGCCTTCGACGAGGGCGACCTCGAATCCCTGAACGGCGAGACGGGTATCGGCCACGTCCGATATCCGACCGCCGGCAGCGTCGATTCGTCGTGTGCCCAACCCTTCTCGGTCTCCTTCAAATCCGGCTCGCTCGGCCTCAGTCACAACGGCAACCTCGTCAACGCCGAGGAAGTCCGACAGGAACTGGCCGCGAAGGGCCACGCCTTCACCAGCGACGGCGACACCGAGGTCATCGCCCACGACCTCGCGCGGAACCTGCTGGAGGAGGACCTCATCCGCGCGGTCAAGCGCACGATGGGCCGGATTCACGGCTCCTACTCGCTGACCATCATGCACGACGACACCGTCCTCGGGGTACGGGACCCCGAAGGCAACCGACCGCTCTGTATCGGCGAGGTCGACGGCGGCTACATGCTCGCCTCCGAATCCGCCGCCATCGACGTCCTCGACGGGGAGTTCGTTCGAGACGTGAAACCGGGCGAACTCGTCGTCCTCCAGCCCGACGGGAGCGGTTTCGACTCCTATCAACTGGTCGAACAGGACAACACCGCACACTGCTTTTTCGAACACGTCTACTTCGCTCGGCCCGACTCCCGCATCGACGACAACCTCGTCTACGACGTCCGCCGTGAACTCGGCCGCAAGCTCTGGGACGAATCCGGCGTCGACAGCGACGTCGTCCTGCCGGTGCCGGACTCCGGCCGCGCCTTCGCCTCCGGCTACGCCGAGGCCGCACAGGACGAGGGCGCCGGCGTCGAGTTCGCCGAAGGCCTGATGAAGAACCGCTACGTCGGCCGGACGTTCATCATGCCGACACAGGACGCCCGCGAGCGGGCCGTCCGTCTGAAACTCAACCCGATCCGGGACGTAGTCGAGGGCAAGACCGTCACCGTCATCGACGACTCCATCGTCCGCGGGACCACCTCGACCCAACTCGTCCAGTTGCTGAAGGACGTCGGCGCCGAGGAGGTCCACATGCGCATCGGCGCGCCGCCCATCGTCGCGCCCTGCTACATGGGCATCGACATGGCCTCTCGCGAGGAACTCATCGCTGCCGGACAGGACACCGAGGACATCCGCGAGGAGATCGCCGCCGACTCCCTTTCGTATCTTTCCATCGACGCCGTCGCCGAGGCGCTCGGCGAGTCGAAGGCCGACCTCTGTCTCGGCTGTGTGACCGGCGAGTACCCCTACGACATCGAGGGCGAAACCACGGACCGGGACGTCGCGCGGCCGGAAATAGACGGTGCCGAAGCCGGCATCGCCGACGACTAACAGGCGGCTACAATAGGTTGAGCGTCCGGCCTGCCCACGAGGCCTGCCGGTGGGCGAACCGTTGGAGGAGGACCGTCGGACGAACCGCGTTGTCGAGAACGACCTCTCCGGGGTTCGAGGGCCCCTCCGGGAAGACGTGGGTCGTCTCGACGTTGGCGGCGACGTCGCCGAGCAACTGGAATATGGCGAAATACTGGAGCTGTCGGGTTCTGCTGCCGTCGACAGCGAGGTCGCCCTCTAGCATGGCCGAAAGCGCCGGCCGCCCGTCGACGATGCTCCGCCACGTCTCGTAGCTTCCGGTGATGCTGAAGCCCGCCTCCCGCTCGTCGGGTGCGCCGAGGACCTTCGCGTCCGTACAGGCGCCGTCTTCGAGACTGAGATGGGCATATAGCGTGCCGTCGACGACGTTCTCGTCGAGTTGGGTCAGCAGCCGTCGGGCCCCCTCGGGAAGGCCCGCCCGAACGTTCTCGTCGACGACCGACGTGAGTTCGGCAAGCGAGAGCGTCGCCAGTTGGCTTCGGACGGCCTCGGGAACACCGTCGAGGACGCTGTCCGGGAGGTCGGCGACCGCCGTCTCCGCGAGCGGGAGGTCGGTGATGACCAGCCGGATGTCCCCGTCGAAGCCATCACCCCAGCCGGCGGCGACGTCGTCGAGGGCACGACTCTCGTCGAGCCGTCGCGCGTATTCGTCCAGCCACCGTTCCGAGGGGTACAGAGCCATGTGGAATGGTACCGTGAGACTCGACCGTCGAACGTATAAACCCCTCGGCCGTCGTGGAGTCGTCGGCGAAGGGCGGGTGGCTCGTCAGTAGACCTGATAGAGTATCGCGTAGACCGCGACGCCCATCACGAATGAGATTATCCAGAGTCCGGCGGCGATACGTCCCGCAGTTCTGTGGTTCGTCTCGTAGATGGCCTCGACGGGTCGGGTACCGGCCAACAGGAGGGCATAGAAGACGAACGGGACACAGACGATGGCGAGGGCGATGTGGACGAAGAGGAAGGGGAGATAGACGTAGGTCCGAACGGCTGCGGGGCCGGGAAACTCGGTCGGCCCGATGATGGCCACCCGGTAGAGGTACAGCGCGAGAAACAGGGCGAACAGGCCGAAACTCGCCACCATGAGCTTGCGGTGTTTCGAGACCTCGCCGTTGCGGATGGCCCGTACGCCGGTCGTAATCGTTCCGAGCGCCACGAGGCTGATGACCGCGTTGACGTGCGGGATGGCCGACAGCAGGGCCTCCGGTGCCGGCAACGGCTCGGTCGGAATCGCCTGCAGGGCCGCCCCGAAGACCACAGCCAGGGAGACGACTGACAACACCGCCGTCAGGATCGGTACGTTCTCGCGCGCCCACGTTCGCGTGTCCATGCCCTCCGATATGGACGGATGCCGAATATGTCTTGGTGATTCTGGTTATGTGTAGTGGTAACATTTACCAATACCGAACGCGTATCTACATGCGGGATGCCCGGGATGCAACCGGACGGCGAACCGATATACGAGTGTATCGACTGTGGCGACCGCCAGTCGGACCCGGAGGGCCGACTCTGTTCCTGTGGCGGCTACCTCAAGAACATCAGCGTGAGCCGAAACCTGTAATCCACGTTTTCGGCAGGGCCCGGCGGTAGCGGCCGCTGTGTGTGTTGTGTCCGTGAGAAGTTTGCGTGGGTGCTGTCTTCGAGCACCCGCACTGACATTCGGCGACTGTGAGTCGCCCGCAGTGCGTGGGACCGGATTTTGAACCGGAGCAAGACGGTCGCTCACTTCGTTCGCGCTGCGTCTTGCAGGGTTCAAATCCGGAGCCTTCGCTGGTCGATTTGTTTTGTGAGAAGTTTGCGTGGGTGCTGTCTTCGAGCACCCGCACTGTGTTGACAGTGCGTGGGACCGGATTTGAACCGGCGGACCTCTACAGGACAGCGCCCTCAACGCTGCGCCGTTGGCCTAGCTTGGCTACCCACGCACGGTGTGTCTGTCTGCACTCAACCGTAACCCGTCGGATGATAAAAGGGCTTTCCTTTGTGCCGCCGGAGGGGAGCGATTCGCATGGGGCGCGACGACTCGTCGGCACCACACGGGCCGCAAGGCCTGCGCTTCCGCACAGTTCAAGTAGATACCTCCACTCGTTACGTGTATGGCAAAATACTCGACCGGCGGTGTCGGGGGCGACTCCAGCGGGGCCTGCGAACTCTGCGGTGCCGAGGACCGTTCGCTGGAGACCGCGACGGTCGCCGGCGCGGAACTGCAGGTCTGCTCGGAGTGTGCCCGCCACGGCGACGACGGCGGTTCGGGCGGGTCGGAATCCGGCGGTGACGGCCGCGAGGAGACGAACCGCCGCAAGAAGGCCGCACAGAACATGGCCAAACTCGACGACGCCCAGAAGGTCAACTCCGACTGGCAGGAGGAAACCGAATACGAGGACGACCCGCTTCCCTACCTCGTCCGCGGCTACGGCGACCGCGCCGAGCAGGCCCGACAGGACGCGGGCCTCCAGACCGACGAACTGGCCGAGGAACTCGGCGTCGACGAGGAGGACATCGTCGCCGTCGAACAGGGCCGGGCCGCCCGCGCCGGCGTCGGCGGGTCGCTCATCGAGGCGCTCGAAGACGAACTCGGCATCGAACTGGCCGAGGAGTAACGACGGCCGGGGTCGCGTCTCGACGCTCGTTTCGGACTGCACGCGAGCGACACGCGAGCGCACATCACCCTATGTTTTTGCGGCCCCCGCCGTATGCGACGGTATGGACCTCTCCCCCGAGCAGCAGGCCATCCGCGAGACGGTTCGGGAGTTCGCCCTCGAAGAGATTCGACCGACCGCCCGCGAGGCCGACGAGAACGAAACGTTCCCCGAGGACGTCTGGGACGGCCTCGCCGACCTCGAACTGACGGCGATGACCGTCCCCGAGGAGTACGGCGGCCTCGACGTCGACGGCCTGACCTACGCACTCGTCAACGAACAGGTCGCCTACGGCCAGTTGGCGGTCGCGACCGCGCTGTCGGTTCACTGTCTGGCAACCTCCTGTATCGCGGAGTTCGGCGACGACGAACACAAGGAACGCTGGCTCCCCGAGATGGTCGAGGGCCGACCCGTCGGCGCCTTCGCCCTGTCGGAACCCGACGCGGGGTCGAACCCCGCCGAGATGTCCACCGAGGCCCGCCCCGACGGCGACGAGTTCGTCATCAACGGCACGAAACAGTGGATAACCAACGGCGAGCGCTCCGGCGTCGTCATCCTGTTCGCCAAGACCGACGCCGACGACCCCCGAACCGTCACGCAGTTCGTCGTTCCGAAGGACGTCGACGGCCTCGAAGTCGGCAAGAAGGAGGAGAAACTCGGCCTCCGGGCCAGCGACACGACGACGCTGACCTTCGATGACGTGCGCATCCCGAAGGAAAACCAGCTAACCGACGAGGGTCGCGGCCTCTCGGCCGCTCTCTCTATTCTGACCGGCGGACGGGTCGGCATCGCCGCCCAGTCGGTCGGCCTCGCCCAGTCGGCGCTGGATGCGGCGATGGAGTACGCTCAGGACCGCGAGCAGTTCGACAAGCCCATCGCCGATATCCAGTCCATCCGGCACAAGATATCGGAAATGTACGCGAAAACGCAGGCCGGCCGACTGCTGACCTACGAGGCGGCCCGCGGCCTCGACGGCGACGAACCGCCGTCGCTGGCGGCCAGCACGGCCAAGTACTTCGCCAGCGAGGCGGCGATGGACGTGACCAACGAGGCCGTCCAGATTCACGGCGGCTACGGCTACACGACTGATTTCCCGGTCGAGCGGCTCTACCGGGACGCCAAGATAACGACCATCTACGAGGGGACGACACAGATTCAGAAGAAGGTCATCGCCCGCGAGTTGCTGGAGTAGGCGGGCCATCGGAACCGCTGGCGAGCCAATACTGATTGTCCGGGCGGACGAAGTCGGGCTATGGCCGATCGCGACGCCGAACCCGACCCCGCCGAAAGCATCTGCCCGTACTGTGGCGTCGGGTGCGGAATCAAATACAACCCGAAATCGGGGAAGGCGACCGGCTGGAAGGGGCCCGTCAACACCCGGGGAGAGGTCTGTCCGAAGGGGGCGGCCGCGTGGGAGATAGTCGACCACGACGAGCGCCTGACGCGGCCGCTGGTCCGTGAGGACGGCGCCCTCGTCGAGACGACGTGGGCGGCGGCGCTGGACCGCATCGAGTCGTCCTTTTCACGAATCGTCGCCGAATCCGGCCCCGATGCGCTCGCCTTCTTCGCGTCGTCGAACTGCACCAACGAGGAGAACTACGTCATCCAGAAACTCGCTCGCGCACTCGGGACGAACAACGTCGACAACTGCGCCCGCCTGTGTCACTCCTCGACGGTCGCCGCGATGGGCGAGCGGTTCGGCGCCGGCGCGATGACCAACTCCCTCGACGACCTCCGGGAGGCCGACGCCTTCCTCGTCGCCGGCGCCAATCCCGCCGAACAGCACCCGATAATCTTCCGGTCGTACCTCCTGCCGGCGATTCGCGACGGGGCCGACCTCATCCACGTCGACCCCCGAGCGACCGACACCACGGGCGAGGCGAGCCTCCATCTCCCGGTCAAACCGGGCTTCGACATCCCGCTTTGCAACGCCATCGCGAAGGTCATCGTCGAGGAGGGCCTCGTCGATACGGCGTTCGTCGCCGACCGCGTCGACGGGTTCGAGCAGTTCCGCGAATCGCTCGAGGGGGTCGATATCGGGGCGAACGCCGAACTCGCAGGCGTCGACCCGGCCGATATCGAGGCGGCCGCGCGAACCTACGCCGAGGCCGACCGGGCGGCCATCATCACGGGCATGGGGATGAGCCAGCACCACTGCGGGACCGACAACGTCCACGCGCTGCTCAACCTCGCGCTGTTGACCGGGAACGTGGGAACGCGTGGCGCCGGCGTGAACCCGCTTCGCGGCCAGAATAACGTTCAGGGCGCCGGCGACGTGGGCGCCTTGCCCGACGTGTTGCCCGGATACCGGCCGGTTACCGACGCCGAGGCGCGCGAGGCGGCCGCCGACGTCTGGGGGTTTTCGCCGCCGGCGACACCCGGCCTGACGGAGGTGGAGATGACCCACGCCTTCGGCGAGTCGATACACGGGGCGTTCGTCTTCGGCGAGAACCCCGCGGTCACCGAACCCAACGCGAACCGCGTTCGGGACTGCTTCGACCGCCTCGACAGTCTCGTCGTTCTCGACCTCTTCCGGACGGAAACCGCCGAACACGCCGACGTCGTCCTGCCCGGCAGCGCGTGGGCCGAGAAGGCCGGCACCGTCACCAACACCGACCGGCAGGTCATGCGGATGCGCCCGAACGCCGACCCGCCGGGCGAGGCCCGGCGTGACCTGTCGGTCCTGTGTGAACTCGGCGGCCGACTGACCGACCGGAACTTCGACTACGAGGGCCCGGAGGCAGTCTTCGATGAACTCCGTCGGGTGCTCCCCCAGTACGCGGGGATGTCCTACGCGAACATCGGCACGGACAGCCAGCGCTGGCCCTTCCCCGAGGGCGCCGAGGAGGGCGTCGACGTCCTCCATACCGAGACGTTCGCCGACGGGAGTCGAACGGCCCAACTCCGGGCGGTCGAACACGTCGACCCGGTCGATTCCGTCGCCGACGAGGAACTCGTCCTCACGACCGGCCGCGTCCTCCAGCACTTCAACAGCGGCGCGCTCACCCGCCGGTCGGGGACGCTCGTGCGGATGCGCGGCGAGGACGTCCTCCAGATTCACCCCGAGGACGCCGACGCCCGCGGCATCGACGACGGGGACACGGTCCGGGTCGGGAACGACCGCGGCGAGGTCGCCGTCGAGGCCGACGTCACGCCGGCGATTCGACGCGGGACCGTCTTCGCGACCTTCCACTACGCCGCCCCCCTAATCAATCGGCTCACGGGCGACAGGCTGGACCCGGTCTCGAAGATTCCGGAGTACAAGCACAGCGCCGTCAGGGTCGAGGTGACGCCTGACGGTTCCTGACGTCGCCGCTACTCGTCGGGAGCCCCGTCCTCCTCGGTACCGACGACGAGGACCGGAACCGCCGCCTGCCGGAGCACCCGCTCGGCCGTACTTCCGAGCAGCACCGTCTTGAACGCCGACCGCCCCGTCGCGCCGATGACGATAAGGTCGACCCCGTGGTCGGCGGCGTAGTCGAGAATCTCCTCGTGAGGGACGCCCTTCCGAATCGCGGTTTCGGCCTCGATACCCGCCTCGGCCGCTCGTTCGTCGAGTACCGCAAGCGCCTCCTCGCCGTCCTCGCGGAGGGTCCGCTCGACCTCGTCGGGGTCGACGATGGCGTTATCGTAGGCCGTCCGCGTCTCGATGGCGTAGATGCCGTGGAGGCTCGCGCCGGTGCCGTCGGCGAGAGCGACGGCTTCGTCGATGGCGTCGGCCGCGTTTTCGCTGCCGTCCGTCGCGACGAGGATGCGGTCGTACATAGGGGTTCGTAGCAGGAACGGGCGTAAGTAGCTATCCGACGGGGGCGTTCGGTCGGGGGCGTCGCTCCGTCGTCCCTCTTATTCGTCCCCGCCGTCGGCGTCGACGAGCGTGAAGAGCTTCCCCCAGTTCTCGTCGTCCTCGCTTTCGGGAAGCATGTCCCGCAACTGTCGCAGGTCCGAGGGGGGCACGAGCGTACTCGTCAGGTCCATAATGACCTGTGCGTGGTAGGCCGCATCCGGCCGGTCGGCGCCCTCGATCTCGGCGACCCGCTCGACGAACTCCGACCAGTCGAACCGCTGGCCGTGTTCGTGGACGGCACCGGTCATGTACCACTTGATCTCCATCGGGAGCGAGGCCGCGAAATCCTCCGCGTTCCCCTCGGGAATGCGCTGACCGAGCGTCATCAGTGTCGCCCGAATCGCACGGACGGCCTCGCCGGTCGCCGGGAGTTCGAGTCGGTGCTGGACCTCGCCAGTGAATTCGTCGAAGTTCATGAATTGGCTCCTCCGTTTCTAACTATGACTTGAGGCGTGATAACTCCCCACCTACCACCCCTGACCTCGCAAACGAACAAGGGGGAGGGGCGTAAACGTCGTCTCGGAACGACATGCGACGGAACGCACTCGCCGGAGGGGTCTCCCGCCAGCGGATCGGACTGCCGCTCGGACCGGCGGTGTTCGCCCTCCTCTTGCTGCTTCGACCGTTCGATATCGCGCCGTCGGCGAACGCGGCGCTGGCGAGCACGCTCTGGATCGCCATCTGGTGGGTGACCGAGGCGATTCCGATTCCGGCGACGAGCCTCCTGCCCGTCGTGCTCTTTCCGGTGACCGGCGTCGTCGACGCCGCGGGCGCGACGGCGCCCTATGCCGACCCGGTCGTCTTCCTGCTGCTCGGTGGGTTCCTCCTCGCGCTCGCCATCGAGCGCTGGGGCCTCCACAGGCGTATCGCGCTCGCCATCGTGAGTCTCGTGGGCGTCAGAGCCGACCGACTCCTGCTCGGGTTCATGGTCGCGACGGCGTTCCTCTCGATGTGGATATCGAACTCCGCGACGGCGATGCTGATGGTGCCCATCGGAACCGCCGTCATCGTCTCGGTCGGGACGGTCGGCGGGGACGGCGACACCACCGACGACGGGCCGGCCGCTCCCGATGGGACGCTCGTCGCGGGGACTGCGGCGGACCCCCGGGAACGCCCGGCGACCGACTTCGGACTGGCGTTGATGCTCGGTATCGCCTACGGCGCCTCCATCGGCGGCGTGGCGACGCTCATCGGGAGCCCGCCGAACGCCGTCTTCGCGGGTATCGCAGCATCTCGCCTCGATATCCAGATTACCTTCCTTGACTGGCTGGTCTTCGCGGCGCCGCTTTCGGCCGTGTTCTTGCTGCTGGCGTGGCTGGTGTTGGTGGCTCGGTTCGACCCCGAACTCCCAGGAGAGGGCGATATCGAGGGGCTTATCCGGACACAGCGGGACGCGCTGGGTCCGATGTCCCGCGGCGAGCGCCGCGTCCTGGCCGTCTTCGTGGCGGTCGCCGCCGGGTGGGTCCTGCGACCGTTCGTGCTTCAGCCGGTGTTTCCGGCGATTACGGACACCGTCGTCGCGGTCGTCGGCGGTATCCTCCTGTTCGTCGTCCCCGTCGATTACCGGAACCGGGAGTTCCTTCTGGACTGGCGCGACACCGAACGGCTGCCGTGGGGCGTGCTCGTCCTTCTCGGAGCCGGATTCTCGCTGGCCAACGGCTTTCAGGAGAGTGGGCTGGACGCGCTCATCGCCGACGGACTGGCCACCATCGCGGGTGTGCCGCTGGTCGTGCTCCTCCTCGCGGTCGCGACGGTCGTCGTGTTCCTCACGGAAGTGGCCTCGAATACGGCGACGGCGACGGTCTTCATGCCGATAATGATCAGTCTCGGGCTGACGCTCGGCGTGCCGCCGCTCACGCTGATGGCGGCCGTCTCGCTTGCGGCCTCGATGGCGTTCATGCTCCCGGTTGCGACGCCGCCGAACGCCGTCGTCTTCGGTAGCGGCTACGTGACCATCCCGCAGATGTCGGCGACCGGATTCTGGCTGAACCTGCTCGGTATCGTCGCTATCGTCGCACTCACCTATCTGTGGCTGCCGATAGCTCTCGGAGTCGCGAGTTAGTCCCGACGCAGGCTGCCATCTGCTTCACCCCGCTTCGCGATATCCGACCCCGAACCCACCCGTACTATTAACCGGTTGACGGACAGACGGGGGTACGATGGTGGATAACGGACGGGCCGACGTGGTCGATTTCGACCCCGAGGCCGTGCTGTCGGCGGCCAACGGCGCTATCGGAGCGGAGAACGTCTTTACCTGTGTCGTCTACGACGCCGAGCGGTTCCGAACGGTCCACGTCGACGACCGACTCGAGGCGCTGTATGCCGACCACGAGGAGCGACAGGCACATTTCGGGGAAGTTCACTCCTACGTTCACCTCGATTTCACCGAACGGGAACTCTTCGAGGAACTGTTCCGCGACCCGGAGGGGGTTCGCGCCTTCGTCACGTACATGAGCAGTCTCGTCGCCGTTCGCGTCGTCAGCGAGAAGCAGGGAGTCTTCTTCTCGATTGCCCCCGACGCGCCGGTGACGAAACTGGTTACTTCCGTCGAGGCCGAGATGCAAGCGTGAACCACGACCACGACACGGTCGTTTTCGACCTCGATGGGACGCTCGTCCGCCTCGCCGTCGACTGGGATATCGTCGCCCGAGAGGTCGCGACCGTCCTCGAAGAGCGCGATATCGTCCCGCCGGAGAGCCTCTGGGCGATGCTCGCTACCGCCGACGACAACGGCGCCCGCGAGGCCGTCGAGCGGGTCATCGCCGGCCACGAACGCGAGGGCGCCCGCGATTCCGAGCGCCTGCCCGCAGCCGATACCGTCCCCGGGGGCCCCGTCGGCGTCTGCTCGCTCAACGCCGAGGAAGCGTGTCGAATCGCCCTCGACACACACGACATCGACGGTATCGGGGCCGTCGTCGGTCGGGATACCGTCGCGACGGAAAAACCCGACCCCGAACCGCTACTGGAGGCCATCGAGCGTCTCGGCGGCGCCCCCGCCGGGACGCTCTTCGTCGGCGATAGCGACACGGACCGCACGACGGCCGAACGCGCCGGCACCGACTACGTCGACGTCTCGGAGTGGCTTCGCGCGTAGAGAAAGACGGGCACGCCGATACAGAGCCACACGACCGCGCCGACGCGAACCGCGAACTCGACGCGCTGGCCCCACGTCGGTAGCGTGACGAAAATCGAGAGGAGGGCGATGACGGGTGCGCCGACGACGATGGTGAGCACGAACGTCGTCTGCATCACCCAGCCGTAGTCGACCCCTTCGGGGTCGGTCGTCTCGACGCGGGTCGGCATACTCGGATATGTGGGTGTCGCCCGGTAAGCCGTTACGATTCAGCGCCGAGGAGCGGGGCTGACCGACCTCTTGGGAGTAATAGCGTTTAACCCCTCGCGCGACCGATTCGATGCCATGCGAGCGAAGGATATCCGCGCGAAGGCCGGCGAAGAGCCGATAACGATGCTGACGGCCTACGACGCGCCGACGGCGGAACTCGTCGACGAGGCCGGCATCGACATGGTGCTGGTCGGCGATTCGGTCGGCAACGTCAAACTCGGCTTCGACTCGACGCTGCCCGTCACCGTCGACCAGATAGCCAGCCATACGGCCGCAGTCGCCCGCGCGACCGACGACGCCCTCGTCATCGCCGACATGCCGTTTCTCTCCTTCGGCGCCGACGAGGCCGACGCCATCGAGAACTGCGGCCGCATGCTCAAGGAGGCCGACGCCGACGCCATCAAACTCGAATGCGGTCCCCACACTGTCGACCTCACGCGGCGACTCACCCGCCTCGGCATCCCCGTACAGGCCCATCTCGGCCTCACGCCCCAGCGGGAGAACGAGACGGGCCTCTTCCGACAGGGCACCGACCCCGAGACCGCCCGTCGAATTCTCGATTTGGCCCGGGAACACGAGGCCGCTGGCGCCTTCTCGCTCGTCCTCGAACACGTCCCCGCGAACCTCGCCAGCGAGGTGACCGACGCCATCTCGATTCCCACCATCGGCATCGGCGCCGGCCCCGACTGCAACGGACAGGTGCTGGTCATCGACGAGGTCACCGGTCTCTCGGAGGGAACCGCCCCCTTCTCGAAGGCCTTCGGCGACGTGCGCAGCGAGATGCAGGATGCCATCTCCTCCTACGCCGAGGCCGTCGAAAGCGGCGAGTTCCCGGCCGAGGAACACAGCCACTACGAGGAGGAAATCGAGGACATATACTGACCGGTCGGTCGATAGCCGCTTTTTATGGCGCGCCGGCGACGACCAGCCGCACCCGCGCGTCGCTGTGGTTGTGGAGTTGCCGCTGCGTCTCGGGGCTGACCCGGATTGCCTCGCCGGGTTCGAGCGTCACTTCCGCCTCGTGGTCGTCCTCCGGGCCGAGCCGAACCGTCAGTTCGGGGTCGCCCACCTCGTCGGCGTCGTCGGCCTGCTCGCCGCCGACGACGAGGTAGACCTCCTCTTGGCCGTCCGCGGCGTGGGCGTGGTGTTTGCCCTTGCCGCCGGGTTCCAACTCCAGCAGCGTGATACCGAGGTTCTCGCAGTCCAGCGGCTCCCGGAAGAACCACATGCCGCCGTACTCCTCGGGGACGACGCTGTCGATGTCGTCGGTGCTCGCAGTCGTGTAGTCCATGTCCGTAGATTCCGTGCGAGAGGACTTAAATATCGGTTCGACCGGGCTGGCCGCTATTTATAAGCGGCGTGCGAGCGGATGCCCGTGTATGGGACAAGCCTACTCCACGCGGACCGGCACGGCACACCCGAAGTTCCGGGAGGTCGGCCTGCCGGCGGCGGCGCTTATCGGTCTCAACGTACTGTTGATGGCCGTCGTCGCGATGACGCCGCTGGCGGCGATAAACGACCTCCTGTTCGGAATCGCGCCCATCGTCGGCCTGCTGGTGTTCGGTGTCGTCCTGACCGCAGGCAACTACCTCGCCGAGAGGGGCCTCGAATCCGGCGACATGGGGACGGCCTACGCCGGCATCGCGCTGTTGCAGGCCGCCTACGGCGTCTTCGGCGGCGGCATCGTCGCCACGGTCGGCTCCCAGAGCGCCCGGGCGGTCCTGCTTGGGGTCACCCTCGCCATCACCGTCGCGATGACGGTCGGCATCGCCGCCTACGTCTACGTCCGCGATAAGGACTACAGCCACTGGAACACGTGGTCGCTGGGCGCGTTCGTGGTCGGCGCGGTACTGGTGCTGGCCGGCTCTTTCGTCAGCATCGGGGCCCTGTTACTCGGCGGCTTCGTCTTCATCTTCGCCGGCTTCACGCTCCGACTCGGCTACGAGATATGGCGCGTTCGGGACGGCTATCGCGCCGACCAGCCGCTCACCCACTCGCTGGGCATCTACGTGGCGTTCACGGGTGTGTTCGTCCACGTTCTGCAGATCGTTCGGCAGTTCGTCCTCGAACGGTAACCGACGGCGTCGGCGACCGTTTTCTCTACTCGTCTCGATTCCGCGCTTCGAGCGCGGCCGCGATGCGCTCGTGTGCCCGGATGAATCGCCACAGCAGATACAACCCAAGTAACCAGGCGACGACTGAGGCGCCGAGCAGGAGTTGCTGGGCGACGAGGACGCTGTAGGCGAGGATGACGATGCCGGCGACGGCGAGGCCGACGATGAGTTGCTCGTTGTCGGGGGCGGAGGGCATGCATCCGCCGACAGCGCCGCCGACAATAAATCCTTCCGCGCCGCTTGGGCCGGGTTCACCGTGGCACGGTCGCCGTCCGGTTGGCCGTTGACGGAACCTTTTACCTCCTGCCGGGCAGACTCGATAGCAACGAATGCGCCAGTATCACGACCTCGTCTCGAACGTCCTTTCGGGTGGGACGTACAAGCCGAACCGGACCGGCGTCGATACGGTCGCCTCCTTCTCGCACCACTACGAGGTGGACCTCGCCGAGGGCTTTCCCCTGTTGACGACAAAGCGGATGGACGGCTACCGCTGGAACTCCCTGATTCACGAACTCCTCTGGTATCTCTCCGGGGAGGAACACATCCGAAACCTCCGCGAGGAGACGAAAATCTGGGACGCGTGGGCCGACGAGGACGGTATGCTCGATACCGCCTACGGTCGCTTCTGGCGGCGCTTCCCGGTCCCCGACGACACGAGTCGGCTGCCGGGCGAGTCCTGGCCCGACGAGGCCCACCGCTGGACCGACACCGAGACGGCACCGAACGGCGACGAACGACAGGTCTTCGACCAGATTCAGTACGTCCTCGACACGCTGGAGGAGAACCCCAACTCACGGCGGATGGTCGTCAACGCGTGGCATCCGGCCAACGCGACCGTCTCGACGCTGCCGCCCTGCCACTACACCTTCGTCTTCAACGTGCAGGGCGACCGCCTGAACGTCCACCTCACCCAGCGCTCGGGCGACATCGCTCTGGGCGTCCCGTTCAACCTCGCCGCCTACTCGATTCTCGCCCACGCTGTCGCCAACCGCACCGACTTCGAGGTGGGGTCGTTCGGTCACACCATCGTCGACGCCCACGTCTACTGCGGGCAGGGCGACCGGGGCGAATGGTACGGCGAGCACCTCCCCGAACTCCAAGAGCGGCTGGCGAGCGTCGAGGAGCGCGAGGAGTACGCCGACGTTCGCGCGTGGCTCGAAGACGAGGCACCCGCTGAACCCGAGGGCGAGGAAAACTACGACCACGTGCCGAACCTGCTCACCCAGTTGACGCGAGAACCACGTGAGCGGCCGAGACTGGAGGTGGCGAACGAGCCGCTGGACGAACTCGAATACGAGGACGTCCAACTGCTGGAGTACGACCCCGCGCCGGGACTGGACTTCGCGGTCGCCGAATGAAGCTCTCGCTTATCGCGGCGGTCGCCGAGAACGGTGTCATCGGCGTCGACGGCGGGATGCCGTGGCACTACTCGGAGGACCTCAAGCACTTCAAGGAGACGACGATGGGCCATCCCGTCGTGATGGGTCGGACGACCTACGAGTCCATCGAATCGCGTCTCGGCGGGCCGCTACCCGGCCGGACGAACGTCGTCCTCTCGGGGCGGGACTCGCTCCACTTGCCGGAGGGCGCGGTCCACGCCTCGGATACCGACGAGGCCCTCGAACTGGCTCGCGAGGCGCTCGCCGAGGGTCAAGAGACCGTCTACGTCGTCGGCGGTGCGACTGTCTACGAGCAGTTCATCGACGCGGCCGACGAACTCGTGATTACGGAGGTCCCGGAGGCCCCCGACGGCGACACCCACTTCCCCGAAATCGGCGAGGAGTGGACCGAAACGGCCCGGGAGGTCGGCGACGAGGTCACATTCGTCACCTACGAGCGAGGCTGACGGCTCGTTGCGGCGGTTCCGTCCCCGACTCCCGGGGTTTTAGACGCCGGGGCCAGTAACCAAGGTATGGCCACGGAGGGTGGAGACGAGCGGACCCGCGTCGACCCGGCCGCGGACGGCCGCGCCGACTACGACTACACCGGGGGGTCGGTCGACCGGCCCGGACTGGTCGCCGACCTCGAAGCGCTCATTGACGGCGAGGTCCGCTTCGACGAGTTCACGCGCACGCTGTATGCGACCGACGCCTCGGCTTACGAGGTGACGCCCATCGGCGTCGTGTTCCCGACCGACACCGCCGACGTCGTCGCGGTGATGAACTACTGCGAGGAGCGTGCCATTCCGGTGCTGCCGCGCGGCGGCGGCACGTCGCTGGCCGGTCAGACGGTCAACGAGGCCGTCGTGCTGGATTTCACTCATCACATGGACGGCCTCGTCGAGATCGACGCCGACATGCGAGAGGCGACCGCCCAACCCGGCGTCCGACTCGGCGACCTCAACGCCGAACTCGCCGAGGAGGGCCTGAAGTTCGCGCCGGACCCCGCGTGGGGCGACAAGAGCGCCCTCGGCGGCGCCATCGGAAACAACTCGACGGGCAGCCACTCGCTTGTCTACGGCAAGACCGACGCCTACATCGAGGAGTTGGAGGTCGTCCTCGGCAACGGCACAGTCCATCGGTTCGGCGAGATAACTATCGAGGAGTGGCGCCGCCGCGCCGACGCTGACACGTTCCTCGGGCGGGTCTACGCCGAACTGCTGGAAATCGCCGAGGAGAACGCCGAGACGATACGCTCGGCCTACCCGGAACTGAAGCGAAACGTCTCCGGGTACAACCTCGACCGACTGGTCGAGGAGTACCGCGCCGTCGAGGCGGGCGACCGCGAGACGGTCAATCTCGCGCGGGTCTTCGCCGGCAGCGAGGGCACCCTCGGTATCGTCACCGAGGCGACCGTCTCCCTGGAGCCGATTCCCGAAACGAAGGCGATGGCGCTTTTAGCGTACGACGACCTCATCACCGCGCTGGAGGACGTCGCCCCCATCCTCGAATTCGACCCAGCCGCCGTCGAGGTGCTGGACGACGTGCTCTTGGACCTCGCCCGCGACACCTCAGAGTTCGGGGAACTCGTCGAGGAGACACTGCCCGAGGGGACCGGAAGCGTCCTGCTCGTGGAGTTCTACGCCGAGTCGGACGCCGACGGCCGACAGCGAGTCGCGGAGCTGCTCGCCGACCGACAGCCGGCGACGGCCGTCGAGGGTAGCGTGGACGCGGACGACCGACCGACCACCGACGCGCCAGTCCGGTCGTTCTACGCCGCGGAGGCCCACGCGGAGGCCGACCGCGAGCGGTTCTGGAAACTCCGCAAGTCGGGCCTCCCGATTCTGCTCGGCCGGACGACCGACGAGAAACATATCAGTTTCATCGAGGACACCGCCGTCCCGCCGGAACACCTCCCGGAGTACGTCGCGGATTTCAAGGCGGTCCTCGAGGAGAACGGGACCTTCGCGAGTTTCTACGCCCACGCGGGGCCGGGCTGTCTGCACATCCGGCCGCTCGTGAACACGAAAACCGTCGACGGTGTCGAACAGATGCGGGGAATTGCGGAGGGAGCGACCGACCTCGTCCTCGAATACGACGGCAGCGTCTCGGGCGAACACGGCGACGGCCGCGCACGCACCGAGTGGAACAGGAAACTCTACGGCGAGGCGGTCTTCGAGGTCTTCCGGAGCCTCAAGAACACGCTCGACCCGTGGTGGCTCCTCAATCCGGGACAGGTCTGCGGCGACGCCGAGATGACCGAGAACCTCCGGTTCGACCCGGACTACGAGTTCGACCCCGGTTTCGAGCCCGCTCTCCAGTGGGACAACGACAACGGCTTTCAGGGGATGGCCGAGTTGTGTCACGGCTGTGGCGGCTGTCGCGGCCCTCAGGAGACGACGGGTGGCGTCATGTGTCCGACCTATCGGGCGGCCGACGAGGAGATACAGAGCACGCGCGGCCGGGCGAACGCCCTCCGTGCGGCGATGAGCGGCGACCTCGACGTCGAGGCGACCGACCCCGAGTTCGTCGCGGAGGTGATGGACCTCTGTGTGGGCTGTAAGGGCTGTACCAACGACTGCCCCAGCGAGGTCGACATGGCCAAACTGAAAGCCGAGGTCGAGTACGCCCACCACCGGGACCACGGCACCTCGCTTCGCGAACGGCTGTTCGCCGAAATCGACTGGACCGCCAAGTGGGGCAGTCGCCTCGCGCCGCTTGCCAACCGCGTCGATGCGATTCCCGGGGCCCGAACCCTGCTGGAGAAGACCGTCGGTATCGCCCGGGAGCGTGCGCTGCCGACCTTCCGTCGTGAGTCCTTCGCCGACTGGTTCGAGGCACGTGGCCCCGCCGTTCCGGCCGAGGCGGCCGAGCGGCGCGTCCTCCTGTTGCCGGATACCTTCACGAACTACACGGACCCCGAGGTGGCGAAGGCGGCGGTGCGGGTCCTCGAAGCCGCCGACGTGCACGTTGAGGTGCCCGACGTGGGGTCGAGCGGGCGGGCGGCCTATTCGAAGGGCTTTCTGGGGGCGGCGGCCGAACGTGCCCAGGACGTCGTCACCACGCTCGCGCCGCGCATCGAGGACGGCTGGGACGTCGTCGTCTGCGAGCCCTCCGACGCCGTCATGATACAGGACGACTACGCGTCGCTCGTCTCGGGGGCCGACGTCGACCTCGTCGGCGAGTACACCTACAGCATCTGCGAGTACCTCGACGTCCACCGCCTCGACGAGGCCTTCGACCTCGCTCCCGACGACGAGACGGCGCCCGACGAGGCGCTCGTCTATCACGGCCACTGCCACCAGAAGGCGACCAAGCGCGACCACCACGCTGTCGGCGTGTTGCGACGGGTCGGCTACGAGGTCGACCCGCTGGATTCGACCTGCTGTGGGATGGCCGGGTCGTTCGGCTACGAGGCCGAACACTACTCGATGAGTCAGGCCATCGGCGAGCAACTGTTCGAGCAGGTCGACACCGTCGACGCCGACCCCGTCGCGCCGGGAGCGTCCTGCCGGACGCAACTCGGCGACCGCGAGGGCGCCGAGACGCCGGACCACCCGATACAGCGCGTCGACGCCGCTCTCGACGGCTAAGCGTCGAAGCGCGCCGAACCGGTCTACCGCCGTCCGTCTGCCAACACGCTCATATAGCCACGGTCGGTACGACCGGGTACCTTGCGCGCGTACAAGTTGCTTTTCGCCACGCTGCTGGCCGTTCTCCTGTTGGCCGTCGCCGTCGATGGGACCGTTCTCGAACTCCTCTCCGAACTGTGGGCCGACCTCCAGCGGAGTCCGCCTGCCTGACCGACCGAAAAGATAGATGTTTTATAAGACATCGGCGAGGTGTTCGTAGCAATGAGTAGGTCACGCGGGCCGACCCCTGCTGCCGTGCTGACGTTGGCGTTCGCCGTCGTACTCGTCTCGACGGCACTCCTCGGGGGTCTCGCGCCCGTCGCCGCCAGCGACGGCCCGGCGGGTGGGGCGGCGCTCACACAGAGCGTCGACGCCGACCGCGTCGAGTTCCGCGTGACCGTCTACGAGAACGGCTCCGCCGAGTGGCTGTTCCGCTACGAACAGCAACTGGAATCCGATACCGAACGGCAGGACTTCGAGGCCTTCGCCGAGGAGTTCAACACCAACGAGACGGACCTCTATCTGAACTTCCGTGACCGGGCGGAGACGCTGACGGCCTCGGGGACCAACGCCACGGGTCGCGAGATGAACGCGGAGGCCTTCTCGCGTGAGGCCCGCGTCGAGGAGCGCGGCATCGACGCCAGCCGGGAGTTCGGCGTCGTCGAGATGTCGTTCCGGTGGACGGCCTTCGCGGCCGAGGAGGACGGCCGCCTCGTCGTCGGCGACGTCTTCGACGGCGGCCTCTACGTCGGCCCGGAACAGGCGGTCGTCTTCTCGCCCGGACCGAACCTCCAGTTCCAGGAGGTCCGGCCCGACGACGCCGACTACTCGGGCGGGACGCTGGCCGAAAGCGACTCCGTGACGTGGGAGGGCGAACGCTCCTTTACCGACAATCGGCCGCGGGTCGTCTACGTCGAGGCGGGGTCGGAACCGGCGACGACGGGGTCGACCACCGGGTCCGACCCCGGGTTGCTGTTGCCGCTGGCGGCCCTCGTGGTCGTGGTGCTGCTCGGCGCCGTCGCGGCCGTCGCCTATCGCGCCGGTATGCTCCCGCCGTCGGGCGGGGACGCGGCCGCCGACGCCGATAGCTCTGACGGGGACGCGGGGGGTGTCGAAGGTGGTTCCGAGGGGGGTGCCGCAGGTGCCGAGGCGGCGGCGCCGGACGGCGAGGCGGACGCGGGCGCCGAGGGGGCGGCCGCCGGGGCGACCATCTCCGAGGAGGACCTCCTGTCCGACGAGGAGCGGGTCGTCTCGCTGCTGGAGGACCACGGCGGCCGCATGAAGCAGGTCCAGATCGTCGACGAGACCGGGTGGTCGAAATCCAAGGTGTCGATGCTGCTGTCGGACATGGAAGAAGAGGGGACGATTTCGAAGCTCCGTGTCGGCCGGGAGAACATCGTCTCGCTTTCCGGTCACGAACCCGACGCCGCCGGGTCGCCCTTCGACGACGACTCCTGACCGCCGTTTGCGGCCCAGTTCCGTCCGGCTAGCTGGGCCGAGAACCTTTTTATTGATGAGCTGGCTTTGAACGATATGGGACGTACCCACGGTGACGATGCGGCCGATGGCAGTACGGCCGGTGAGGGCGGCGAACCCGTCGCGGAGGTCTTCGACCGGCTGACGGACGCCGTCTTCGCGCTCGACCGTGAGGGTCGCTTTACCTACGTCAACGACCCGGCCGAGCGGGTCCTCGGCGAGTCCGAGGCCGAGTTGCTCGGCACCGTCGCGTGGGAGGCGTTCTCCGGGAACCGTCGAGAGCAGTTCGAACAGCACTGTGCGGAGGCCCTCCGGACACAGGAGTCGACGTCCTTCGAGGAGTTCGACCCGACCGTCGAGACGTGGTACGACGTGGGGGTCCACCCCTCGGAGACGGGCGTGTCGGTCCACTTCCGGGATATCACCGAGCGGCGCGAGGCCCAGCAGGCGCTCCACGAGCGGGAGCGACAGCTCTCGACGCTGATGAGCAACGTTCCGGGGATGGTCTACCGCTGCCGGGACGAGGAGGGCTGGCCGATGGAGTTCGTCGGTGAGGGGTGTGCCGACCTGACCGGCTACGACCCCGACGTCATCGAAGACGGCGTGGTCGAATGGGCCGACGAGGTCGTCGTCGAGGCCGACCGGGGCGGCCACCGCGAGGAGATACTGAATCGGGTCGAGCGGCGGGAGTCCTTCTCGGTCACCTACCGCATTCGGCGCGCCGACGGCGAGGTGCGGTGGGTTCGCGAACGGGGCCGCGGCGTCTTCGAGGACGGCGACCTCGTGGGGCTCGAGGGCGTCATCACCGACGTGACCGAGCGCGTCGAGAAACAGCAGGCCCTCGAAGACCGGGAACGACGGCTCCGGGAGACCTACGACATCATCGCGGACAACGACCGGGACTTCGAGGACCAACTCACGGCGCTGTTGGAAATCGGCCGCGACGTGACCGACGCCGACTACGCCGCGCTCGGCCGGATACACGAGGACGCCTACGTCTTCGATTCGGTCATCGCACCGGCGAACGATGTCGAACCGGGCGACGTGGTGCCGCTGTCGACGCGGGTCTGCGAGCGGACCGCCGATGCGGGGTCGTCGCTCCGACTGGACGACATCGAGGCGGAGGCGCCGGAACTGACCGACCGCGGCGGCTACGAGGCCCGCGACGTGAACTGCTATCTCGGCGCCCCCGTCGTCGTCGAAGGCGAGGTATACGGCGTCCTCTGTTTCTACGGGCCGGAGGCGGGCGAGGACCGCTTTACCGAGTGGCAGGCCACGTTCGTGGATATCATGAGCCGGTGGATCGGCACCGAACTGGAGACCCGCCGGCACACCGAGCAACTGGCGGCCCTGAACGAACTCAACGGCGTCGTTCGGGGGGTCTCGGATGCGGTCATCGACCAGTCGACCCGCGAGGAAATCGAGGAGATAACCTGCGACCGACTGGCGGCATCGGAGTCCTATGCGGCCGCGTGGCTCGGCGAACCGGATACCGAGCGCCGGACCGTCGACCCCCGCGCGTCCGCCGGGGCGGCGGAGACTCCCGACGGACTCGATATCGTCCCGGATCCGGCGGCCACCGAGCGCCCGGAACCGGTCGCGGAGACGCTGCAGGACGGTGCGGTTCGGACCGTCAGGAACGTCCAGCCGGACGGCGACGAGTCGCGGCAGGCGGTCGCCGACGAGGCCGGGTTCTGGTCGGCGGCGACCGTGCCGGTCGTCCACGAGGATACGACCTACGGCGTCCTGACGATATACACCCGCCGGGAGGACGCCTTCGAGCGCCAAGAGCGGGTGGTCTTGGAGCATCTCGGCGAACTCGTCGGCCACGCTATCGCGGCCGTCGAACGGAAACGCGCGCTGATGACCGACGAGGTCGTCGAGTTGGAGTTCGCCGCGCCGAACCTCTTTGCCGGTGCGGACGGCGGGTCGATTCCCGACGGAACGGTCTCCTTCGACCGCTCGATTCCGACCGGCGACGGCCAGTTCCTCGTCTACGCCAGCGTCGAGGGCGAGGCCGCTGCCGACCTCGATGGGGTCGTCGAGGCGGCGCCGCTGGGCGAGTCGATAACTGACGTCGAGTCGACCGGCGACGGCACCTACCGGATACGGCTCTCGGAGCCCCCGCTCATCTCGACTATCGCCTCCCTCGGCGGCTCCGTCGAGAGCGCGGTCATCGAGGACGGCGACTTCCGAATGTGTGTCCACGTCCCCAGCGGGGCCGACGTCCGGCAGGTCATCGACACCGTTCAGGAGACGGTCCCGCAGGCCGAACCGCTCGCGCGGCGGCAGATTCGCCGCTCGGAGGGGGCGGCCGGCAGCGGCTTCACGGCGGACCTCGATATCGACCTGACCGACAGACAGCGCGCGGCGGTCGAGGCCGCCTACTTCGCGGGCTTCTTCGAGTGGCCCCGGGACAGTTCCGGCGAGGAGGTCGCCGAATCGCTGGATATCACCTCGCCGACCTTCCACCAGCACGTCCGGGCCGCCGAGAACAAGGTCTTCACCGCGCTGTTCGACGGGTAATCAGGCCGCTTCGACGAACTCGACGAGGGCTTCGGTCCCCTCGACGCCGCCGGCCCGCTTGCCGACCTGCTCGCCGTTCTTGAACAGTATCAGCGTCGGCGTCGACGAGATGTCGAAGCGGTCCAGCACCGAGAGGTCGTCGCGGGGGTTCAGCATGGCGACGGCGGCGTCGGTCGCGCGGGCGACGTTGCCGATGATGGGTTCCATCGCCTGACACTTCGGACAGCCCACCGAGTAGAACTCTACCAAAGCGAGGTCGTTGTCCGCGATGAAGCGGTCGAGGTCCGCGCCGTCGTCGAGCCGTTCCGGACGGGTCGTTTCGCTCATACGTCACGTACGCCGTCGTCGCTGAAATCCCTATCGGCGATGGATACCGGATTCGGACGCGGGGTGGGGACTTATTTCACCACCGGGCCAACGGGTTCCCATGAGCGAACTGCAGGACGACATCCGGTCGGCGTTCGAAGCCACGAAGTACACCGTCGCGGACGTGAGCCAGAACCGCGGGCAGGTGCGCATCGAACTGCTGGAGGCCGACGCCGAGGCCGACGCCCTCCGGGAGGTACTGGATACAGTCGTCGACCTCGACGACGTGTTCGGGCCGAACGTGACGACCGAATCGACCGATGGCCAAGGCGTTCGCACCGTCGTCACGTTCCGACAGCGATAGCCGGCGGGAGTCGAACGCCTCGGAGTGGCGGTCCAGTGTCTCCGAGTGCCCCCAACGCTCTTGAGGCTCGACCCCGGCGGCGTAACGCTCTTTGCCCTTGACCGAATGTCGGGGCAAGCTTATCCCATTATAAGGAACGTATATATAGGGGGCTCCTAACCCGGGGTAAGGCTCTCTGGCCTCTCACACTATGCAAGGTAATTCACAACAGCAGGCGTACGACCGCGGGATCACCATCTTCTCCCCGGACGGACGCCTCTATCAGGTCGAATACGCCCGGGAAGCGGTTTCCCGTGGGACCGCCAGCGTCGGCGTTCGGACCTCCGAGGGCGTCGTCCTCGCCGCCAACCGGCGCGTCCGGTCGCCGCTCATGGAGCGGTCCTCGGTCGAAAAGCTTCACAAGATAGACGAACACATCGGCATCGCCAGCGCCGGCCACGTGGCCGACGCCCGCCAACTCATCGACTTCGCGCGGCGACGCGCCCAGACCGAACGGCTCCGCTACAGCGAGCCAGTTCCCGTCGAGACGCTGACGAAGTCGGTCACCGACCACATCCAGGAGTACACCCAGACGGGCGGCGCTCGCCCGTTCGGGGTCGCGCTTTTGGTCGGCGGCATCTACGACGGCGAACCGCGCCTCTTCGAGACGGACCCCTCGGGGACGCCCTACGAGTGGCAGGCGACGGCGGTCGGCGGCGACCGCGAGGAGATTCAGGAGACCCTCGAAGCCGGCTACAGCGAGGACATCAGCCTCGAAGACGGTATCGACCTCGCCGTCGAGGCGCTCGTCTCGGCGAACGAGGACCTCGAACCCGGCAACGTCGAACTCTCGACGGTCGACGCCGAGACCGAGGCTTTCCGGACGCTCTCGACCGACGAGGTCGCCGAGCACTTCCCCGAAACCGGCGGTGAGAACGATGAATGAGGACCGTCTCGGTGAGACGGCCTCGCCGTACGAACCCGAACTCGGTCAGGTGCCCTCGACGCCGGGCGAGGACGAAACGGTCAACAAGACCGGGACGACGACGGTCGGCATCTCCACCGAGAACGGCGTCGCCATCGCGACCGACATGCGCGCGTCGCTCGGCGGCCGGTTCGTCTCCAACAAGAACGTCCAGAAGGTCGAGCAGATCCACCCGACGGCGGCGCTGACGCTGGTCGGCTCCGTCGGCGGCGCCCAGTCCTTCATCCGCTCGCTTCGCGCGGAATCCTCGCTGTACGAGACCCGACGCGGCGAGCCGATGAACATCGAGGCGCTGGGCACGCTCGCGGGCAACCTCGCCCGCGGCGGCCCCTTCCGTGCCATCCGCCCCATCCTCGGCGGCGTCGACGACGAGGGCAGCCACGTCTACTCCATCGACCCCGCCGGCGGCGTCATGGCCGACGACTACACCGTCACGGGCAGCGGGATGCAACTCGCCTACGGTGTCCTCGAAAACGACTACGAACCCGACCTCGACATCGACGCGGCGACGACGCTGTCGGCCCGTGCCGTCGAGGCGGCCGTCGAACGCGACACCGGCTCCGGCAACGGCGTCTACCTCGCGACGGTCACCGACGAGGGCGTCGATATCCGCGGCCACAAGGACTTCGACGACGTCCTGTAATCGGGATTCGGGTTCCGTCGACGTTCTCTGTTCGGCTTCGAGAACCGCCGGCCGACACGGGCCCTCGCGGTGTGAAACCACAACAGGGCTACGCCGAAACACAACCGTTATACGTTTCTCCCGGATACGTTGAGATGCGACGAACGCTCCGTTGGTGTAGTCCGGCCAATCATCTTGCCCTCTCACGGCAAGGACCAGGGTTCGAATCCCTGACGGAGCATAGGAAATCCACTCTCGTCTTGCGGTTTTTCGAGGTTCTTTCTGGTCGTGAATAACCGAATCGTTGCAACAAGGAAGTAGGGTGTAATTCCCATCCCACCGCAGTCTTGCGGTTTTGCAACGTGTTAGGGCAAATACACAAATGGACCTCGAAAACCTGCCCGTCACGACCCAAGACGACGAAATAGCACTTACCGACAAACAACTCGAAACGTGGGAAGTCAAACGCCGAGCGTTCGCTAACTGGCTTCTCGAACGCGGAAAGAAACCAAAATCACTCACGGGGTATTCGGCTCATACCACGAAGGACACCCTGTACCGAACTGACCACTTTGCCCGCTTCGTGTGGGACAACGACGAGTTCAAAACAGAGTTCACACACGATGAGGCGGACGAGTATATGGAGAATATCCTCCTCGATGAAGACTGCTCTGCCAGTCACGCTGAGGGAACAGAGAAAGCACTCAAGCGGTTGTTCAAGCACTACCAATCGCTTGATGATGACCGAACAGAGTGGGAGCCGGAGTACTCCATCCCGAAGGCCGGGGGTAAACGCAACATCAACGACGTGTTTTCAGAAGCGGAGATAGAGAAACTCTACAACGCGAGCCTCAACTACAACCAACTCCCGGCCTACAACGACCTGACTCCCGTTGAGCGAAGCCAATGGAAGGGCTATATCGCGATGAGCCTCGGCAAACCGAAAAGCGAGGTCGTTCCCGATGACTGGGAGAAAGTCGATAACTGGAAAATCCCGAGTCTCGTGAAAGTGAGCATTGACGCTGGCCTTCGCCCCATCGAAGTTGAGCGGAGTAAGGTGAGTTGGCTTGACCTCGAAGATAGTCGCCTCATCATCCCGGCTGACGAATCCTCGAAGAACCGCGAGAATTGGCGGGTTGGAATTAGCGATATGGCTACTCGTGCCCTCAAGAACTGGTTTGAACAGCGAGAGAATATCGAGAAGTACGAGGGACGCGATGAGATATGGCTCACCCGTGAAGGGAACCCATACAGCAGTAGTAGTCTTCGCTACCTCATCCTGAATCTCTGCGAGGATGCAGGTATCAACACACAGCATCGCTCCGTGAGTTGGTATTCCATTCGGCACGCAACGGGAACTTTCTACGCCAAGAAAGGGACGCTCGTTGACGCTCAGGAACAACTCCGACATACGAGCGCGGAGACGACGAAAAAGTACGTCCACTCATCGAGCGAGGAACGGTCCAATCTCGCTAACAAGCGATGAAGGACTATTCACTCAATCGGGGGTCGTAGGTCACGCCATCGAAAATCAGCCGTCTCCCCGTTTTCTAATTCTACGCGATAAATCTCTTCATCGCGGTCATCGCCTGTTACCTCGCTAATCTCGTCTTCCAGCACGTCCACAACAGTCCCATGCACGCCGTGGTATCGGTCGTGGTCGGGGTCTGTCGTATCGGGGATGTCTACCCGAACACGGTCGCCTTCGGTGAACTGCTCCATCTGCTTAGACCGCGATAAGGGCGAGAGCGGGTTAGTCCTATCTAACTTCCGTCCACTCGCACCCGCATATCTCGCAGGAGTATTGTTCCTTGGTCAGGGTCGGCTCGGTCTTCTCGAAGAGCCACACATCGCTATCATCTCCACAGCGGGGACACGACTCGGTGACACGGCGGGCAAGAGGCATGGAGAATTACCTCCAATTCCCGAACTCGACATGGAGTCCACGCTTCGGGTGGTTCTCATCGAGAACATTGGCTCCGTAGCGAAGAAACGCGATAAGGTCGGCAATTGTCCCATGTCGTGGGTCCTCGCTGGTGGCGCGTTCCAGTCCCGCCGCCACATCTCGGGCTTCCTCAGCGTTGTAGAAGGCTGATTCACCGCGACAGGCAACCATGATACCCTCGGATTCAAGCGCGGCGGTTACAGAGTGGTCGGTCTGGCCTGCTTGCGCATAGGTCACGAGAGCAGAGAAGACATCATCGTGTGACGGATTCTGACTCAAGGCTCGATTTTCTATCTCAATGCCCAGTAGTTTTCGACGAACACGCGCCGCCGCCTCTGCATCTCCGTTCGCCATGAAATCAGCAATCAGGTGATAGACCTGCTGTTTCGACACCGCACCCTTATCGGTGTCAGAAATCTCGGTATCTCTTGAGTCATCTACAACGCTAATGATGTTCCCCCGTTCGTCAACCTCAACGACCGGGAAATCGCTCTCATCGTGTTGTTTGGCCGCATCTTCGGGATGGTTCTTTCTCCCTGCGACTTGGCCGAGATGTATGAGAACGCCGTTAGTTCCCTTGTATGGGGTAGAACAGTACGGGCAGAGCCGGGCGACTTGTTCTGTTTCTCGTTCCTCCGGATAGTCCATCTGGACGGACTCTGTTCCGACCGTCTCCAAGTCGTCTGTCGAGATATGGTCGGGAACCTCTCCCTGTGGGCCGTGGCCGTTGCCACTCGACCGCATGAGATGGAGATTGATTCCGCGGGCGAGCGGCGTAGCCTCACACCCATCGACCGGACAGCGAACCGTCCGTTCGTCGTTTGTGTGGTCAGTCATTGGTCCACCTCGTAGCAATCAAAGCAGGGGAAGGATTCCCCGTCAGGGCCGTCACAGCACTCGTTCCCGTTCTGACAGACATCGGTATCTTCAGGGACGCTCATCGCACCGCCATCAGTCCGAAGGGTCCCCCTTCCCGATTGGTCGGAGTCGTTGTTCGACCGCGATAAGGTGGGGGGCTGCTCGCCACAGGCAGAGTTCTCAGTATGTTCTCCGAGTTGTGAGTCTATCGCATCAACATTAGCGTACTCCGGGATTGAGCGCTCGCCCGTAGCGAAAGCAACTCTCGCGAGGTGCTTACAGCGCTCCCGCCCGTCGTCCGTTGGGAGGTTTTGTTCGTAATCCGGGCACGTACAGCGCTCTTCAAGGGCATCAACGTGGTACTCAGAACCGCTTTCAGTCGTCACCGAGTACAGATGACCTCCTAACGGCAGGGTAGTCATGTACTCCGTGAGCGCTCGCACGTCTCGTTTTTCAAGGTCGGGACAGCCGTCCGTGACGGAAGATTGACCTTCCGCCGTCTTGTAGTCAGTCATGGCGTTCTCGCACCTGAGAAGGCCACCCGTCCGGTGTCTCAAGCACCGGGCGTTTTCCGAACCGCCACGCCCTGAGGGTCAGGCAACCTCCTACCAATAACCACGAAGTTATTGGTAATAAGTCTTTTCCAATAACCACGAAGACATAGGAATTATACACCGTACGCGTGGGTACATACGCATGGACCGCGAGCGAGATGAGACGGGTCAGTACACAGAGCAGGTAACACTTGAGGACGTGCTAAATGCCTTTGAAGAAGCGGAACTCCCTGTTTTGACAGCCAGCGAGGTAGCCGAGATGCTGGATTGTTCTCGGGCCGCCGCTTACAACAAACTCGAAGAGTTGGTAAACCGAGACGAGATACACAAGAAGAAGGTTGGGGCGCGCGCGGCAGTTTATATCCGGATGGACGAGTAGCGATAGTGGCCTGATTCCGGCTCATGGAGGATATAGGGAACGGCCCCCTTGGAGAAACCTGTCTGTCGGTCATACCTCTCCAGTTGGAACATTGGAGTGACCCCCCACCCGGTTTCTTTAGTAACCAGCCGCGTACAAAGTTGAGTGGTTCTTATCAGATTTTGGGGTTTATTACCGATGGTATATCGGCATCTCTTTACTGCATCCCACACTATAGTTTAGCGAGGGCAGGTCGACGTGGTTCCGGCTTCTCTCGGACTTTCTCTGCCGTAGTCAAATCTCTCGTACCTATCGAGAGTTATCGAGCGTCCGAGAGCCGCAGGGTCGTTTCGATAAGCGTCGGTTTTGCCTTCTCCAAACGCATCAATGCATACTACACCAGCATATCATGTACCGAGCGACCTCACCGACAGCGATACAAACAACGCAACGAGAATCGGCTGGCAAAAATGGAATGGTGGCAGGTGGCCCAAAGGATACCGCCCTGAAAGTAAGAAACTATATTATAAATACCTTGATAGGTTGAATAGTGGCCTTCAGAACGGCCCAAAATGGCAGAATGGCCACTATGAAACATATCAATTGAATCGCAACCTCATACAATGTATGAGTGATACGCTTCGATTAGACGAGTGGGAAATCAAGCAGGCCATTCGGTGGTTTGACGGCCTTCAACGGAGTAATATGGGAATCAAATCGAGGGTTGTCGCCTTCTGTACCTGTGCGTATCTCGTCCATGAGATGGATGACCGCCGAAAGTATCATCCACAAACAAAGCCCGAGGACCGTGACTACTATTTTGAGGAGTGTCGAGAGGACTTCGGCATCTCTCACGAATGGTTCCAAAGCGTCTACGGGAAAGTCAGTTACAAAATCCGCAATAAGGAACTCGATATTCAGCGTCACGACGCCTACGAAGTAGACGGCAACGCAGAACAGAGTTGGCGAACTCGTAGTGACGGTAGCAAGGACTGGCTCTAAGAGGAATCGAGGGGAGGGGGTATATAAACCTCTATCATTTAATTAATTGGGGGAGGTGAAGTGATGTGGACCACAATAGAAGACATTCAGATACCCGTGGCTCCATCATGAAATGATATGGTTAGTAGGATAATCTCGGGGTCTTCCTGAGATGTTCACAGCGATAAGGTGGGGGTCGCAGACAGCCCAGCAGACCGCCGCCGCACCGCACCACTCTGGTCGCCCTGCCGACCGTTCCGGTGCGGCTTCGGCGGTCATTCTGGCTATCCTGCAATATTAAAAACTGATTTGATAACGGCGGGGTTCTACAGAACAATTACAAACAGAACGCTATCCAGCAGTCCGAAACAGCGACCTTATCGCGGCGACCCATTGCCGTTAGCCAATCAATAAATGGCCACGAATATAGTCAGAACTTTTCGTTCTCCCCATCGGCTTAACCTATTTTGCTCAGGCTTAGTCATGTGGTCGTCATCATTTCTACTGCATGAATCTCTCAGATGATGTGGAGAATCATCTCAGAAAAGCGGGGCGACCAAACCCCGCCATGAATCCCTAACCGAAGAGGCGGGACACAACCTTGGGGCGATTGCCCCGATGGTCTTAACAAATACCACACAGGTAAAGCTTGAGGATAACTCATTGTATTTTGAAATTCTCTCCCTCTGGAATTGGATTAAATTTCACGGCCAGATTTCTTAGCCCCGCCCTTCCCGCGGCAACTCCTCGCGTCGAATAATCCGTATATAGCTCCGTATAGTCAGAGGTCTTCGTCTGAGAAAATCAGTTTGACGCTATTTTCTTTCAGCCACCGGGCGTGTTCCTCGTACTTCGGGTCATGTTCTGCGACGAGCGACCAGAAGGAATCGGTATGGTTCGGCTCTCGGAGATGAGCGAGTTCGTGAATTACGATGTAATCCACAATCTCCGGGGGAGCCATCATTAACCGCCAATTCAGGCCAAGTGTCCCGGTCGTAGAGCATGACCCCCACTTTGTGCGTTGATTTCTCACCTCGATTTGCTCGAACTCAACCCCCATCTCCTCGGCAAAGTAATCTGCCCGCTTCTCAAATCGTTCACGGGCCTTGCGTCGATAGAGTGTTTCGAGCGCACGCTTGAGCGAGGTTTCCTCAATGTGGTATTCCGCCAGTCGAAAATACCCATTCACCACGCTCGATGAGGGACGACGCTCGACGACAACCTCACAATCGTCGCCAAGATACGGGAAGACAGCACCCTCTTCGAAGTCCCGCTCCGGAACCTCCTCTCGATACCCGTCATATCGGCGCTTCTTCTCAATAACCCATGCCGCGTTCTCGCTGAGTAACTCTGCTGGTCGAACCTCCTCGGAGTCAGGAACGACCACCGTAACTCCGTGAATATCCACGTCAATCCGCGGTTCTGAAGCCTCCGAACTATGCCGAACGTCAAACTCAACGGATTCTCCCAACAACTCTATTTCTCGCCGTTGAGCCTTAGCCATGATTCTGGATTAGATAGTCCCGCATAGCGTCTACGAACCCGTCCTCCTCTTGGATGAGGTGGCCGAGGTCGTGTTCGACAACCAGTACATCCAGTAGGATACGCTCGATTTCCGCGATAGTTTGCTGGTTGGTCTTCCAGCCTTCGTAACCGCGGTCCACTCGCTCGCGGAATTGAGAGACGATTTCCCCGGCAACCTCCTCCCCCTTATCGGAGTCGACCGCCGACGGTGTCTCCTCAGTCAGATGTGTGTAGATGGCGAACTCCGCTTTATCCATTCCTTGCTCTTCGGCTTCCTCCTCGACCTCCAATACTTGCTCCTCGACCGATTTCAGAGCCTCAACAGCCTCCGGGTCGCCTATCTCATCGCCTTGCCACCGTTCGACTATGTCCGTAACGCGCTCACTCAGGCGCTTGTAGCGAGGATTCTGGTTCTCTCGGGGATGCAGATGTTCGCGGGTCGCGTGCGCAATCTGGCTGGCCTTTACGCCGGGATTGTCTAATCCCTCAACGTCTTCGAGATACTCTTCCCCGAGTTTGTAGGTGGGGAAGTCGCGTTTGATTTCCCCGATTTCAACGTGTTCGTTGATTATCTCTCGGGTCTTTTCGCGCATCTCCTTCTCGGGGTTGTCCTCGCCTGAGGTCGTGCGCTTGAAGGCGACGTGAATCCGACTAAGCCACTTGTACTTTTGCTGGATACCCTCGCTGACGAGCCGCCCGTCAGGGGCAACCGCCTCGTAGAGGTTTTCGAGCCGGCGGAAGCCCTGCTTGAACTCCCGGCGTTCCGGGTGTGTACTGACACGTTCGACCGCTTTGGAAGTTGCCTCTTGGGTATCCGTCTTCGGAATCCCGTCGAATATTTCCATCACCTGCTCGACCTGCTCAACGAGGTCGTCATAGAGTTCGTCTTTGTCACGAGCGGCGTAGGCCTTCGTCTCAGCGTCGTAATCGAGGGCTTCGTCGATGTTCTCAAAGACGCCTTGGAAGTCCACAATCTCGCCGTTCTCCTTGCCCTTTGCGGGCCGGTTTGTCCGGGCGATAGCCTGCATTAGATTGTGGTTCTTGAGGTTGCGGTCAAGATACATCGTCTTCAGAATTGGGGCGTCAAAGCCCGTCAGAAGCATATTATGGACGACGAGCAGTTTGGGGTTCTCGTCGTCTTTGAATGCCTTGACGATGCTATCGCGTTCCTCTGAATCCGTGTGGAACTGTTGGATGAGGTCAGGGTCGTCTTTGTTCGACGTGTAGAGTACTTCCACCTCATCCTCGTCGCGCCGTTTGATGAGCTGCTCACCGTACATCGCCGCCGACCGGCGGCTTGGTGTCACGACCATTCCCTTCCAGCCATTCGGGGAAACGTGGTCGTCATAATGCTGGTCGATTTCTTCGACCGCACGCTCTACGCGCGGCTCGATTTCTGCCAGCGTTCTCGCGGTTACGTTCTCGCGGATGGCCTCGCGTTTCTCGTCGGTCGTCATTCCGCGGAACGTCTGCTCGAACTCCTCGTCAAGTCCAGCCTCGTCTATATTCCACTCCATCTCGTGGCGGAGCGTGAAGTAAACAGGGAGAATCAGGCCGTCGTCAATGCCTTGTTTGACCGAGTAGCGATGAAGATAGTCCTCGCCCTCCGGACAAAACTCACGCATAGTATTGCGTTTTGCTTGTTCTCTTTCGTTGGGAGCGTAGCGTTTGCCCTCTTGAACAGGCGTTCCAGTAAACCCGAAATGGTAGGCTCCTTCAAGTGCGTTATCGAGTCGAGTACCAAGCCCACCTTCCATGAATCGGTGCGCCTCGTCGGACATTACGATGACTTCGTCGTTCCCCTGCACGTTGGGGTCAACGTCCTCGAACTTCTGGATGGTCGTGAGGACGAGTTGACTGCTTCCCTCCTCGATGAGTCGCTGTAGGTGGTCGATACTCTCGGCTTCGGTCCATTGTTCCAAAGAGAGATTAGCCAGTTGGTCGCGCATCTGGCTGTTCAACTTGTCCGTATCGACGATGATGAACACCTGCGGGTTGCGGGATACTGAGGCCCGTGAGAGAAGATTCTCGGCGGCGTAGAGCATCGTGAAGGACTTGCCCGACCCTTGGGTGTGCCAGATGAGGCCCCGTTTGTGGTCGCCCTTACGGACACGTTCGAGGATGCGATTCACCGCGTAGTACTGCATATATCGCGGGACGATTTTCGCGTCTCCACCGGCTCGGCGCTCGTAGAAGACGAAGTGCTTCAAAAGGTCGAGGATTGTCTCAGGATTACAGAGCGCCTGCACCGCCTGCCGCATCTCATTTTCGTCCTCGAACTTCTCGGGGGCGTCGTTCCACGGTTCGTAGAACTCACGGGGGGCATCAACCGCGCCGTATCGCAGTTCCATCGTGTCGGCGGCGACGTTGAACAAACCGGGGACGAACAGACGTGGCACGTCCTCCTCGTAATCTTTGAGGTCGCGGACGGCGTCGTGCCAGTCGTTATCCTGCGCGAGGCTCTTGAGTTCCATCGTCACGAGCGGAATCCCGTTGACAAACAGGTTCACGTCCGGTCGGATGGTCGTTTCGCGGGAGACAGAGAACTGGTTTACCGCGTGGAAGCGGTTCTTCCGGGGGTTCTCGTAGTCGATGAGGTCGACGTAAACCGTCTCCCTCTCGCCCTTATCGGTGTTGACGGAGAACGTCTTTCCCTTGGTGAGCAACTGGTGGAAGGTACGATTTCCGTCCATCAGGTTCTCGGAATCGAGGTCACGGCGGAGTGAGGAGATGAACTGCTCTATGTTCTCTTCGTTCACTTCCTCGTTTAGCGATATGACTTGCTCAGCGAGGAGGTTCCAGTAGATGACCTCGTGACTGTCGCGTTCGTAGTCCTCGTCAAGGACGTTCGCGCCTCGGTCGCCGTCCTGCCCGTGTGTCTCCCATCCGACGCCGTCGAGCCACGAGAGCCAGGAGCGTTCGACGCCGCCCTCTGATGGGATATTAACCATACTGTGCGATTTCCTCGGGCACCTCTATGTTAGTGTCGGTCGTGCGGACTGTTCCCGAGAGTAGGTCTTGCATTAGGCCCCGTTTGAAGCGCTTTAAGCGGTTTAAATACTCCTTTTCCGTGCTAAGACCGTCTTCAACAGCACTAACTTTTTTCAAAATCTCTCTTTGTTCAGGTATTGGGGGCACCGGAATTGAAAGTTGCTCGATTTCCTCAAGATGTAGATTGGTTACCGTCCCTGTTTTTGAGCGTGCGTTTGCTTGACGCATACAGATTCGAGATTCTAATAATGTCGACAAATATTCTGAGAGGATGATTTCTTGATTAGGGCGTATTAATGCGAGGCTGACGAAGTGGCTAAACTCACGATTCCAATCGACAACTTTGGAGATGCCAATTGTTCCATTTTTAGATAAAAGAACATCTCCTTCCGTCGGTTTGCCTCGGTTGGTCAACGTCTTATGTTCTTCTTCTGGTATCCTGGCTACAGAATCCCAATCTATTTCATCTTGTTTAATATCTTCCACCTTCAAGAAAGGGATTCCATTGTCTACATATGTCGGAGTCTGGTGAGCGCCATCAGTAATTAGAGTCGATATGTCTTTTAAAAACTTCAACTCCCAATGGGCTGGGATTTCCCATCTTTCAGGAAGCATCGGGACTTTTTGTTCAACCAAGTTCTCATTACCAATGCCAGTAGTCGCTATGTCCTCAATAAGTCCCGAACGTATAGACTCGAATTTGTCTATAATTTCTCCCGTCTTCTCAATCGCCCGGTCAACCGTATAGAGTATGGTGGCGATTTTGCGTTGTTCCGGGAGTGGTGGCAACGCAACGTCCAACTCACGACGGAACACGCTGAATGGAACACGCTGGCGTCCGGTTGAGCCACGCATTCGAGAAACTGCATAGTTGTGTACTGGATGAGACTTACCGAAGTAGTACAGAAGCCACGGATTGATACTACCCCTCTTTGGTGAGAGAACAGCATACTCCGTTGACCCGATTCCGACTTCTGTTTCCATTTCTGGAACAAGAGCCGCTTTGCCGTTCTCGGTACACGGTGTTATCCGTGCAAAGAGAGTATCGCCCTTGGTGAACGTCTTCCCACTATACTCGGAAGCGTCCCGCGTCCCGAAGTATTTCGGCCACGGGAGTTCCGTATCGAGAGCGTCCATCTCGATATACGTGTTCGGCTCCTCCTCGGGCTTCGGATTCGGATTTACATCATATACCTCAGAGCCGTTCACGAGTCGCCAACCTTCGGGTATCTCACCCCAAAATCGGCTCGTTGCACGTTCTTGAGAGTCTTCGGTGTCCGAGGAGTCAGCGAACTCATCAAGAGTGACCTCTTCACTCATAATTCAACGCCTCCATATGCTCGTTCATCGTCGCCTCTATCTCGTCACGCTCAGCCTGTAACTCGCGTAACTTCGCCAGTTCCTCCTCCACATCTATATCTTCTTCTGGCTCCGTGGTATCGACGTACAGCGCGATGTTGAGGTTGTAGTCGTTCTCTCGAATCTCATCGAGTGACACGGTGCGGCTCACGCGCTCCTCGGTCGCCCACTCGCGGAAGTTCGAAACGATATGGTCGAGTCCATCCTCGGTCAGTTCGTTCTGGTTCGATAACTCCTCGTAGAACGCTTCGTCTGCGGCGTGAATGAACTGCACCTCGCCTTCTCGTTCGGCGGGCTTGTCCGTGTTCAACACGAGGACGGCGGAGGGAATCGAGTTGTTCTGGAATAGATTCTCGGGAAGCCCGACGATGGCCTCCACCATATCCTCCTCAAGCATATACTCCCGATAGCGCGACTCGTGCTTGCGGAACAGCACGCCGTGAGGAATGACGATAGCCGCCTTGCCCCCACCCTTATCGGTGTCTGGACGCTTGAGTTGCTTCGCCATATGCATAATGAAGGCGTAGTCGCCCCGGTCGGCACGCGGGAGTTTCTCGTGCCAGTCGAAGCGCTCGTAGGGGTCGTCCTGAAGTTCGTCTTTCGCCCAATCAGCGGAGAACGGGAAGTTTGCCAGTACGCGGTCGAAGCGCGTGAGTTCGCTGTTCTCCTCATCGGTGAACGCGGGACTCGAAAGAGAGTCCTCACGCTCTATCTCGCCATCCAGCCCGTGAATGGAGAGATTCATCTTCGCAATCGCGGCAATGTCAGGGTTCACCTCTTGCCCGGTGAAGGTCATCTTCGTCGGGTCGCCGCCCTGCTCCTCGCGGTAGTACCGTGCGGCCTCAATGAGCATCCCGCCAGAGCCAACAGTCGGGTCGTGGAAGGTCATCCCGTCCTCGAAGTCATCGACGAGTCGGACACAGAGATTGACGATGTGCGGGGGTGTGAAGAACTGGCCGCCGGACTTGCCCTCCTCCTCGGCGAAGTGGCGCACCAAGTCCATGTACGCCTCGCCGAGCATATCCGGTGGGACGCTGTCGCGGTCGAGGTCGTATTTCGAGAGGTGTTCGACTAATTTGCCAAGCCGGTCGTCATCGAGGGCATCTGCATCGATATAGTCAGCACGGAATACGCCCTTGAGTTCGGGGTTTTCCGTGGTTAGGGCCTCGAAAGACTCGTTGAGGGTTTCATCCACGTTGTCGCTAACTGCGCGAAGGTCGTCCCACAGGTAGCCTTCAGGAACAACGGGAATATCGTAGAGATTGTTTCGGCGGGCGAACTCCTCGCCGTACTCCTCAACGTTTTCGTTGTACTGCTTCTCGAACTCGTCAGAGATGGACTTGTAGTAAACGAGAGGGAGAATGTATTCCTTGTAGTCGGTCGGGTCAACGGCATCGCGGATTATGTCAGCACATTTGAACAGATGAGATTCCAGTTCATCCAGCGAGAGGGGCATATCGCTATAGTTCCGCGCGGGTATGATATGTTCTGCGGTGGGGGAGGGGTTCTTGTTCTCATCCAGCAAAGTAATGTACGCACTCGGGGAGACGCCTTCCTATGGGCGATGAAAGGTGGCATATCGAAGGAGAGTTTCGGGACGGTAGTAAACGAGTCCGGGACTCAGATGGGCAATATCAGTCAGTAAGTACTGCTATCCTTGAGGAGGTTTCAGAGTTTGAAACGTTTAGCGAGTCAGACCTCGCCTCTCGATTGGGAGTAGATGAAACAGTTGTCCTCGAACACCTTGGTCATCTGAAGAATGAGGGGCTAATCACCGGGAATAGTGGTAGTTGGAGCAAAGAGCCAGACGCTATAGAAGACGCATTTTCAGGAGAGAATGAGCATTATTTCCCTTGGGAAGGACGAAACTCGGACGACGAATCTATATACTGAGAAGGGCGCGAGGGCTGGGGGCCTACCTCGAAGTGTTTTGACTCCCCCTCTCATCGCGTCTTGGCTGAGAGTTACGAATAGAGTTGTTCCTTCCAGATTCTCGCTTCATTTTTTACGCTCTCAGCGACATTCTGCGGGTCAGAGACATACGGAGCGAGTGTTCCTATTAATTGTTCCAGAGTAACATCATCTGCGAGTTGTTTCACGTCGGGATTCCCGAGTTCGTCTTCAATGTCGGTTTGGGCTTCGTGAATATTATCCAATTCTTCGGGAGACACCGATTTTGAAACAAAGAATGCTATATCTCCTTCCTCGATAATCTCTGTGAGGTTCACACTCTCATTAGCCAATAACCGAGAAAAGTCTTCAGAGTCGAATATATCTTCCAAATCAAATTCCCAATCGACGGTGCTGAAAAAGTGAGGTAGGTCGTCTTCCTCATAATCGGATGATGAGTAGACGTTTCTGAGGTCAACTAATCCGAACATCGCAATGTGGGCGAGAGCATCTTGATGGTCAGAATAAACTTCATCTTCAATCCAAGTCTCAAGTGCCGCCCTACTATCAGGCTTAGACTTAATTTGGCTCGGTACATCCTTTGGTGGCACAATATAGGTGGAGCCGGTGATTTGCTCTACATTTCGCCCGCGACGAAGTGCCTCCAAAACGAAGTTCGTCTCTCCCTCATCGGTATCGACCTTGCTCTTCGTGAAGCAGGCTACTAACGCGTGAAGTGGTTTCCAATAGTTCTCGATGAGACGCTTTCGGGCTATACCCTCATCCTGGATTGACTCGATAATTCGCTCGTAATCAGAAAGTTCATTCTTAAACTCCTCTATCTCTGTATCCTTCTCTCTGCGTATCTTCTTCTTTTCCTCACGCAATCTTTCTAACCTATCCACGACATTCTGGTTCCCCTCTTTTTTGCGTCGATTAACTGTATCAGCCTTTACAACCGGAGTCTTGTTAGCGGCATTTGCTCCGGCTTGTTGAAGGTAGCCTTTGAAAAATAGGTAGCCACCCCCCACAACTGCACCTCCCACGGCTCCACCAAGGCTGATGATGATTGAGGAACCAGATACCATCTGTTATCTGATTAGTAACCACCAATTTATATTTCTGGCGTTGATGGTGTTTGATAAATGATTCTAATTACCGAAACCTCTCGGTAATGATTCAGTATATGACCCTCTAACCGGGCGTAGTGAGTGATTAGCCTAACTTTATCAGGGTGTTCTGGCTATTTCGCCGCCTCACCATGGCAAGACTTGACTGAACCAAACAGAACGAACTTTTAAGAACCAGAGATTTCAATCGTGAGATTCCCAAAATATCATACCGGAGAATGTTAAACTGATAGGCTCGCCCTCATATCAACACCCATAATGACTTCCACATTTCCTCCTACGTCCTCTCCGACTTCACAATCAACCGCGACACCTACAGCGACTCCCACCCCTTCTACATCGCAGAATGCCACAATAGTTACTAAGTTAATAGGTCAGGGGAATGAATTGCTCTCTGAGATTCCTGTCGAAATTATTCTTTTATTAATTACAATCGGCCTTAGTGGACTGGGTGTATACCTGTCCGTCGGTACTCACGTATTTCAAGTCAATACTGGATTGCGAGAGTCGTTAGAGCAACTTGACGACGTTCTTATCGGGAAAAACACGAAGGTTAGAGTCATACTCCACGATTTTGAGTACTCCCCCCTTCGGAATTCCCTTCCACGTAGTACAAATAGAAGGAGATGCGTTCTGGAGTTTCGAGTCTATGAACTTAATCACCAGAACATTGGTGGTGCAGGGCAACCAATAGAAATACGACATTTTATTGAGGGATTAGCGATGGAAAATATAGAGGAATTTGACTACGTGACGAGTGCAGAGGAGGACTCCTATTGGATGCGTGTCTCTGTTGAATCTATTGACCCTGCTAAGTGTCGTGAAATATCGTCTAAAGTAATGAGAAAAATTGTTGAAGTCAATTAATAGTTCTCGTCTAAACCTGAGATGTAGAGCGAAAATCTCCATAGCGACCAATCCATCTCAAACATCTCCCTGCGAAGTTCCCGTTTTTCGCTTTCACCCCGAGCGTCGTAGTGCTTGTCGAGAACGTCAACGGAAACGTCCATTCGGTCGCTGATTAGTTCCTTTGAGTGCCCATCATTCATCGAATCCCTATTGTTCAGGGAACAAGGAAGTAGGGTTTATAAGTAGACGACTCGTTCAATCAATCGCACGACCCCGAAAGCGACCCGGAAATCGCTATACGGGAGTAGATAACCCAACGCTCCGTTGGTGTAGTCCGGCCAATCATCTTGCCCTCTCACGGCAAGGACCAGGGTTCGAATCCCTGACGGAGCATCCCTTTCCTCTCGCCTTCTTGTGGTTTTATTTGTGCACTAAGTTAGAGGTACTACAACATAATGCGCAGACCGAGTACGGCCGGAAGATCCCCACACGACCGCGCTGGCTTGTGGTTTTGCGTTTGCCACGCCTATTGGATTCATAGGATTCTCTGTATCGCGACGTCACGGTGATCGCGCAGCACCAATTGCGGTGACATCTCTATTACTCTATCTTCAGAAGTAGAGTCACTTTTCGGGGCTGTGTTCCGGATATCTTCTAGCTATCAAGCGCTAATAGGACTAAGTCAACTATAAATGCATATGTACATAAGCGTAATTCAATCTAAAGCGCATAATTATCATCTTCTGAGAATACTCCAAATGCACAATTCGACGGCACCGAGAGCATCGTACACGAATCGGGCCGATATCTATGGAATAGCCGAGAATTCACAGAGATTCTTACGACGGCAGTACGTCGGTCAGCGCTATCGTACTAGATAACGATACCGGCTTACGACCAGCGTAAGTGACAGGGCATAGAACATTAAGCAGTATATTCTGGGCAGTGCCTCTGAATAGCGCTTTTCTGGTTGACGAACGGTCGCAGCCTCGTATTTCCAGCAAGTCGGGGTCGTTGGATTCGACTAGGTTGACGAACTCCTCTCCTTCACCCACCACGCTACGAATCTCGTATTCGATATCGGCGTCGCTAAGCGCTGCTGCCATATCTCGTATCGACCGACTTCGTCTGTTGTTGGGGTCGCACTGTTCATACTCCTCTTTCCCGTAAGATCTCGCCAGTACTACTATTGCATCCATAAGTTCTGCGACATTGAGAACGGCATCAGTAAGCGGTTACTGGTCTTCACCATCTCGCACTGGTACCCCCACTCGAACGCTGTCGTGAGGAGGAGTACCATCAAAAGTCCCTAGAGAAGATTCGCGAGGGTTCCAACTACCTCAGATTAATATCAATATAGAAATTACTTTTTCTGAATACGAGCGGCTATTCTGCTCTAACCGGTTTCGATTCATACTTGCCGTAGATTTCGACCTGAATTTGATATCCACTAATTCTTCTGTCAGAGTGACGGAAAAGTGACGGCCGAATGTATGCCGCTTAAATCTCCGTAACCCGCCGATAGCCGTCGTCAAGCGCCCGCCCGTCTCGGTGAGCACCACCTCTGTACGGTCGACAAAGATACGTACTGCGACACTTAAGCACGCGTTGGTATACCATTTCTTATGGCCTAATTAGCATCGTGTTCAGTTAAGCGAATTCCACCAGACGGCGAAGGCCTGCAACCATGTTTCTGCCGTCATCGCCTGCACGTGGCTGAAAATATTACTAAACGAAGATGTACGGAGTCTTATCCCTCAAAATAGACGTTCGACAGCATTCCGATTTCTATGACGAATCGTCTGAAATCGGAGCCCTGCCCGCTGAAGTGCCGCCGCTAGATGTTTGGCGTAGTCGACGAAAAATACGGCGTCTTCGACGTCGTGTTTCTCACGAAGCTCTCACAGAAATCGTTGTGTTAATGCGGTCTTAGTCGTCGCAAAGAGCGTATATGCAGGAATTTATTCGTGTCTGAATCGACAGCAGCATACAGCCAAAACTGCTGGCCATTATTCGGATCACCGTTTCGTCGAGCGCAACGTGATCCGGACTGGCATCGTCGGCCGTCTGTAGATCGTCTTTCTGCACCCAATCATGGACGGCTTTTTGTGACTGTTTGACATCGAAATTCTAAAGTTCTCGAATGGTATTCGAAAGTGATAGTTCGGACAGATGCAGTCGAATACCAAGCTGCATCAGCTCGCTCGGTGTCCGTTTTCGCTCCACAAATCTAACTCGATCCAATCGCTACGACCGCCGAGGGGAGCGATTTCAGCCCTTGAACCAGCCGAAATTCAGCTCGCCTCACTCTTCATGCTCAATTAAACACTATGGCCGTGACGGGCCGCCTTCTAACAAGCATGGGAGTCAACTAATTCAGGAGCTGAAAGTCGAGGTGAGTACTGTTACGTAGGGTACTGGTAGGATCCGTCCGTTCATTTCGCTAAACAGGTCGATTACCTCCGGCACGGAACCATATAAAACAGGTAAAGTGAGAAGCACCGACGTTTGTCAGGAGAATTTTACTACAGTCGATATTGGGCACGAATCACTCAGAAACCTTCTACTTTATTATTAAGTTGATATAGTAGCCTGGATAAATTGCAGCTTGAAAACCAGTTTGATATTACCGCTCAGAGACGTTCTCGCGAACGAAGTCGATGGTTTCCTGCATCTCGGCGCCGGGGCCGAAGATCGCGTCGACGCCGAGGTCGTACAGTTCCGCGCGGTCCTCGTCGGGGATGATGCCACCGACGAGGATGACGGTATCCTCGAAGGCGTCGTACTCCTCGAGGCCGTCGATGATCTTCGGCACCAGCGTGTCGTGAGCGCCCGACAGAATCGAGATGCCCAGCACGTCGACGTCCTCCTGAACGGTCGCCTGGACGATCTCGGCGGGCGACTGGTGAAGCCCCGAGTAGATGACCTCGAAACCGGCATCTCGGAACGCCCGCGCGATGACGTGGGCGCCCCGATCGTGGCCGTCAAGGCCGACCTTCGCCACCAGACACCGGATCGACCGGCCGTCCGTCTGTTGGTCGGTGCTCATGCGAGGCTAACCGTCTCCTGATAGGAACCGTGGTGGTCTTCGAAGACGGCCATGATCTCGCCCATCGTCGCGTAGGCTTTCACCGCGTCGATGATCGGCGGCATGACGTTCTCGTCGGCCTCGATGGCCGCGGAAATGTCGTTGAGGGCGTCTTCGACAGCCGACTCATCGCGGTCGTCCTTGACCTGTTCGAGGCGGTCGAGTTGCCGGTCCCGGGTTTCGGGGTCGACCTGCAAGATATCCATATCGGTGTCCTCGTCGATCTGGTATTCGTTGACGCCAACGACGACCTCCTCGCCCGCGTCGACGCGCTTCTGGTACTGGTAGGAGGATTCCTGGATCTCTCGGTGGAAGTAGCCCTGTGGAATCCCTTCGAGGATACCATCCCGAACCGAGCCGTCGCCCATCTCTTTGATCTCCTCGATGTAGGCCATGATCTCGGCTTCCATCTCGTTGGTCAGCTTCTCGATGGCGAAGGAGCCACCCATCGGGTCGACGATGTCCGCGATACCGGATTCCTCGGCGAGAATCTGCTGGGTCCGAAGCGCCACTCGAACCGCGTCCTCGCTCGGTAGCGCCAGCGCCTCGTCGTAGCTGTTCGTATGCAGACTCTGAGTGCCGCCCAGCACCGCCGCCATCGCCTGCACTGTCGTCCGAACGATGTTGTTCAACGGCTGTTGGGCCGTCAGACTCTGGCCGGCCGTCTGGGTGTGGAACTTCATGCGCTTGGATTCGTCCTTCTCGGCGCCGTACCACTCCTCCATGACGTTCGCCCAGATGCGGCGCGAGGCACGGAATTTCGCAATCTCCTCGAAAATGGAGTTATGCGAGTTGAAGAAGAACGAGAGCAGCGGCGCGAACTCGTCGACATTCATCCCGCGGTCCAGACAGTCCTCGACGTATGCAAAGCCATCGGCGAGCGTGAAGGCGGCTTCTTGGGCGGCGGTTGACCCCGCCTCGCGGATGTGATACCCGGAGATGGAGACGGGATGGAATTTGGGCGTTTCCTCGACAGCGAACTCGATGGTGTCGGTCACCACGTCCAAAGAGGGCTCGGGCGGAATGACCCACTCTTTCTGGGCGATAAATTCCTTGAGCATGTCGTTCTGGAGGGTCCCGCGAACCTCCTCGCGCGGGACGCCCTGCTGGTCCGCCAGCGCGATGTACATCGCGTAAATCACGGGGGCGGAGGGATTGATCGTGAACGAGGTGGAGATTTCGCCGATATCGATGCCATCGAAGAGGATTTCCATATCCCGCAAGGTGTCGACGGCGACGCCCTCCTTGCCGACTTCACCCTCGCTCATCGGGTGGTCGGAGTCGATGCCCATCAGACTCGGCATGTCGAAGGCCGTCGAAAGACCGGTCTGCCCCTCGTCGATGAGGTAGTGGAACCGCTCGTTGGCCTCTTCGGCCGTCCCGAAGCCCGCAAACTGCCGCATCGTCCACGTCCGACCACGATACATCGTCGGATACGGCCCCCGAGTATACGGTGGTTCGCCCGGAAAGCCCAGATTCTCGTCGTAGTCTAGCCCGTCGATATCCTCCGGCCCGTAGAGGCGATCGACCTCGTGGTTCGAGACCGTCACGAAATCGTCCTTCCGCTCGCCCCGCTCTAGGAAGGGCTCGAGCGTCTCCGACTCCCATCGCTCTCGCTCGTCGCGTATCTCCGCGAGGTCCTCCTCGTCGAACATGGCTGTGACTATTGATATCCTGTATCAAAACAGTTTCTACTCGACATTCTGACAAACTAATAGACTAGATCATGAGGGGAGTTATTCTAATAAGCCGATTCAAAAGCCAGCATAAGTTGCATACGTATATGTGGATATCTGCGAGAAACACGCGTCGTTGGGGCGACGTGGGCTCTTGCCGTGGAACCTCAAAACACAAACTCATATTCCGTATCTCTCCGGTTTCGTCGCTGGGTCAGTCACAAACTTGGTCGGAATGATTTCAAAAATTGGTGAAAGTCCCCACAGAATTCTCAACAACGTGCTTCATAGGAGGGCAAATATTTTTGATTGATTCGATACGAGATACTCGGATATTGGATCTGTTCTGCTACCCTGATATTTGATAGAATAGGTGACAGGGTGTATAATCGTACTGTGATAATTTGAATTAATACCCCCTGAACCTTCTGATTTTGTATAAAATATTCTCCATCTGGATTGATACATGCTTGCTGTTAATCCGATTATTTCGGACGAATAGCACGTGGATATCAGACATCATTTTTATGAGGACTTATAGTAGAGAAATAATATCAATCTCGGGAAAAGCGTCGTGATATGGGCGTAAATCATGGCCCATCAATCCGATTATAGCTCAGCGAAAAATCGAGACAGGTGATCAAAATAACAAATTTATGCTTGTTATCGTAGGCGGTGAACCAACAGAATCGACATTGTTACTAAACGCTGGATCCCCTAAGATCATCGGCGACATATAATGAATAATATAAATCCGACATAACCGGATGTTTGTCGCCTCGATATTCATGATGCTTCGAGTTGCAAAGATAGACGAGCAAGGGTCGTGTGCGACTGGATATCGTCGTGCGGTCTTCGAGGTAGTATTGACTCGTTTTTTAAGACATAGTTTGGTATCTCTTGACAAAAGAGTTACAATAGTTATAAATATTGAGACTTTGCAATACAGAGGTGTGGTTCGATATAGCAAAGCAGGAAAGAGGTAGGCCAATAATGCCAGATCGAGCCAACAAAGATAGGTGAGGACAAAGATGAGCACTGTCAGTAACAGATTAAAACAGTTAGCGGATACGATAGAGTCTTTAGAAAACCATGGTCGACCGGTGACAAACATATCCACCAGTACGGGGGAGCTATGCTCAAATGATGGCTTAAATGCACAGTTTTCTGTAAAGATTCCTTTGCCATTCCAAAGCGGGGATGACGATGGTGAGTCGGCTTTTACAGCGACCGAAGCTGAATTGAGAAAAGATGGATCCGTTCTCGTATCCTTTGAGGGCGCAATCACAGATCAAGAAATCGAAGCCGTGAGTGAAAACGAGAGGCTTGATCAACAATCAGGGGAGTCAAGCGGTAGCCCTTCTCCCCACCGGGATCCAGAATCTTTGCGGGAAGCATACGAACAGTGTGACACCTTTGTCGAAATGAAACAGACACTCGGGACTGATGTTACTCCCGAGGCCGTCCGCCAGCAGATGGTTAAACATGGTATCCACGAGGTTCCAGAAGACGACGTGTCGGAGGCCAGTAGTGATCAGGAGAAATCGAGAGAAGATTCAATAATGTCACCCGATATGGTGGAGAACAATACTCAAGCAAAAACCAACCAATCCGATGAAATCTTCATTTCGGACGGTGGCTTCCCATCTAATATGACCGTCGAAGATCTCGAGCACGTTGTTAAATCCTCACGGACTCTGTATGAAGCAACACAAAAGTTGCAAGTAGATCAGGAGGAAGCACGGAAAATCCTCAAACGTCTTAATCTTCTGGACCTAGTTATTGGTCGACTTAGCACGAAGGAGGAGCAGGAAGTCACGAGTGAAGAGATCGAACGTCGAATCAATTCATCAAACATCCTCCAAACATAGTTCAGAGAATCATGACTGGTATGTCTACTATAGAAACTGACCGGATTCCATAGGTCGATAATTTAGCAGCTATAGTCAGTAGTTGCTAGTGTTCATCCTAACTTGGGCAAATAACTCTTCTATACTCCTCTACGCCTTAAGAAACATCAGCTATGCTTGCCAACTAGCCGCGTCCTCTTGGCAAACTCTCGTACGGCATTTGGCCCCCAACGTGTTGAACAGCCGATAGTAGCTTTTCTACGAATCGTCGTCAAAAGACCATGATCGGAGGGCTTGTCGAACGATATCCTCTGCTGAATCTCGGAATACGTTCTCATCACCTGCATGATCACCGAAGGACCAGTCACGTACGACTGCAATCGGAGTTCCACCGTCACCTTCACCAGTGACCAAGTTCGCCGCACCCGCTAACTCGTCAACGATACATTGTACCGTCGCACTGAGTTCACGCCCATCACGGTCGTGTTCACCGCGCCAATCACGATTTGGTGAAAGCCCAGCCCATCCTAGAGCAACCCCTCGCTGTCCGTGTCGAAATGGTCTTCCTGACGTATCGGTGATGACGATGTCGGCATCAACTGTAAGCTCGGCACGTATCCGTTTGGCGCTCGTGGATGGCTTTCTTGGAAGCATGAGGAGGTCCGAATTTGGGATATTTGAGCGATCAATACCTGCATTGACTGTGATATGGCCAAAAGAGGTTACAGCCAGCAGAAATGGGGCTTCGATCAGTAGTTCCTCGCTTTCTTCAAGCACGGCTTGGACGAACTCGGGTTCCATTGTCTCGCCCGTGAGGTTCTCTAACCGTGTGCTAATATCTTCTGCACGTTCACTTGCCGGAAAATCAGCAAGTCTCGCTTGTCGTCCTTCAACCTTGGAGACAATCGTACTGGCGACCAGTACCACATCATCTGACGTAAGTTCTACTTGGGATTCGATGTGAGTGGCGATATTTTCTCCAACTTGAAATTCAGGCAAGTCCGGAATAGCGGTGATTTCCATGATACTTCTAACCTGTTATCGTTTACTGGAAACGCACCCCTAGGTGGTTCATTTCCTCGTTGTTCATCGCGATATTGATGAGTAAAGGTGTGACTCCTTCTACTTCTGGGGCGTTTGCCAAATCTCCCCCGTCAATAGCGCGAAGGCCTTTGATTTCGTCAGCCAACTTTTTTACTAGGTATTTGGCTTCCTTGCCATCACCAACAACAACTGTATCGACATCTAATTCTGTATCAAGATTCGTGAGACGATCTGCTGAGATATTGTGGAACGCCCCGACGGCAGGGATACCATCTGGAGTGGCCTCCTCAGCGATGGCAGTAGCACTTCCGCTACTTTCGGGTTGTTCGTAGTGGAAACCACTATCGTCTCGTGACATACTAACGGCCGGACTCACGACAACCATATCCTCGGATAGTGAACCCGCAACTGTCTCTATCGTCTCTAGGACATACTCGGGAGGAACAGATAGCAATACGACATCTGCCCCGCCCACTGCATCGATGTTTGATGCACCTGCTATATCGCTTTCACCCCCTTGCTCACGGATTCTCTCACGGTATGCAGTCGCGTGTTGACGTGCTTTTTGTGGATCTCTGGAGCCGACAATGATCTTGTGATCCGTATCCAAGCCCCAGCGCAAGGCAAGTCCTTCACCAATGTCACCAGTTCCACCTAGTATGGCAATCCGCATATGTCGTTATCGCACAGCAGTATCATAATCGTTGTGTGATTTACACCATTCTAAGGATAATATAGAATTTTTAAATTTTGGTAATGATTGTAGCGACGGCCCCATCTCGGTCCGTCTTCGACCTCGATTGATGAATTAACAACATTTCAGAAGTCAATTTAGGTTAATAATACAGCGTCGTTTAGGGAATAGTCAGGCCAACCTATTATGGGACCGCCCCGCGTGAGCTCGGTGTTGTCAGACGTGAGCTTTCCGGCGCAGGTGGCCGAGCGTGTTCGTCAACAATGACTATCGACAAACTCCTTGAGTGTAGACGTCGGTGTTGGAGTAAATGGTAGCTGAAACGGGGTAATGCTCACCGAATCCTGCTTGAGCGCTTCTCTGTCAGAAATCAAATCCGTGCTAGATTCCGCGGTTGTGAATGTTCTACGCGTCTCTGCATGGCTGAACTCGAAGACGCTTTTTTCACCTGAATCAGTTGCAGTGAATCCGTATTTTTCTACGGGTCGTGTGAGTCTGACAGAGCGATAACTCGAAGTGGGAATACTGAGGCTCAAGTAGTCAACATTGCGAAACACCTCGTTTGCTAGTGAAAATTCAATCAGATTACGGGCGAACTCACACGCGTACTGGTAGTCCTCGTCGGTTGGTTTGTATTCTCCACTCGACACTGCAACGCCAGGAACACCGAGGCGGGCTGCCTCAACCGCAGCAGAAACGGTGCCTGAACGTCCAAAAGAAGTAACACCGAGATTGGGGCCTGGATTACATCCTGAGACGACGACGTCTGGATTTAGTTCTAGCGCGGTTACTCCGGCAATTACACAATCACATGGAGTTCCTTCGACTGCATATCCTAACTCGTGGTCAGCATACGCGACTTCATGCTTCAAGTCAGAAGATTCTACTTCCACCCCTTCACTATCCGATCCAGTTCCAAGCGGTACGGACCGCCCGAAGGAAAGAACCCGTCCGATACCACTATGATCAACACTTGGGGCAACGACTGTGACATCAGCGAACTCAGAAAGCTCTTCATACAATATTTGAATCCCTGTTGAATCGATTCCATCGTCGTTCGTTAGCAGAACCGTTGGCGGATTTTGGGAGGACACAAGTATACACCCTCAAGTGATTCAGATAATGACTTCCCCGGTATTTGTTCTTGCCCTTATTCGATCATTCATTACGAGAGCTGACCTGTTTCGGAATCACCGCGCTGTAGTAGCGTATTCACGGACAAATCGGATCGTCTCGTCGATCGATGACCAAGTCTAAACACTTCGTCAACACCGACCTCTCGAAGGACCCCTCGTCATCGACAGGAATTAGCCCACCGACAAGAACAGGAGGTCGTTGAACGCATCATCTTGAGACCATCAACGTCTTCCTGAACGGTCGCCTGTACAATCTAAGCAGATTCTCGATGTAGTCCGAATAAATAATCTCGAAACCCACTGTGACCATCAAGACCGACTTTTGTAATGAGATACCGAATTGAATCCGACTATGTCGGATATCCTTGCTGATGTTTATTTAGCGTGAGAGCTAGTGGATGCCAATAAAACTAACAATTCTAACTTTGTTATTCAATATGACGTACGAGTTCAGATTACCAGATCGAACATAGGAGTACTGTCTACTCGGCAGAGGCCAGTTCCCGAAATCCGCCAATCTCCTATTCGAAGTTGATCATTTTTTCAGGCAGCCTGACCGACCTCAGCACCATCAACGTCTGATATTTAGTCCTAGTGTCTAATTACCGGTAGCCCCATTCCTCGGAAGGAAAACGCGATTGATTCGCCCAGTATAACACTTCTATTATTAGCCAGAAAGTCAGGGATACGATTCACGGTTACCTTCTTGTGTCGTGTTAGTTCATGACAAGGATGTCCGAGATTGGCGGAACGGTTTCTTACATCTGTATGAAATGAAAGTCTCGAGAATAGTCCGTATTCGATGGATGTCAGTCTATGACAGGACCCGTCGACTGGTATCTCCCAAATAGAACCGATACGATAAACTCGGATATGACACCCTTTTTATTAATCTTGTAATATACATTAGCCATTGGCTGGTTCCACGTCACTACATTTAGTTTTTTCACGAAACTTATACCTGAGTATTCTGTTTAGATCGTATTCGTACTGGTGTCGTTACCACCTTAAGATACCGTAGCAACGCAGTACTGGAGAATCGGGGCTCTCAGAGTGATATTCAGAGCTAAGCTCGAGGAACATACCGAAACAGCCCATCCGGGATCTTCGGACCCCTACGCAGCTATATCATACCTAAAAAGTTAGCGGTGATATGTGGTACATCGAAGTAGAGTCTGCATACCGATTGATCCGCCATGCTGGTTTTACACGTGATTCGTCAGCATCACTGAACGAGCGGGTCCATCCTGCCGAAGCACTGTAGGTGGCTGGTGATTAGGACCACCGGCGCTCAACAGGAGACGTGTATTTGGCGTCTTCGCGGGTTCAATTGACGGTTCTCCCGAACGCTACATATCGCAGTTGTTGTCTTGACACGATCGCATAATCTGCTCACCACCCATCGAATCAAGCACGTTGTAATAATCAGATTCGCTCTCCTTTTCGCTGGGCGATTTCCCTTCTAAGAGATAGAACGGTTGGATAGCCCGATGGTCGCAAGCCCGCCAAGTGGCAGGCCGGGTCCAGTTGAATTCCCGTCCCTCTAAATGCTGAATCAGATCGTCTGGTGATGCGGATCCAACGGTATCCACGGCAGTGAGCGCTTCCATGCTGGCATCGAATGCCGGGGCGGTAAACCAGTCCGGCAACTGTCCGTACTCCTCGCGGAATGCAGTGCTGAATTCTTTCGAGCCTTCGGCCTCCCAGTAGAAGTGGGTTCCAGCGTACACTCCGTCAAGCGCCTCTGAGCCAACGGCATTGGCTAGGAGATTCCCAGCGAAGACGAAAAACAGGTCCATCTCGTTATGGAGGCCCGCACCCCTCGCCTGCTGAAGGAATCGAATCGAGTCCGACGCAGCCGAAATGAAGTAGCAAACATCGGCATTGCTTTCACGTGCGTCGGAGATCTGTGAACTGAAATCTTGGTTTCCGAGCGGGAACGTACTCGTTCCACGGACGTCTGCATCACGCTCGTCTCTGAGTAGTTGCTCGACAGCGTTGGTTGTCGCACGGCCAGCTGAGTAGTCCCCAGCGAGCACATACAAACTATCGAACAACCCGTTTTCGTACGCCGCAACAGGCGCGCCCGCGAATTGGTACCCGTTCGAGTGAGCCGCGAACGTGTACTTGTTGCATTTTTCGCCGGTTATACTTGTTGCGCCGCCGCCGACAGGCAAATACAGCAATTCTTCACGCTTTGCGACGTCCTGTAGCGCGAGAATTACGGAACTGCTGAATCCTCCGATGAGGATGTCGATGTCTTCCGACTGTATCAACTCGTTCGTTTTTGGAACAGCCGTGCCCGCTTCTGTTCCCGAGTCTCTAACGAAGGTTTCGACTGGTCGACCGGCGACCTGTTCCTCGACCCGGGACGTTGCCATCTCGAGGGATTGCGTCATCGTTTCACCAGCTGAAGCAAACGGACCGCTCGTGGGGACGACAAATCCGATTTTCAGTGCTTCATTGCTACCTTGACCGAGCGGATTGGTACAGCCCGCAAGGGAGACTGCTCCCGACGCTCCGAGTCCCTTCAACACTGTTCGTCTATCTATTCGAGTCGCCATCGATGCACCTACGTCTTGGCGGTTGGGCCCCCGCTTACCATCCGACATACTGGTTGTCAATGTCTCTCTTCGGTATAAAACTAAGGAAAATTAGAATCGCAAAACTTGCTCCCCCACCAACTTGGAAACTACGTCGTTCCTAGCACGGGATACTTTTATTGAAATATGGGACCCAGTTCGGGTATGGACGTCTATATCCCGTATCGCTCCGAGAATCCGAAGACCCGTCTTTCACCTTCTCTTTCACGGGACGAACGCCGAGGGCTGAGCCGTGCTATGCTTATAGATGTCTACGAGACGGTCGTCAACGCTGGACACAACCCAATCGTACTGGCGACCGAGTCAGTGAGCCTCGACGTCAGGACCACCATTTTGACCGAGCCCTTGAGCGAAGCTGTCAATTCAGTTCTACCGACGAATGGAGGCGACCAGACACGAAAATCAGATGTCGCTACCGATCCGACCGCTGTCGTCATGGCCGATCTCGGTCTACTGACCGTAGATGCAATCGAGCGATTATTCGAACCCGATTCGGCTCTCGTAATCGCTCCCGGTCAGCGTGGAGGAACGAATGCGCTGGTAAGTCGCTCACGCGACTTTTACGTCGACTACCACGGTGCCAGTTTCCGCGACCATCGCGAAATCGCAAGTGCCAACGGAATCGATATTGCTGAGGTCGACTCGTTCAGGCTCGCATGCGATATTGACGAACCCTCTGACCTCGTCGATCTGTTCCTCCACGGACAGGGGAAAGCGGGACGATACCTACGGGACCGGTTCTGGATTGACGATGAGGGCGGCACAGTCACTGTTCGCAAAGACTCAAGTGAAAATCGATAGCCCCGATTGGGCAACCCGCGTCGACAGTTTCGAATTGCTCGCTCACGGTTTTGCCAAGCGGTTGAATCCCACAAATTAAGTAGCTATATGTTTGCTATGCATGTACATGCCGCAAGAGCAGACTGATCTACAGATAGAGATTCTCCGGCTGCTGGACGAACAACAGACCCTAAAGATACGTGACCTCGCAGATGCCATCGACGAATCCGCAGTATCGATCGATATCGAGTGTTACAATCTCTGTGAGCAGGACCTCATCCAACACCTTGGGAAGGGTCGGTATCAACTTACTGACCACAGGAACGACAACAGCGTGGTGGCCAACCCGAGAGGGTCGGCAGACGATTGCGACAAAGAATACTAAATCGGAGCATTAACGCGCCTAACGCGTCTCTAGGAGTCGAGAAAGGTACTATCCAGTCTACTGGGAACGGCAGGAACTTCTCGGTCCACTGCCGATACGGTCACGCTGGGTGATGTCGAACAGACACCCGACGACAACCATGGCATCCATCAAGAGGCCGGGTGGACGCCCTGACACGTCACGTTGCTTTCAGTTAGGTGGTGCTGAACGCTGTCAGCAAGCTATTTTTTTCTGTGGGCACCACCACGAGTGTGAGATACTACGAAGACGTCACCATCGGTGAAGCGTACGAACACGGCAGTTATACCTTCGACCGAGACGAAATCGTCTCGTTCGCTGAACAGTACGATCCTCAGCCGTTTCATATCGACGAAGACTACGGCCAAGATTCGATGTTCGGTAGTCTGATCGCCAGCGGACTACACACTTTGTCTGTCTGTAACCGCCTTGCAACGGATGGGGTCTTGGAGAACTTCGCAATTCTCGGAGGCCGAGGGGTAGATGAACTACGATTCCTTGAACCGGTATACCCCGATGATACGCTCTCGGTCGAAGTAACCGTCCGGAAGAAGCACGGGATCGACCGCCGTCACGGGCGAGGGGATGTCGATATCCAGGTTACTGGGTTCGATGAGAACGCGATCGAGAAAATCAGATGGACCGCGCTTACGATGATAGAAACGCGGGGAGCGAACGGGAACTGACGATCATACCTGAAAGCAAACCAGGCATACACGACCGTCAGTCGAGAGTGAGTAGGTGGTCGCCCATGTCGACGCTGTCACCTTCGCTGACACCGATTTCCGTTACTGTCCCATCGTACTTGGAGACGATGTCGTTTTCCATCTTCATCGCTTCGAGGACGCAGATAATGTCGCCCGACTCAACCTCGTCACCCTCCTCGACGTTGACCGAGAGAATCGTCCCCTGCATCTCGGCCTCAATCCGGTTGCTGTCGCCTGAATCAGTCGAAGGGGGACTTGTGGCCGCTTCTCCCTCGGCTGCGTCGAGCAGTCCCGAATCGCTGGTACTGTCACCCTCTGAGGTCGCTACGGCCGCCTCCCTCGACGCTGGGTCAGCCTGTGGCCCGAAAATCCCGGCCTCACCCTCTTCTTGATACAGCGTCATCTCGAACCGCCTACCGCCCAACTCGACGAGGAACTCCCGACCCACGTAGTCGTCACCGGGGCTGGTCCCGTTCGTCTCGGCACCCCACTGTTCCTGTGCAGATTCGAGGCGATGCTGACTGAGCTCCTCGTCGAGATATTTCGTGGTATGGGCCCCGTCGATGAACGTCTCGTCGTCGAGCATCAACTGGTGGAACGGAACCGTCGTCGACAGCCCATCCACGTCGAAGGCCTCGAACGCACGGCGTGACCGTGCCAGACACTCTGTACGGTCTGTGCCATGAACGATCAGTTTCGCGATCATCGAGTCGTACTCACCACCAACCACGTCGCCTTGTCGAATCGCATCGTCGAGACGAACGCCGATTCCTCCGGGTGGGTCGTACGTCTCGAGAGTTCCGGTTTCGGGTGAGAACTCATCCGCGGGATTCTCCGCGTTGATGCGGAACTCTATCGCGTGGCCATTGAACGTCACATCGTCCTGCTCGAAGGCCAACTCCTCGCCGGCCGCGACCCGAAGCTGCCACTTGACGACGTCGATGTCCGTAATCTCCTCTGAGACGGTATGCTCGACCTGAATCCGGGTGTTCACTTCGAGGAAATAGAATTCGTCGTCCTCGACGAGGAATTCTACTGTTCCGGCGTTCGTGTAGTTTGTCGACTCAAGGCCATGACGTGCCGCCGCAGCGATCTCCTCGCGCATGTCAGCGTCGAGTGCCGGGCTCGGTGCCTCTTCGATGATCTTCTGATGGCGACGCTGGAGCGAGCAATCGCGCTCGCCGAGATGTCGAACGTTGCCGTGTTCGTCCGCGAGAATCTGTATTTCGATGTGCCGCGGGTTCTCGAGATACCGTTCCAAGTAGACAGAATCGTTGTCGAAGTATGCTTCTCCTTCGCGCTTGGCGCTCTCAAGCTGTGCTTCTACTTCGTCCGGTTCGCGGACGACTTTCATACCGCGCCCACCGCCACCGCCCTCGGCCTTGATGGCAACCGGGTAGCCGTGTTCGTCGGCGAAGGCAGTCACGTCGTCAACGCTCTCGACGGGATCTGTGGTGCCGGGGACAATCGGTACATCGGCATCTCGCATCACCGTCCGAGCTTTCGTCTTTTCACCGAGTTGCGTCATCGCCTCGCTGCTGGGGCCAATCCAAGTTACACCGTCCGTCTCCTCGACTCGGCGTGCGAACTCGGCGTTCTCTGCGAGGAACCCGTATCCCGGATGGATGGCATCGGCGCCGGACTGCGTTGCGACGTCGATGATCGCTTCTTGGTCCAGATACGACTCGCTCGCCGGTGCTGGACCGATATTGTACGCCTCGTCAGCGAATCGGGCATGGCCAGCGTCCTTGTCAGCGTCGCTATACACCGCGACGGTCTCAATTCCTAGGTCCTTGCACGCATTCATCACCCTGACCGCAATCTCGCTACGATTGGCAATCAGCACCTTGTCAAACGGCATCAACTCTATATTTACACATCCAGTGTATTATTCTGTCGGTGTGTGGTGTCTGAGAGAGGGTATCGATCACCTTCGCAGCACGGACGGGGGTCAGCATGTACCCTGTCCAGCAAACCACAGTTGTGATTAGAATCGCGTTCAATGATACCGATGTTATGACACTGGATACAGGGGGCGTCGGACGTGCATTCGATAGAGTGTCGACGCCAAACACGGCCTGCCAGAACGTTCACAGCAACGGGCAGTCAGTCGGCAGAACGCGTCTCTGTACCGAATATCGTGGCGGCAATCCGGTTGAGCGTTACACTGTCCCGCCGAGTAAGGGAGGGCGCTCGTGAGTAGAGAGTTGTCCGTCGTTTCGTACAACATCCACTCGGGGATCGGTATCGACGGGCGACATAGTCTGCAACGTGTCGCTGACGTTCTCGAGCGACTCGATGCGGACGTCATCAGCCTACAGGAAGTACAACGGGAACTCGCCGAAGAGACCGGCTTCGAAGACCAGCCAGCAAAACTCCAATCAATGCTGGACCACGACGGTGCGTACGGACCAACCGTTACCCTCACCGAAGATGACGTCGAGGAAGTCGAAGAGGACCTCGGCGTTACCGATAGTAGCCTTGCCCGCGAGTTCGGCAATCTGATTCTCGTCGATGGGACCGTGAAGTCCGTTGAATACGATACGCTCACCAGTCCCGCCGACGGCGGCCAGCGAGGCTACATTACTGCTGTCGTCGAATGTGCCGGAATCGAACTACGAATCGTCAACACGCATCTCGGTCTCAGTCGCGAAATCCGCGAGCGACAGCTAGACGAACTCTTCAAGTCGCTCGGCACGCTGGAGCGGCCGACGATTCTCGCCGGAGATTTTAACGCTCGGCCGAGCTGGCCGGCGATCGACAGACTAACCGAACGCTTTGTTGACGCGTTTGCCGAAGACGGCAACGATCGGTTTACCTTCCCGACGCCGTACGTTGACCGGAAGCCGCAGGAGTACTACGAGCGGACATACACCCCACACCGACGCATCGACTACGTGTTCTGTACGTCCGAGGTGTCGGTCGATTCGACGGAGGTCTACCACAGCCTTGCCTCCGACCACTCCCCGATACTTGCCCGCCTTTCTGTCCCCGCCGACAGGTGACGAGACAGACTAGGCTGCGCCCAGAACTAAGAAAGGCCCCGAACACCAGGTCGTTTTGACCCGGATTCGAGCCACGACGCCGTTTAGCTACCATGGCAACGTGGTCGTCTGCTAGCCGACAATACGGCTGTAAACCGTGTCAATCGTCAGAAGCCAGCGAGCATGTGGGTCTCGGTATCTTCTTCATTGTTCAGGATCCACTCACCATCATCCTCCTCGTGGAAGTACGGAAGGACTTCCTCGCCGAACAACTCAACTGCTTCGCGCTCTTTCTCCAAGGACGGCCCCTTTGGCAGGCGGAACCGCATTACACAGTAGTCGATGTCGTACTTCTCCTCGTACTCCGCCATCTTCTCGATACAGTCTTCGGGGTTCCCGATGACCATGTGGTCACGCAGGTTTTCGAGTGTGAAGTCGTCCTCGGACTGGAAGTCGGGGTGATGTGTGAGAATTCCCTGATGGTAGTAGAACAACAACTCTTCTTTGAATATCGGGCCGAAGACCTCTTCTGCCTCTTCCCTAGTCGGGGCGACGTATGCATCGCGCATCAATCCGATGCGGGCGTCGTTACCGCGCTCTTCGGCAGCCTCCTTGTAGAGGTCGATCTGGCGCTTGAACGTTTCTTCTTCTAGAGGGAACGGGTCCAGCGCCCACCCCTCTCCTAGTTCACCGGCGCGTTCGATCGCTGGGTCGGCTTGGCCGCCCGGCCAGATGGGAGGTCTCGGTTCCTGATACGGGTCAGGAGATTGGAAGACCTCCTCAAACTGGTGATACTTTCCGTCGAAGCTGAACGGCTCGTCCTTCGAAGAAGCCCACGCCTCTTTGATGACTTCCAATCCATCGATGAAGCGTCCAAACTTGTCATCGGGGTCGTGTCCGAAGTACTGGGGGTAGCCGGGATGGTACCCCATCGCTGGGACGTAGACGAACCGACCCTTCGAGAGCTGGTCGATGTATGCGACCTGCTCGGCGATGCGCATCGGATTGTACAGCGAGAGCACGTTCGCCCACGTTCCCAGCTTGATCTCGTCGGTGAGTGTCGCCAAGGAACTCAACAGCCCCATCTGGTCCGGAACGTAGGTCTCGGGACGCATATGTCGGTCAGGAACCCACAATCCGTCGTAACCGACGTCTTCGGCCATCTGTGACGTCTCGAGCAAGTGGTCGATGAACTCTGCGACTTCGTCGCGACCGGGATGCGGTGCATCGTAGTCGGCCGCGTGTGTATCGGGCATATACCCTATTCTCATTTGTCGGCCCTCGTTTGGTAAGTGCTCACACTATACTTAAAGTTTATTAATGATATATAATCATTATCCGGTCCAGCTCTGCTCGCTCCGGATCGGGGGAAGATAGTCGATTGCTGCCGGGTGAGGAGGAAGTTTTAATTATCTGATTTCCGTTGGTCGAATCACTGTGACCGCGCTTTCCCAAGAGCAGCAGATGTTAGCACAGTCTCTGATGGAACTCGCCGAAAACGAGTTCAGCGACGCGGCCTTCGAGTGGGATGGCGAGCCACCGTGGGAGAACGTCGAGTTGCTGGCGGACCAAGGTTTCCTCGGCATCAATATCGGCGAGGAATACGGTGGTGGCGGCATGTCCGAGTTCGAGGCAATGCTCACCATCGAGATCGTCGGGTCAGTCTGTCCGGACACCGCGGAGTTCCTGTACAACCAACAGATGGTCGCACCACGGGCCATCGAGATGTTCGGCACCGACGAGGCTAAAGAGGAGTATCTTCCACCGGTAACAGCCGGTGAAGATGCCATCGCAATCGCCATCTCGGAGCCGGAATCCGGCTCTGACGTGGGGTCGATGAACACCACCGCCGAGGACGACGGCGATAGCATCGTCATTAACGGCGAGAAGACGTGGGTAAGCAATGTCAAACATGCGAGTGCCGCCGTCACGTGGGTGAAGTTTCCAGAAGGACTCGGATCAGTGATCGTCGACCTCGATTCACCCGGTATCGAGATTCAGCAGCACTATACTAACATGGCTGATCACGAGCAGACACACTTCTATCTCGAAGACGTCAAGGTTCCCGAACGGAACGTTCTCACTCGAGGGACGGAAGGATTCAAAAACCAGCTCAAAGCCCTGAACTGGGAGCGACTGGGGAGTGCGACGCTGGCGAATACGATCGCTCGCTGTGCGCTGGACGAGGCTCTCGAATACGCCGAGCAGCGAGAGCAGTTCGACCAACCGATCGGGGAATTTCAGGGCATCGAGTGGAAGCTAGCCGATATGGTCACGGAACTAGAGGCGTCCAGAGCACTCACGTATCGTGCCGCTGAACGGGCGCATGAACAAGACCGTATCCCCGACAGGGTTGACGCGTCGATAGCGAAACTCTACTCCGGAACGATGGCCGAATCGGTAGTTAGCGAAGCCCTCCAGATTCATGGGGCAAACGGATATCAGCGCGACCACCCCCTCGAATACCTCTACCGCCTCGCTCGTGGCCGGCGTATCGCGGCGGGTACGGACGAGATCCAAAAGAACACCATCGCCTCAGTCGTCAAGAGCGATGGTCTCCCCTCGCTACTCTGACTGATTCTGGAACCAAACACGTTCCAGCCTCCGCTTGTGTTCTGTTGATGGTCACTCACTGAGGAGTCTGTTATGTGCTGCCCTGACACGTGTTCACAAAAGACGTAGCTATAAGTACCGGTGGAAATTAATGGCCGTTGCAGGTGAGAAATTAGCCATGGAATTCGGAATTGGAACCTTCAATTGCGACAGACACCCAGACGACGATCGACCACACTCGGAACTGTATCAAGAGATGATAGAGGAAGTTCAGGTTGCCGAGGAGAACAACTTCGACTGTGCGTGGCTGACCGAACACCACTTCACGGATGGCGGCTATATGCCGTCGGTTACGTCGGGAATGGCAGCATTGGCTGCGGTGACTGACGACATCGATATCGGCACCAACATCGCTCTTGGGCCACAGTACAAACAGCCAGTGCGACTGGCGGAAGACCTAGCTGTCATCGACAACATCTCGGAGGGACGAGTACGGTTCGGCGTGGGCAACGGCTATCGGGTCGAAGAGTTCGAGCATTTCAACGTGCCCCTCGAAGAACGCGCAGTTCGACTGCGGAACCTCATCCAGATACTGCGGAAGTCGTGGGCAGACGAACCGTTGCACCACGAACCACACGAAGTGTTGCAGGGAGAGCGCAGTTCTTGGGAGTTCGACGGCGCCAACGTCACGCCGCCACCGGCACAGGACGGCGGACCGCCGATAATTATCGGCGGGTTCGCCCCACCCGCGATCGAACGCGCCGGGAAGATGGGCGATGGGTTCACCATCGGTTCGCTCGTCGGCCTCGAGGAAGCCGAGGAGGCCGTCGACCTGTACTGGCAATCAGTCGAGGAGGCAGGAAAAGACCCCGATGAACAGGAACTGGTCATTTGGAACTTCGCGTTCCTGACTGATGGGGGAGACGCCGAATCGATCGTCGATGACGGCTGGGAGCAGACCCTAGACCAATACGGGCGCTGGTATCACAACGCCGGTATGATCGAGGATCCGAACGACCTCCACGCTGGCTTCAACGAGGTCGCGATGTACTACGACTCCCCCGAGCGGATGATCGAGGAGATCGAGCGATATCAAGAGATCTTCGGCGACGACTTCCACTTCGTGTACCAAGCTGCCCAACCGTGTCTCGACTCCGACGCACTGAAAGAATCGATCGAGCTCTTCGGGCAGGAAGTCATTCCGCACTTCAACTGACAATCACCTCCGTTCTCTCCGACGTGAGCCTATTTTGAGATCCAGACTTGAAAGGGAGCAGTGGTGAGTCACGATTTCTTCGGGTTATATTTCAGCGGTATTACCAAAATAGATATTACTATGTGGATTCACCCCTTATCCGGAATGCCAACGAGTAACAGCGTTTCCATCCAGAGGAGCGGATAGCTCATGAAAAGAGTCAAAAGACGTACATTTATTGCGGGATCCGCCGGCGCTGCGGGGTTGACGGGTCTCACAGGCTGTCTCGGTGACAGCGGTACCAGCGGGTCCGATTCGATCGTATTTGGGATTCCGGTGCCAACGAGTGGACCACCGGCAGTGTACGGCAACGGGTCAGTCGAAGCGGTCGAATATGCGATTCAATCACAGTTCGACGGCGAAATCGCTGGGAAGAAAGTCGAAACAGCCGTTCGGGACACGAAAGGTGATCCGGGCGTTGCGGTGCCGGCTGCGACGGAACTGATCACCGAGGAGGACGCGGACGTACTCCTTGGAGGCTACGTCAGCGCGTCCTGTCTCGGAATCATGGATGTCGCCAAACGAGAGGGTGTTCCGTACATCCCACAGGCGACCTCCGTCCAGATAACCGGTGAGAACTGTAACCGCTACACGTTCCACCATAGCCCGAACAGCCGCCAGAACGCTGCGAGTATCCTCGCTGCCTACGAGAACGACGTCTTCGACACGCTCCATATCCATCACGCCGATTTAGCTGGGGAACGTGACATGGCGGATGCGACGGAGGCGACGCTCGAATCAACGGACGCGGAAGTCGTCGAGCGAACCACGTTCCCGGAGGGCAACGAGGACTTCAGTACCGGCATCAGTGCCATGCGGGATAGCGATGCGGACGCCGCGTTTCTCATCTACAACCTTGGCGGTGTTATCTCCTTCCTCTCGCAGGCTATCCAAGCCGGGTTGAAAGAAGAAATGGAATTCATTTTCCCGATGGTTAGCCCGCAACTCGCAGCGGGTGCTGGCGAAGAAGCAGTTGAGGGAGTATACGGGACCAACTTCTTCTACTGGCGACAGGAGAACGCCTTGGAGTTCAGTGACCAGTATCTCGAGAGCAATGACCACCGACCACGTTGGTGGGAAGCAGGTTCGTACGAAGGTGCGATGGAGCTTCTTTCCGCCATCGAACGCGAGGATGGTGAGACGGCTGCAGATGGTATCATTTCCCAACTCGAAGGACGGGAATTCGACTGGATCACGTCCGCAAGGTGGCGTGAGTGTGACCACCTCTCGATAAAGGACATGCTCCTCCTTCGTGGAAAGTCGCCGGATGAAAAGGAAGAAGAGAGCGACTACTTCAGTGTCGCCGGAACGAAAAGCGCAGACGTGGCGACGCTGCCGTGCAGCGAGAAGGCGTGCAATATGGACTGAAAACGAACAAGCAGTGAACGGTCACGGAAGTGCTGCGACAGCAGCGAGCAAGCGATCACGGAGCAGATAGCGGCAGTCGGTCACGGCGACGCGGTTGTCACGTTGAGGTTATGGGCTCAAGGGCGGTGAGCATCGATTCGATATCGGCTGGTGTCGCGGTATAGGGCGGCATCACGGAAATCGTGTCGGCACCCGTCTGCTCCTGTAGCTCCTGTAACCGACTTCGGCACTCTTCAGGGGTGCCCGCCACTGTGAGTTCGTCGACCATCGGGTCGCATATCGCTGCCGTAGCAGCGTCACGATTCCCCTTTCTCCAGTGAGCAGCTGCTTCGTCAGGGGCGTCGCCGAATCCAAACTGGGCGACATGGCCGTTGTATCCGACGGCCATTGCCTGTGCGAGTGACCGCCTCGCCTGTGTTCGGGCTGCTGCTGTCGTCTCCGCCACTGATGTCGTGACGAGGGGGGTCACGGAAACGTCAGCGGGATCGCGGTCTGCAGCCTCCACACCGTGGAGGATCTCCTCTTCGTACAGAGTTCGAATGGTTTCCGGCGGCGTATAGACAGGAAGCCAGCCGTCGGCATACTCTCCGGTCAGTCTACAGTTCGTCGGCCCCATCGCGGCGTTGTAGATCGGCATGGTTTCTCGGTCCATGTCGAACCCCACCGGGTACGGCCCGACATCGAAGATCTCTCCGTCGTACTCGACGGTTTCCTCAGCGAACATCGCTTGCAGGACTTCTATCATCTCTCGTGTCCTGCGGAGCGGCCGTTCGTACGACTGCCCGTACCACGACTTGATGACGGTCTCAGTGCTCACGCCGAGCCCCAGTACCGTTCGGCCGTCGGACAGCATATCTAGGGTCGCCGCGCTCATCGCGATCAGCGCTGGTGGGCGGGTGAAGACGTTCGTAATCGCTGTCCCCAAGTTGATGGTCTCGGTCGCAGTCGCGATGCTACTCAGGTTCATGAACGAATTCGTGCTGTACGATTCGCCCTTCCAAACCGTTCGGAACTCTGCCGCTTCAGCAGCTTTCGCCAGTTCGACGGTATCTTGAATGGTGTAGTTGCCGATTTTGCCCTCCGGTAAGAGGAGATCGAGCTGTGCCATACGCTATCGATATGAGAGCCGTCATATATCACTTCTGCCCACGAACCCCCGTCTCGAGAACTAAAGAGAACGAACGCGGTTATCTCGGTGAATCCGAGTTCTCATCCGATTTGGACCGCTTTCCAACAGTGTTTTTGAGGGACTGGACAGCACGGTTGAGCATTTCGATGAAGCCGCCCCGCTCGAACAGCACAATCAGCACGAATATCGTCCCCACGGTGACGTTGTAATATCCCGGTTCCGTCTCGAAGAGCAATCGATTCACGCTCCGGAGGAAGCCGGCACCGAGGATCGGCCCCATAACGGACTGCATTCCGCCGATGAGCGTGTACAGGATCACGTCGCCGGTGTTCGACCAGTACAGTATCTGGGGACTGAGGAATCGGATATACATGCCCCACAGTCCGCCCATGACCGCCGCCATCCCACCGGCGATGGTGAATACGATGACCTTCACACGATAGGTGTTGACGCCGAGAGCCGCAGTGCGTTCCTCGTTGATGCGGATGGCTGTGAGCGTTCGGCCGAACAGGGACCGCGACAGCAGGTACGTGTAGCTGACACAGAGGACGGCGATGCCAGCACAGACAGCATAGAACATCACCTCGTCGGTGAGGTCGACCAGTCCCAATCCGAGCGGTGAGGGACGATAGATGCCGAGCAACCCGTCCGCACCGCCGGTGTACTCGTCTAGCTTGAGTACCGCCTCGTAGCCGAGTTGGGCAAACGCCAGCGTTACCATCGCGAACGCGATTCCGGACAACTGAATTGATATCAACCCTATGACCAAGGACAGTCCGAGTGCGAGCAAGAACACGACGACGAGTGTTGGGAGGAGGGGTAGCCCAGTCTCGATGATGATTCCTGCCGCAAGATAGGCCCCGAAGCCGAAAAAGAGTGCGTGCCCGAACGAAAGAAGACCAGTAAATCCGAACATGAGGTTGTACGAGAGCGCGAATACGCCGAGAATCAGAATCTCGGTCGCGAGACCGATACTCACGAATAGTGGGAGCGTGAGGATGGCGAGGATTAATCCGAAGACACCGCTCGGCGTTTCGAACAGGCGTGTGAACAGCCTGCCCCAGCGGGACATGTCAGCCCGTTCGGCCTCACTCATGCTGTGACCTCCCCGAACAGCCCTTCGGGTTTCATCACGAGGACTCCACCCATGACGATGAATATTATCGCATTTGCGATGGGGGGATAGAAGAACAGCGAGAGGTTGTAGACGATGCCGAGAAGCAGCGCTGCGACGATGGTTCCACGGATGTTACCAAGGCCGCCGATAATGACGATCGCGAAGCTCGTAATCAGGAGGTTCGTCCCGAGATTCGGGGCGACGCCCAGTAGAGGGCCGGCGAGGAACCCACCGATAGCGGCCAGTCCCGCCCCGACCGCGAACACTAGCATATTGATTCGCCCCAGTCGAATGCCCAGCAATAACGTCCGTTCCCGGTCCTGAATCCCGGCCTTGATGACGAGCCCGAGGCGTGTCCGCTGGATGGTGAGCCAAACGACGGCCACCACGAGTATCGTGAAGAGAATGATGAATAGCCGATAACGAGGGATGAGGGCCGGACCAAACGGCACGGGGGACCCCTCCGTAAACGCGGGCGGGTTGAGTTGCTGATTCCCCTCGCCATACTGGATGATGAGCAACCCCTCGATAATCAGCGCGAGTCCGAACGTCAACAACAACTGGAAGATGTGATCGACATCGTATAGTTTTTTCACCAACCCACGTTCGATGCCCGCACCGAGTAGACCGACGAGAACCGCAACCGCAACGAGCGAGAGCCAGTAACTACCGGACGCGTTCCACGCCGTGAGACCGAGATACGCTCCCAGTGTCACGAGCGCGCCGTGTGCAAAGTTGATGACGTCCATCAGTCCAAATATCAGCGTCAATCCGAGCGAGATTAACAGATAAATCATCCCGAGCGAGATTCCGTAGATAATCGCCTCCAGAACAGTCGATAGTGTTGACATCGGTGGGGCTCTATTTGAGCCGTCTCTCGGGCTCTCGTACCCTGTGTGGTTGATCCGCGGAACTGTCCGTCTCGATACACGCCGACTCTCCCCGATCGGCGCGCGTCATCTGCTGGTTGAAGTCACTTCTCATTGGCGTGTCTACTCATACCGGAGAGATGCTAAATAAACATTCTGGTGGTCGGGGGAGACTAACTCTGGAAGACGAAGAAATAACAGAAGGGACAGCCACTCAGGCGCCATCCGCGCCGAACCACCGCACCCAAACGTTTAATTTAGCGTCCCCGTTCACTACGAACATCGTGCTGTTACAAACGAGCGGGCTCACCAAGAAGTTCAACGAGTTCGTGGCCGTCGACGAGGTTGATCTCGCGATTCAAGAGAACGAGCTCCACTCGGTCATCGGACCGAACGGGGCGGGAAAGACGACGCTGTTCAATCTGCTCATGGGCGTCTACGAACCAACTGCCGGGCGAATCGAGATCGAAGGTACGGACATCACGACCGAGCCTGTCCACAAGCGACCCTACCTCGGTATCTCCCGATCATACCAAATATCAAATATTTATCCATCACTAACGGTCTTCGAGAACCTACAGACTGCGGTGGGTACATTTCATGGGAACTACTACGACATGCTCCGGCCGATCAGTAGTAACGATACACTTACAGAGAAAACGGAACAGCTGATATCGCGTCTGGGATTCGAGGATAGGCGAGAGACTGCGGCGAGCGCTCTCTCTCACGGGGATAAACGCCATCTCGAGATTGGGATGGCACTGGCCGCGGAACCCCAATTGCTCCTCCTCGACGAGCCGACTGCCGGAATGGGGACGAAAGAAACGAATGAGACGATGGATTTCATCGAGGAACTGACCGACGAAATGGCCGTCGTCCTCGTCGAGCACAACATCGAGGAAGTCATGCGGGTCTCGGACGTCATCACGGTTCTCGAACTGGGACGGGTAATCGCGGACGGTGACCCGGAAACTATCAAGGCTGACGAGCGCGTCCAGCGTGCGTATCTCGGAGGGGACCAGCATGCTTGAACTGTCGGACGTCCACACTTACTATGGTGAATCACACGTTCTCAAGGGAGTCTCATTGACTGTCGGAGACGGTGAAGTAGTCGGACTGGTCGGCCGCAACGGAGCGGGTAAGACGACCACGCTCCGCTCAATAACCGGGACTCAACCGCCCAGAAACGGGACGATTCGGTTCGAAGGTGACGATATCACGGCGACTGACGTAGCGGCGACCTCTCGACTCGGTATTCGAATCGCTCTGGAGGACCGCCGGCCGTTTCCTGATTTGACGGTCCGGGAAAACCTAAAGCTGAGTAAAGACACCACCTATGGGACCGACTGGACGTTCGACCGAGTTCTCGATGTCCTGCCCCGCCTCGAAGAGCGGCTGGACCAACAGGCAACCCACCTGAGCGGCGGCGAACAGCAGATGCTCGTCATCGCCCAAGCGCTGCTCGGGAATCCGAAACTGATCATGCTCGACGAGCCGATGGAGGGGCTTGCCCCCCAGATCGTCGAACGCATCGTCGACCTCATCGCAGAGATCAAGAAAGCTGGAATTCCGATACTGCTCGTCGAGCAGAACTTCGAAACCTGCCTCGAGCTGATGGATCGCGGGTATCTCATTCATAAGGGCGAAATCAAATTCTCCGGCAGCAAGGCAGAATTCGAGGACATCCCCGAAGAAGTCGAGCGATACCTCGGCGTCAAAGTCTGAGGTCACGCTGCTTCGTCGATCATGCGGACTGGTCTAGAACACGACGGTACCGAGTACCAGCCTCATCTGAGGCCGCAATCGCTTCCAGAATCGGCGGCGACAGCCACTCGCGTTCTTCGTCTTCGAGGAATCGCTCGTGAACCGGCAGTCGCTCGAACAATGGCAGATCGGCGTCTTCCGCGATCGATTCGAGCTCGCGCAGTGCCGGCCACTCGTAATCGGGATTGATGTAGTCATCAGTTACTGGTGAAACGCCGCCGAGGTCGTCGATTCCACAGTCCAGCAAGTCACGCACCGGCGCCAGATTTGGCGGGACCTGCACGGAAACGTCCTCGGGAAGGGCCACACGTGCCATTGCCACCACGCGACGCATCACATCAAGGGCCGGCGTCCCATCCTGCCACCGTTCGTTTTCGACCACTGGCTGAACGATGACTTCCTGAACATGGTCGTAACGGTCGTGTAACCTACGGATCGCGAGCAAGCTCTCCGCCCTATCTTCCCAGTCTTCGCCGAGGCCGACGAGGATGCCAGTCGTGAAAGGTATCTCGAGTTCGCCCGCATTTCGGATGGTATTGAGGCGCTGTCCCGGCGACTTCGACCGCGGTCCAGCGTGAGCCTGCACATTGGCCGTCGTCTCCAGCATCACGCCCATACTCGCATTAACGTCGGCGACCTCCGCCATCTGTTCGCGCGTCTGGTCGCCCGGATTGCTGTGCGGAAGCAGCCCCTCGTTGAGGGCGATTTCACAGGCTTCTCGCAGATACGAGTGAATCGACTCGTGACCCCAGTCCCGCAATTGCTGGTGGACGTCCGTGTACCGGTCATCCGGGTCGTCACCAAACGTGAATAGTGCCTCCGTACAGCCCGCGTCGGCACCACGACGGACTGCCGTTCGGATATCATATGGCGACATTAATGACGCGTCTCCCGGAGCGTCGAAGTACGTACAGTAGGTGCAGGTATAGCGACACGCTGTCGTCAGGGGAAGAAAAACGTTCTTCGCGAACGTCAACTCGGCCGGCGCTGTCACGTCGTCAGGCGTGACATCCAGCAGGTTCTCGACCTGTTCGTCGCGGATGTGGATATCGACGTCGTACCGGTCAGCACCTGGAATCGATCTCATTCAGTACACTAAGGTTGTGACGTGGTTCGCCGAACTAGTCCTCGTCAAGGCTGATATCTTCATTCTCACGGTCCCACGTGTCCTCTGAATTCCCCCGCTCTCGGAGGTCCTTCTTTTTGATTTTCTCGTTCGACGTCTTGGGAAGTTCGTCGATGAATTCCAGATACCGGGGAACCATGAACGCCGGGAGGCGCTCGTTGCTCCACTCGATGAGCTCTTCCGGCGTCGCGCTTTCGCCGTCCTTGAACACAACGAAAGCTTTCACCTCCTCTTCGCCGCCTTCCTCGGGTGCCGGCACGCCGACGACGGCGACTTCTTCGACTGCCTCGTGGTTGAGGATGGGTTCTTCGACCTCGTAACTCGAGATGTTCTCACCACGCCGGCGAAGCGTGTCGCCGATGCGATCGACGAAGTAGAACCAGCCGTCTTCGTCCCGGCGGATTCCGTCTTCCGTATGGAACCAGTGATTTCGCGACGCTTCGAGGGTCTTCTCTGGCATTCCGTAGTAGCCGGTCGTCGTTATCCAAGGAACCTTCGGACGCGCAGCGAACTCACCCATCTTCCCCTGCTCGACCGGTTGGTCTGTTTTCGGGTCCGCGAGCTTGACGTCATAGAACTCCTCAAGCAGGAGTCCAGCAGCCCCGTCAGGCCGGTCCACGCCATAGGGGGTCAACACGGGCAGCGAGATCTCCGTACTGCCGTACACTTCGGTGATATACTCGATGCCGAACCGCTCCATGAACTCCTCTTTGATGCCGGTCGCCGTGGGAGCAGCGAACAGGCATCGGAGATCGTTCTGGTCGTCTATATCCCGTTCGGGTTGCTGATAGACGAAGTCCATCATCGAACCTAGGAAGTTGCACACCGTCGCCCCGGTTTCGTGTAGTCGGTCGACCCAGTTGGACCCACTGAACCCCTCGAACAGGCACACCTTTGCCCCGGCAATCAGGGCCGGATAGACGACAAGCACCTGCGCGTTGCTGTGGAACAGCGGATTGCCAGTCATGTATACGTCGTCCTCGGTCAACTGTACGAGGTTCCGGCACTCCTCGGAGAAGAAGTACTGGTGGGAGTAGGTCTTTTGAATCGCCTTCGAGGGCCCCGTGGTCCCGGAGGTCATGATAATCGATGTCACGTCGTGGTACTCGAGGTGAACGTCCGGGTTCTCTTCGGTGTCGGAGACCAGATCGTCGTAGGCGAGGAAGTCCAGCCCCACCTCGCTGGGTGCCGCCCCTTTGTCACCCATGACGGCTACCTCTTCTAGGTGTTCGAGGTCGTCCTCGATCGGTTCAAGCCGAGAGACGTAGTCCTCGTGGAAGATGCCGAATTGGGCTTCCGTGAGGTTCGCCACATGGCTCAGTGACTGACGTTTGTAGTCGGTGTTGATCGGGACCTCCACAGCGCCAATCTTGCTGAGTGCGAACCAGAGGTACAGGTATTCAAGCGAGTTGGGCAACATCAGCAACACATGGTCGCCCTTCTCGATACCTTGGTCGGCGAGCCCGTGAGCGAGTCTGTTTACTATTCGGTTCGTCTCTTCGAAGCTGACTGTCTCGTCAGTGGTCTCCCATTGCAGGAAGGTACGATCACCCTGTTCGGCTGCTTGGTGTTCCAGTACGTTCGGGAGAAGCCAGTCTTCTTGGTCTTCCCACTTGAGACTGAAGTCTGCGAAGTCTTCATACGACTTCATGATTGAACACGTTGCTTCTTGAGTACTTATAATCAACGCCCACCAGACGCCGACTTGGCAACCGCAGGCATACACTGGGCCGTGTCGATAACCAACGTGCCGTTGGAAAAGTAGCTCACCACAACAACTTTTTATCTGCCCGCGGATTCAACTCGTGAACGCCGCAGATGGCGATTAGGAGAACTCATAGGTGAAAGATGTCGATACAATATGAAAAAGACGACGACAGAGTGTACATAACGCTGGATCGGCCAGATGCTCGCAACGCACTGACAGAGGAGATGGTCGGAGACATCGCGCAGGCGTTGAACAGAGCAGACGAGGACGACGATGTACTCTCCATTATTGTCACCGGCGCGGGCGAGGAAGCGTTCTGCGCTGGCGGTGACCTCAAATCGATGATTCCAGCGATTACCTCGGGCGATTTCCCGCTTGGCCGAGGCATCGCTGAGGACCCGGAACAGGACATGATGTTGAAGCACAACCTGATTCGGACGCCGATTATCGCAGCAGTAAATGGGGTCGCGCTCGCAGGCGGCACGGAGTTCCTTCAGGCGACCGACATCCGTGTCGCCGAAGAACACGCCGTTTTTGGCCTCCCGGAGGTTTCTTGGGGGCTGGCCCCCGCAGGTGGCTCGCACACCAGATTACCGCGACAGATTCCCTACTGTCGCGCGATGGAGATTCTCCTGACGGGCGACCGGATATCTGCCGAGGAAGCAAACGAGATGGGCCTCGTCAACAAGGTGGTCGAGAAGGGAAACGCACTCGCTGCAGCGGACGAGTATGCTGATTCGATCGCCGAGAACGGCCCACTCGCGGTCAGGAAAATCAAGGAAGCCGTAGTTCGAGGCTTGAGCGTCCCGATGGAGCAGGCCTTCTACACGGAAGAAGCCATCGTGAGTGAGGCCCTCGATAGCAAGGATGCAAGCGAAGGCCCTCAGGCGTTCAAGGAGAACCGCGATCCAGAATTTACGGGTGAATAGTCTTCAGAGATCGTCTCGCAGCGGTCTGAATTTCATGCCGTACCTGATCACGTCTTCTTGTACGTAGACCCGCCGTACCGTGAATTCGACGCGGTCACCGATCTCGAGGGTGCCGGGGTCGGTTTCGACGACCTGTGCTGGAATGCTCGCGGTGTCCCCGTCCGGCCCATCGATTGCAACGATTGCGACCGTGTAATCGCCCGTCCGCGCCTGTTGCTCGACGAACTCTGGTGGTGCACCTCCCTGCGAGATGACGGTTACTGCTTCCACAGTGGCCGTGGAGTCGAGTTGGACTGGTTCGTACTCGACCAACTCGTGGCAGCCACTGCAGGCACCAGATGGTGGGAAGTTCAGCGCCTCACAGGCAGGGCACCGACCGGCTTCTAGTCGGTACCTCTGTGGGAGCGTTCGCTTCCAAGCTGGCACGCTAACATATGCGCCGCCACCATCTGGTGACCCTGACGTTATCTCGCCCCGCTGACGCAGATAGTCAGTGTAGGACACCTCGCGATCCCCGTCGATGGCGAGCGCGACTGACGGCGCGTTACTGGATTGGTCGACTGCAAGCGTCATGGCTTCTGCGACTGCACCAGAGCCGAATGCGGCAGCCAGCACGGTTTCGCTTCCCGACGCCAGCGCCCGCGCGAGACTGAGCGGGACGCTTGCTGCCCCGATGTCACCGAGCTCGTGGACGGTCGCCGCGTTCTCGATGAGCGATGCGTCGATGCCAGCCGCCGCGCCAGCACGGTATGGGAGTCCCCCATCCGGGGCTTGGATAGCGGCTGCGTCGAGTATCTCGACATCGACATCGAGCCGGGCGATAGCCGCCGAAATCGTCGACGTGAACGCTTCACGGTCGAACGCGGTGATATCGAGGGCCTCCGTCCGGTCGCTCCCCGTCGGTCGGAACCGCGTCCCTTGGAAGGATTCGGCGTACGTGGCGTGGTCGCGAACTGTCATCGGGCCGTCTTGGTCGACAACGAAAGCTGCGGCTCCGGCACCGGCGGCCTGTTCGACGGCGTCGTCGAGTTCTCCCTGCGGACGGTCAGATGCCACGACGAGTGCCGGCGTGGCCGATGATTCAACGAGCGCGTCGGCGAGCGCCTGCAACCCCGCGCGAGTGCTCCCGGTGTACAGTTGCAGGTCGGCGGTGTCCGGGAGGTCGAGCAACTCGCTGAGATGAACGGTCATCTCCGTCTCGGCCATCGGAGGCATAGTCGTTGCAAATGCGAGCGATTCGAGCGCTGCGCCGTCCGTGTCGGCAGCGTCGAGCGCCCGTTTGGCGGCCTCGTATCCCATCGTAAGCGTATCCTCGTCGGCGTCGGGGACGGCCGTCTGTTCGATGCCGCTGGCCTCGAACTGTCCCCACGCGTCACCGACTTCAGTCGCGGAAAGACGAGTGTTCGGTGCGTATCCGCCAACGCCGGTAATCCCGGGTCCCGACATCACGCGCTCACCTCACTGTCGACCCGCTCCAGCACGTGGACGGTCACTGCACCGCCACTGCCACCCATGTTGTGACAGAGGCCACGTCGGGGCGAATCAAGTTGGCGGTCGCCAGCCCGACCGGTGAGTTGCTTGAATGCCTCCACGACCTGTCCAGTCCCGGTCGCCCCAATGGGATGGCCCTTGGATTTCAGCCCACCCGACGTATTCACTGGGAGGTCGCCGTCGGGTTCTGGGTGTCCCTCAGCGATGAACGTCCCTCCCTCGCCGGGTGCACAGAATCCGAGATCTTCGTAAGCGATGAGTTCGGCGATAGAGAAACAATCGTGGACCTCCGCGAAATCGAGACTTTCGACCGGATTCTCGATGTCGGCCTCCGCGTAGGCCTTCTCACGAGCTTCCTTCGTGGCGGGAATCGATGTGTATGTGTCTCGCTCGAACAGCCCGATGCCACCGCTTGAGGCGCCGACGCCGGCGACTCGCACCGGCTGGTCAGTGTACTGGTCGACAACGTCCTCGCTCACGATTAGGGCCGTCGCTGCCCCATCGGACATGGGACAGCAGTGGTAGAGATTCAGCGGGGCCGCGACATCGGGTGCTGACATCGCTTGGTCCAGTGAACACTCGAATCCGAGCTGGGCGTGGGGATTGTCCGCCCCGTAGGCGTGACTCTTCACCGAAATTTGCGATAGGTGTTCTCGGGTCGTCTCGTATTCGGCCATGTGAGCGCTGGCCATCTGTGCGAAGACGCCGGAGAAGGTCGTGCCAGCCATCCGCTCCCACTCCATTTCACCGCTGACACCGAACCAGTACTTGGCAGCGTCACTCGACATGTCGTTCATCAGTTCGATGCCGCCCGCGAGGACGACATCGGCCATTCCACTTCGGACTGCCTGCACGGCCTGCCGAACGGCGAACCCGCCCGAGGCACAGGCGTTCTCCAGCCGGACCGTCGAGATGCCGTTCAGTCCGAGGTGTGACGTCGCACCCGGCCCCGCGAGGCCAATCTGACGACCACCGATTCCGACCATCCCGACGAAGGCTTCGTCAATGTCGTCGGTGTCGACGGTACTATCGACGCTCTCGCGGGTTGCATCGAACGCTTCGCGGAACATCGATCGATAACTCTCGTTTGGAAAGGAACCGAAATCCGTCTGTCCGGCTCCGATTACGTACGCGTCACGCATGCTGTACCTCAACTCTCACGCGGTGGCCACAAATAGCTACTCGTGTCCCCAGTCATCGGAGCCGAATCGCAATGCGGCGTTGAAGGCCCGTCAGCTGCCAGCCCGCGTGCCACTACTCGATGACCGCAATCCCAAACGCTATTGGCAAAAAGTGACATTGAAGGAGTTATGGTAGATTTTACCAGCAGCGAAGAGGTCTCGCTGATAAAGCAGACGATAGACGACTTCGTCGAACAGGAGATCGATCCGCTGGAAGCAGAACACGAAGACCTTCTTCAGCCGGACTTCCGACGACTCGGTGAAGACGGCCGCCAGAAGCCCGAAGCGGTCGAGCTGATGGACGAGATTCGGCGCAAGTCCGGGGAGGCCGGCATCTATGGCATGCACATGCCCGAGGACGTGGGTGGACTCGGGTTGAACACGACGGAGATCGCACAGATTGAACAGCATATCTACACCCACGGGATGGGGCTCAACCGGTACATGTTCGAGTTCTCGCCGGGGCCGCACCCCTCTCTGCTGCACCTCAACGACGATCTCAAACGTGAGTACCTCGAACCGTTCGTGGCCGGAAAAAGGAGCGCGTGTCTCTGCATCACCGAACAGAGCTCCGGGTCGGACGCACTCGACATGAACACGACGGCCGAGAAAGACGGCGATGAGTGGGTCATCAACGGGACCAAACAATGGATTACGAACGGGCCTTATGCTGACTTCGGGCAGGTGTTCGCGGTTACTGACCCCGATGAGAACGGCCCTGAGAAGATTTCAGCGTTCCTGTTCGAAACCGACAATCCGGGCTTTGAGGTCCAGAGCATTAATCAGACGCTGCTTAACGACGGGATGCAGGCCGAAGTCCAATTTGACAACGTTCGCGTTCCCGAAGAACACATGATTGGGGACCGTGGAGAGGGATTCCTCGCCATGATGAACACCATCAATACTGGCCGTGCGCGAATCGGCGCCCGCTGTGCCGGTCTCATGCAGTTCCTTTTGGACGAGACCATCAGGTACGCCAACGAGCGGACGTCTTGGGGCAAGCCGATTGGCAAGCGACAACACGTCCGCCGGATGATATCCAATATCGCCACTTGGCAGGCGACAACCGAAAACCTCGCGCTACGGACAGCTTGGCTCATTGACCAAGGTGAAGACCCCGCGAAGCAATCGGCGATGACGAAGTACTACGGAACGGAAAAACTGTTCGAAGCTGCCGACTTCGCCGTCCAAGTCTTCGGCGGAAACGGGCTAACCTACGACTATCCGGTCCAGAAAGTGTTCCGCTATGCACGGATGCTCCGCATCCCGGAAGGGACGTCGGAGATTCAGCAGGAAACTATCGCCAGCGAACTCGGACTGTAGCGAGACGACACATGGAGTACGAACGATTCGAGGTCAGGGATCCAATGTTCGGTGCGTCGAACGTCTACGTCATCGGTGAGACGCTCGTCGACACTGGAAGCATCCCCAAGTCGGCCGGTTCGGTCGCACCAATCGAACGCGATTTGGACGAGACGGTACTCACGAATGTCGACCGCATTGTCGTCACTCATCCGCACGTCGACCACATCGGCGGATCGGAGACCGCACAGACGTTGCGGACGGTTCCACACGTGGTGTACGAGGGAGCAGAGACCGTGCTCACTGATTTTGGCGGGTATCTCGATCAAGTAATCACCGAGTGGCGGTCGATCCAACGCGCATTACCCCCCGAGAACGACTTGGTCGACTTCGAGTGGCCAAGGGGACTCTCGTTCGCTGACCATACACTCGACATCGAACAGACGGTGAGCGACGGCGACACGGTCCAGTTAGGAGACGAACCGTTCGAGGTGATGCACACACCAGGACACGACAGGCATCACCTCGCGCTGGTTCACAAGCAGTCGGGAACGGTCATCACAGGTGACCTCGTCCTCGAACACGGGTACTTCATCAGAGGGCCGCTCCGAGCGGGTGTGGCCGCCTACGAAACGTCGCTGCAACGACTCAAGGAGGTCGACCCGATGCAGCTCTTCCCCGGCCACGGGGACGTCATCGAGGACCCCATACAGGCTATCGACCACTGTCTCGAAATCAGCAAAGAACTGCGACGAGGCGTCCGAACAGCGGTCACGAACACGCCGACCACGCTCGGGGCAGTCGTCGACCGGTTACTTGACGAGGCGGTCGACGATTACACCCGCTGGTTGTTCACCACAACCGCTCTCGCGTACCTCGAGGAGATGGCCGACGACGGCGCGCTGGTCCTCGACTGGGAGGACGGAGTCACGGTTCGATCGACCTGAACGGCGCATCGTTCGGAGGACCGCCGTTCGCGGCGCTACGTTTCGGCGAGTGCAGCACAACAAAAGCACGCTCGGGAAAGAGGTTATACATCCGCTGCACCCATGAGCAGGCATGACGTACTCATACACGTGGACAGTCAAGACCGGCGATACCGATTTCAGTGGCCTTATTTACACGCCAACGGTCATCGACCACGTCGTTCGAGGCATGGAGGAACTGATGACCGAGGTCGACTTCTCCCCGTCCGCCGCAGAAGAGCGCGGACTGCTCTATCCGGCAGTCCACGCCGAGGCTGACTACGTCGACTCGATCGGTGTCGACGACACCGTGGTCATCGAGCTCGTCCCTCGCGTTGGCGACGCCTCCATCACGCTGGCCGCTCGTGGCACGCTCAAGGGCGAACTGGTTTTCACGGCCGAGCTGACGCTTGCTTGTATCGATGCAGCGACTGGAGAACCGACCCACGTTCCACCCGATATCCGTAATCGCCTGCAGGAATACACCGAGTGACCGACCCCATTGGTCGCTGAGTTGTGGAACGACCGGGAACCGTCAGAAGCGCAAATACTTTTGTGTGATGTCTTCGAGATGTAGAACGATGCGAGTGTGGCAAGTTCCACAGCCGGATGCACAGCGCCCAGATTACCGGTCGGTCCTCACGGAGGTTAAAGCATGACGGACGGAATCGCCATCGATACGTGGTGTAACCCCTTCACCGAAGACGCGCTTCACCAGTTCAGTGATTCGGCGGTCCAAGATGCGGCCGAACTGTTCGACCAGCCGGACCTCTTTACTGGTGCGGTCAAAACGCCGGACGAGTTCGTCGAAAAGATGGACGCCGCGGGCGTCGACAAAGTCCTGATTCCGGCGCTCAAGTACGGTAACGTCCGTCATAAGGGGATGGAGATAGACATATCCTACGAACTCGTCCACGAGCTCTGCCAAGAGTACCCGGACCGGTTCAAGGGCCTCGCGGGAATCAACCCACACGACGGCATGGAGGGTGTCCGTCGCCTCGAAACAGCCGTCGAAGACTACGGCTTTGTCGGTGCCAATATCGACGCCTACGGCTTCGACGTGCCGCTCAACCACCGCAAGTTCTATCCATTCTACACGAAATGTGCCGAGCTCGGCGTGCCCGTGGTGATGCAGGTCGGCCACTCGGCGATTCCGACGCCCAACAAGCACGGGAAGCCGATTCTTCTCGACGATATCGCCATCGACTTCCCCGAACTCGATCTCGTCGGCTCACACACAGGCTGGCCGTGGACGGAAGAATTGGTCGCCCACGCGTGGGTCCACCCTAACGTCTATATCGGCACTGCCGCCTACGCCCCCCAGTACTGGGACGAGTCCCTCGTCAACTTCATGCGGTCACACGGTCGTGACAAGGTCCTCTGGGGAACGGACTATCCGGTCGTCGACTTCGATCAGTCACTGGGCCAACTCGAGGAGTTCGAGCTCTCAAACGAGGTCGAGAGCAAAGTACTCGCTGAGAACGCCGAGTCGATATTCGACCTGTAGCGCCCTCTGTCGCTCCTATTTTCGTCCGAGCAGATCGAGCTGCGTTTGAACTCGCGTATCGAGAAAGTCATAGAGTGGCTGGCGCGCTTGCTGGGCGTCGGCGTCGTCGAGTTCTTCGTTGACAGCCTCGAAAACAGCGATTGCAGCAGTGGTCAACTCCTGTTCGAACTCACGGGCGTTCGTTGCGTCGGCGCGTTCGATGTCCGCCCGCGCGGCGGTAATCGCGTCTGCGACTGCAGCGGCCGACTCGTCCTCACCGAGGCTGTCCTCGACGTCATCGAGCGCACAGTGTAACCGCCGCTGCTGGGTCTTGAGCGCGACGTGCATTCCCCCGAGTTCCCGCGATAAGAAATTCAGGGAACTGGACATCGACCCTACCTGTGCTTGGACGAACTTCTGGTCGTCCTCGATAGCGTTCCGCACGTCCTCGTTCAGATAACTCGCGAACTGCTGTAACACGTGTTCGGGTTCTAGGTACGGCATCCTGCCGTGGAAACGCATGCACAGCCCATAAAAATACCCCCGAGACTGCCAACCTAGATTCGTCTCAGTCGCCCCGGACGGGCGGCGATGCTAGCATGGGCGTCCCATCGGCACGTGGTCCGAGCGCCGGACCGTGCGGGTCGTCGTCGGGGTTGATGCGGCGACGCTGCTCGTAGTCGGTTGACCGTTCGACTGGTGTGCGCCCGATGGCCGAGATCATGTCGACGAACTCTTCGAACGAGCGAAACTCACCGTGTCCGCCCCCGGCCCGTTTCGTAATCTCCTCCGAGAGAATTGTTCCCATGAAGTCGTTCGCGCCACAGGAGAGCATCTTCAGGCCCTGATCGTCGCCGTATTTGACCCAAGATGACTGGATGTTGTCGATGTTATCGAGGAACAGCCGCGAAACGGCGATCATCAGTTCGTCTTCGTCGGTAGTCGCCCCGGCGTCGACCATTCCGCGCTCGTGGAGGGGTGTGTCGTGGTGGATGAACGAAAGAGGGACGAACTCCGTGATGTTTCCCGTGCGGTCTTGGATATTTCTGATTCGTTCGAGGTGCATGACACGGTGGGCCTCATTCTCGACGTGGCCGTACATGATAGTCGCCGTTGTCGGGAGCCCGGCACTCGCCGCACCTTCCATAGCATCGATCCACTCGGTCGTGTCGATTTTCCCGGGACAGATTACGTCACGGACCTCGTCGACGAGTATCTCGGCCGCAGTGCCGGGTACCGAATCTAGGCCAGCGGTTTTCAGCCGGCTGTACACCTCATCGTAGGACCAGTCCGTCCCCCGCCGGGCGTGGTATGCCTCTTCCGGCGTCATCGAGTGGACGTGCACGTCGTCGACGCTCATCGCGCGTATCTGCTCGACGTACGTTCCAGGGTCTTTTTCGTACTCCTCTGCCGGACGGTAGTTCAGATCCCCCCGGTCGCTGGCTTCGAGACGGGCTAGATGCTCGTCGTCAAGCGTGAACGCCGGATGAAGACCGCTGACGGACGTCACCTCGTAGATGCCACGGTCGACCGCGTCACGGACGATTTCTCTGGATTCGTCCGGTGTCTTGGTGAACCCTTCATGGTCGTCGTCGTGTGTGACCCGGAACTCCTCGGAGCGATCCTTGAAGTTGCAGAACAGACAGCCCGTGTTACAGGCCGTCGTGACGTTGTTGTTGATGTTCGCAATAAACGTTACCTCATCGCCGACGACCTCGGCGCGCCGCCGGTCAGCGGCTTCGAGGACTGCCTCTTTTCGTTTGCGGTCGATTTCAGGTTCGTCGGTCCCCGTCGTCAGGAGTTCGATCCCATCGTCGACGGTTAGGCGATCCCCCGATCGCGCCTTCGCGAGGGCGTTCTCGAACGACTGGTCGGTCTCGGGTACCGACTCAAACTCGAACTCCTCGCGTGAGATGTTTGCAGCGCTCCGAAAACCATCTGTCATGGTATGACACCACACGGAAACAGCGTATAAAATTTGTGCCCTTCAGCCAGCTCAGACGGTCGTTAATCAGCGGGAGTCGGGACGACCTGTTCAGTTGAACGGATGGGTCGCCTCGATCCAGCCGGATCCCGCGACGCCGTCCCACTCGCAATCGACCGGCATCCGGTTCAGCACGCCTTGGAGCCACGGCCCGTCGGGGTCGGACAGCGCCCAGTTGCGGTCCTCGTAGCCGATGGGGAGATTGTGCAAGGGTGTACAGTGAATATCGGTCCGGCCCTCGCCGAAGTCGGGGCTGTAGGTAATTCGTTCAGGGCGGTCGCCTTCGGCCCACGCCCGCCCGCGGTCCTCCCGATTTAGTCCGTCCGAACACGAGACGCCAGCCTCGTTAATGGTCTCGAAGCGGTCGCCATTCGCCCGGTATCCGAACGTGGTGCGGACGCTCGAATCGGGCCGAATCTGCGCGACGAGCGTCACGCACTCACCGTTCTCGAACTGCAGCATGCCCGAGTAGTGACCCCACTCACCCGGCGTCCAGTCCCGAAACCAGCCCCACGAGTGATCACGGAACCCCTGTCCGTCGACCTCGTATTGGGTGCCGTCGATCGTCGCTGTGCCGGAGTAGTGACCGGTCTGGTCGTAGTGGTCCTGCGTGTCGACCAGCATGTCAATGGAGTACGCGTCGTGGTGCGGATCGGCGAAGGTGAGGTCGAGTTCGACCGGAACCGACTCGTCGGCACCGACGAGTACGTCCCACGAATCGTCGCTCGCGGCACACGTGCCCTCAGCGGTGAGCGACCACTCGGCGTGTGGGTCGACGATACGGTAGGATTTCCGGAGTGCGTCGGTCCGAACATGGTGGCCGTGACAGTTTTCGATCGGAATCGTCTCGTCTCGGTACCAGTATACGGTCCCGTCCTGCACGAGGTAGAACCAGACGTTTGCCCGGCGCTCGAACGGCTGGAAACCGAGACGCATGAACCCGCGAACGTCATCGGCAGTGAAATCGAAGTAGTAACTTTCGTTCCACAACCGGCGGTCCATCGGCTCGTGCAGATATTCGTCAGTTACGGCAGCAGTCTCCATACCAGAATCGTCGTCAGGCGTGTCATATAAGCGTTGCCACGATACATATCATCGACCGGTGTACCGTGAGGGGTGTTACCCACCCGAAACTATTTTTCCCTAACCGAAATCATACATACCGTATGGTTCGAGCCACATTAGATGAGACAGAAGAGGTCATCGACAGACTACAAAGCGCCGCCGAATATCTCTGGCAGTTCGACTTCTATCAGGAGCGGTTCGAGGAAGCGGGACTGGAGCCTGAAGATATCGACTCGATAGAGACGTTCCGACAACTACCGGCCATGACGCCGGAAGACCTAGCAAATGACTACACCGAGAACCCGCCGCTGGGGAGCCTCGTCCCCGACGAGTGGGACGTCATCCGGACAAACCTCACGCCCAACCCCTACATGGACACGCGCATGCCGGTGCCCCAGACAACCAAAGACATCGAAATCAACAACGAGGTCAACGCCAAAGCGTACCGCAATATCGGCGTCACGTCGGACGACATAGTGTTGAACACGGCGAACTTCACACCATACCCATTCGGTTGGGCTATCGGCGGGGCAGCAGAAGAGATCGGTGCCCGTCACATCCCGACTGGCCCAGGCGACACTGAAGAGCAGGTCGAAGTGATAGCGAATCACGAGGTGACCACCGTCTGTGGATTCCCCAGTTTCATGCTGAAAATCGCTAACACGGCAGATGAGGGGCAACTCGACAGCGTCGAGCGCGTCATCTGCAGTGGGGAACCGTTTACGGCAATCGACGGGTACCGTGAACAGGTACGCGGCGCGTTCGGCGGTGACGTTACGGTCGTCGATGGGTACGGACTCAGCGAGTTCGGGACGGGTCACATCGCGTTCGAGTCCCACGAAGAAGACGGGATGCATCTGTTCACCAAGAAGGTGTTCCCAGAGGTTGTCGATCCCGAAACTGGCGAGCTCGTCGAACGGGGCGAAAAGGGCGAACTCGTTCTTACAACACTTCAAGAAGAAGCCGCACCAGTCCTCCGGCTCCGCACCGGCGACCTGACGATTCTCGACAAGCGCGAGACGGAACACGGGGAATACGTCCTACCAGAGGGTGTCTTCGGGCGGACCGACAACATGCGTAAGATCAAGGGCGTCAAGGTCTATCCGCTCGAACTCCAGATGCACCTCGCGGGTGTGCCGAACGTAGATCCCGAGAACATGCAACTGCACGTGAGTCGACCGGAGGGTCAGACTGACCGCCTCGAGATCACGGTCGGCGGCGACCCCGACGGCGTCGACACCGACGAACTCGGTGATGGCATCGCTGAGGTAATCAACATATCACCGGACACTGTAGAGGTCAAAGAAGGCTTTGAGGTCACCGAGGGGGAAGTCGTCGTCGACGAGCGGTAATAACAAGCTGTTGACGACCTTAGCGGTCACTCTGTCGGAACGATCGCCATCGCCTCGCCGGTGACGAGCGTTTCGTCGTCTTGGTTCGTCGCCGCGAACTCGGCGTCGACGCAGACGTTACCGTCTGATTCGTACTTGTCGACGATCTCGCCAGTCACTGTCACCGTATCCCCGGGCCAAAGTTTGGCCGTAAACCGGGTCTTGAACCGCCTGAGGTTGGCAAGTCCGAACCAGTCGGTGACCATTCGCGAGGCGTATCCCGCGGTGAGCATCCCGTGTCCGAAGACGCTCGGGTTGCCGGCTTCCTTGGCGTACGGTTCGACCACGTGCAACGGATTGAAGTCTCCGCTCGCACCGGCGTACTTTGCAAAATCTATTCGTTCGACGTCCTCGACGACGAGCGTTGGTCCCTCGTCGCCGACTGCGACGTCGCCCGCACGCAAGGGTTCCGTGTATTCGCTGGTCATATTCGATGTCAGGTTTCGATAGCCGTTCGTCGTTCCGTCACTAACAACTCATCATCGTTGTTGCGGTACTCGGTTGTGAGAACCGCGAACGTCATCGTTCCGTCGCTGCCTTCCCGCTGGAAGACGTCTGTCAGGGTAGTTGTTCCAGTTAGAGTCTCACCGACTACTGCCGGACGCTCGAACTCGTATTCCTGCTCGCCGTGGACAGTTCGTTCCTCGTCGAACCCTAGGTCGAAGCCTTGGATACCGTCTTCGTCGAAGTCTGCAGGCTGATAGTGGGGATGCCGAGCGACCTGGGTGAACGTCGGTGGAGCCGGAATCCCGTCGAACCCCTGTTCAGCCGCCATTTCGGCGTCACGATACACCGGATTCTCGTCTCGCACCGCGGTGGCGAACTCCGCGACTTTGCCACGCTCGACTGTGAGCCCTTCGACGGTGATGCGTGATACTCCAATCATCTCTTCGAGTTCAGTGAGCGGTTTTGCTGGCATCGTTCCTCACTGCGTGCGGTCTAGGTTCACATCGTTTCCGACGGTATCGCGGAACCTGTCGGCAATCTCTTCGGCCGTCCAGCCGCCTTCTTGGAAGGCTAGCCGGTCGATAGACGGCTCGGAGACGAGGCCAATGGCGTCTCCCGCCGCTCGTAGGATACACCCGTTGATGTCCTCAGCGGCGTCACTCATCATGTAGCCGACCATGGGTGCGACCTTCTCCGGGGGCATCTCCTCTTCCGTGAAGGGACGTTGTTCCTCGGGGATTTCTTCTATGAGGCGGGTGAACGCAGTTGGCATCAGCGCGTTCATCCGGACATTGTACCGGGAGAGTTCCTGTGCTGCAGTCCAGGTCATCCCCATGATACCGGACTTCGCTGCCGAGTAATTGATCTGTCCCGGGTTGCCAAGCGCCGAGCGGCTCGTCATTGCAAGGAACGAGCGTTGGGAGTCAAGCCCCTCGTCTTTCGACCGTTGACGCCAGTGTGCGGCGACGTTCCGCAACAGGGCGAAGTGCCCCCTGAGGTGGACGTTGATGACGCTGTCCCATTCATCCCCGGACATACTGTGGGTGAACGAATCGTTGAGTATACCCGCAAAGTTAGCAACACCGTCTATACGACCGTACTCGTCGACCGTATCATCGACGAGTTCCTGCGTATACTCAAGAGAGGTCACGTCGCCGAAGTGTGGCATCGCGGTGCCACCTGCAGCTTCGACCTCTTCTGCGACCTTCGCCGCCGGTTCTTCGTCCCGACTCTCACCGCTCGGATCGGTCCCGAGGTCATTGATGACAACGGTCGCGCCGAGTTTGCCGAGATGGATTGCAGTCGCTTCGCCGAGCCCGTGGCCGCCGCCAGCCACGATACACACTTTTCCGTCTAGCATACGTGCTACTTTGCTCAACGCAACCTCATGAAACTACGTGTTCAAGTTGGAAAAGTGAGACTACTATATCGGCGGAATACCGTGCTTCTTCGGCGGGAGCTTGTCCGAATCGACCTGCTCAGTGCGTTCGAGCACATGGGTAATTATGTCGCGGGTATTCCGCGGGTCGATCGCTGCGTCGACCCCCATGTCTTCAGTCGCGCGGAGGGGGCCGGTTCGTGACGTGAACTCATCAATCAACTCCTGACGTTTCGCTTCCGAGTCCTCCGCGTCTTGGATTTTGTCGCGATAAACCAGACTTACCGCCCCCTCGATTGACATGCCAGCGATTTCCGTCGTCGGCCAGACGAGTTTGAGCTGGTTCGCGTTGCGACCGCCGGCCATCGCTAAATAGCCGAACCCGTAGCCGCGTCGCATAGTGACGTTGATAATCGGGGTCGTCGCCCGGCCGAGTTCGTAGAGGAACTTGCCAGCGTGTCTGGCGAGACCCCTCCGCTCTTGGTCCGGCCCGGGCAGGAAGCCCGGAATGTCCGAGAAGAACACGATTGGAACATCGTAAGCGTCACACATGCTGATAAAGCGTGGCCCCTTGCTTGTCACGTCGACGTCGATCGTCCCGGCTTTGATGCGAGGGTTGTTCGCCACGATTCCGACGGAGTGACCGTCGATTCGAGCGAATCCGACGATGATGTTCTGGGCGAAGTTCTCCTGTAACTCGAAAAACGAACCTTGGTCGACGATGCCGTCAATGACGTTGTGCGTGTCGTAGCCTTTCTTTGGATCCGGAGGGACCACCTCGAGGAGATCCTCGACTTTGCTCTGTGGTGGGGGCGTCTGGTCATTTGTCTTAGGCGGCGACTCCGTCGCGTTCCGAGGCAGATACGAGAGATAGGTTCTGATCGAATCCAGACACTTCTCGTCCGTCTCGAACGAGGCATGCGCCATTCCCGTCTCGACGGTGTGGAACCGGGCGTCGTAATCGTCTTTGGAGATGTCCTTTCCGAGCGCCGCCTTGACGATTTCGGGTCCGGCCATCCCCATGTTCCCGCGTCCCTCGACGATGGGGACGTAGTCACACAGCGATGCGTAGTTGGTCGGCCCGGCGAATCCGGCACCCATAATCCCCGAGACTAGGGGCACATATCCGGATAATTTGGCCAGCATGTCGAAAGTCCCCTGATAATCACCATGGGCGATGGGTCGTGCGTCGAGGCCCTCTTGGATGCGGTGGCCGCCGCCCTCGTGCAGAAGAACCACTGGATACCCATTGTCTCGGGCGAGATCGAGAATCCGTCGCAGTTTCGTGAACCCGGTATGGCCAATCGAGCCGCCTTTGACGGTGAAATCGAACGACCCGACGGCGACCGGGCAACCGTCGATTTCACCGATTCCAGTGATGATGCCGTCTGCTGGCGCGTCATGGCGGTCCCAATCAACCGTCTCGGGCGTGCTCGGCCCGGGGGATGCGAGCTGTCCGATCTCGTCGAAGGAACCGTCGTCACAGAGATACGTTACGCGCTCACGTGCTGTCAGCGCGTCGTTTTCGTGCATCTGCTCGACGTCCTCCGGGCGTCCCTCGTCGGAGACCTTCCGTTTCTCCTCTATAACTCGTTCTAGCAGTTCCTCTGAATCCAGCTGTCGTCGGTTCGGATCGCCGTTCTCGTCAGACATTTTTAGTGGTAAGTCTCGAATTAGTTTACGGGCTCGAAGTGCTTGATGTCGAGGATGTCGCCGTCGCGGTCGTCGTCCCAGACCGGCTCAACGACCGTGCCGCTGCTTACCTCGTCGATGAGGTCCTCGGGTTCGTCGTAGTCAATGCCACCGATGAAGTGGAGCAGCGATGTCGCCGAGTCACCGATCTTGATGGCACCGTTGATGTACGGTGGTTCCGGCATGTTACGAAACTGCCGGAAGGTGACTGTGTAGCTCTCGACGACCGCCTCCTGTTCCATCTCAACCCATTCGTCGGTTCTGGCGAAACATTCGTCACAGTACGGCTGCGGCGGGACGAACACCCGACCACAGTCGGGACATTCCTTCCCGAGAATCCGCTTTTCTTTCAGTCCCTCGAAGAACTTGCGGTCTGTCTCACCCAGATTAAGACTGAAATCCAGTTCCCAGCGAAACGTCTTCTCGTATGAATCTGTGTCTGTCATTTGTGTACTCCTATCTGTTTGCTCGTTCGGTCAAAGGCTTTTCGTCCGTTTTCGTCGGCCGGTTTGAGTCCTCTCATCAGGCGGACTCCTTTGACATGACTGCCAAGGTGTGGAATTGGCCGAGATTCGATCCCCAAGAGTGTGAGAGTCCGACCTCCGGGTCGTCGACTTGCCGGTCACCGGCATCGCCCATGAGTTGCAGGGCGACTTCGATGTGGCGTGAAAGCGACGCGCAGATCCCGGAGTTCGTACAGAGGACACCGCCGGACATATTCCACGGGACGTCACCATCGGCCTGCGTGATTCCCGACCGGAGATACTCGGGCCCCTCACCGTACTCACAGAAGCCGAGGGCCTCGTACTGCATTAACTCGAATGCAATATACGGGTTAAACGTCTCGACGTAGTCGATCTCGGACTCCGGGTCCTCGATGGCCGCGTTTTCGTAGACCCGTTCGGCAAGCGTTTCGAGCTTCGGAAAGCTCTCGTAGGTGCGATAGCCCGTCAGGAACGTGTTCGTGATGCTCTGTGCCGCGTCCACCCAGATCGGCTCGTCCATGAGTTCGCGCGTCGCCTCTTCGGAGGCCAGTATCATCGCGCCACCACCAGACGAGACGGGGCAGGTCAGCAACCGACGGAGTGGCCAAGCGACCATCTCCGAGTCCATGATCTCCTCGACGGAGAACGCACGGTCACGGTGTGCCCACGGGTTGTTCGATGCCGACTCGTAGTTTTTCGCCGCTGTCAGCGCGAGATCCTCCTCGGTGACATCATACGTGTCCATGTACTTCGAGGCATACAGTGCGCCCATATGAATCGCAGAGATAATTGGCTTCTCGAAGATCGGCGGCGCAGCGGTGTTCATGATCTGCTGCCCCTCGACGGCGGAGTCGAACGAGCCCGACGCATAGACGAGCACCACGTCATGTTGGCCAGCGGCGATCTGTTCATAGGCCGCTTTGAAGGCGCTACCACCACCAGTGCCACCAGTGTTGACGCTGATGAGTGGGATGTTGTTCCCTTGGCCAAGGGTCCCGAGAGTTCGTTCGATCCGGTTGGTGGCCTCAAACCCGTCGACCGTCGTGAATACCGTCGCATCGACATCGGCCATTCCGATACCAGCGTTGTCGAGGGTGTTCTCGATAGTGGAGAGGGCCAGGTCCTCTTTCGAACGTTCCGCGTTTCGGTGGTCGGTGAACGTTTCGGGATCGGAGTATCCGGCACCGACCACGCCGACTTGTTCGGTCATAGTTAGGCGGCCTCCCCTCCGAGGACGAGCACGCCGTCGGTCCGACCACGACTTCCGTACATCTGGTCACTGCCCATGACAGCCGCTTTCTGCGCACCGGGAACGGAAACGCTTTGGTCGTCACCCCGAAGCGCTGCCATGGCCATCGCAGTCCGATAGAGCCCGCCGGTGTTGAGCGGGTTCGTCGCGACCGCGCCACCCGACGGATTCACCGGAAGGTCGCCGTCGCTCTCCGTGATGCCGTCTCGTATCATTTGAGCACCTGCACCATCCTCACAGAAGTCAAGTGCCTCGTAACTTAGAATTTCCATTGGTGCGATAGGGTCGTAAACCTCCGCCAGATCGATTTCAGCACGCGGGTCGGTGATATCGGCCTGTTCGTACGCCTCGTGCCGTGCTGCTCGAAGTGAAGGGATGCGCCTGAGCTCGTCCATATCTCGCATCGAGTAGCGACTCGAACCCAGCCCCGTACCTTCGATCCACACCGGCGAATCTGTCACTTCTCTGGCTAAGTCGGCCGACGTGAGCACGATGGCACCCCCGCCAGCAGAGACAGGGGCGATTTCGGACTCTCGAATCGGCCACGACACGAGGTCGGAATCGAGGACTTCGTCGACCGTTGGTTCCTTTTTACGATGCGCGTACGGATTGTCCGCAGCCGCCGCGTAGTTTTTTACCACAGTGCGAGCGTAATCCCGCTCCGTTACATCATCACGCTCGAGGTGATGACTCGCGATCATCGCGTGTGATTGGGCGTAGTTCTGGCCAATCGGACGTGTGTACACCGGATCCTGGCTAATGGTACTAATCGCCGTTTCATCGAAACGGACGTTGTCTTCGGACGCGATGACGACACAGTCAGCTTTACCGGCGAGAATCTTCGACCGGGCCTGCGCGATCGCATATACCCCGCCGTTCTGAATGCGCGTCGACGGTTTGTTATAGCCGCCAACCGCGCACGCTTTCATGCCGAAACTTACTGTCACGCCATTGAATGCGTCCTGATCACACCCGATGACTGCGTCGACGTCCTCGCGTTCGAGACCGACCTTGTCCAAGGCGTCACGAGAGACCTCGAAGACGACTTCATTCCCGCGAGACGCGATGCGGTCATGGAAGCCCTCAAGCGCGTATGAGACTAAAGCTACTTCTGACATTGCACTACCACCCTACTCTTCCTCCCCGACATAGATATAAATTTGGTGTCCACAACCAGTTCACTATCGATACCGAGGTGTGGGCAACTCGGTCGGCCTAACGATACGCCATCAGGAGTAATCTCGGTCGAAGTCCGGCTCTCGGGACTCACGCATGGCAGCGACCGCTTCGTCGTGTTCCGGATCAGTCACGCAGTCCCACTGGTGTTCGATTGCCTGTTTGCAGTGCTCGTCGAAGGAGACCTCCGGATCGAGGCGTTTGGTTCCCTGGACTGCCGTCGCAGGCAGGTCACGGATCTCGCTTGCCAACTCCTGTGCCCGTCCCAGCGGCTTGTCGGAAATTTCGACGAGAAGGCCAAGTTCGCGCGCCTCGTCGGCAGGTATGTCCTTGCCTGTGAGGAGGTACTCCTTGGCCTTCGACTCCCCGATGAGTCGCGGGAGCAGCCACGCTCCCCCATCGCCGGGGACCAGCCCGACCCGCACGAATCCCTCGCGAAACACCGCGTCCGGGCCAGCGACACGAAGATCACATGCGAGCGCGAAGTCACAGCCAGCACCGACAGCAGGCCCCGAGACGGCCGCGGCGCTCGGTTTCGACATCGACCTGAGCGTCCGCACGACATCTTGGACGGATTCGAGAAACGCACTGTAGGCTTCCTTGCCTTGTTCCTTCCAGTCCGGCATCTCGGTAATGTCGCCGCCGGCACAGAAGGCACCCTCGGCCCCGGTAAGCACCAGCGCGTAGATTTCATCGTCGTCTCGGACCCTGCCAAGGGCGTCGTTCAGTTCGGATACCGTCTTGGCCCGGAACGCGTTGGCCACCGAAGGACGGTCGATCGTTATCGTCGCGACTCCCTCAGTCGTCTCGTACTGAACGTCGGAGTACATCGGCTTGGACGGACGAAGGAACGCCTCCCCTATAAGTACCACCGTCAGTGACTCAGTCCGGCAGTCAAGTAAGCGCGAGGACTGCCGTTGCGCCGACGACCCGCGATTGGTCTTCGTCGACGACATCGACCTCGACGATGCCGACCTCGTCCCCGTTACGAACGACCTCGGCCTCCGCGTAGAGATCACCGTACCCGGTATTGAGGTACTTGACGTCGATGTCGATCGTGAAAACCGGCGGTTCGTTGAGCGATACCATCGCGGCCGCGCCTGTCACCTCCGCGAGCGTGAACGTGACGCCGCTGTGGGCCATCTGTTCGTTCGCGTTCCACGAGAGTTCGTCTTGCATCTCGAGATATCCCTCCGCCCGACCGTTGTCGGCCTCGACAACTTCGATACCAAGGAAGTTGACGAACGGCAGTTGCTCAAAAAACCTCTCGATTTCCATACCTCTCGTTCAATCCCAACGATATTCAAGATACCGACGAGGTCGATTCAACAGTGACTTCGTTCGTCGACAGTTGGGCCAGTCGGGCGCCGTCAGGCTAGAAGTTTTATTATGGTAGTAGCAAACAAACCACGTATGGCCGACGTGCCAAACCTAGACGCATACCACTTCTACCAGCAGGAGTGGGACAGTTATGATCAGCTCTTAGACGAGTTCGAGTGGGATATCCCCGACCAATTCAACATGGCGGACTATGTCTGTGACCGGTGGGCAGACGACAAAAGCCGTGTCGCCATCTTCGCGGAAGATCCGGAAGGGAACGAGCGTACCTACACGTTCTGGCAGATGCAAAACATCACGAATCAGATCGCGAACTACCTCGTGGATCAGGGGATCGAACCCGGCGACCGCGTCGGCGTCAACGTTCCACAGAAAGCTGAAGCCGCACTTGCACACATTGCAATCTGGAAGCTCGGTGCCGTCTCGATTCCACTCAGCGTCCTGTTCGGTCCCGATGGTCTTAGCTTCCGCCTCGAAAGTTCGAGCGCGAAGGCTTGTATCGTCGACGAGAACAACATCGACACGTTCCGTGATGTGAAAGACGATCTCGACGACCTCGAGAGCGTCCTGACTGTCGGCGATGTCGAACCGGAGGGCGACGAGGGCAACTTCTGGGAGACGATCGACGACTACTCGAGAGAGTTCGACACGTACCCGACGGATCCCGACGACGACGCGATCATCATCTACACGAGCGGGACGACCGGCGATCCGAAGGGCGTGCTTCACGGACATCGCTTCCTCTTAGGGCAGCTCCCGTGTTTCATAACGACGTTCTCGGCAATGGACGTCAAAGGCGAGGACGTATACTGGATGCCGATGGAGTGGGCATGGGTGGGTATCTTCAATATGGTATTCTGCCCGTTCTACTACGGTCGCCCGGTTGTCGCCTATGAACGCCGGGAGTTCGTTCCCGAGAAGGCGTTCGAGATCATCGAGAAGTACGGCGTGACGAGTTTCCTGTCGGTGCCGACGGCACTCCGGATGATGGAGCAACACGACGACGTCGCAGACGAACACGACGTCAGCAGCGTCAGGGTCGTCCCGAGTGGCGGCGAAGAGGTCGGCCAGAGCATTGTCGATTGGGCCGCTGAGACGTTCGACGGTGCGACGATCCAGAAGGCCTACGGACAGACCGAGGCAAACATTATCATCGGAGACTGCACCGAGTTGACGGACTACCGAGAAGGAAAGATGGGCCGGGCCGCGCCGGGCCATGAGGTCGAAATCGTCGATCCCGAGACGGCGGAAGTGATCGAAGAGCCCGAGGAACCCGGCGAAATCGCCGTGCGCTACGAGAACGATCCGGTGTGTTTCAAGGAGTACTGGAACGAGCCCGAAAAGACGGCCAGCAAGCGAAAGAACGGCTGGCACCTGATGGAAGACCTCGGAACGAAAGATGAGGACGGCTATTTCGGCTTCGTGAGCCGGAAAGACGACGTCATCCTCAGTTCGGGATACCGGGTCGGACCGGAGGAAGTCGAGGAAAGCGTGGTGAGCCACGATGCGGTCGCCGACTGTGGCGTCATCGGCATTCCGCACGACACTCGTGGACAGGTACCGAAGGCCTTCGTCGTCCTGAATGAGGAAGAAGAGCCATCCGAGGAGTTGAAGGAGGACCTCCAAGAGTACGTCAAGCAGAACCTCGCGAAATACGAGTATCCTCGTGAGATCGAGTTCGTTGACGAGTTGCCCAAAAACCCCGTCGGCAAACTCCGACGGACAGACCTCCGGGAACGCGAAGGCGTGGCCCAAGCGTTCTAACCTCCTTTTCTCGGCGCACTCTGGATCTGGTCCGTCGCCTCTTACCCACGGTCCGTCACCGAAAAGCGAATCCGTTTGTCTCAGCCGCTATCGCATCGACGGTGAAAACGCAGCGGCCCGCAAAACAGTGAAGGATCTCCCTCGTCGTTACGTTCGGTCGTCGCGGATCTGATCGAGCAGCGACTCACGGAGCCCGGGGAGCATGTACTGGAACCAGACGTTTCGAACGTCGTCGGACTGGGCCTCGTGGTAGCGGTGCATTCCGCCGATACACATCGTGATGACTAGGAATATCGAGAGGACGCGCCAGAATTTCACCCGCTCCTGTGTCACGGTTCGGCCGGTTCGTTTCTCGTATTCGTCGTAGAACCAGTCGCGTTCAAGCAGCGAACACGCCAGCTCGGGTCGCTCAGGTTCGTTAATCAGCTTGCCAGCGTAGTAATCCATGCTCGCATAGCCGATGTCGAACAGCGGGTCGCCTGCCCGTGCGAACTCCCAATCGAGAACACCGGTCATCGTTCCGTCGTCGACGAGCATGTTCCCGACGCGGAAGTCGCCGTGGACGAGTGTCGTCTCGTCGACTGTCGGCTGATTGTGTTTCAGCCACTCGAGGGCCTCTTCCATGAGCGGTTCTTCGACTAGAACCGTCTCCCGGTACAGCGATTCCCAGCGGTCGATTTCGCGCTTCGTGATTTCATCCGGTGGGACATCCTCGATGCCGTCGACAGCTGCCGGATCTATCGAGTGAACACCAGCCGCTGCGTCGACGAACTGGTGTGGGAGTGTGCGGTCGTCTGAATCCCACATGTCGTACAGCTGTGAACGCCACTTCGGTGACCAAGTTATCGGCGCTTCGCCAGGGATGTGTTCGACGAGAAAGAACCGGCCGCCAAGATGGGATTCGTCGTCTTCGTACCAGTACGTCTCCGGCACGGGGATGTCCGCAGACTGAGCCGCATCCATGGCGTGGAACTCCGTTTCGATTTCCCCGTAGAGCTGTAGGTCAGCATTCGTCTGTTCTTCGCTTTCGGCTCTGACGACGAGACGCTCCTCGACTTCCTCGCCGTCTTCCGTCCATGATGCAGTGAACGAAACAGTATCTCGCGACCATCCCTCTACGTGTTCGACCCGATCTGTTACCGTCACTTCATCGTCCGCGAGCCGCCCGGATAGATACGATGACAGCGACTCCGTACTGATATCTGGCATACGTCTGTAGCGATAGCTCGTATCTCAGGGTTAAAAAACTGTGCCCCTAATTAGCGCAAGTCAGTGGTCCGCAGTGGTGAAAATCGCATTACGGTTGTACTGATCGAGTTATCTCTCGCCCGCACGGGGACAAAGGATTATGATAAAGACGGCTGAATAGCGACATGCTATGCCAATAGCTGATGGTCTAAACGTCGATCTTGGAGGAACGGACACCGCCCATCACGTCGGACAAGTCCACTCGTACACTGTCGGCGATTTGCTCGAGAAACAGGCCCGGAACAACCCTGAGAAAACAGCGATCGTCGCGGAGGACGACACAGCGCTGACGTACAGTGAGCTCGACGAGCGTGCTAATCGACTTGCGAACGCCCTCCGCGACCGGGGGCTCGACCGGGGAAGCAGCATCGCCGTAATCTCGGAAAACCGGGCTGAATACGCCGAAGTCCTGTTCGCCGCGGCCAAGTTCGGTGCGATGGTGCCGACGATAAACTGGCGGCAAGCCAGAGAGGAACTACTGCACTGTCTCTCGATTGCACGACCGGACGTCGTCGTGGTTTCCGACGAACAGTACGAGAAGGTCGACTGGATCGACGACAGCGATGACCTCACACCAGATATCGTCGCTCTCGACGGGTCGGACGAGGCACTCGATTACGATTCACTCGTGGCGTCAGGCGCGACGGGGCCGCCAGAACCGACGACTCCTGTGGCACGGGAGGACGCACTCGCGATCCTGTATACGTCCGGGACGACCGGGCTCCCGAAAGGTGCGGTCCTCAGTCACGATACACTCCTCTATCGCGCGCTCGCATGGCACGTCACCGGAGATGTCGGGCCGGACTTCGTCGGGTGGGGGCCCATGTTTCATATGATCTCGACCGAGCCTTTACTCACCGTTACACTGCTCGGCGGTACCTTCTACATGGTGGATGGCTTCAAGACGGAACTCGTGCTTGAACGCCACAGACAAGCTGATACCGGGTATTTCCTCTTCATTCCGGGCGTCGTGGATCGCATCCTCGAATACGCAGCCGAAAACGACATCGAGACGGCAGCATACGAGTCCTTGGAGAAAATCGGGGCGCTGGCAGACCTCGTCGATCCGGACAAAATAAAGCGACTCACGGAACTGTTCGATGCCGAGTATCTCAACACGTTCGGGTCCACTGAGGTCGGCTTCCCGCCGCTGAGCAACGACACGATTCCCATCGGTACCCGTCCGGGGACAGAGGACCTCTCGAAGTCCGAGGGGCCGCTGTGTAAGGTCAAACTCATCGACGAGGACTGGAACGAGGTTCCAGACGGCGAATACGGCGAGATGGCAGTCAGCGGGCCGACCGTGTTTAGCGGATATATCGGCAACGCGGAGGCCAACGACTCGGAGTTCGAGGCGGGCTGGTTCCGAACGGGCGATATGTTCGTCCGGAACGAGGACGGCACGTACGATTTCATCGACCGCCGGAAATATCTCATAAAGTCCGGTGGAGAGAACATCTATCCCGCGGAGCTCGAGCGTGTACTGCTGGATCACGAGGCAATAACGGAAGCAGTCGTCGTTCGGGTTCCCGACCAAGAATGGGGCGAGGTCCCGAAGGCGTACATCTCGAAGGGGGGAGACAGCGAACCGTCGTCAGAAGACGTACTCGACCACATGGACGGCCGAATCGCGCGGTACAAACTCCCCCATTACATTGAATTCGTCGACCAGGAGGAGTTTCCCCGAAGTACGAGCGGGAAAGTCGTCCGCGGCAGCGTCGAGGAATGGAGCGTCAGCGACGACGAGCGCGTGCGGTCGCCCTGAGACGGGACGAACAGCCCCGTTCTAACGGTTTACTCAGCTGACTCTTTGTTCCACCGGGAGAAAGTTTAATAACCCTCCATAAGCATGACATACTGTCTCGATACAGGTGATAACATGGTTAGGAGAATTGACATTGACGATGCAACGATTGGAACGTGGGGCGCAGTCGCGTCGCTGATGCGCACCCAGATGCGTAACGACGAGTTCGAGGACACGGTAGTAACGCTTTCCTGGTCGGAAGACCAGCCGTCACTCGCACTTGGCAACTACGAGGACGCGGACCAGCTTGACGTAGATCTCGTCCGAGAGAACGACGTTACGGCGGGTCGCGTCTATCACAGTGGTGGTGGTGGCAGCGGCGTGTTCACGCCAGCCATCCCGCTCGTCCTTGTGTACTACCAACACGACAAACACGACAAGGACGAGAATTCACTGCTCAAACACTTCGACGAACTCAATGGAAAGGCGAACGCGGCGGCACTCCAGAAGGTCGGACTCGACGGCGAATATCGATCCATCGGTGACGCGGAAGTCGTCCTCGACGACAATCGGTACAAAGTGATGGCCTGCGCCGCGACAAACTTCCCCCAGTCCGAGTACTGGGCGATCGTCTCGAGCGCGATTTGGGACGCACCACCGCAGGAGTACGCGGCACTGATGGACGAAGCCATCGACATGCCGAAAGAGAAGTTCGAGGACAAGGATACCGACAGTCTCACCTCTCGGATGCGACCGATTTCGGATATCCTTGAGGACCTCGGAAAGGACGTCACGAAAGACGATATGATTGACGCGCTCGTCGAGGAGAACGTCAAACGTCTCATCGGCGAGGACGAGGAAATCGTCGACGCGAAGCTGGAAGACGACGAAGCGGAGTTCATCGAGGAGATGACGCCGTTCTTCGAGAGCGATCCGTGGATCAACCGGATTTCGACCGCAGAGTTGTGCGAAGACGCACCGGACGACTTAGATCTCGGGATTGCCGCCTACAAGTCCCGCAAGCTCATCAAAGCGGGCGTCGTCTTCAACGACGACGGGACGATTTACGACGTTCAGTTCTCCGGAGACTTCTATTTTCGTCCAGCACTCCATCTCACCACGACATCAGTACTCGACGACCTCGCGAACGCTGTCATCGGTCTCGACCCATCCGATCAGGACGCACTCGAAAGTGCCATCGCGGAGGTCTTCGACGATCCGGCCCTCGAGTTCCCCCGAATCGAACCGACCGACTTCGTCCAGCCGATCATCCGGGCGACCGACAATACCCAGTCCGTTGCCAACTACCTCGACGAACACTGAGGGACTGCCGGGGCAGAGCCATCCTTTTTTAAGATCAGATAGCCCGTGACTCCGCGGCAAGTGGCGACATTGGTAAGAAAACCTCCGACAGTGTTCCCTGTGAACACCAGTGCAGAGGCCTATACAAAAGATCGGTAGGCAGGCTTTGAAACAGTTGGCAAACAAGGAGAGGGACAATTCTTGCAGTCTGTCTCACCACGAGACTGCGCGACTGCAATCAGATCGATAGAAGTTCTTCGGGCCAAGCGAGTCCGTCGTGTCCCTGCCACTGACACGTAGCGGGCATACGGTTTGTGATGCTGGTGAGCCACGGCCCATCGGGGTCGGTCAGCGCCCAGTTGCGGTCCTCATAGCCGATGGGGATGTTGTGCGTTGGCTCACAGCGAAGCGTTTCCGTTCCGTCGTCGAATTCGAGAGTGTACTGAATGTCGTCGGGATACTCGCCCTCGGCCCAAGCCCGTGCACGGTTTTCACGGTCGTGACCGTCGTTCCAGTCAACGGTTGCATCACGAATCGGCCGTGTGGTCTCCTCATTGGCGTGATAGCCGTAGACGTGGTGGACTTCGTCATCCGGGTTCGTCGAAGCGATGAGGGTGAAACAGTCACCAGTCTCGAACTGTGCGAAACACGCCATGTGGCCCCACTTCCCCGGTGTCCAGTCTCGGAACCAACCCCACGAATGGTCCCGGTATCCTCGTCCGTCGACCGTTATCTCCTCGCCACCGATGGTGAGCGTTCCCGTGACGCGACCAGCGTGATCGTAGTGATACTGAGTGTCGACGAGCAGGTCGATGTCGAGCGCATCGTGTAGCGGGTCCGTGAAGGTCAGGTCGGCCTCAAGTTCGACCTGCTCGTCGGTCCCGGTAAAGACGCCCGCCGCGTCGTTCGCAACGTGACTGGTCCCGGATGCCGATATCGTCCACTCTTGATACGGGTTCTCGAGTTCGTACCGCTGTGTAAACTCTGGCGTCTCGGATTGCAAGCCGAACGTCCGTTCGAGGGGAATATTCTCATCGCGATACCAGTACACCTCGTCGTCGTAGACCACGTAGAACCACGCGTTAGCGCGCCGTTCGTAGGGCTGGAACCCCAGTCGTGTGAATCCCCGGACCGCGTCGTCGTTGAAGTCGAAAAAGTAACTCTCGTTCCACAGTCGCCGGTCCAACGGTTCGTGGAGGTACTCGTCGCTGGGGTCTGACTTGACGTTCATGCAGAAGACATCCTCTCGGTACGTGTTAAAGTTACCGCGTACCCCGGGACCGTCAGGCCTCGCCTGCTTGGCGCCGTTCAAAAAACGGCAGTGCGACTGTGGAAAGGACTTCTTCCCCGTCTTGATTGAGTCCGGTGTACTGGATTCGCACGAGACCTCGGTCCGGATAGCTCTCTAACGACCGTTTCTCCAGTACCTCCATCCGGACCGAGAGCGTATCCCCGGCGTAGACGGGCGCGGTACACTGGATGGCCTCGAATCCGGCGCCCATCTTTGTCACGGCATCGCGGAAGAGCGTGTCTGCGACGATACGCTGACAGATCGAAACTGTGTGCAGCGCACTCGCGATGAGGCCGCCGAACAGTTCGTTCGCTACCTCCTCGTCGACGTGATACGGCTGTGGGTCGAACCGTTCGCCGAATTCGATTATCTCCTCACGAGTCACCTCGTATGCGCCGGCCTCTCGAGACAGTCCCTCCTCAATATCTTCGAAATATAGCTGACTCACGTGTATCGATATGGTCGCTGGGCGAACCTAATAACTTTGCCGGCGGTTCACTCTGCGTACGCCGTCGCAACTAGAGCGGTTCATTGCCGGAAATAATACGGAGACCGCGCTCGGCCATCGAAGGCACACGGTGTTCCATCCGTGGGTAGAGCGGATCGCTTGTCTCGCCGTCGAGATATCGGGCGTAGAACATCTCACCGGCGACCGCCTCTTTGAATACGGCCAGCGCTCTATAGAACCGCTCGTTCGTGAACTCTAACCCGGTCAATTCTTCGTACCGTTCGACGAGTTGCTCCCTCGTCAGGTAGTCAGGGTGCTCCGTGTGAGGTGACGTCCACTCGGGAATCGCGGGGTCGGCGTCGTCCTTCGGGTCGCGCCAGTGGGCGAGCAGAAACCCGAGATCAGTGAGCGGGTCACCGAGCGTGCTGAGTTCCCAGTCCAGAACTGCCACGAGTTCGGGTGGTGTCCCAGTTCCAAACAGCATGTTGTCGAGCCGGAAGTCACCGTGGACAAGTGTCTCAGGGTGTGATTCGGGGACGTTATCCAAGAGCCAGTCACGGAGCGATTCGAGATCGGAAACGTGTCGGTCGTGTCCCTTCTCCTCGTAGAGCCAGTCCATCTGTTTCGTCCAGCGGTCGACCTGACGCTGTGTGAATCCGGACGGACGGCCAAAGTCACCGAGTCCGACCGCCTCGTAATCAACCGTGTGGATATGTGATAGAGTTTCAATAAGTTCCGTCCCGATCTGTCGGCGATACTCCGGCGTCGCGAACCGTTCAGGCTCCGAATCACCAATGACTTCTCCCTCAACGCGCTCCATGAGATAGAACTCGGCACCGATAATCGACGTGTCCTCACACGAGAGAACCGTTCGTGGAACGGGAACCGGTGTCGGCTGAAGCGCCGAGAGGACGCGATACTCACGGAGGATTTGGTGCGCTGTGCTCGCCGTCTCGCCCGGCGGCGGCCGACGAAGAACGAGATCCATGTTGTCCCACGTGACGAAGAGAATCTCGTTCGAGTTCCCGCCTTCGTGGTACGTCACCTCGAATGTGTCCGATGCCCCGAGTTCAGCCGTCAGGTACTCACGGAGCTGGCGTTCATCGACCAACTGGTCGAGGTACTCCGAATCTTCAGACATTACAGGCCACAATACGTCGCAGTGTTAAATATCTACGGGACGGAATCCCGCTACAGAGAGCGGGATTAGTCGTTAGCGGCCGTTTCAGGCGGTCATCCCGTCGACGTCGAGTTCGATATCGTGGAGGATTGGATCGTCCTCACGAGCGAATTCGTGATCGAACAAGACACCACAGCTAGGACAGAAGAACTGTCGGAACTCGAGATGTGGGTCTTCCCCAAGCAGCTTTTCGGGCGGTTCGAACGCTGGTCCCGCGTCTGTGACGGGACCGGTCCGCATCGCCGAGTACTCCTTGTAGTTCTCCTCGGCGTCACAGAGCGTCTCACCGCACTGGCGACACGATATGGTCTGGGCGTCTTCGTCGAGATCGAGGTACTTCTGTATCTGCATGATTATTCCTCCGCAGGGATAGTACTCTCCGCGAGGCGCGTCTCGATGATCTCCTCACGTCGGTTTTCAGTTGCCTGTTCGTTCACAGTCTGTTCGCCGTCATCAGCATCGAACACGACGCCGTAGATATCGGTTGCGACTTCCTCACTGATGATCTCCTCCTTCACGTCTTCGAGGACCTTCTCGGGGTCACGCTCGAGCGGATCGCCGTAGCCCGCCGTCCCCGGCGAGCGGGTCTCCATTACGTCCAACGCACCTTGGACGAACTCGGCTTTCGGGGGGTACGTCTCCATATCCCCGTTGACTTCCTCGATGTCGTCCGGAATCTCTTGGTTCTCGAACTGCTCCAAGATGTCGGAGTCGTCGACGGTTCGGCTCCGGATCGGCGCACCGGGGTAGGCGGCGATGCCGCGCGTGTTCGGCGTGACACCTCCGTTCCCGGCGACGACGGTCTGGATAGCCTCGGTGTTGTGTGGTATGAAACAGGAGTCCATGCCACCTCCACCGCGGTATTCGCCGTGTCCAGCGGAGTCCTGCGATTCACGCCGGTAGAGGTACAGCATCGGATAATCCTGCTCGTTGTTCTCGATGTTGGGCAGCGGCCCTTTCGGCGAGAAAAGGATGCCACCGACGTCGATGCCGTCCTTGTCTGTCCGCGCACCGAAGCCAGTTCCCATCACGTCCAGATTCATCGTTCCGAATGGGTTGCCCCACTGGTCCATGCCGGCCTGCGAGAGGACGATTAGTCCAGCCAGCGGATCTGTGATGATGTCTTCACGTGTTTCGTCCGATGCCGAGAGCATCCGGGTCATAACGTCGTATATCAACGCAATGGAAAGCTCGATGCTCAGCGTGCCGCCACAGCTGACACCTGAGGGGTATTCCGCCCGGTTCAGTGTTCCCGGATCGGTGTTGATATCGATGTGGCGGTAGGCGCCACTCGTAACCCACAGCTGGTCGTAGAGTAACATTGGGTTCACGACACAGGAGATAGCCGTTCGGAAACCTGCGTACGTGAGGTTCATCGATCCCTCGTTCTCGGCGCTGCCTTTATTCCTGAAGGTAAGCGTATCCCCGTCCTTCTCAAGTTGGAGTTCCGCCACGTACAGGTCGTCGTCACCAGTCTTCGACCCTTCCATGTACTCGCGGGCACGCCAGGTACCGTCCGGCAATTCACGCAATTTCTCGAGGAACTTCGTCTCCGAGTCCTCGATGATGCGGTCCATCACGCCCTTGACCGTCTGGGCCCCGTATTCGTCGATGAGTTCGTCAATCTGCTCTTGGGTAACCTGCAGCCCAGCCACCTGTGCGTTGAAATCCAACCCGACCATGTCGGGCATCCGCGAGTGGCGCTGGTACATCTGCTTGACGTCCTTGCGAACCTCGCCATTCTCGACGGCTTTGATCGGTGGAATCGGTGTCGACTCATCGAACACGTCGTCTGCGCTGGGAACGAAACTCCCTGCACTCTGGCCGCCGATGTCGTACTGGTGGAGCGTGTTCGCGATCCAGCAGAACAACTCTCCGTCGACGAAGATTGGTGCGACGAAGAACACGTCCGGCTGGTGTGTACTGCCGACCCACGGGTCGTTCGAAATGAAGACATCGCCCGGTTCGATACCCGGGTTGTCGCTCCGATTCTCGAGGATCCACTTCACCTGCAACTCCGCAATCGGCGAGAACAGTTGCACGTAGGGACCGTTGAACACAACCTCGCCATCGTGTGTCATCAACGTCGGATTGAAGTCCTGCCCGAAGTACGCAACCGGCGACCCGGAGACGTTCTCGAGTGTTTGTCCGTGTTCCTCGTTGACGGTCCAGAGCCTGTGGCGAAGTACTTCGTATGTTACCGTGTCAATATCCTTGGTGTATTCTTCGTGGAGATCCAGACTGGGATGGATATCGAGGTCGTCTTCGGGGACGTATCCCTTCTGGAAGTCCTCCCAGACGTTGGATCCCTCGTGGCCTTGGTCGTCAGTTGACATAGTTACCCCCGCACTGCTGTCGATTCTCCGTCGCGTCGCGCATCTGTGCTGGAATCATGATCGGATGATGATGTTGTTGTACTGGTCAATCTCGCCCGAGTCGGATTTGGGGACGGCCACTGTCGTGTTGTTCAGCCGCATGACAGCGGGTCCCTCGAAAGTCATTCCGGGACCGATGTCGTCTTGGTAGTACACCGTCGTGTCGAGATACCGATCCTCAGCCGGCCAGAAGATCTCCTCCGTCTCGACGTTGCCACCGTCGGCTTGGGCCTCTGCGGTTTCGGCACGCAGGTTCGGCTTCGTGGTTTCGCCGTACCCGTCGACGCGGACGGTGACAAGCTCGAAACCAGTCTGGCTCGCACCCGCGCCCTCACCGTAGAGTTGTTCGTACTTCTGTTCGAACCGACCGATGAGTTCGTCCATATCGTCCTCGGTTAGTTCACCGGACGGGACTGGTACGGTGACCTCGTGAACCTGTAGTCCGTAACTCAGGTTCGCGTACCGCTCCAGACGGGTATCCTCTTCGTCGAAGCCCTCCGATTTCAGATCAGACCGGATGTCGTCCTCGATGGCCGCGAACTGTTCTGTCAACTCCTCCGGGTCGAAGGGAGCGAACGTTCGCATGTTCGATTTCTCGTTGCGATGGAGCACGTCGGACGAAGAGATGCCGACCGCCGACCAGACGGACGAGGAGTCACCTGTCGGGATGACGACCTCGTCGACGCTAAGCCGGTGGGCAATCGACGGCAGATACAGCGGGCCTGCGCCCCCGTACGCGTATACGGTGAAGTTACGCGGGTCGTGGCCCTTGTTGATCGTCCGCTGGCTGATGAGATCTGCCATCTGTGCATTGGAGATCTCGATCACGCCACGAGCAACGTCCATCAGGTCCATCCCAGTGGCGTCCATGAGATCCTCGGCAGCCGCTTTCGCACTGTCTATGTCCAGTGACTCGCGGCCTCCGAGGAAGTACTCCGGATCGATGAAGCCACAGAGAACAGCTGCGTCGGTCACTGTGAACTTCTCACCACCTTGACCGTAACACGCGGGTCCGGGATCGGCACCGGCACTCTCGGGGCCGACACGGAGTCGGTCGGTATTCTCCTCGACCCACGCGATGGAACCGCCGCCGTTCCCGATAGACTCGATGTCGATGTTCCGAATACTGTAGTCGTACTGACGGACAACGTTGGTGGCTTTTGTAATCGGTTCCCCATCCGTGATGAGGCCGACGTCGAAGCTAGTGCCACCCATGTCGCCTGCGATGATATTTTCGTGTTCCAGCGTATCCGCGAGATAGCTACATCCAGTCATCCCGGCAGCCGGACCCGAGTCGATCGTTCGGACTGGTTCATTGATCGCGTCTTCCGCTGGGGCCACTCCGCCACCAACCTGCATCACGAGCAGTGTTCCGTCGTATCCCAGTTCTTCGAGGCGGTCGTCGATCTTTTCGATGTAGTCAGACGTCGATGGCCCGATGAGAGCGTTTATTGCAGTCGCCGCAGTCCGCTCGTACTCGCCCCACGTCGGTGTCAGGTCGCTACTCCGCGTCAGGAACACGTCGCCATCAACTTCTTCCTCAAGAATTTCTTCCATACGCTCCTCATGCTCCGGATTGAGGAACGACCACAGGCAACTGATCGCGACCGAATCGACGTCTGACTCGGCGATTTCTGCCGCGATTTCCCGGGCTTGCTCCTCGTTGAACTCGACAACTACATCCCCCATACAGTCGATACGTTCGTTAAGCCCATACGTATCTTCTTTCGAAACCAGCCTGTCTGGTTTGGTCACCTCCTGCATGTGGAGATACTCCTCAACGGAGAGACCACTGGTCCGCCCTGGGGCACCGCGCATCATCGACAGTACCGACTCGGCTCCTTTCGTGGTGACCAGTTTCGTATCCACGTCGTCACCTTCTAGAACCGCGTTGGTCCCGACTGTGGTCCCGTGCGAGACGAGCTCGGCGTCGTTGAGGAGTCCCTCAACATCCGTTCCGATCTTGTCCGCTATGACCTCCAGCGAATTGAAGAACCCCTCCGAGAAGTCGTCCGGCGTGGACGCTACCTTCCCGTCAATTATATCGCCCTGTTCATCGATTACAACACCGTCGGTGTGTGTTCCACCGATATCGACGTTAACTAAATAGCTCATTGTCGTTTGTACATTATAGTTGCTCCTATTACACTGCTCGTGAATCACATGCAAAGGTAGTGTTATTAATCTTTCCCCGGATTTCTAGCGAGGGGGCGGCAAATTCAGTCTCTAGTTGGTTCCTTCAAGCCGCCTACGTAGTGGAATTCGCTGTTTTCTTTGTTTGAGTTATGATTGATTTATATTTTAAAGATAGGAAAATACTTACAGGGGAAATCAACGAGAGGTCATGTTCAGTTCAATTACGTTCGCGGCCTCGATGAGTAATTCGGGAACGGCCTCTTGGAACTCCTTGTTACGGGTCCGGCTCGTCGGCCCATAGACGCTCACGGCACCAAGGACCTCTTCTGTATCGCGACGGATGATCGGGGCACCGACACCACGCATTCCGTCCATTATTTCTCCCTTCTCAAATGCGTACCCTTGGTCACGAACTGTTTCGAGCTCACTCATGAGCTTCTCACGATCCGTTATCGTATTTTTCGTTACTTGAAGGAGTCCATGTCTCTCAAGGATCTCCTCGACACGCTCCGGTGAGAGATTCGCTAGGATTGTCCGTCCCGGAGCCGTGGCGTGAAGCGGCGTTCTCGTTCCGTCGTGGGTGACGACTTCGACAGCGTCGTCTCCCATCATCGTAGCCAGAAGAATACCCATGCCACTCTCTTCGATCACCAGCGAAGCGTGTTCGCCAGTCTCCTGAGCCAGTTTCTTTATTTGTGGCTTCGCTGTCCGATAGATTTCCATGTCGAGGCGTCGGCGGGCACCGTGTTCCAGCAGTCGCGTACTCAATGCGTATCCGTCGGAGTTGCTAATCAGGTATCCCGTTTCATCTAGTGATCGAAGGTAGTCATGTGCAGTACTGTTCGGCATATCCGCCTTCTCAGCGACTTCCGAGACCCCAATTCGCCCCTCTCGAGAGACAATCTCAAGCAGCTTTGTTGTGTTTTCGACCGCGTTTATTTTGACGTTTTTGCTCATGGCCATGCTCTAGCAGAGGAAGATAATAAGCCTTATCCGACATCGTCGAATCATGATAAGAGTCAACTATCCACACGATATCTAAACCAGACCTATCCTCTCTTTTGATTCCTGTTCGAAAAGCAGTAGTTTATCGGCTACGCCATCAAAATGGATATCCGACTTCGTCGGACTCTTTCCACCAAGCTACTCTGTTGAGTGCTCTTCATTTGGAATATTAACTAGGTAATTGGGCAAAATCACCGATCCACACGCTTTCATCTGTGTTCTATCTGAGGTGAAACCATTATAACTAAATAAATACATAGAAATTCGACTAGGATAGAGATATTAATCGGTTACCCGTATTATTATTTTTCATATATGGAGATATAATGTTAAAAATTGGAAGTGCGACCTTTTATATACTCCCGACATTGTCGGATTGGTGTGTTCACAGGAAACGTATAAAACTCTAACAAGCATAATAGTGTTATTCTACTGTGGTTCGTGACACCGACTAGTTGCACACGGGAAGATCGGTGACAGCTACGTAGCCTGTGGTATAGTGATTGTTTACCGAAACGGAGTGTACCCACCGGCCTTACTGTCTGATTCCTCTACTCCCGAAATAGACGGTGTCACCTTCCGAGGGGGATGCCGAGCGGACTGATGAAGTCGTCTCGACGACCTCACCAGTTCGTTCGGCCGCATCCTATCTTGAGGAAGTCGTTAAAAGGCTGGTCTACGAACTCGCTGTCCTTGTAACAGAATCGCAGTTGGTTCTCGTCAGAGCCCTCAAGTGTCATGATTTGGGCCCTACCATGTCTGTCTTCCCACTCATCGACCGTTTGTTCAAGCAGCGTTCTGGATTCTATTAACACAACGTTTAACGCTTGTATACATAACCGTATTGATTTAGGAAACGCTTAAAATAAGGTCGTATACCTGATCTACTGGTATCAACCATTATTCATAAGAAGGTGTGAGGGGACACAAACCCAACACATTCAAACAGCAAAATATCTGGATTGTCTACCAGCTGCACGGAGTGACAACGTGAACACGGTGATGAAGTTCGTGTATTTGACCGCTACTGTATCCGACGAGTTGGTAGATTCATTATAGCTCTCAACGAAGGATGAGAGTCAGATCAAAGTAATCGACGAATAGAGCGGCCGTATTATACATCTCAACTATCCAGTGGAGATCGAAACCTCACGTGATAGAGAGATGATCGATATCGAAATACCGCATTAAAGGCCGAGTAGATCAATCAGACGCAGTCCTTCGAACCGGACTTGCCGAGAGGACAATCGTCTGGGTATTTTATATATACACAGGCGAAATAGGTCTACTGAAGCAGGCTGAAACCCCGATTTCGGCGGTACTTGGGCGGGATGTTCCCGGAGGCGTTCCCGCGGACCCCTCGGGCCTCTCACGGCAAGGACCAGGGTTCGAATCCCTGACGGAGCATGTTTATTCGGCCCACGTCTTGCAATTTTCGGCTGTTTTCTGACCGCGTAGATACGAACACGTTACGACAAAAAAGCAGGGTTCAATTCCCACTCCACCGCCCTCTGGTGGTTTTGTAACGTGTTAGGGCAAATACTACAATGGGACTCGAAAACCTGCCGCTGACAACGCGAGACGCCGCAGACGTACTGCACGACAAACAACTCCAGACGTGGGAAGTAACACGTAGAGGCTTCGCTAACTGGCTGATTGAGCGCGGAAAGAATCCGAAATCACTCGAAGGATACTCCGAATACACAGCGAAGGACACCCTCTATCGAACTAACTCCCCCGGCGAGACAGGGAACGCAATGCGACTCTCGCGAATCGCTCCTGAACGCATGCTTAGTGAGGCTGATCTGGAAACGGGTGCATGATTCCTATGAATTCTGATAAAAACGAGTCACCTCATTCAGGGCCGTATTGCGAGCCGAATGTGAGCGCGACGACCGCTTTGGGCCCTCTCGGTCCGGTTCAGCGTGTAACTCGAACTGTTCGGGCCCAGTCTCCCGAGAGCGGGGGCAAGAATAACGGTTGCTCAACCCAAATATTCCACGAATAATGAATCCCTTCAATGCGATCCGCGAGTTCGAGGTCGATGGAACGACCTACAAGATGGCTGACCTCACGGTCCTCGAAGAGCAGGGTCTCTGTGACCTCGACAAGTTACCGGTCAGTATCCGTGTCCTCCTCGAGTCCGTGCTTCGAAATGCCGACGGGGCGGATATCACTGAGGAAGACGTCCGTGACCTCGCTGGCTGGCAACCGGACGTTCCCGACGCTGACATCCCGTTCCAACCGTCTCGGGTCATCCTTCAGGACCTCACCGGCGTCCCCGCCGTCGTCGACCTGGCTGCACTTCGGTCGGCCGTCGAGCGGAAGGGCCAGAACCCGAGTCTCGTCGAACCCGAGGTTCCTATTGACCTCGTCATCGACCACAGCGTCCAAGTAGACTATTTCGGCAGCGAGGACGCCTACGAGAAGAACGTCGAATTGGAATACGAACGGAACAGCGAACGATATAAGGCGCTGAAGTGGGCGCAAAACGCCTTTGATGACTTCAGCGTCGTCCCGCCCGGGACCGGTATCGTCCATCAGGTGAACCTGGAGTACCTCGGGCAGGTCGTCCATGAGCGCGAGCAGGACGGCGACAACTGGCTGTTCCCGGATACGCTCGTCGGGACTGACAGCCATACGCCGATGATCGGCGGCATCGGCGTCGTCGGCTGGGGTGTCGGCGGTATCGAAGCCGAGGCCGCGATGCTCGGCCAGCCCATCACGATGAACCTCCCGGAGGTCGTCGGCGTCAAACTCACCGGCGAACTGCCCGAAGGGGCGACGGCGACCGACCTCGTGCTCCACGTCACCGAACTGCTTCGGGATGTCGGCGTCGTTGACCGATTCGTAGAGTTCTACGGGCCCGCCGTGGAGACGCTGACAGTCCCCGACCGGGCGACCATCGCCAACATGGCACCCGAGCAGGGTTCGACCATCAGCATGTTCCCCGTTGACGAGGCCACCTTGGACTACCTCGAACTGACGGGTCGCGATGAGGAACACATCGAACTCGTCCGGGAGTACCTGGATGCCCAGGGACTATTCGGTGAGCAGAATCCCGAGTACACCGAGACGGTCGAACTGGATCTTTCGACCGTGACGCCGAGTCTCGCCGGGCCGAAGAAGCCACAGTCACGTGTCGAGATGGGCAACATGCGAACCCACTTCCGGGAACTGCTCCACGGTGAGTTCGAGGACGAACTCGACGACACCGACGAGGAGGCGCTGGCCCGGTGGCTCGGTGAGAGCGACCAGTCGATGGGTCGGACCGACGGCGGCGAGGCGGTCGTGGACGCTGACCGAGGTGTCTCCGACCTCGGACCTCTCACTAAGCGCGTCACCGTGAATCTCGACGGCAACGAGGTCGAGATCGGCCATGGGAGCGTCGTCGTCAGCGCGATTACCAGCTGTACGAACACGTCGAATCCATCCGTGATGCTGGCGGCCGGGTTGCTGGCGAAGAATGCTGTCGAGCGTGGCCTCGACGTCCCGGACTACGTCAAGACGAGTCTCGCACCAGGCAGCCGCGTCGTGACCCAGTACCTCGAGGCATCGGGACTGCTACCGTATCTCGAGGACCTCGGCTACAACGTCGTGGGCTACGGCTGTACGACCTGCATCGGGAACGCGGGGCCGCTCCCGGAGTCTATCGAGGCGGCCATCGACGAACACGACCTCTGGACGACGAGCGTCCTCTCCGGGAACCGGAACTTCGAGGCGCGCATCCATCCGAAAGTACGGGCGAACTACCTCGCCAGCCCGCCGCTGGTGGTGGCCTACGGGCTCGCCGGTCGGATGGATATCGACCTGGAGAACGACCCACTCGGGCACGACGACGACGGCAATCCCGTCTATCTCGCGGACCTCTGGCCAGACAGCGGAGAGATTCACGAGGCGGTACACGACTTCGTTGACCCGTCGATGTTCGAGGAGAAGTACGCCTCCGTGTTCGAAGGCGACGAGCGGTGGGACGCGCTGGACGCACCGACCGGCGAGGTGTACGAGTGGGACGAGAATTCGACGTACATCCGGGAGCCGCCGTTCTTCAAGGACTTCCCGCTGGAGAAACCCGGCGTCTCCGACGTCGAGGACGCGCGTGGGCTGCTGACCCTAGGTGATACGGTCACGACCGACCACATCAGTCCCGCGGGACCGTTCGGTTCGGACCTACCAGCCGGGCAGTGGCTGATGGACCACGGCGTCGAGCCCCATGCGTTCAACACGTACGGTGCCCGCCGGGGCAACCACGAGGTGATGATGCGTGGGACGTTCGCCAACGTCCGAATCGAGAATCAGATGCTCGATGACGTCGAAGGCGGCTACACGATCCATCATCCGACGGGTGAGCAGACGACCGTTTTTGAGGCCAGCCAACGCTACCGCGAGGACGGGACTCCCCTCGTTGTGATGGCGGGCGAGGAGTTCGGGACGGGATCGAGTCGTGACTGGGCGGCAAAAGGGACGGACCTCCTCGGGGTTCGCGCGACCATCGCGGAGAGCTACGAGCGCATTTATCGGGACAATCTCGTCGGGATGGGCGTACTGCCGTTACAGTTCCAGGACGGTGACTCGTGGGAGTCGCTCGGATTGGACGGCTCAGAGGTCTACAGTATATACGGGTTGGACGACGGGCTGGAGCCGATGGCCGAACTGACGGTTACCGCAGAGGGGTCGGACGGTTCGTCGGTCGAGTTCCCGGTGACGGCTCAGGTCGGGACACCTGCGGGAGTGCGATATATCGAACATGGCGGAATCCTTCACTACGTCCTCCGACGGCGCCTGACCGAATCGTAACCTAGCGTGACACGGTCGTATCGAACGCGTTCTGTCCGAACGCGTTCTCTCTGATGACGATTTTTTACGGTCGACCAGTCAATGCCGTCTCGACGTAGAGCATCACAGAACACCATCAGGTAGAGCCGTAGAACCTTGCAGCAGTTCACGCGGCGCCCGCTACTCGAATTCGAGTTGCTTCCATTCCATCCCGGTCGGCTCCTCAGGCGGCTCGAGAGGGCTCGAGCGCAGGTCCGCTTTCACCGTCGGTTTGTTGTACGCTCGCGGCGCGACTTCGTTCGGGGCGTCGGGGTAGAACAGTGACGCGAGCAGTTGGATATGCCCGCGTCCGACACAGAGTTCGCACTGGCCACCGCCGTACATACTGATGTCCCGTTCCGCACAGTACTCGATCGTCTCGAGAAGCGACCGGACGGTTCCGAACCGCGACGGGACGATAGAACACCAGTTCGGCTCGAACGGCGCATCACGGATGTCGGCTGTGCTGCGGACCGACGCACCCAACGAGAGACGATCCGAATTCGCCGCGAGCAGGTCGTGTACGTCGTCGGAGACGACAGGGTCTGTCACGATAGCATCGGGGAACGTCTCGAAGACCCGGCGATAGAGCTCGGGATTCGGTGCTCGACTGTCGCCGTCTCCGCCGAACTGGCCGTTCAAATCGAGTACGCGGACTGCGTCCATCTCCGCGAGTCTCGCGAAGGTGTCCGCGGTCCATTCATCCGTCGGCTCAAGCGCGAACTCGCAGGAGGGGTTGACTGCGAGTATCCCTTCGACTCGAGTCGTATCCCCATCCGGGACCGGAGTACTGACAACGAATCGCACCGGTGAGCGCTCCCGACCGAAGCGGGACGCCAGTGTCGTGTCGTTTTGTTTGAGGGCCAGGTCGAGTGCGGCACTCTCGACTGCCCAGCGTCGATACGACCGTGAGATTTCGCGCTCGGGTGGCTTCGTCGGAAAGAGGTCGACGGCTTCGAGCGACTGTGAGAACTCGTCGAACGTATATTCGCCTGCAAAATCGAACGGCAATGTCTCTGGCAACGCTTCGTGGTCGACAGCCTCGTGCGTGACGTCTTCGCCAGCGCCGAATTCATCTTCCGCCAGCAGGACGAACGTTGAGGTGACACGAGTCGTCTCGCCCACCATCTTTCGGCGGCGGCTGGTCCGATCTGAACCCGATATCGTCAACGGAAGGTCCGCGATGCGCTCGTACAGCGTCATACCGCAGTCCAGTGGGGACACACGAGGGTCGGACCAACTCCCGTGCCAGTGGTACGGTCGAATACACTCGCGGACGGACGCGACGAGCGGCCGTGGTGGGTCTGACAGTTCATATTAGAGTATGGTGTAGTAATCACAAATCTATTACGTTCTATCCTCGTCAACTCTAACAGCTACAAGGCGAACACCGCCACCGGCAGACGGGAGGAATCTGCCGCCGACAGCGTGAGACGACGCTGGTCAGGGAGAAAGCAGCGGTTTCGGCCGGGGCCGTTTCGCGATGGTGGTACTGCAGACGGGACATTCGTAGACGCGCCGGTTCGGTTCCTCGTGGACGGTCCAGTCGCCGTCGATATCGCTTTCGTGGTCACAGTCCGGACAGAAGAGCATCGTCTTCTGACGCGGTGTGGCGTCGGTCGGTGAGGGTCGTTTCGCGGGCACGGTCGTTGTCATATAGATGTAGTTGCTGAAGCGGGATAACACTGTCTAAGGGAGGTGAAACGGGTGATATCGTCTCTCGTGGGTACCGGCGCCACGCGGCGCACTGCCGGTCATTCCCCGGGCTCGTAGTCGTCGAGAACGGCCAGCAGTTCCGCGCTCAGTTCGTCGGCACCGCTTCGGACCTCCTTCGTTTCGGGGTCGTAGGAGAGCAGGCCGTAGGCGTCCAGTTTCGGGAGGTGAATCTGATGGAGCGCGATACGGACGCGGCGGCGGTGGTCCGCCTCGGAAGCCTGTGTGGTCGTGACGTGGGCGACTCGGTCCGCAAGCGCGTCGAGTTCCATCGCCTCCCTGTCGCTGTGATTCAGCAACCGCAGTGTGGCTCGTCGGTGCTCGTCGGCGACTGCCGAGAGGACTGCGTCTACTGGAGCCGACCGTTCGGCTCTGGTTTCTGGTGGCGTCATTCGAGCGCTCCGACTATCGCCGACGTTCGACTCGACTGACTGTTCATACATAGTGGAGTCCCCCATGACTTGTGACGATTCGCCATGGTGTACAATGCGAAGGCGCTCTATTCGGACGATTCGGCCGATTCGGCGGTGACGAGGGTGTTCGACACGAGGGAGACGATGCCGCGTCGGAGTCGCTCGGTCACGGCTTGGTCGGAGATGCCCAGTTCGGCGGCGAGTTCCTTGGTCGTACAGCCCCTCGGAATGTCGTAATACCCCATCCGTACGGCGAGTGTCATCGCCTCGCGCTGGGGGTCGGTCAGGCCGTACCATGGGTGGGCATCCGGCTCCGTGGGGTTGTACACGTAATTGATGGTCAGAGAGATGCCCGACTCCTCGCAGTAGGTCGAGAACTCGGTGAGAACGTCGTAATCGGGAAATCGGAGTTCGAACTCCCATGTCTCGGGCGTGCCGACGGCGCTCAACAGTTGCCCCTGGGATTCCTGAATTCCTTGGATGAGGTGGTCGTCGGTGGGTTCCCAATCGAGGGTGAAAAGCGTCCGGTCCTCGAACACGTCGACCTCCGCGGCGTTGTTGACGCCGGGGTGGCTTTGGACGTTTTCGACGAACGAATCCCGCGTCGAGTTGTGGACCCAGAAGAGCGGGACGGTCGCCTCACCGATGGGGACGAGACGTTCGAGTTCGATCGTCGTGTCCCCGTCGATAGTGAGGATGCGCCCGAGTTCGAAGTCGGTAGATGGTACGCGGAATTCTGCGATGACACTCATTACTGTCCGTGATACATCGATTGACCGTCCCCACACTAAACGGGATAGCATGGTATACCATGCAAGTTATCAGGGCCGTGCCTCGGCCGGGCGCTCGTTGTCACAGCGGGCGGCCGGTTCGGGGGCCGCCTTGGTGTACCACCCCTGTTGATTATGCCCGTTCGTCCCGACTCGTCCGTATGGCAACGGTAATGGAGTTCAGCAGTCCGGTCGAGGAGTTCCCACTCGGGACCGTCTTCGAGAACCTGCCGGAGGTGACTGTCGAACTGGAGCGACTCATCCCCCACGAGACGTTCATCATCCCCTACTTCTGGGTCCGTGGCGCGGAAGCCGACGACATCGAAGCCGCGTTCGAGCCCCACGCGGGCTTGGTCAGTATCACACTCGTCGACGGCGTCGACGACGAGTATCTCATGCGCGCCGAATGGAAAAGCGAGTATTTCGGCCTCTTGAGCGCGCTGGCGAATACCAACGTGGTCGTGCTTTCGGGGGTCGGCACGAAAGACGGCTGGCGATTCGAGGTTCGAGGCGAGAGCCGTGAGGCCATCGGTGAGTTTCGGACGGTGTGTCAGGAACACGATATTCGAATCGAGATAACCGCCGTCCACGAACTGCTACCGGTGCAGGATGACGACTACGAACTGACGGAGGGGCAACGAGAGGCGCTCGTGTTGGCCTACGAGCGCGGATATTTCGACTCTCCGAGGGCGACGTCGCTTGCGGAACTGGCCGAGGAACTCGGCGTCACACAGCAGTCGCTTTCCGAACGCCTCAAGCGCGGCCATCGGCGCCTCATCGCCGGGGCACTCCTTCCGAGATAGTATTTATACCTCCTGTATTATCTGTGCACCTACTGAACCGCGTGACGGCGCTAGAGTCAGACAACTAATGGTCGCTACAAAGGCTGGTGTCGAATTGAAATCGTTCGAACAAACCCGTGAAGCTGACGCCTGTCAGGCCCAGTACGACCCCGAATCGATGCCCGCCAGCATGGCGGTCATCGCGACGCTTTCGGAGTTGACCGGGCGGTGTCCGACAGACCTCCGGCCGCTTCACGAGGTCGTCGATACCGACGCCCTCAACGAGGTCTTCTGCAACGACGGGAGTTCTGACGGCGATATCGCCGTCACGTTCTCCCTGGCGGGTCACACGGTCACGGTGAACGCCCTTGGCCGAATCGCCATCACGAAATCGAACGGGACGGCTCCGGCAGCACCCGACGGGGAGGACCCACACGAATGACCGCCGACGGAACCGGACCGACGACCGACGCCGAACTGAATGCCGAACTGGAGACGATTCTCCACCGGGCCAACGAGAACGGCATCGACGTCCGGGGCGGCTGGGAGTGTCGAAACGGCCCCGAGAGTCCGGACTGGGACGTCCTCATCACCGAGGTCGAAAAGCCCGATGCCTCGGACTAACCGACGTCCTTCCGTACCTCGGATTCGAAACAGCATCGACGGGCAACGCCTGATTTCGGAACGAATCTGAGGCCGACACGGCGGTACGGTTCCGCCGATGTGTGACCGACCGCGCGAGCGAAATCGACGGCTATCGTCGGCGGCCGCGTCGTGACCCCCGACGGCGTCTACGACGAGGGAAGCGTCGTCATGTGCGGGCCCAGCGCGTGAAACCGACCGCCGACCCGCAGACCTACGCCGATACGACTGTCGACGCGACTGGGTCGCCCCTGAGACTCGTGGACCTTCGGTAGCGATGACCTCTCTCAGCTTCCGTCGAGCACCAGCAAAAAAGTCGATGTCGGGGTGGTTCCGACGTTAGAAGTTGCTCTTGAGCCGAACCTCATCGTCGGTTACCGTGTCGATGCGACTCTCCTCGAGGGCATAGTCGTCATCATCGGCGTCGCCCCAGCCGAGTTTCGAGCGGATGGTGTCGGTGAGTCCCGGGTCCGCGTTCACGTACGCGGTGCCGGACCTGACCTCGGTAATCATACCGATCTTCTGACCGCTCGAATCGACTACTGCTTTGCCTTCGTCGTCGTCGGTGACGTGCTTTCGTTCCATTGCGTATGGGGATATATCTCCGCTCGGTATTGTTATGGAGATGATATCTAACAGGGGCGTCCGGTAGCCCTGCGTTACAGCCGGATGACCGGCTGTATGCAGGCGCTATCTGGCGATTTTAGCTATTGGCCGGCTGTTTCGGTCCCATTACCGGTCGGAATGTCGGTGCCGTTGTCAGTGGGGACGTCGGTGCCGTTATCGGTTGGAACGTCCGTTCCGTTATCGGTTGGGACATCGGTCCCGTTATCGACCGGTCCCTCGGTGCCGTTGTCGGCCGGGGTGTCAGTTCCGTTGTCGACGGGTTCCTCGTCAGCCTCGACGATGAAGCCGGATGTCAGTTCGAGGACCTCGGGCCGCGACCGGGCCTCGTCGATGACGTTCGGGAAGGCGGACTCGCCGACGAGCGTCCGCAGGAACGCCGCATGCCGCGCTTCGGTGCTGTGAATGCCGAGCGCGGGCGGGAGCAGGTCCTCGCTTTCGATGTACGGCGCCGCGCCCGCGTAGGCGGACACGCCGATGTCCTCCAGTTGTGCCGCCGTCCCGAGGAACGCCATCGGATACTGCACCGCGAGCCCGAAGTCGAACTCAGGTTCCTCGATGGGCGTCCCGCCGAGGCTCTCGATGGCCGACACGAGCGTCTCGACGTGTTGTTCCTCGTGTTCCTGTATCGTCGCGAGCTCGTCCATGACGACCTCCTGCAGGTGGCTGTCCTCGGTGAGCGCCCTGCAATTACAGAACTCTTCCTCGCTGATGTTCTCGAGACCCTGCTGGTAGAATCGCGCTTCGAGGTACTCCAGTGTCAGGGCGTAGTTGAGGATGTCGACGTCGTCCTCGAACTCGCTTTCGGGCATCTCGTCGCCCTCGTCGCCGTTCTCGTCGTCCGTGCCGTCGTCCTCCTGAGCGAGGACGGACCCGGCCAGCGTGCTGCCGACTGCGAGCCCGCCGAGGGCGCCGGCCGATCCGGCAACGAACTGTCGCCGTGTGTTGCTGTACGAACTGTTCTCCGGTCGGTCGCCGCTTTCGTCGTTGGGAGTTACCACACGGTCACGATGGCGAGAATCCGGATTGTTATACGGTAGCTGGTTTCCGGTTCGGTCGGCTTAGCGAAACGGACCTATCGGATTCCGTTGCTGTCTGCGAGTTTCGGGGACGACTGTCGTCCTGCGGTAAGATGCCATGGGTCTCTGGTAACGATATCGTAGATGGCTGATCGAGACCGGATTTCCCGTGGTTCGTCCTCGGCTACCCGGTCGCCGTCGGACTCGCTTTCGGCCGAGGCGCCGTGTCAGACCGCCCCGTCGGCCAGTCGCTCGGCCAGCGAATCGAGGTGGTCGATACCGACAACGGCGACGACGTCGCCCTCGCGGTGCTCCGAGAGGCGGGCGGCCATCTCCTCCTCTCGGGCCGCGTCGGCCAGCCGGGAGGCCCGAGAGCGGCTGGCTGTCCGGAACGCCGCCATGAACGAGCGGGACCGCTGAATCTGCTCGTGTTCGTCGGTCGCCTGGTCCTCGGGGGCGGCCTCGCGGTCGATATCGTGCGGTACCGGCGCGTCGACCTCCAGTCGGATGGACGTCCGCGCGGCGACTGCGGCCGCGAGCCGACACAGGACTGCGTGTTTCGTCGTCGAGGCGGCGCTGGAGACGACGTTTCGGACCGTCGCGGGGGACGGCCGCTCTCGGAGGAGTTTGCGACCGAGGCTCCGGAAGAAGCCGCCGGTCGGCCGGTCGATGCCGACGGCGGTCTCGGGAGCGGCGGCCTGAATCGCGGCGCTCATCTCGCCGCCGAAGACGGGCGGCGTTCGGTCGGTCTCGGCGTACTGCTCGAAAAGCGGCACCGACATCGGCGGCAACTCCAGCGCGAGGACCTCGGGGTCGATTCCCTCGACGACCTGCTGGACGCGATAGACGCTCGCCGGGTGGTCGTGGACGACGCCCACGAGCGTCAGCGTTCCCGACTCCCGGGGGACCTCGCGCACGTACTCGCCAGTCACTCTGGGGTCCGAATCGAGGTCAATCTCCACTGGAGACGCCATGATTAGGGATGAATTACCCTCGTTAGGAGACGATTACATAAACGCTTGTCTCCATCGCGCCGCTACTCGAACTCGCCCGACGTGAGGGTGACCCCATCTGTACGGACGACATACCGCGAGTTCGGCCCTAAACGACGTCAAAAAGCAGCTGTCGACCGACCGGTCGCGTGTCAGTCCGCCCGTTCGACCGAGAGAACGTAGAGGAGTCCACGTCTGCGGACGAACCCCCGCTCGGTCAAGGATTCGAGGACGGTCGCGATGGTCTCCCGGGGGAGCCGCAGGTCCCGGGCGATCTCGTCGGCGAGCGCGGCCGGGACGCGGTCGAGATACATGCACACGAGCCGCTCGCTCGCGGACTCGAGCGCCAGTATCGGGGGCCGCCGCTTGCCCGCCCGGCCGGCCGGTTCGGTTGCCATGTTCGGTCGTATCCGCGCCGCTCCCCGTCAGTATACACTTCCTAACGGCGGTGTGTGACGGTCGCGTTCCGCCTACAGGACCAGCGAGATGATTGCCAGAGCGACGAAGATGATGATGAACCACTTCGCGACCGTCATGCTGATACCCGCGACGCCACGGGCGCCGACGGCGGCTGCGACGAGTGCGAGGACGATGAACACCAGCGCCCACTGGAGGAAGTCCCCCGAGAACTGCAGCGGCATCAGTTGTAGGGCTTCCGCGACGGCTATCGACCCGGAAGACTGTAGCGGAGCTATTGCGCTCATACGGATATCACGGCGGCTGACGCTTTCGTTATAGACGGATTACGGCCACTCGAAAGCCGGCGCCGAACGTCCACCGAAACCGATGGACCGGTCGATGCCGGTCGACGAACGAAGGTGGCTCCTAATTTCTCGAACGTCAATAAACTATCGTCTCCGTTTTTATTTCCTCCCATCCGCCCCCATACACAATACATGTGGGTTACTCACAGGGGTCGACGACGGCACTCGCGTGTCGCCATAGCGGAGACAGCGCCGAACGGCCGAACCGTTACAGGGGGCCGGTAGCATGTCGGAGCAGAACCGGTCGACAGCCGAGTTCGAGACCCGCCACCGGAAACTGCGCGACATCTTCATCGCTACAACCGGCTCGGAAGGCTTCACCGAAACGCAACACCAGCGACCGAACTCGCGTCGCGTCGCCGACGAGGAATCGGTCGCCGAGGTGGTCACCGCGCTCGCGAAAGACGACGGCCTTCGGGACACCTATGCGGACCTCGTGTATCGAATTGACGGTGTATGAGACGACCCCAGCGCGGTTCGTGACCGCCTCGTATACCGGTGCCTGCATAGCACGACCCGCGTGCCGAAGTACCGGTTTCTTACCGGCCTCCACTTCCGTACGAATGTTGCAAGACTGTCTATAACAAAGGGTGTTTCTACCTTTGCGACGGTATGCGCCTGAGAAACGCTCCCCGTAACGACGCGTTCCGGACGGTGTATGCCCCGTTCCAGCACCGACGACGTGTCGACCGGATTCGGCCGAATCGTGGCGTTGCTGGCATAACGCCGCGCTGTTCGGGACGGCTTCGGGAACGCCTTTCGTGGGCGCCGCCCTCCTTCGGGGTGGGTTCCTGATGTGCGGCATCACCGCCCGAATCGGCGACGACGACTCGCTCGAGGACCTGCTCGTCAGCCTCAAGAACCTCGAATACCGCGGGTACGATTCGGCCGGCATCGCGGTACAGAACGGTACCGGTATCGAGATCGACAAATGCGAGGGCGAGGTCTCGGAACTGCAGGCCGAACTCGCCACGAAGGACCACGACGGTCCCATCGGCATCGGTCACACGCGCTGGAGTACCCACGGCCCGCCGACCGACGCCAACGCCCACCCCCACACCGGCTGCAAGGGGCGGGTCGTCGCCGTCCACAACGGCATCATCGAGAACTACACCACGCTACGCGAGGGCCTGCAGGCCCGCGGCCACGAGTTCACGAGCGACACCGATACCGAGGTGATTCCGCACCTCGTCGAGGAGCGACTGGACGCCGGCTTCGAGGCGGAGGCGGCCTTCCGCGATGCCATCGCCGAACTCGACGGCAGCTACGCCATCGCGATGATAATCGACGGCGACCCGGCCGTGTACGCGACGCGAAACGGGTCTCCGCTCGTGGTGGGCGTCGGCGATGACGCCAACTACCTCGCCAGCGACGTGCCGGCCTTCCTGGAGTTCACCGACCGCGTCGTCTACCTCGAAGACGACGACGTCGCCGTCATCACGGCCGACGACTACCGGGTGACCGACACGAAGGGCGACGCGGTCTCCCGCCCGGTCGAGACCGTCGAGTGGGACTCCGAGGACGCCGAGAAAGGCGGGTACGACCACTACATGCTCAAGGAGATACACGAGCAACCGGTCGCGCTTCGACAGACCATCCACGGTCGCATCGAGGGCGAGGACGTCGTCCTCGAGGAGTTCCCGCCGGGAACGTTCACCGACATCGACCGCGTCCACTTCGTCGCCTGTGGAACGTCGTATCACGCGGGGATGTACGGCGAGTGGTTGCTCTCGAAGTGGGGTATCGACGCCAGCACGTTCATCGCCAGCGAGTACGCTGCCTATCCGGCCCCGGTCGACGAGGGGACCTTGGTCATCGGCGTCACCCAGAGTGGCGAGACCGCGGACACGCTGGAGGCGCTCGAGAGCGCCCGCAAGCGGGGCGCACGCACCCTCGCGTTGACGAACGTCATCGGCTCGACGGCCGCCCGTACCTGCGACGACGCCCTCTTTATCCGTGCCGGCCCCGAGATCGGCGTCGCCGCGACCAAGACGTTCTCCTCGCAGGTGGCGACGCTGGTCCTCCTCGGCGAGCGGCTCGTCCGCGATATGACTGCCGAACCGACCGACGAGTGCCGACAGCGACTGGACGCCCTCGAATCGCTTCCCGAGCACATCGAGACGGTAATCGAGGACTCCCGGGCCGCAGCCATCAGCGAACGGTGGCTCGGCGACGACGGCCACTTCTTCATCGGTCGGGGCAACGCCTATCCCGTTGCGCTGGAGGGCGCGCTGAAGTTCAAGGAGATAACCTACGAACACGCCGAGGGCTTCGCGGCCGGGGAGCTGAAACACGGCCCCCTCGCGCTCGTGACCGAGGAGACGCCGGTCTTCGCTATCGGCACGGGCCAGTACCCGAAGCGACTGGAGAGCAACGTTCGGGAGATACAGACCCGCGGAGCCCCCGTCATCGCCGTCGCGCCGCGCACGGCGACGGACCTCGCCGATACCGCCGACGAAGCCCTCTCGGTGCCCGCGACCCATCCGGACCTCGTGGCGATTCTGGCGAACGTCCAGCTCCAGCTCATCGCCTACCACGCCGCCGACGAGATGGAACGCTCCATCGACAAACCCCGCAACCTCGCCAAGAGCGTCACCGTCGAATAGCGTCGACGGTCGGCGTTCTCGCTTCGACTCGTAGTCGCCCATTATCGGGGTTGCGTTTCGTTAACTAACAACGAAGCTTTGAGCGAGGAGCCCCTTCGTATAGGAATGGCAGACGACAAACAGGGCCGAGAGGCGCAAGCCGACACGGCCGACAAGCGACAGCGCGAGCGGGCGATAGCCACGGAGCTCGAACGGCGCGACGAGCCGGAACCCCCCGTCGACCCGTCGGAACTCGCCTACTTCGAGACGGAACTCGAATCGGTGTCCTTCCCGGCGACGGGAGCCGATATCGTCGCGGCGGTCGGCGACCGGGAAATCGAGGCCGCCGACGGCCCCCACGAAATCGCGGAACTGCTGCCGGACACCGACGTCGAGACGTTCGATGCGCCCGAGGAGGTCCGCGTGCGCATCCAGCGGCCGACCGTCGCCAGCGCGATGAAACGAGTGGTCGAGGCGGCGGGAACCCTCCCGAACGTCGAGTTCGGGACCTCTCAGCGCGATGCCTACGAGCGAACGTTCCGGGAACTCGAAGCCATCGACGCCGATGACGACGACGAGGGAATCAGGGCGATTCGGGAGTGGGTCGTCGAGCGCATCCACGAGAAAGGGAAGCTTCCGGGCTCGCGAGCAGTGCGCCGCGAAGCGGCGTCGTTCTGCCGGGAGAACGGCTACGAGGTCCGCAACGACGAGTGGCTCGGTATCTAATTACGTATCGGCTTCTTTTCGGCGGCTAGTAGAAACCGGCGCCGTGTCCGTCAGCATTCTACATCGACTCGAACTCCGCAACGTGACGGCCCGGGGCCCCTCGCGTCGCTACTTCCCCTTCGAGAGGCGTTCGACACGGTCGATTCGCGCGAGGACGTTCGGCAGTTCGTCCAGCCGCCGAATCTCGTTGTCGGGGACGGCGGCTCGGTCGGTCGGTTCGACGTCGGCATACCGACCGCGCCGGAGGCGGACCGTGGTCATCCCGAGGTCGTTCGGGGCGTGGAAATCGCGCGGATCGTCTCCGACGTAGACTGCCGACTGCGGCGATGCCGATAGCTTCGAGAGGAGGTATTCGAACGCCTCGGGGTCCTGCTTCGAGTGCCCGATAGCTCCTGTGACCAGCGCCTCGTCGAAGTACTCGTGGATACCCAGCCGTCGCAGTTTGGTGTGGCCGCCCCGGGCATCCGTGATACAGCCGAGGCGGTACGTCCCGGCGAGTTCGGCCAGCACCGGCTCCGCGTCATCGTAGGGCTTCAGCGGCCCGATAGCGCCGTGATAGGCCTCCTCCATCTCGTCGACGAGTTCCGTGGCGAGACCGTGACGTTCGGCGAGGACGTCGAAGGTGTCGTCGGTGATTCCCTCCTCGAAGTAGATGTCGAACAGTTCGGCGTGGTACTGGCGCCCGGTGAGTGCTTCGAGGTAGTCGCCGACCTCGTCGAGGCCGGCCTGCGCGTATCGCAGGTAATCGTAGAGCGTATCGTCGAGGTCGAAACAGATCGCTTCGATGCTCATGGCTCGTTCGCCCGTGTCGACCGGCGGTCGCGTGACCCGCTTCGCTCGGGCAGTCGTGTGCCTCGCTCGACCATTTCGAGTCGGCCGAGGGGGCGATACCGGGTAGTAATGAATCGCCTACACCGGGTCGGTTGGGCGATAGAGCGAGCTTACCGCTGGTTGTGTGTTCGGCCGGGGACCGCGAGAGTCGCGACTCGCCGAGTGGCCCGGCGCGGCAGAAAGAACGGCCTGCTCGACGGTAGTCGGGGCTACGCCTCGGGCGTGTCGTCCTCGTCGCCGTTCGTTCGTAGCCAGTTGATATTGACGAGCGAATACGTCGAAAACGCGAGGATGGACGTCGCAACGGCGAGGTCGACGACCGGAAGCGCCGTCATCGGGCGGACCAGCAGCGCGGCGCCGAGCACGAGCGCACCCGCCAGCGACAGCGCAACCGAGTACCGGTGCCACGGCGGTTCTTCGGCCTCGTCGTCGACATCGAGGTACTTGTAAAGTCCCTCGGCGTTCTTCCCCAGTTCGATGATGCCGCGTGGCTTGTTGAACGCGATGACGTCGACGTCGTCCATCTTCGGGAGATGGCACTGGTAGAGCCCGACGTAGACGCGTTTGCGCTCGCTGGAGGTGATCTGACGGACCTCCTTGTCGTTTTCCCACGCGGCGATCTGTTCGGCCACCTCGCTCAGCGACACCGCGCCGTCGGCCTCGTAGAGGTACTCGAGGACGTTTCGGCGCCGCTGGTTTTTCAGTATCCCGAACGCTTGGTCGAGCGGCAACGCCTCGGGTGGCTGTTCGTCGGCCTCCGAAGTCTCCTCCGGAGCCGGTTCGGTATCGAGTTCTTCCTCGGCGATGTCCGCATCCAAAGCGCCGTCGCTCGAAGAAGCCCCACTCATTGTTTGTGCCATGTTTGAATCCCCACCTTGTGCTTCCCTACCAATGTGTCCCTCCTACTAATATTTATATTGCTCATAAACCGACCTGTTATGGAAGGCACAGGAACATTGGTCGAAATTCCTCCCCTTCGCTCGACGTACTCGTCGCCCACCGCTGGGAGCCGGCTGGCAGTCACGTACTGCCTTCCGACCTCCTCGTTCGTGTGGGATGTTTCGGCCGCGGATTCGGGCGTTGCTGTACTCGCTCTGTTCGTCGGGCTGGTACGGTCACGTCGCCCCCATCTGCCGGATCGTTTGTCCGTGTTCATCGTTGGTGTGTTCAAGGGCTTACACCGGCGTTACCCCCGTATGAGTCCCTTTCTCGGTGGTTCGCGTTTGCGGACGATACGGTAGCGTCGTAGCTTCTCGGTACGACTACCCTGACACCACCGACCCAGTTTGTTATAGATTACCTATCCCGGCTTAATCCGGTGTTTCTTTTATATAACGTCGGTATCGAGCGTCGCGAGAACCCCGTCGAACGAGGTTCCGGGGGCTGGCCGAAGGTATGTTCGTCGTACCTCCATTAACTACGCCGTAACAAAGCGTATACGGCCTGACAACCGGTGTATGAGAGCGTCAACTCCGGTAGTCGGGCTCGAACGAGAGGGTCCGCGGGCAAGGGAAAATGAGCTCTGACGCTGATACCACCGGTGGGATGTCGCCGGACCTCGTCTTCGAGATACTCAGCAACACGCGCCGGCGGATGTTGCTGTTCTACCTTCGGGAACACGGTGGGTCGGCGACCGTCAAGGAGCTCGCCGAACAGATCGCGGCACTGGAAAACGAGGTCGACGTCGACGACCTGCAGCGCCAGCAGCAAAAGCGCGTGTACGTCTCGCTGTACCAGACGCACGTCCCGAAACTGGAGGAGGCCGGCATCGTCGAGTACGACGACGCCTCGGGGGAGGTACGCCTTACCAACCGCGCCGGGGAGTTCGATACCTATCTGACGCCCACGACGGAACCGGAGTATCCGTGGCGCATCCACTACCTCGTTCTCGCGGCGCTCGGCGGCTGGTTGTTCGTGCTTTCCCTCACGGACATTCCTGTCGTCTCGGCGATTCCCACGACTGCCCTCGGGGTCGCCCTCGTCGTCGCCTTCGGGGTCTCGGCGGCCGTCCAGTACTGGCGGCACAGACAGCGACAGCGCGAGATTCCGGCCGAACTACTGGACCACGAGGAGTGACCCTAGCGGCACTCGTCGAGCCGGCAGACGCTTCCGGGGTCCGCGACGATGAACTCCTCGCTTTCGAGGTGGTCGTCATTGCCCGGGAGAATCATGTAGCTCCCGCCCTTCTTCTCCTCGATTTTAATGACCGTCAGCGGCTGGAGTTCGTAATCGAGGTCGGTGTTGGGGTCGGGTTCGGCGGCGGCGTCCTCCCACGCCTCGCTGAGAGAGCGGGTCACAGTATCGGCGCCCCGTTTTGCCCCTGGTAAAGACCTATTACCGGCATCGAATCCGAGGTAATCGTTAACTTACATCGCATCACGGGGCCGGGGTTGTCGGGTGCAACCCCCGCTCCGATGGATTTCCGGACTGCGTCCGTATGCATAGTGGGTAAGTGCTTCCTACCGCAGATAACGGTTCTGGCAGGGTACTTACCGGATAGTTACGTCCACCTGTCGTTTGGGTGTGGTTCGCTCTTTCGATACCACCGACGAATAGTCCGGGACAAACGGAGGGAAGAGGCAGATGGCCGAGGCGGCTCGACGTGGTCGCTACCGATGCGGTTACGAGGTTCTGACCGTCACTTCGCCGTCGGCCGTTACTGTGACGCGATAATCGTCGACGGGGAACGTGACGTGTCCCTGATGTGGGCTCCCGTTCGCGGGGCCGAACAACTCGTCGAGTGCGTCGAGGTCGACGTGATCGAAAACGACGGTGTCGCTGTTCTCGACGTCGTACCCCGGGACCGAGTCTAGCGCCTCCAGTACGCGCGTACTTAGTTTCTGGTCCGCTTGGCTATCCGAGCGATAGACGACCGAACCGTCCGTTTCGGTCCGGCCATCGCCCTCCCCAGCGTGTGACATTGCTGCAATATTGGTGCATCCCTCATAAAACTCTGCTGAAATCGGAAGCCCTCAGACGGTTCCTTTTTCCCACCGCTGAGCCTTGTGACAGCAACGTGGGGCACAAAGCGGAACGAGCGCTCGAACCGAATCGTCCGTTTCGTGGCTATGTATTTGGATACTCGCCCCCGTCGAAGAGTCGCTTGCCTCTAATCGTCGTTCACACCGGTAGACAGCCTCTGGTATTGTATGTTTTTACCAATCACGAACACGTGAATTTACCAATGTTATCACGAGCCCCATCGGATGGCTCGTCTTCGCGTGCGAGATGAGAATCTCGACTGTTCTGCCTGCCGACCCGCCAAAGGAGCTATTTAAACGTACATCTCGTCGGTATGCGGCTCCTTCTCCGAAGGACGCTCCGTTCAGGGGGGGTCTCGGGTGCGTTTCGTTCCGTCGCCGCGTCCGCTGGCGTTTCGGTGTTCCTACTCGATTTATGGGATTTGAACGGACGAAATGGCTATACAAGCAGGGGTGAGAATAACGGTATCGACAGTCGGAACTTGTCGACTACGAAACCGCAGGCGTCCGGAGGTACCACGCAGCCACCTGAGTATGTTTACACACCAAACCGTCTTCAATCGAAACCACACCTGGGGAACAGATGAGCGCTGACTGGGACGAGGTTAGCTACGTCATCAGCTCGTCATATCGAGTCAAAGTACTGGAGCGGCTCGCGGAATCGCCCGCGACCCCCTCGCGAATCGCCGAGGAGACCGACTGTCCGATCGCACACATCTCCCGCGCGCTGCGGGGGCTGCGGGAGCGCGACCTCGTCGACCTGCTCGTTTCCGAGGAGCAACAGAAGGGCCGAGTGTACGGCATTACCGAGCAGGGCGAAACGATTTGGGGGACCATCGAAGCACAGAACCTCGTGTAGCGCCGCCCCCCGCCTGCTATTCGTCTTCGTCTGGCAGCAGTTGTTCGGGGTCGCGCTTGTATTTCGGCGTCGACGCGAACTCGGCGATGCGGTCCAAATCTCGCTCTGACAGGAACTCCGTCATGTACCGAATACGTGCGCTACGGGAGGATAGTAATGGACTACCTACGGTAAGCTTGGAATACGGTTCAGCCACGCCTTACGTTCGGCCCCAGTCGTTTTATTTTGCCACTCACAGGACATCTACTGCCAAAACCCGGGTCGGGCGAGCGGCGACCCCACGCTGTTGGTCGCTCGGTCCCGTCCGCAAGCGAGGCGAAACGCCGCATGAACCGGAATGATGAGGCTCCGTGAGTCGTCCTCGTCGGCGGTGCGCTGAACCGTATCCCTGCTTCCCAAACACAGCGCCCTGTAAACGGCGTTTTCGAAGGTTATCGGGCCAGTAACACCTCTATTACAATGCGTGCGTGGCCCAATCGTTCGCCCGGAGGTCGGAGTCGGGGCCGACCGACTTGATCTCCGGAACCCCCACCCCTATCCCACCGCCTCGGGCGACTCGCATGGGCTCGCCTCGGGGTGCCCTTTTTCGACCCGTTCCCGCCACCAAGGCTACATACTAGGGGGGAGAAGCCCTCGGCCGTACGATGACGTTCGAACTAACGAGCCCCGCTTTCGGGGACGGCGAGCCGATTCCCGAGCCGTACGGCTACACGAACCGCAACGAGAACCCGGCACTGGAGGTCGACGGCGTGCCGGCCGAGACGGAATCGCTCGCGCTCATCGTCGACGACCCCGACGCCCGCGAACCGGCGGGCAAGATCTGGGACCACTGGGTGGTCTGGAACATCAGCCCGGAGACCCGGACGATACCGGCGGACTGGGACCCCGCCATCGCGGGGGCGACCGAAGGGAAGAACGACTTCGGCGAACACGGCTACGGCGGCCCGAACCCCCCGGACCGGGAGCACACCTACCGGTTCGAACTCTACGCGCTGGATACCGAACTCGACGTTCCGGAACCGGCCGACGCCGACGCCCTCCGAGCGGCGATGGAGGGCCACGTCCTCGAAAAGACGACGCTTCACGGCACCTACACGCCGTAGGCGCCACGAACGCGACCGTCCGCTAGTCGACCAGCGGCACGTCGACGCTGAGGTTCTCGAACAGCACGCTCCCGGGCGTCCGGGCCGACCCGTGAGCGAAGGACATGTCCGAGACGGCCGACAGCGTCAGATAGAGGGTCTCGCCCTCGGCAACGTCGACGGCGACCCCCGGCAACTCGACCGACCGACTGTGGCGGACGACCGGTTCCGGTTCCCGAAGCGGCAGCATGTTGTTCTGGACGACCCGTGCCGTCGCGGGCGATTCCCCGACCGACAGCCCGAAGAAGATCCGCTGGTCGACGCCGGCGGTGGTCACCTCGGTAGTCAGCTCGGGAATCCCACCGACCGTCAGCGGTCCCTCGGCCAGTTCCAGATGGACGGGCGTGCCCGCGCCGGTCGGCGTGGCGGCGACGCCGCCCTCGGGTTCCTCGGCGGCCTCGGTAGCCGCCGTGACCGTCTCGGGGTCGTACTCGCCGGGGAACCCTTCGCCGGTCGCGACGGTGTGTTCCCCGAGGCCGGCCGTCCAGCCGATATCGAGGTTCCCGGCGCCGTCGTTCGAAACGCCGAGGTCGATGCCGCTGGCCAGCGTCGTCCGGTCGTCGAGGGAATCGAGTCGGAGACAGCGCCCGCCGTCGGCGGTCGTCAGCGAGTAGGGCGCGCCGACGATATCGCGGGCGTCGCCCTCGCCGTCGCGGACCGCCTCGAAGAACTGCAGGCGGGTCTCGGCGAACCCTCCGTCGACCGAGCAGGCCCCCTCGTGGGTGCCGAGTTCCGCACCGAAGGGCGTGCCCGGCGGATACGCGTTCGGCAGGGCGTGGCCGCCGTTGTAGCCGATGACGGCGCTTTGCTCGCGGGCCTCATTGGAGAGCGCACGCTCGAAGTTCCGCCACGCCTGATTCAGATTGAACAGGTTGTCGGTGAGGCCCTGTCCGAAGAGGACGGGCACGTCGAGTTCGACCTCGTCGACGAAGCCGCTCGGGCCGTTTTCGGAGAACCGCCCGTCGAGGTCGGGGATTCCGGGGGTCTCGCCGCTCGGCCACTGCCCGGTCGATATCCCGTAGGCGAAGCCGCGGTGGATGAACTCGGGGACGTTGGGCGCGCCGAGCGCGTAGAGGGCAGCGGCCCACGCCGACCGGACGACCCGACTCGGCGCGAGGGACTCGCTGAGGTCGAACCACGTTATCTCCGGCGCCAGCGCATCGAAGCGTGTGTAGCCCCTCCGTGCGGTCTCGGTGAACGCGCCGACCAGTTGGTAGGCGCCGCCGTAACTGCCGCCGATGGCGAAGACCATCGGGTCGCTGGCCCGGCCGGTGGGTCGGGGGCCGGCGCTGCCGCGACTGCGGGCGACCCACTCGAGTCCCTCGACGTAATCCAGCACCTCGATGACGTCCCGGCCCTCCAGGGTCGGGTTCTGGACGTGAGCCTGTCCACCGGACTCGCCATGGCCTCGCTGGTCGAAACTCAGAACTCCGAACCCACGGGCCAGTTCGGCGCTGAAGGCACCCTCGCTGCTCGTTCGGGAGCCGCCCCAGCCGTGGGAGTGGAGGATAATCGGCACCGGCGCGTCGGCGCTGGCGCCCGCTGGTTTATAAACGGTCATCGCGAGTTCGGTGCCGTCGTGGCTCTCGATGGTGACGTTCTCCCGGGCGTGGTCGACGGCGCCGGTGCCGACGCTTCCGAGCACGAGACTACCGGCGGTCGCCGACGACAGCGCGAGCAGTCGGCGACGGCTCAGATTCGGCCCGTCGGTCATCGCGACTCACCCGGCGTCGGCGTGTGCGTGGTAGGTGCCATCACACCCGACGGTCGGCGGCAAGCGGGTTAGCCCTTCTACCGTCTATCCTCGCGTTTTTATGTATCACCGCGTCCGGTGTCCCGCAGTCGCGCCGACCGCTCCGACTCGGGGCGGACCGACGGACGACTTTTCCCGTCGCCGGACGGAGTCAGTGTATGCGGAACGCGAAAATCGTCTGTACGCTCGGTCCCGCCTCGGCCGACCGAGACACCGTCCGGAAACTGGCCGACGCCGGGATGGCCGTCGCTCGACTCAACGCCAGCCACGGGACGACCGAGGGACGCGCCGAGACCATCGAGCGGGTCCGCGAGGTCGACGCGGCGACCGACGACTCCCTCGGCGTCATGGTCGACCTGCAGGGCCCGGAGGTCAGGACCGCCGAAACCGACGACGCGGTCGAACTCCGCGCGGGCCGAGAAATCCGCTTCACCGAGGGCGACGTGCTTTCGGACGAGACGGTCGGCCTCTCGGATTCGATAGCCGCCGTCGAACCGGGCGATACCGTCCTGCTGGACGACGGCCGCATCGAGACGACCGTCGAACGGGTCGAGGGCGACGACGTCATCGCCGTCGTCGACTCCGGAGGCCGACTCGGCGGCCGAAAGGGCGTTACCATCCGCGGTGTCGACCTCGGGTTGGACCTCGTCGGCGAGGCCGACGAACGCGAAATCCGGATGGCCGCCGACCACGAGGCGGATTTCGTCGCCGCCTCATTCGTCCGCGACGGCGACGACGTCTACGAAATCGCCGACGCGCTCGACGCGGCGGGCGGCGGCGGCACTCCCGTCGTCGCCAAGATAGAGCGGGCCGTCGCCGTCGAGAACCTCGACGGCATCGTCGCGGCGGCCGACGGCGTCATGGTCGCCCGCGGCGACCTCGGCGTCGAATGCCCGCTGGAGGACGTCCCCCTCATCCAGAAGCGCATCATCAATCGGTGTATGGCCGCCGGCGTGCCGGTCATCACCGCGACGGAGATGCTGGATTCGATGGTCCACGCCAAGCGGCCGACCCGCGCCGAGGCTTCCGACGTGGCCAACGCCGTCCTCGACGGCACGGACGCCGTGATGCTCTCCGGGGAGACGGCCATCGGCGACAACCCCGTCGCGGCCGCGGAGACGATGGCCCGCATCATCCGGCGCATCGAGGAAAGCGACGAGTACGCCGAAACGCGCGACCGGCGCGTCCCGGCGGCCGACGACTCCCGGACCGACGCCCTCGCCCGCTCGGCACGATACCTCGCCCGCGACGTCGACGCCAGCGCCATCGTCGCCGTCTCCGAGTCGGGCTATACGGCCCGGAAGGTAGCCAAGTTCCGGCCCACGGTTCCGGTCGTCGCCACGACGCCCGACGACCGGGTTCGCCGCCAGCTAACCGTCTCGTGGGGCATCGACGCCCACGTCGCGACCTACGAGCCGGATATCGAGGACGTCCTCGATACGGCCGTCGACGTGGCGCTGGCCTCGGGCCTCGCCGAGAGCGGCGACACCATCGTCGTCCTCTCGGGCATGTTGACCGACCTGCCGGGGACGGACACGACCAACACGCTGAAGGTCCACGTCGTCGCCGAGACCATCGCCCGCGGGACCTCCGCCGTCGCCGGACAGGTCGCCGGCCCCCTCGTCCGGCCGACTGGCGGCGACCTCTCGGCCCTCCCGGAGGGGTCCATCCTCGCGTTGCCCGAGGGGTTCGACGCGGAGTTCGAGGGCGACCTCACCGGCGTCGGCGGCATCATCACCGCCGCGACCGAACTGACCGGCTATCAGGCCATCATCGCCCGCGAACTCGGCGTGCCGATGGTCGCGGACGCGACGCTTCCGGCCGATATCCCCGACGGCACGGTCGTCACCATCGACGCCGACCGCGGGGTCGTCTACGAGGGCGACGTGACGCGGCACGATACCGACCGTTGAGAGCTACTGCTTGCTCCCCTCGACGATTGCGTAACCTTTCGCCCCGACGTACCCGACCGCGACGAACGAGCCGAGGAGCGCGACGACCGGGAGGACCCACCGGGGAATCGCGGACCCGGCCGCACCGAGTGCTATGCCGACCAGACAGACGACCACCACGCCGACGGCGACGGCACGGTTCGTGAATCGTTGTTGCTGTTCCTGAGACATCGACGCCCCACCCCTGGGTCGTTATCGAACCTCGGGAAACGACGAGCACAAGGGTTCTGCCGGGAGCAGCCGGCGCTTTAAACCCCTCCGTGGAAGACGACCCGTGGGGCTTCGATTCGGACCTCGAAATTCGGGGCCACGAGCCGTTCCGGCGGGTCGTAGCCGTTCTCGGCTCCCGAAACCGCGTCTAGTCGGTCACGGACCTCCGGCGGCACCTGCGCCCACTGGAGTTCCTCGCCGGGGACGCCGCCCTTGAAGAGGGTGACGTGGGGGTGGGTCGGCCCCCAGCGTCGACGGCCGCCGCGGGCCGAAAGCAGGTCCGCCAGCGGCGAGGCGACGGCTTCCATCGGGTACGGTACGTCGAGGGTGACGACCATCGGGTTCCGCGTCGACGGCCAGACGTGATAGCCCTCAATGGCCCCTTCCCACGGGCCGACGGCGTCGGCGAATCGCTCGGCCTCGGACGCGAAGGTCGCCGCCCGGTCGGCCGGCAGGTGAAAGCCGAAGACGCTGAGATGCGGCTCGTCCTCCCGGCGGTACGGTTCGGGCGCGCCGAGCCAGCCGTAGAGGTGGTCTCGGAGGGTTTCGACCCGGTGAGATTCGGCGAGTCGGCAGGTGACCCACCCGGTGACCGACTCCATACACGCGGCGGAGGGAACAGAGACTCAAAAGGGCGCCGTCGGCGGGCGGGAGTGCCTACTCGTCGGTCGCCGCGGCGTCCTTCTCGTGGTCGTGGAGGAACTTCATCCGCGAGCGGAGGTCGATTCCCCGTTCGTCGTATCGGTAGACTCGATACCGATAGACGGGATACCCCAGCACCAGCCACGCCAAGATTCCGGCGCCGACGTAGGGGTGTTCGGTCATGAGCAGCATCCAGAAGACCGTCGGGACGGCGACGCCACCTGCGGCGGCGAAATACAGCAGCGGTCGCGGCAGCCGATAGAACGAGTGCTCGTATCGCTGAGGGAATACCTTCGGCAGCCGGTAGGCCGAGATGGCGAGGAAGACGATACTCAAAAGTAGCGCCAACGAGAGGACGATGGACATCACGACCGGGTCCAGCACGCTCTCGGGGCCCGTCAGCGGAACCAGAAACACCGGCGGCACGCCGATGAGCAGGATGGCGCGGTTCGGGCTGTCGAACCGGTCGTGAACGCTCGCCAGCGAGGTCGGGAATATCTCGTCGCGGGCCGCCCGCATGACCAGCCGCGAGAAGTTGACGTAGATGGTGTTGATGGTCGTCAGCGCGCCGACGATGGCCGCCAGCGCGACGACTGCGGCGCCCCACCACGGCAGGAACTCCAGCGCGACGACCGAGATACCGGCCTCGGAGCCGGCCCACTCGGTCCACTCCAGCGCCCCGACGGCGACGACGACGGCGCCGACCATCAGCGAGACGCCGATGACCGTACTCAACGCGATGACACGCGGGATGTTCTTGATGGGGTCCTCGATTTCCTCGCCGATGTTCAACGCCAACCCGAAGCCGTACATTCCGATGAAAAGCGAGATGACCGCGACGATGAACGGGCCGTACCCCTCCGGGAACATGGGCGTGTAGTTCGCCGTGTCGATAGTCGCCGCACCGGGGACGATGAACAGCAACATGCCGAAGATGATGACCGCGACGAGGGCGAACTGAATCCCCGTGACGAACCGGATGCCGAGGAGGTTCAAAAACAGGAACGGGACGATGCCGACCAGAATCCAGAACTCGATGGACAGTGCCGGAACCGTCAGCGCGGCAACGCCGAGCGGCACCTCCAGCGGCAGGAAGAACCGGACGTATTCCGCGAAGCCGTAGCCGGTGTAGACGATGCCGAGCCAGACGGCCGGAATCGACACCCACGGGAGGACGAATCCCCAGAAGGGACTGATGAGTCGCGATGCGTAGACGTAGCCGCCGCCGGCGGCCGGCATCGCCCCGCCGAGCTGGAGCATCAGCAGTATCGAGAAGACGGTCGGAACCGCCGTCACCGCGGCCGCCAGCGCGATGGAGGGCCCCGCCCCGTCGGCCAGCAGATGCGCCGGCAGCAGGAACATCGTAATCGCGACGGCGTTGCCGACCGTCAGCGCCGTCGCCCCGAGCAAGCCGACCTTCTGGTCGATTATCTTGAACTCTGCCTGTGCCATGTGGGTACGGATAGCACGGTCTGTAATTATTGTTCGGCCTTCCTCTGACGGCCGCGGTTTCACTTTCACCGGGGCAGGATGGCTTCTTATACCATGACGAGGGAGCCTTCGACCCCATGCCGCCCCGGTACCGACGCGCGGAGTGGTTGTACGAGCAGTACCACGAGCAGGGACGGACCCAACAGGAGATGGCAGACGCCTGCAACGTATCCCCACGAACGATTCGCGAATGGATGACCCGACACGATATCGAGACGCGCGACGTCGAAGGCGAGAACCACCCGCTGTACGGCAAAGAGCGGGACGAAAGCGTCAAGCAGCGGATTTCCGAGACGATGGAGGGGCAGAAGACGCCGGAAGAGACACGCCGGAAGATGTCACAAGCACACGCAGGACGTGAACTTCCGGAGTCGACCAAAGAGCGCATCGCTGAAGCTCTAGAGGGACGCAAAAAACCCGCAGAGACCCGTCGCCGAATGAGTGAATCCCGAACGGGGAAGGACAATCCGAACTGGGAAGGTGGCCACAGTCGGAGCTACGGTCCCGGATGGATTGCAGCGCGGGAGGACGTTCGCCAACGGGACGGGGGTTGCCAGAACTGTGGCGTAAACGAGACCGAGAGACCGCTCGAAGTCCATCACATCATTCCCGTTCGCGAGTTCCAGAACGCCGACTCAGTTCCTCTCGAAGAAGCACATGACATGCGAAATCTCGTTCTCCTTTGTCGGGATTGTCACCTCGAAGTTCATCACGGTACGCTATCGTTCACCACGGAAATATCGCACCCGGCGGACCGATAGTGCCGGTCGAGAAAGACAGTTTTATAACTCCTCCAATCTGAGAAACTGATGTCGCTCGCTTGGTGTAGCCCGGCCAATCATGAGGGCCTTTCGAGCCTTCGACAGGGGTTCAAATCCCCTAGCGAGCATTCTTAGGCCGTCTCAATTTCCGTAGTTCCCCGTCCGAACAGCCGCCTCTTGAGTTCCACTGACTTCGTCTCGGCCTCAATCAAGCGACCAAGACCGTCTCGCCCGCCCGGACACGCTGGTTCGATGCGACGCGAACGTCACCGATGTCGTATTCTGGAGCCAACAGGACGTCGACGCGCGACCCGAAGGAGATGTGGCCGATGCGGTCGCCGCGGTCGAGTTCGTCGTCAGACTCGACGTAGGGGTGGATGCGGCGGGCGACGGCGCCGGCGATGAGCGTGAGTTCGTACTCGCCGCAGTCGATGGTGACGCGCTCGTTGCGGTCGGATTCCTTGGTGAACGCCGGCAGGTGCTTGCCGGGGGTGTGGTCGACCGACTCGACGGTCGCCGGTGCGGGCGCGCGGTTGACGTGGACGTCGGTGACGTTCATGAACACGCCGACGCGAACCCGGTCGCCCTCCTCGCGGATGACGGAGACGCGACCGTCGGCGGGGGCGACGATGCCGGTCGGCGGCGGCGAGCGCGGCGGGTCGCGGTGGAACCACAGCGCGCCGAGGCCGGCGGCGAGGCAGGCGAGGCCGGCCGGCGGGGCGAGGACGACGAGCGGGATGGCCAGCGCCAGCGGATATTTGGCGTACTGCCACGCGCCGGGCGCGAGGTCGGGGAGCGTCGGGAGCACGGAGCAACGATGACGCGCCGCTGTCAAGGCGGTTTCGCTGTCTTCCGCCCTCGTGTTAGCATACGTTCTATCTCCCTTTATCTCCTCTGAGCGCCTCTCTACTGTTGAAACACGATGAGACAAACGACCCCCTTCGACGAGATGGACCGCCTGTTCGAGAGTATGCGCCGCTCCATGCTGGGCGGCGGTTGGATGGCCGACGAGACGAACCTCCGACTGGAGGCGACCGACGGGATGTACCTCGTCCACGCCGACCTGCCGGGGTTCGAGACGGACGAACTCGACATCCGGTTCGACGACGGCGTCCTGACTATCGACGCCGTCCACGAGGTCGAGGACGACGACGGGTCGCGCTCCCGGCACGTCCACGAATCCGTCCGCGTCGGGGCCGACGTCGACGTGGAGGAAATCGACGCCGACTACCGCAACGGCGTCCTCGAAGTTCGTCTGCCGGTCGACGCCGACCACGACGGCGGCCACCGCATCGACGTGAACTGACCGGACGGCATGGCCCCTAAACGGCGCTCGTATTTTTCCAATCGTTAACCAGTTTGTGGAAGTTTTCGTGTGTTGTATGGCGAAAACGGTTTCATTCAGAACAGAATCGGCCGTTATCGGCTAATTAGCCGTCCCGAAGCGCCTGCATTAATATGGGTGGCAGAAGACCGACCAGACAGCAAGTCATGCGTAGCAATAACGCGGCCTGGTTACAGGCAGAGGCGGAGTACGAGGACGAGGTAATCGGGGAGAACACGATTCCGCGACTCTTCGAGGAGAGCGCCTCCCGCCACGCGAGCCGGGAGGCCCAGTGGTATAAAGGCGGTATCTACGAGCGCTCGATGGCCGGCGACGTGATTCCCGCGGCGCCGGCCGGCCAGTACGCGGCGCTTACCTACGCCGAGATGCAGGACATCGTCCGGAACCTCGCGGCCGGCTTCCGTGACCTCGGCGTCGAGGCCGACACCCGCGTCGGCATCTTCGCCAACACCCGGATGGAGTGGGCGCAATCCGACTTCGGCATCCTCACCGCGGGCGGCGTCGTGACGACCGTCTACACCGAATCCTCGCCCGACCAGGTCCAGTACCTGCTCGACGACCCGGGCGCCGAGGGCGTCGTCGTCGAGAACGAGGAACTGCTGGAGCGCGTCCTCGCAGTCGAGGACGACCTCAATCTCGCGTTCGTCGTCGTCCTCGACGAGTTCGACGGCTACGAGGACCGCGACGATATCCTCTCGCTGGCGGAGCTGTATCACCGCGGCGAGGAGGCCTTCGACCTCGACGAGTACGAATCGTGGCTCGCCGACCGGGACCTCGACGACCTCGCCTCTCTCATCTACACCTCGGGGACGACGGGCAAGCCGAAGGGCGTCCAGCTCACGCACGGCAACTTCCGGTCGAACATCAACGGCATCCGCAAGCGGTTCGGTCCCCGCCCCGACAAGGACCCCGAACTGGACACGATCGACGAGACTTCGCGGTCGCTTTCCTTCCTGCCGCTCGCGCACGTCTTCGAGCGCATCTCCGGTCACTTCCTGATGTTCGGTTCCGGCGCGACCGTCGCCTACGCCGAATCGACCGACACCGTCGCCGACGACATCCAACTCGTCCAGCCGACGACCGCGGCCTCGGTGCCCCGCGTCTACGAGCGCATCTACGACAGCCTCCGCGACGAGGCGCCGGAAGCCGTCTTCGAGCGCGCGGTCCCCGTCGCCCGCCAGTGGGCGACCACCGAGAACCCGGGTATCGGCCTCAAACTCAAATACAAGATATTCGACAAACTCGTCTACTCCAACGTCCGCGAGAAGATGGGCGGCAACATCGAGTTCTTCGTCAGCGGCGGCGGGTCGCTCTCGAAGCGCCTCGCCCAACTCTTCGACGGGATGGGCATCCCCATCCTCGAGGGGTACGGGCTGACCGAAACCTCACCCGTCGTCTCGGTGAATCCCTCCGAGGACGCCCGTGCCGGCACGCTCGGTCCGCCGCTTTCGAACGTCGACGTTCGCGTCGACGAGACGGTCGTCACCGAGGACCGCCGCGAGGCGGCCGACGGCGAACTCGGCGAACTCCACGTCAAGGGGCCGAACGTCACCCAGGGCTACTGGGAGCGCCCCGGCGCGACCGAGGAGGCCTTCACCGAGGACGGGTGGTTCCGGACCGGCGACCTCATCGAGGTGAGCGACGACGGATACCTCACCTATCACGACCGCCTCAAGCAACTCATCGTGCTCGATACGGGCAAGAACATCGCCCCCCAGCCAATCGAAGACGAGTTCGCCACCTCCGAGCGCATCGAGCAGGCGATGGTCATCGGCGACAACCAGAAGTTCATCGCCGCGCTGTTGGTCCCCAACTTCGAGCACCTCGAACGGTGGGCCGACAAGGAGGGCATCGACCTGCCCGACGACCCCGAAGCCATCTGCGAACACGACCGCGTGATCGAGTACATCGACGAGGAGGTCGAGGCGGTCAACGAGACCCTCGCGAAATCGGAGAGGATCAAGGAGTTCCGTCTCGTTCCCATGGAGTGGACGGCCGACAACGACCTGCTGACGCCGTCGATGAAGATCAAGCGCCGGAACGTCAAAGGGGAGTTCGAACCGCAAGTCCGAGACATCTACGGCGAGGACTACAACGCCTGATACGGATTCTTGTAACGATTTGCCGGTCATCGGCAGTGGGCGGTCGGCGAAGACCGGTAAACGACTACAAGAACCCGTATAACGTCCGAACGGCCGTTCTGGCGATAAACCGACCATCTCACCGACACCTTTTATATCTCGCTTGCCACAATACCCACTATACGATGGCGCACAGCCACGTCGCATCCACGGTCCGTCCCGCTCGCCGACCAGTCTCGGCCGCGGCGTGCTGTCGTTGCTGCTGATTTCTCGGTTCCGGCGTTGCTACCAGTAACGCCGGGTTCGCCTCGCTCGCTTTCAGACCGCTATCGACCCCCACCGACAATGATATTCGACCGACTCAGAGAAGACGTCCGCACCGCCCTTGCAAAGGACCCGGCAGCCACCAGCGCTATCACCGTCGCGCTCCTGTATCCCGGCCTGCACGCCGTCTGGGGCTACCGCATCGCCCACGCCCTCTGGGAGCGCGGCTTCGAGTTCCCCGCCCGCGCGCTCTCGCAGTTCGTTCGCCTGCTCACCGGCGTCGAGATTCATCCAGCCGCGGATATCGGCCGCCGACTGTTCATCGACCACGGCGCCGCCGTCGTCGTCGGTGAGACGGCCGACATCGGCGACGACGTGCTGATGTATCACGGCGTCACGCTGGGTGGCGATTCGATGCGCCGGGAGAAACGCCACCCGACGCTGGAGGACGGCGCCACCGTCGGCGCGAACTCGACGCTCATCGGCGACATCGTCGTCGGCGAGAACGCCACCGTCGGCGCCGGCAGCGTCGTCGTCGAGGACGTTCCGGCCGACACGACCGTCGCCGGGTCGCCGGCCGAACCCGTCGATGGCACCGGCAGCGCCCGTGTCAGTTCCGAGGACGCCGACGCCCTCGAGTGCGAGTGAGCTTTCAGGTTCGAGCCCATCCTGCCTACCGTGACCTCGCCGTACGAAACACTCCGAGAGGATAGCTATCTCGGCCCCCTCGTCGACCAGCACGGACGGCTCGACCTCGACCCGGCCGACGACATGTTCGAGCGGCTGGTCGTCTCCATCCTCCGCCAGCAGGTGTCGATGGCATCGGCAGCGGCGACCCGCGAACGCCTTTTCGAGGCCGTCGAGGTGACGCCCGAGGGCATCCTTGCCGCTGACCCCGGGACGCTCCGAGACGCCGGCCTTTCCCGACAGAAGACTGGCTACGTGCGCAACGTCGCCGAGGCGTTCCGTGACGAATTCAGCAAGGACTACTTCGAGGAACTGGACGACGAGGCGGTCGTCGACGAACTGACGGAAATAAAGGGCGTCGGCGAGTGGACGGCGCGCATGCAGTTGCTCTTCTCGCTGGGCCGCCCCGACGTCTTCCCGGTCGGCGACCTCGGCATCCGGAAGGGAATGCGGACTCTCTACGGCGAGGACCTGAACCGTGCGGAGATGGTCGAGGAGGCCGAGCGGTGGGCGCCGTACCGGAGCTATGCGAGTCTCTATCTGTGGCGCGTCGAGGAGGACATCGCCGATTCGGTCGCGGAAGTCGTCGGTGAGTGACCGCCGGCCGATTGCCGGAAACGACTTGAAGCCGCCGGGCGCGTTCCCGGTATGGTCGATGCAAGCCTCGTTATCGCGCTTCTGGCACTACTGACTGGGTTCATCACCGGCGCCGTCTTCTCCTTTGCCGGCGTGCCCATCCCGGCCCCGCCCTCCATCGCGGGCGTGCTCGGTATCGTCGGCATCTATCTGGGATACAAAGTGGTCGAATACCTCGATGTCGGCTACGACCTGCTCGAGGCCATCGGAATCTAGAGAGCGGAAGACCGATACGGGATGATGTTATACCGAGTTGTATGACCGACGAATTCGGCGTGTATCTGGTGACCGACGAGGACCTGTCGGCAGGTCGTTCGACGGTCGAGACCGTCGAGGCCGCCATCCGCGGCGGCGTCGATATCGTCCAGTTGCGCGAGAAATCCGCCAGCGCGAACGAACGCTACGAACTCGGCCGTGAACTCCGAGAGCTGACCCGTGAGGCCGGCGTGCCGCTCATCGTCAACGACCGCGTGGACCTCGCGGCCGCCCTCGACGCCGACGGCGTCCATCTCGGGGACGACGACCTGCCCGTCTCGGTCGCCCGCGAGCAGTTGGGCGAGGCGGCCATCATCGGCCGCTCGGTGTCGACGCCCGAGGCCGCTCGGCGGGCCGAGGACGCCGGCGCCGATTACCTCGGTGTGGGTGCGGTCTTCGCGACGGATTCGAAGGACGACGTGCCACCCGAGGAGATGGGTATCGGTCTCGACCGGATTCGCGCGGTCCGGGCGGCGACGGACCTGCCCTTCGTCGGCATCGGCGGGGTCACATCCGACAACGCCGCTGACGTCGTCGAGGCGGGCGCCGACGGCGTCGCCGTCATCTCGGCGATTACGGGCGCTGAGGACCCCGAAGCCGCGACGCGCGAACTCGCCGAGGCGGTCCGCGGCCGGGAGGTGTCGGTCGATGACTGAACCCTCTGTCGACCCTTCGGCGGCACTGGCGGCCGTCGAGCAGGCCGGCCCGCTGGTCAACTCCGTGACGAACAGCGTGACGGTCAACGACGTGGCCAACGTCACGCTCCATTGGGGTGGCCTGCCGGTCATGTCCGACGACGAGCGGGAGGTGGGCGAGATGGTCTCGACCGCAGGGGCCTGCCTGCTCAATATGGGCACCGTCGACGAGGCGGGCGAGGGGGCGATGCTGACGGCGGGTGCGGCCGCAAACGAGAGCGGGATTCCGCTCGTCGTGGACCCGGTCGGCGTCGGCGCGACCTCGGTCCGAACGGCCGTCGCCGAGCGACTCGTCACCGACCTCGACGTGACGGTTCTGAAGGGCAACTACGCCGAGATTACGGCTCTCGTCGGCGAGGACGCCGACGTCAGGGGCGTCGAATCGGTCGGCGAATACAGCGACATCGCCGAAACCGCCGTCACCTGTGCCCGCGAACACGACACCGTCGTGGTCGCCTCCGGCGAGACGGACGTCGTCGCCACCGACGAGGCGGCCTACGAGGTATCGGTCGGTCATCCCCTGATGGGACAGGTCGTCGGAACCGGGTGTATGCTCGGCGTCACCCTCGCCACCTTCGGCGGTGGCCTCGGCGTCGACCGGCCGCTCGAAACCGCCCTTGCGGGAACGGCCTGCTTCGGCCTCGCCGGCGAACGGGCCGCAGAGGAAGGCGAGTACAACGGCCCCGCGAGCTACAAGACTGCCTTCCTCGATACGGTCGCGAACATGGGCGCGGCGAACGCGCCCGTCGCCGACGAGCGAATCGAGCAGGTGCTTTCGGCGGAGTGACGGCTGTTCGGATTTAAATAACGAGTAGCATCCGCCGAGCGGGGCGTTCGAAAAACGCTCCCGAGGCGGTTTGCTGAAAAGAGCGCGAAGCGCTCTTTTCGCATGACGAAAGACGCCTTTGGCGTCTTTCGAACCACCCCGGACAAGGGCGCCGAAGGCGCCCGCAGTCCGGTAGCGAGAGCCGACTAACGCGGCGCGAAGCGCCGCGGCTGGAGGCTCTCGCGCATATTTTCCCCACGTTTTTGCCGGACCGGCGAAGCCGGTCCGTGCAAAAAGTGGCTAGAACGCGTCAGCCGTCACGTCGATGTCGGCGTGGAGGCTCTCTTTCAGCGAGTCGTGGACGTGGCAAATGTCCTTGCCGAGATCCAGGACGTCCTCTACCTCGTCGTCGCTGAGGTCGGCCTCGATCTGCATGTGGAAGCGGATCGCGGTGAGGTCGTCATCGTCGTTGATGTCGGCTTCGGCTTCGGTTTCGACCTTGCCGAGGTCGATGTCGAGTTCGTTCGAGGCGCCGGCGCGGCAGGCGAAGGTAAAGCAGGAGGCGTAGTCGGCGACGAGGACCTGATTGGGGCTCGGGCCCTCCTGTTCGGTCGCGTCGATGCTGAGTTCGAAGTCGCCGGCACGGCTCAGGGCGTGATACTTCTCTTCGTTGACGGTAGTGGTGTTTATGTCGGCCATGACACTCGAACGGTTGGACGGCACGCATAAAAAGGTAGGTCGCTTGGGGTCGGGCGGTCGTCAACCGTCGAGGGTGAACGTCTCGTCGCCGTCGAGGATGACGGCTTCGGCCCCGGCCCCGGTCGCTTTCAGTTCGCGCTCGAAGTCGCTGGTGTCGAGTTCGATGGGCGGGAAGGTGTCGTAATGCATCGGTGCAGCGTAGTCGACGCCGAGCCAGTCGGCGGCGATGGCCGCCTGTGCGGGACCCATCGTGAAGTGGTCGCCGGCCGGCAGCGCGGCGAAGTCGGGTTCGAGGAACGGCGCGATGACGTCGCGCATCTCCGTCAGGAGACTGGTGTCGCCCGCGTGGTAGAAGGCGGTGTTGTCGGCGTCGGACTCCTGTGTCGGCTTCTTCTCGCTAATCACGAAGCCGCCGGGGACGCCCGCGGAGGCGCCGTAGTCCGTCTCGATGCCGTTGGTGTGGGCGGCCTGAGTCATGGTCACCCATGCGTCGCCGCACTCGACGGTGCCGCCGATGTTCATCCCCATCCCCCCGACGGCGTCGTAGTCGCCGAAGTTGTCCTCGACGTACCCGACCAGTTCCGGCACCGCCACGAGGCCGGCGCCCTCGTAGCGGTCGACGTCGCCGATGTGGTCGGCGTGGCCGTGGGTCAGCAGGACGTAGTCGGGGTCCAGTTCCTCGGGGTCGGTGTCCGTCTTCGGGTTGTCGAAGAACGGGTCGATGAGCAGGTCGGTGTCTTCGAGGCTTACGTGCCACGTCGAATGACCGTACCAGGTAAGGTCCATAGCAGGTAGGACTACTCACGAAACCCTAATAAGCGTGGGTGGGTATCGACAGAGAGTAACTGACACGATACGGTCGAGTCGAGGGAGTTAGGGCCGTCGCGGTGTTCGGGCCAGTATGGACGTTCGGTGCGTCGAAACCGACGAGGAGTTGGCGGACGCCCTCGCGGTCCGCCGCGAGGTGTTCATCGAGGAGCAGGGCGTTCCGGAGGACCTCGAAATCGACGGCAACGACGAGGAAGCCATCGGGTTCGTCGCCTACGACGGCGACGAACCGGTCGGTGCTGCCCGCCTTCGGGCATACGACGACTCGACGGCGAAAGTCGAGCGGGTGGCGGTCGTCGAGCGTGAACGCGGGACCGGCCTCGGCCGTGAGATTATGGCCGTCGTCGAGGATACCGCGCGGTCGGAGGGCTACGAGAGAGTTATCCTGCACGCCCAAGCGCCCGTCATCGGGTTCTACGAGCGACTCGGCTACGAGATAACGAGCGAGGAGTTCGAGGAAGCGGGTATCCCCCATCGGGAGATGCGGAAACCGCTCTGAGGCTGGCTATCGTCCGTGACGGAGAGGATTTAAATATAGGTGCTCGCGGTCTATCCTGGTCCAGACCGAATCGAAACCGGCGTCCTCGGCGGCCGTGGCGTGGTCCAGCAGCGTCGTCGGCGCGTGATGTTCGTGGGCGGCAAAGAGTCCGGTGCGCATACGACCCCGGTCTCGGCCGGAGGACAAAAGGCTGGGGCGAGGCCCGTTTCGTGAACGCTTAAGCGGCGGCCCTCCAACGCGGGCGTATGCGACGAGTACGATTCCGCGATTCCCACAGTGACGTTCGCCACGGAGCCCTGGAAGACGAGAAGATTCGTGCGTTCCCGACCAACGGCGAGCGCGTGACCGCCGACGAGGAGTACGTCGACCCCAGCGAGGTCGATGTCCTCCCCCCGACCGACCCCTCGAAGATAGTCTGTGTCGGTCTGAACTACGCCGACCACGCCGCAGAGCAGGGCAAGGATATTCCCGACCGGCCCCTGCTCTTCCTGAAGCCGCCGAACACCGTCGCCAGCCACGAGCAGACCGTCGAACTGCCGGCAGGCAAGGAACGCCTCGATTACGAGGCCGAACTCGGCGTCGTCATCGGCGAGCGGTGTCGCGACGTCTCCGAAGACGACGCCAGCGACGTCATCGCCGGCTTCACCTGCGTCAACGACCTCTCGAACCGCGACGACCAGTCGGTCGAGACCAACTGGGTCCGCGGGAAGGCCTTCGACGATGCGGCGCCAATCGGGCCGGTCGTCGCCTCCCCGGACGAGGTGCCGATGGACGCCTCGGTGCAGTGTCGGGTCAACGGCGAGGTTCGGCAGGACTCCTCCCGAGAGCAGTTCATCTTCAGCGTCCCCGAACTGGTCGCCGAAATAACGAGCTACATCACGCTGGAACCCGGCGACGTGATTTCGACCGGGACCCCGGAGGGCGTCGGCCCGCTCTCGGACGGCGATACCGTCGAGATAGAGGTCGAGGGCGTCGGCACCCTGCGGAACGAAGTCCGCATTCCCTGATGTACTACTGGTTCCGGCCCTCGGTGCATTTCTGCGAGGCGCTGGACGCCGAGCGGACGCTCTGTGGGGCCGAAATCACCGGCCTGTCGCCGACGATTCGGCCGCTTCCCGACGACGCCGACCCCGAAGACCTGTTCGCCGACCGCGAGGCCACCGTCTGTGGGAACTGTCTACGAATCATGACTGACGCGGCGTGACGGCTCGATTTAAAACGGAAGCCCGTATCGGCTGCCGACGCCGAGGAGGCCGGCGACCAGAAGTAGACCCGCCGCGAAGACGGCCCCGACGAGATAGAATGGTCGGGCGGCGCGTGCGGGTTCGCGAATCTTGTTCTCGTCGACGCCGCGGTGGGCTTTTGCGCTCCCTATCTCGACGACCGCGGCGAGACCGAGCCACAGCGCCAGCATCGCGAGGACGAGATGTCCGTTCCCGCTGCCGGTCAGGCTCTCGACGTCGTAGAGCGTACCGGCGAGGTGGCCGCCGCTGATAAAGAGCAGGGCCGCGCTCCCGCGGGTGACCCACTGGAGCTTGGAGACGATACTGCCGAAGGCTTCCGGCGCGAGGTCGCCGTCCATCGCCAGCGGCAGGACCGCCGCGGCGACGAACAGCACCGACCCGGACCACAGCGCCGCGAAGGCGGTGTGGACGATATACATCACTGTATCCAGAACCATATCCGAGTTACCGGGCGCCGGCGTCTTATATACCAGCGAAGCGGCAGGCTCTCGCGGGCCGTCGGTGGGGTTTTGCCGGACCGCTTCGAGGGGTTCAGCATGAACCTTCGCGAGGCCTTCGACCCGGAGGGCATCGTCGCAGTCGTCGGCGCGGGCGGCAAGAAGTCGACGCTGTACGCGCTCGCCGCCGAATGCGAGCGTGCAGTCGTTACGACGACCGTCCGCATCCCGCCGTTCGATGGCCACGTCGAACGGCTGGAGATTACCGATGACCCCGTCTCCGTCCTCGAAGACAACGACGAGTGGCCGCTCGGGTTAGTTCCGGGCCGCGATGGCGACCGGGAGCGGTATCTCGGCTACGACAACGCCACTGTCGACGCGATGGCCGAGGCGACCGACGCCCCCCTACTGACGAAAGCAGACGGCGCGCGCACGCGCTGGCTGAAAGCGCCGAAGGAGGACGAACCGCAGATTCCGGAGACGGCGAGCATGGTCGTCCCCGTCGCCAGCGTCAAATCGGTCGGCGAAGCCCTCGCCGAGGAACACGTCCACCGACCCGAACGGGTCGCCGCGATTACGGACCGTGACCTCGGCGAGGAGATACAGCCCGAAGACGTCGTCACCGTCCTCACCCACGAGGAGGGCGGCCTGAAGGGCGTTCCCGACGATGCTCGCGTGGTCGCGCTCCTGAACATGGTCGACGACGACGAACTCGAAGCGACCGCCCGCGACATCGCCGACGAGGTGCTCGCCCATCCGCGCATCGACCGGGTCGTCCTCGGGCGGATGGACCTGCGAAAGGTCGTCGACGTGGTGTCGTAATTCCCGGTTGAAACGACACGACGGCAGACGGTCGCTCCCGGTCCGACGAGAATCGCGGCCGCCGATGTCAATCCGTCTCCCCACTCATGAAGGTCCTGTGTTCGGCGAGGTAATCGTACACGCCTCCGAGCACGGCGCCATAGACGAGATACGCCAGCAACATGGCGATAACGAGGCCGAGTTCCGTCGAGAGCGATTCGGTCCCCTCCCAGACGGTGAACAACGCGACGACCACGAACCCGGACCAGAGAATCAGGCCGAACGCCACGCCATGCGTGAGTCCCGACTCACCGGGCAGTCCCCACGTGAACCCGCCGAAGAGCAGCGGCCACGCCACCACGTACAACGACAGGAACACGATGCTCGTCAACAACAGTGCCGACGTGCTCCCCAAATCGCAGTACGGAGGGCCACCAACTGCGCACGGGCCGGTAAACGTCGCGAAGACGAACAGAGAGGTGCCGCGAAGAAGGAAGTCTGCCCCGAGGAGGAACAGGACGACAGCGATCGTGGCGACGATACCTCCGCCGAGGCTGCTTTTGACAGGATCCATAGCATATACTTCGTCAAGCAGTGAAATAAATGTCTGCAGGCGGAGAACGTCTACAGATGAACGAAGTTGGGTTTCAAAGACGGGACATAATCAGCCACCCTTCAGCACGGACGCTGAGATACGTCCGCTAAAGATGGCCGCAACTGGCCGGTAGCGTCTCGGTCGGACGGAGTACGATTCCTCGTCGGACGCCAACTCAGAACTCCTCGACGTGCGGCCGGAGGTCGAGTTCGAGCGTCCACGCAGAGCGGTCCTGTTCGACGAGATGCCAGTAGCTGTCGGCGATGGCATCGGGGTCGAGGTACTCCTCGGGGTCGTCGGGCCCGTCGCCCGGCGGCAGGATTCCGCCGTCGATGACGACGTGGGCGACGTGGACGCCCCTCGGTCCCAGTTCGCGAGCCATCGATTCGGCCAATCCTCGGCAGGCGAACTTGGCGGCGCTGAAGCCGACGGCTCCCTCCCGCCCTCGAACCGACGTCGTCGCACCGGTGAAGATAACGGTGCCCTCGTCGCCGTCGACCATGTCCGAGACGGCCTCTTGCGAGCAGTAGAGGGCCGCTTCTGGGCCGACCGCCAGCGCCTGTCGGAAGTCCTCGGGGTCTTGCTCCAGCAGGCCGTCCCACGAGGCCGCGCTGGCGTGGTTGACGAGGATATCGACCGGACCGAAGCGCTCGCGAACCTCCGAGAAGGCCGCCTCGATGTCCGCACCGTCGGCGAGGTCGGTCGGAATCGCCGCCGCATCGCCCGGCGTCTCCTCGCGGAGTCGTTCGGCGAGGTCGTCGAGATACGATTCCGAACGCGCCAGCAGGGCGACCGAACAGCCCTCCTCGGCGAACCGCTCGGCGATGGATGCTCCCAGTCCCGGCCCGACGCCAGCGATGACTGCCGTTCGTGACATGGACGTGCTATCGAACGCCAGCGTCAAGAAATGCTACCCGGACAGTTGCTCGGTCGCCCACGCCAAATCCTCGGGCGTGTCCACGCTCTCGAAACTGTCCAGCGAGCCGTGGTCGACGAGGTCGGCCCGCTCGACGACATCGTAATCCAGCGAGAACAGGGGTTCGATGATGCGCGTGTCCTCCTCTTCGAGGGCCTCCTCGCAGGCGGCGGCCATCGGCTCGGGCCGGTAGACGGCGTGGAGCGGTTCGAACCAGTCGCCGGGCCGCGGGACGGCGGCGTCGTGCCCCTCGGCGCGCTCGAAGATGTAATCGTAGAGGTTCGGGTCCAAAAGCGGCATATCGGCCGCGGCGATGGCGGCGTAGTCGGTTTCGGCGGCCCGGAGCCCCTCCGCGATGCCGGCGACGGGGCCACGGTCCGGTTCCTCGTCGATGGCGAACGCAACATCGAGGTCCGACAGCGCGTCGGCGATGGCCGCCCGCTGGTCTGCCCGGCAGTTGACCACGAGTTCCTCGGTCGCCTCGAGCAGGCGCTCGGCGGTGTGCCTGATGACGGGCTTGCCGTTCAGGTCGGCGACGGTCTTGTCCGTGCCACCGAACCGGACCGACCGCCCGCCGCCGACGATGACGCCCGCTCTTGCTCCGTCTGTCATTGCGTGGGTCTTGGTTCGGGTTCGGTTATAAACCCTCGATGGGTGCGGTCAGTCGTCGGTCCGCGCGGTAGCGTCCGTCGACTCCCGGACGCCCTCGACGGGCGAAACGCGCACGCTGGCGACCTTGTACTCGGGGATGCCGCTCGTAGGGTCGTAGTTTTCGCCGGTCAGAACGTTGGCCGCTCCATCCGCGAAGTGCATGGGGACGAAGACGACGCCCTTGCCGGGGCGGTCCGTGACCTGTGCGCGCACCTCGATACTGCCCCGAGCGGAATCCACGCGGACGTACTGCCCGTCGGAAATACCGAGGTCGGCGGCTGTCTCGGGATGAATCTCGACGAAACTCTCGCCGACGTGGTCCGTGAGCGCGTCGACACGTCGAGTCAGCGTTCCGGTGTGGAAGTGATACAGCACGCGGCCAGTCGTCAGCGTGAGCGGGTACTCCTCGTCGGGCAACTCGCCGGGTTCGCCCATGTCGGCGGGGACGAACCGGGCCTTGCCGTCCTCGAAGTTGAAGCCGTCCTCGTAGAGGAACCGGGTGCCGGCATCGTCTTCGTCGGTACAGGGCCACTGGATGCCGCCCTCGCGTTCGAGGCGGTCGTGGCTGATGCCGCCGTAGATGGGCGCGACCTGCGATATTTCGTCCATGACTTCGGCCGCGTCGTCGTAATCCCAGTCGGCACCCATCCGATTGGCGAGTTGCTGGACGACGCGCCAGTCCGGGCGGGCCTCGCCCGGCGGGTCGACGGCGGGGTTGACCTTCTGGACGCGGCGCTCGGTGTTGGTGAAGGTGCCCGATTTCTCGGCGAAGGAAGCGGCGGGGAGTACCACGTCGGCGTACTGGGTCGTCTCGGTCGGGAAGATATCGAGGACGGCGAGGAAATCGAGTTCGTCGAGGGCCTCCTCGGCGTGGCTGATATCGGGTTCGGACATAGCTGGGTTCTCGCCCATGACGAACAGGCCGCGGACGTCGTCGTTGTGGATGGCCTCGAAGACCTCCGTCACCTTGAGGCCGACCTCTTCGGGCGGGCGGACGCCCCAGACGTCCTCGTAGCGGTCGACGGTTTCGGGGTCGGTCACGTCGCCGTAGCCCGGGAGTTTGTTGGGCAGGGTACCCATGTCGCCGCCCCCGCCCTGGACGTTGTTGTGGCCGCGGAACGGCGAGAGGCCGGCGTTGGGCTTGCCGACGTTGCCCGTCAGCAGGGCGAGATTCGCCATCGCCAGTACGTTGTTCGTCCCGTGGCTGTGCTGGGTGAGGCCCATCGCCCACCCGAAGATGACCGAATCGGCCTCGGCGATGGTCTCGGCGGCCCGCTTCAGGCCGTCGGGCGCGATGCCCGCGAGTCGCTCGACTTCCTCGGGCGTGAACGGCTCGACCTTCTCGCGCAGGGCCTCGAAGTCGTGGACGTGCTCGTCGACGAACGCCTCGTCGTAGCGGTCCTCTTCGATGAGATACCGGGCCATCCCGTTCATCCACGCCACGTCATAGCCCGGCTCCGAGCGGAGGTACTGGTCGGCGTGTTCGGCGACGCCGACCTTCCGCGGGTCGACGACGACGAGGTCGGCGCCGTCCCGGACGTTGCGTTTGATCTTCGTCGCCAGCACGGGGTGAGATTCGGTGGTGTTCGTCCCCGAGAGCAGGTAGGCGTCGGCGTTGGCCACGTCGTCGATGCTGTTGGACATCGCGCCATAGCCGACCGACTGCAGGAGGGCGGCGACCGTCGAGGAGTGACAGAGGCGCGCGCAGTTGTCGACGTTCGGCGTCTCCAGCACCGTCCGTGCGAACTTCTGGAGGAGGTAGTCGTCCTCGTTGGTACACTTCGAGGAAGCGAAGGCGGCGACCGAATCGGGGCCACCCTCCTCGCGGATCTCGCCCAACTCGGTGGCGATTCGCTCCAGCGCCTCGTCCCACGAGGCTTCGCGCAGTTCGCCGTCCTCGCGTATCTGGGGCGATTCGAGGCGGTCCTCACGGTCGACGAAGCCGTAGCCGAACTTGCCCTTCACGCAGGTCGAGAAGTCGTTGGCGGGCGCGGCGTCGGGGTCCGTCGCGCGCACGCCGAGGATGTCATCGCCCTTCGAGTGGACGTCGAACCGACAGCCGACGGCACAGTAGCCGCAGGTCGTCTCGGTCACGTCCATCTGTTTCATCCGGGCGTCGCCGACTCGTTTCGCGATACCGAAGAGGATGCCCTCCGAGAACACATCGGCAGCGACGTCCTCGGCGACGTGCTCGCCGGCTTTTATCGCGCGGTCGCCGACCGCTTTCGCGCCGGATTTCGCCGTTCGCTTGGCGCGGTCCATGAATCCGGCGACGCCGGATTGGGCGGCCTCACCGCGAGCGGGTGCATCGCTGTCGGGGATGCTCTTCGTCCCGCGGTCGTCCCGTTCCAGCACCTCGCCGACGGAGTTACGCTGTGTGAATCCGGGGAACGGCAGCGTCGTCGCGTCGACCAGTCCTTCCTCGACCAGACTCCCGGTCGGACAGACCGTCGCACAATGACCGCAGGTGACGCAGGTCGAATCGGCCATCGTCTCCGCGCCGGTCTGGAATCCGATGCGGGCGTCCTCGCCGGTACCCTCGACGCGCAGGACGCCTTCGACCTGCACGTCGTTGCAGGCCTCGACGCACCGGTTGCACATGATGCACTTGTTGCGGTCGATGTGGATGGGCGAGGACGCATCGAGCGGTTCGTACTCGCTTCGGTCGTCGAGGACGCCGTATCGCGGGTGGGTGACGCCCTCCTCGATGGACGTGTCCTGCAGTTCACACCGGCCGTTCTTCCCGCAGGTGGTACACCGGAGGTTGTGATTCGAGAGGACGAGGTCGAGATTGACGCTTCGGGCCTCCTCCGCGTCGGGGGCGTCGGTCCGAACCGTCAGACCGTCCTCGACGGGCGTCGAGCAGGAGGCCACGAGGCCATCGTCGGTTTCGACGACACAGGTCCGGCAGGTCGACCGCGGGCCGATTTCCTCGGCGGCCTCGGTATCCCTATCGTAGTGACACAGCGCGGCGACGTCGCTGCCGGCTGCCTCGACGGCATCAAGCAGGGAGGCGTCTGCCGGGACGACGACGGTTTCACCGTCGACGGTGAGCGAGACTGGTTCGCCGTCGTCGGAGGCCGCCTTCTCCGGTCGCGGTGGGTCGTTGGCGGTCCCCGTTCGGAAGTCCTCGGTCAGCGGCGTCGACGGCCGCGGGTCCTCGATGTCGGGCACGCCGGGCGTCGGCGCATCGCTATCGTCGGCGCTCATTGCATCCCTCCGCAGGCGCCGGCGGGACACCGGCCCTTGGCGTGGGCGCGGAACTCGCTTTCGAACTCCGAGAGCGCCGTTTTGACGGGGCGGGCGGCCGTCTCGCCGAACGCACAGAGGCTCGTGGTTCGCATCGTCCGAGCCAGTTCTCCGATGTCGCCGGCGTCGAAGGCCCCATCGTAGACCGCACGCAGGGATTCGTGGAGTTGCTTCGAGCCCTCGCGGCAGGGCACACACCGCCCGCAGTTCTCCTCGCGGGCGAAGGCCGCGCGCTCGCCGACCGTCGCGACGATACAGCGGTCGGTGCTCAGCACCTCGATGGCGCCCTCGGTTCCGAGGCCGGCGCTCGCCATTGCGGGGGCGCTCGCGGGAGTGTCGAGGCTGCGGGTCAGGCCGCCGAAGCGCCCGCCGACGGCGTAGCGGGCGGACTTCGGGGATTCGACGGCATCGAGTGCACGGGAAAGCGGTGCCCCGGTCGACAGTTCGACGGTCGCTGGTTCCGGTATGTCCCCGCTGACCGTCACGAGGCGCGTGCCGGGGTCCGTGGCTTCGGGGTCGAATGAGTCGGGATTCTGCCACAGTTCCGCGAGTTGCAGCAGTGTCCGCGGCGTGTGGACGAGCGTGGGCCGGCCGTAGAGGCCCCACTCCTCCGGGCCCGGCGGGCGGCGGCGGGCCTCGATGCGGTCGTTGCCCTCCAGGGCTTCGAGGGCCATCGTCGGTTCGCCGACCCGGAAGGAGGAATCGGCGCGGGCGACCTGCCAGTCGCCGACGGCTTCGAGTCGGTCCGCGAGCAGTTCGTCCTCGGCAGGTGCGAAGGCAATGATGTCCTCGGTGCCGACGATGGAGGCGACGGCCTCAGCGGCGTCCCAGACGCGACCGGGCGCGGACGCGCCGCAGAGACGGTCCGCGTCGGCTTCGGGGTCGGCGTCGTTCGCGTGGACGACGAGGACCGGGTCGCCGTCGGCGTCTCGGGTTCGGGTCCAGTACTCCGCGAGCGGTTCGTCGGTGGCGACGTCGGCACGGCCGCGGCCCCGGAGGCCGACCCGTTCGACGGTCGCGAGCGCCTCGTCGGGCCCCTCGCGTACGTCGGGGGCGACCGGATTCGGAACCGCATCCGGTGGATGCCAGCCGAAGCCGTCGAGCACGCACGGGGTGCCGACCGCGAGTGGGCCCGACTCAGGAGTCGGCGGGCGTTCGCCTTCGGCTACCGCCTCGGCTTCGCCAGTCAGTAGTCGGCCGCCCTCGCAGGCCGAAACGATGCGCTTTATGGTCGTCTCCGTGACCGCGCCGTAGCGGGCCGTCCGGCCATCGACGGTCGCATAGCAGTGCGGGCCGCCGGGCGCGCCGGTGGGTCCGGTTTCGAGCACGCGCGTCCGGTCGGCCGCCTCTCGGGCGGCGGCGAGTACGTCGGCGTCCCGTCCCACTGTGTCGCCGACCGCGACCCTGACGGTCGGCGTGCCGGGGCTGTCGTTCATCTCGTATACCGTGGGAGGATTAACTCAAAAACGTTGTCGGGACACGGGAGATGGACGCCTACTTAAGATACGGCGCCCAGACGTTCGTGTATGGAACCACGGGACCTCTCGTCGCATATCGCCTACGAGGCGGGCCGAGGGGTCGAGGAGGTCGCTCGCGAACTCGGCCTCGATGCCGACGACCTGGTGAAACTCTCCTCGAACGAGAACTCCTTCGGTCCCTCCCCGCAGGCGGCAGCGGCGATTCGCGATTACGCGCCGATGGTACACACCTATCCGAAATCTTCGGCGACGGACCTCAGAGAGCGACTGGCCGAGCAGTGGGCCGTCACGAGATCCCAGATATGGCTCGCTAACGGCGGCGACGGCGCCCTCGACTACCTCGCCCGCGCGATGCTCGAACCGGACGACGAAGTGCTCGTCCCCAATCCCGGCTTCGCCTACTACGGGATGAGCGCTCGCTACCACCACGGCGAGGTCAACGAGTACCCGGTCCGAAAGGCTGAGGACTTCGCCCAGACGGCCGACACGGTCCTCCCGCACTACGACGGCGAGCGTATCGTCTATCTCACCAGCCCCCACAATCCGACGGGCAGCGAGGTGTCGCTGTCGGCCGTCGAGGAAATCGCCGAGAGAACCGACGAGGAAACCCTCGTCGTCGTCGACGAGGCCTACGGCGAGTTCTCCGATTCGCCCTCGGCAATCGCGCTGGTCGAGGAACGCGACGACGTGGCCGTCCTCCGGACGTTCTCGAAGGCCTACGGCCTCGCCGGCGTCCGCCTCGGCTACGCCATCGTTCCCGGGGAGTGGGCCGACGCCTACGCCCGTGTGAACACGCCCTTTGCGGCCTCCGAAATCGCCTGCCGGGCCGGCCTCGCTGCCCTCGGCGACGACAGCCACGTCGAACAGACCGTACAGGCCACCAAGTGGGCCCGCGAGTACATGTACGACAACCTCGATTGCCACACCTGGGAAAGCGCAGGCAACTTCGTGCTGTGTGAGGTCGGCGACGGCAGCGCGGTCGCCGAAGCGGCCCAGAAGGAAGGTGTCATCGTCCGTGACACGACCTCCTTCGGCTTGCCGGAGTGCGTCCGGGTCACCTGCGGTACCCGAGACGAGACCGAACGCGCCGTGGAGGTGCTGAACGACCTCCTATGAGAGTCGTCGTCACCGGCACCCCCGGCACGGGCAAGACCACCGCCACCGAGCACGTCGAGACGGACCTCGATATCGTCCACCTCAACGACCTCATCCGCGAGGAGGGCCTCGACGAGGGCGAGGACCCCGAACGCGGCAGCCTCATCGCCGACATCGACGCCCTTCAGGAGCGCCTCGCCGACCGCGATGACGTCCTCATCGAGTCCCACCTCGCCCACCACCTCGATGCCGACCGGGTGGTCGTGTTGCGCTGTCATCCCCGCCAGTTGCGCGAGCGCCTCCTCGACCGCGGCGAGGACGGCGCCAAGGCCGCCGAGAACGCCGAGGCAGAGGCGCTCGACGTCATCCTCTCGGAGGCCGTCAACGCCCACGGCATCGAGAACGTCTACGAGGTCGACACCACCGACCGCTCGCCGGCGGCCGTCGCCGAGGCCATCGAGGCGGTCATCGCGGGCGAGCGCGAGCCATCCGCCGGAGCGGTCGACTTCCTCGATTACCTATGACGCTCGATAAGTTCCGTCACGTCGCCGACCGACTGCTCGAACCCTTCGTCACCGCCGCCGACCGGGTCGGTCTCACCCCGAACGGCGTCAGCATCATCGCCTTCGGCTTCGCCGTCCTCGCTGGTGGCTCCTATGCCCTGACCGGCCATGGCCTCGGTCCCATCGAACCGACGCCGCTCCTGTATGCGGCCGGCGCCGCCTTCGTCCTCCTGAACGGCTGGATGGACCTGCTGGACGGCGCGCTCGCCCGCCGACAGGGCGTCGCCTCGAAAGCCGGCGACCTACTGGACCACGTACTCGACCGCTACGCCGACATCGTCATCATCGCCGGCCTCGCCGCCGGGACGACCCAGTACCTGCTCGGTCTGCTCGCCATCACTGGCGTGCTGATGACCTCCTATCTCGGCACGCAGGCACAGGCGGTCGGCCTTGACCGCGTCTACGGCGGCCTCGTCGGCCGCGCCGACCGCCTCGCCATCATCGGCATCGTCACGCTCGTCGCCGGCTTCTATACCAGCTCGATCTACGGTCTCACGCTCGCCGGCTGGCTCCTCGTCTTCTTCGCCGTCGTCGGCCACTTCACCGCGCTCCAGCGGTTCTACTACTCGATGGCCGCTTTGGACTGAATCCCACTTTTATATTGTCCGAGGATTCGCACGCTATATTATCGGTAACGCTCAGCGTTGCTCGCAGTTCGTTCTTCAAAAAGGCGGGCCGAGAGGGATTTGAACCACGGTCGGAGCAAAGCTCCTCCCTGATTCAAATCCCTCTGCCGCTTTCCTCGTCGCGTAAAAACCGCGGAGCGCTCGCTGGTGCTCACGCTCCGCGGTGGATTGCTCCTCGGAAAAGCGGGCCGAGAGGGATTTGAACCCTCGACCGACGGCTTAAGAGGCCGTCGCTCTCCCTGACTGAGCTATCGGCCCTGCGATTCATGATACCCACGGTTCATTCAAATAGGTTGCGTTCCGGAGGCCCATCGGGACGTCGTCGCACGGTTCGGAGAGTACGGTCCTATTAAGTACGCTGCGGCCCTCGGCACGGCTACCATGAGCAGCGCCATCTCGATGGCCTCGATGTCGACGTACGCCATTCTCGGTTGTGGCAGCGTCGGCCACGCCGTCGCCGAGGAACTCGTCGCCGAGGAGAAGGACGTCCTCATCCTCGACCGCGACGAGGGCCGCGTCGAGGCGCTTCGGGACCAGGACCTCGACGCACGGACCGCCGACATCGCCGAGGAGACGGTCGCCGAGGCGGTCGCCGACCGCGACGTCGTTCTCATCCTCTCGCCGAACGTCGAGGCCAACAAGAAGGCCCTCGAGAACATCCGCGCGCGCGGCGAAGAACAGTTCATCATCGTCCGCGCCTCGGACCCCGTCACCGCCGACGAACTCTCCGAGGCGGGCGCCGACGTCGTCATCAACCCCTCGGCGGTCATCGCGGATTCGGCGCTGCGCGCGCTCGAACAGGGCGAACTCGAATACAAGGCCGCCCAACTGGCGGACGTCCTCGACGGGGCCGATCAACTCGCGATTCTTGCCCACCGGTCGCCGGGACCGGACTCCATCGCCTCGGCGGTCGCGCTGAAGGCCATCGCCGAGGCCTACGATGTCGAGGCCGACATCCTCTATCGCGGCGAAATCGGTCATCAGGAGAATCGAGCGTTCGTCAACCTGCTCGGTATCGAACTGACGCCGTTTTCGGAGGCCGACCTCGCCGGTTACGACACCATCGCGCTGGTCGACTGCGCGAAGGCCTCCGAACCGGTCGTTGACCGCGATGTCGACATCTTCATCGACCACTTCGAATCCGAGGTCGAGTACAACGCGGAGTTCACCGACATCCGGCCGAACGTCTCCTCTACCTCGACTATCCTGACGAAGTACATCCAGGAGTTCGACCTCAGCCTCTCGGAGGAGGTCGCTACGGCGCTGCTCTACGGGATTCGGGCGGAGACGCTGGATTTCAAGCGCGATACGACGCCCGCCGATTTGACCGCGGCGGCGTACCTGTATCCGTTCGCCAACCACGACACGCTCGAACAGGTCGAATCGCCGTCGATGAGCCCCGAAACGCTGGACGTCCTCGCCGAAGCCATCCGGAACCGCGAGGTCAAGGGCAGCCATCTCGTCTCGAACGCGGGATTCATCCGCGACCGGGACGCCCTCTCGCAGGCCGCCCAACACCTCCTGAATCTGGAGGGCATCACGACTTCGGCGGTTTTCGCCATCGCCGACGACACCATCTACCTCGCGGCCCGGTCGAAGGACATCCGGATGAACATCGGCAACGTCCTGCAGGAGGCCTTCGACGAAATCGGCGAGGTCGTCGGCCACTCGACGGACGCCTCCGCGGAGATTCCGCTCGGCATCTTCACGGGACTGGAGATAACGGGCGACAACCGCGAGACGCTGTTGCAGTTGACCGAGGAAGCGGTTCGGTCGAAACTGTTCGAGGCACTCGGCGTGGAAGGCGGCAGCAGCGGCGGCGAGAGTTCGAACGGGAGTTAGGCGGGCGCCTCTTCTTCGTCCGGTTGTCGTAGCCGCTCGACGATGTCGTTGACGAGGACGATATCGCCGACGGCGCGGACCCACCGGTAGGGGATAATGACGCCGTTCGATTTGCTGACGCGTGCGTCGAACAACTCGCGGTTGACCTCGCCCAAGGCGAGGCCGGTGACGAGTTCCTGGTCGACGTCGAGTTGGATGTCCTCGACTTCGCCGACGAAGACGCCGTTGTTCGAGTACACCTCACGGCCCACGAGCGTGGTAATCTCTTGAGGGACGGACTCCGGCTCCATAGCGGGCGGTGGGGTGGCCGGCCCTTAACTGTTGCCGGTAGCGCACGCCGGCCGGGCGTCGCTGCCGACCGCCGGAGCCGTCGGTCGACCGGGCTCGGACCTCACTTCGGCCCGTCACCGGGACGCCGTCGGCGGTTCCGGACGGCTTCGCTGTGTGCACGCCGTGCACCTGCCCGAAGGAGTTAACGTCGATTGTCCACTACACGGACCCATGAGCGACGCAGAGGACATCGACGACATTCGCGAGCAGAAGAAAGAAGAGTTGATGGCCCGCGCCGGCACGCCCGACGAGCCGGTCCACATCGACAGCGGTGCCCACCTCGAGGAGGTACTTGAGGACAACCACGTCGTCCTCGTGGACTTCTATGCCGACTGGTGTGGTCCCTGCAAGATGCTCGAACCGACCGTCGAGGAGATCGCCGCCGAGACCGACGCCGCCGTCGCCAAGGTGGACATCGACGCCCTCCAGAGCCTCGCCCAGGAGTACCAGGTCCAGGGCGTCCCGACGCTGTACCTGTTCGTCGACGGCGAAACCGCGGACCGAATGGTCGGCGTGCAGGACAAGCCGACGCTCGTCCAGAAGATCGAAGCCCACGCCTGAATCGGGTACCGACACCTACGCGACGCTTTCTCGGACCGAATACGGCACTCGAAGCGGGAACCGCAGCGGACGCTGCCGGAGTCTGAACTGATGGAACCGGAAGCCGTCCGAATACTCGCGGAAAACCTGCCGCCGCCCCACAGACAGATGGGGGAGTGACCCCCCGTGTGACACTACGGAGTCCGATGGACTCCACACACCAGTATGGCTGGCAGGGTCATAATTCTGTGGCTGCTGTCCCCAAGCGGCGCTTTCGCGGTTCGCTCGGCACTTTCGCGACGCCCCGGCGTCAGCGTTCGCCGCCGGCAGGGAGGTCCTCGTACCGCTCGTAGCGGAGTCCGTCCGCGTCGAGCGAGTCGCCGAGGCGCTCGACGCCCCGGGTCACGTCCAGCCCGATGCCTTCGAGGTGGTCCTGGTCGTACTCGGTGGGTTCGAGTTCGTAGTGTGGTCGGAGACGGACCGAGCCGTCGTCCTGTACCCAGCCGCGAACGTGGGTCTGCCACCAGACGTATTCGTGGCCGTGAACCTCTCGGGGTTCGTGTACTACCCGTGCGAGGTTCAGGTCCTCGCCCCGCTCGTGGTAGGAGAACTGCCAGTTCGGGCCGAAGTACCGGCGACCCAGCGCCGCAGTCACCGCCTCGCGACTCGCGTCGACGACCAGCGCCTGCCCGCCGTGTTCGGTACTCGAAGCGACGATTCGTCGGAGGTCCCGATAGAGCGACCGAAGCGCGTTCCAGAGGGCGTGCCACACGGTCGTCGGATGGCTCATATCGTGGAATCTGCTTCCGCTGTCAATTCAAATACACGGCCGTCCGGCGACCCCCGAGAGCCAACGCCTCCGGAGCCGCCCCTCATCGGTCCAACACCAGAAAGTACCGCGCCCCGTCGCCCTCGATGACCTCGCTTACCGACCACGCCGTCGGCGCGACGGCTTCCCGGGCGGCTTCTGAAGTGAGACATAACAAATCGAGCCACGGGCCTCTTAAATCGCGGTACTCCGTCCGCATCCGGCGGTAGCCGATGCCGGCTTCCCGGTCGAACTCGCGAAGTTCCTCCTTGCCCGCGACGTGTGTCTCGGCGACGACGAAGGGGTCCTTGAGGTCGCCGACGAGGCGGGCGTCGGGCGTCGTCGTGGCGGCGAGCGCGTCGAGGGTCTCCCGAAAGGCCTCGACGGTCCCTCCGATTCCGAACTGCGTGCCCGCGAGGAGGACGCAGTCGGCGCGGGCCGGCAGCGACCGCAGGTCCGCCCGCGCGAGTCGGCCGACGCCACGCCCGCGGGCCGCTCGGAGCGCGCCCTCGCTGACGTCGGTCGCGAGGACGTCGACCCCCGACCGCTGGAGAGCGAGGGCGTGGGAGCCGGCGCCGCAGCCGGCGTCGACGACACGGCCGTCGACGGCACGAACCCGCTCTAGGGCCGCCTCCGTCTCGTCGGGGAACGACTCGCTGAAATACCACTCCGGATGGCCGTCGCGGGTCTCGCCCGTGTGGCTCCGGTAGCGGCCGCTGCCGTCGTATGCGTCGTGGTAGTAGTCCAACACCATCCGTCCGAAGGCGTCGTCCATATCCGGGGTAGGACCAGCAGAAGAATGTGTCTTATTGTGACACGGCACCAACCAACACTACTCGCCGAGCATCGCGTCGATGTCCGCGTAGTCGCCGAGCAACTCGCTCATCCGGTCGACGGTGTCGGCGTCGCGGGTCCGGCCGGAGCTGATGACCGTCTCGGCGCGGTCGATGGTCGTCTTGGTGTCGGTACGGACGAGCAGGACCGGTATGCCCTCGGATTCGGCGCGGCCGAGTGCGGCCTCAGGCGGGCGGATGCCGCCGGTCAGGAGGAGGCATTTGACGCCGGAGGCCTCCAGTGCGGTCGTCTGGATGTCGGTGCGGTCCCCGCCGGTGACGAGGGCGGCATCGCGGACCCGCCGGAGGCCCTTGAGGGCCTCGTTGGCGGTCATCGCACCGACGACGAACCGCTGGACGAGCGCGTCTGTCGACGCGCGCTCCGTGAGTATCTCGGCACCGAGTTCGTCCGCGAGGTCGGCCACCGAAACGCCCGCGAGGTCCGGCTGGTAGGGAATCGTCCCGTAGACGCGGATGCCCCGGCTTTCGAGGAACGGGACGACATCACTGGCGAGGTCGTCGAACGCGGCGTCGGGGACGGCGTTGAAGAGGACGCCGCCGAGGCGGTCTCCGAGCGTCTCGGCCGCCGCGAGGACGTCGTCGATGTCGCCCGGTTCCTCGTAGCGAGCGACGAGGACTACGGTCGCATCGAGCAGTTCCGCGAGGTCCGCGTCGGTCGCTTCGATGACGCCACCCGTCGCGAGCGAGCCGCCGCCCTCGAGGACCATGCGGTCGTGGTCGGCCGCGAGGTCGTCGAAGCCGGATTCGATGCTCTCCCGGAGCGCGTCGACATCCTCGTGGCCGCGGACGACCTCCTGAACGAAGGTCGGCGAGTAGACGACGGGCTCCATCTCGTGGGTCTCGGCGTCGAGGCCGAGTATCTCGCGAGCGAGCAGCGGGTCCTCGTCGATGGTCTTGCCGACCGCCGACCGGAGCCGAGTGCCGATGGGTTTCATGTAGCCGACGTCCTCGCCGCGGGCCTCGGCGGCCTTCGCCAAGGCGAGCGCGACGGCGGTCTTGCCTGTACTCCGGTCGGTCGAGGTGACGAGTATCGTCATAGTGTTTCGGGGTCGACGGTGAGACGGAGGTCTACCGCGGCGACGCCGTCGGGAGTCGCCACGAGCGGGTTGATGTCCAGTTCGACGATGGCGGGGAAGTCGGTTACCAGTTGCGAGAGTCGCCCTATCGTCTCGACGACGGCGGCCTCGTCGACGGGGGTTCGGCCCCGAGCGCCGCGGAGCAGCGGCGCCGAGTCGATGGCGTCTATCATGCCGGCGGCCTCCCGTTCAGAGACCGGCGCGACGCGGGTCGCGGTGTCCTCGAAGACCTCGACGAAGACCCCGCCGAGGCCGAAGAGGAGCAGCGGGCCGAACTGCGGGTCGCGGTTCGCGCCGACGATGGTCTCGACGCCCGCACCGAGGTCGACCATCTCCTGTACCTGCACGCCGAGGATGCGGGCGTCCTGCTGGTAGTTGCGCGCGCGAGTGACGAGCGTCTCGTAGATGTCCGCGACGTCCTCGTCGGCGACGCCGACCTCGACGCCGCCGACGTCGGTCTTGTGGAGGATGTCGGGCGAGACGATCTTCATCACCACGTCGCCGTCGATGGCTTCGGCGGTCTCGCGGGCCGCCCGCGGCGAGTCGACGATGCGGCCCTCGGGCGTCGGAATCCCGTAGGCCTCCAGCAGGTCCATCGCCTCGACGCCGAGTCTGTTGTCCGAGCGGTCCCGTACCGTCGCCAGTATCTCGCGGGCCGCCTCGCGGTCGACGTCGAAGGTCCGTGGGGCCTCGTAGGTCCGGTCGCGTATCTCGCGATACTCGAAGAGGACGTCGAGGCTCCGGACGGCGCGGGCGGGGTCGAAATAGCTCGGGAGGCCGACGTCGGCGAGGGTCGCGGCGGCCGCCTCGGTCGATTCGCCGCCCATCAGACAGGCCGCGACCGGGAGGTCGTAGTCGCCGGTGACCGCCGCGAGCGTGTCCGCCAGCGATTCGAAGGCCAGCGTCGCCGTCGGGCAGGCGATGACGACGGCCGCACCGACGTTCGGGTCGTCGAGTACTACCTCCAGCGCAGCACCGAAGCGGTCGGCATCGGCGTCCCCGATGACGTCGACCGGATTGCGGCGGCTTGCCGCCGCGGGGAGCACGTCGTCGAGTCGCTCGCGGGTCGACTCACCGAGGGGGGCCAGTTCGGCCTCGGCGTCGCCGATGGCGTCGGTCGCCATCACGCCCGGGCCGCCGGCGTTGGTGACGACGGCGACGCCTTCGCCCTCGGGGAGCGGTTGGCCGGCCAGCATCTGGCCGAACTCGAAGAGTTCCTCGCCGGTGTCGACGCGGATGACGCCCGACTGGTCGAGACCGGCGTCGTAGGCCGCCTCGCTGCCCGCGATGGCACCCGTATGTGAGGCCGCGGCCGTCGCGCCGGCCTCCGTCCGCCCGGATTTGACGGCCAGCACGGGCGTCTCGGCGGTCACCTCGCGGGCGACCTCCATGAAGCGTCGGCCGTCCCGAATCCCTTCGAGATAGCCCAACACGACGTCGGTTTCGGGGTCGTCGCCCCACGCCGCCACGAAGTCGGATTCGTCGAGGACGGCCTTGTTGCCCAGCGAGACGATGTCCTTGAACCCGAGGTTCCGGTCGGCCGCCCAGTCGAGGACGGCCGTGATGTAGGCGCCGGACTGGCTCATGAAGGATATCGAGCCGTCGAGGGCGTTCCGGGGGCTGAAAGTGGCGTTCAGCCCCGACGGCGTCGAGATGACGCCAATGGAGTTCGGCCCGACGAGGTTCAGGTCGTACTCCTCGGCGATATCGACCAGTCGCTCCTCGCGGTCGGTCCCCTCGGGACCGGCCTCGCCGAACCCCGCGGAGATGACGACGACGTTCTCGATGCTGGCCTCGCTCGCCTGTTCGACCACGCCGGGGACGGCCTCGGCCGGCACCGCCACGACGGCGAGGTCGGCCCCTGTCCCCGCGACGCTGTCGTGGCACTCGCGGTCGAACAGTCGGTCGAACCGCGGGTTGACGGGCACGACCTCGCCCTCGAAGTCCGCCAGCAGGTTCCGGACGACCGCCCGGCCGACCGACCCCTCACGCTCGGTCGCACCGACGACGGCGACACACTGTGGGGCGAACAGCCCCGCGAGTTCGCTCATCGGTAGGTAGTTCGGTTGGCTCGCTTAAATAGGTCGGTCGAGATTCAGGGGGTACGGAACCGGACCGTCGCCACTGGTGGGTCAGTGCGTCGCGAGCGCGTTCGACCGGCCGGAGACGGCGATGGCTAGCAGGTAGATGGCGATGGCGACGACGACGATGGAGCCGCCGGAGGGCAGCCCCTGCTGGATGGAGACCGCGAAGCCGCCGATGATGGCCAGTTGGCCGAAGATGATGGCGAGATACAGCGTCTCCCGGAAGCTCCGGGCCAGTTGGGTCGCGGTCGCGACGGGGATGACGAGCATGGCGGCGACGAGGATGATGCCGAGGACCTGCATCGCGCCGACGACGACCACGGCGGTCAGCACGATGAGCAGGGTGTTGTACCAGGTGACGTTGAGGCGGGCGACCCGGGCGGCCTGCTCGTCGAAGGTGATGAAGAGCATCTGCTTGTAGGTCGCGGCGACGACGGCCACGACGATGACGCTGAGGACGGCCATCAGGCGGGCGCCCTCGACGGTGACGACCGCGAGGCTCCCGAAGAGGTAGCTCTCGATGTTGATGCCAGTGAAGCCGCGGCCGTAGCTGATGAGGAGGGTGCCGACGGCGAAACTCCCGGTGAGCATGATGGCGATGGGTACGTCGCCGTAAGTGTCGGTGTGTTCGGCGAGCCACTGGACGGCGAGGGCGCCGAGGACGGCGACGACGAGTGCCGACAGCAGGATGGGCGCGTTCCAGCCGGTGACGCCGCCGACGAGGAAGCCGACGGCGACGCCGGCGAAGGCGGTATGGGCCAGCGTCTCGCCGATGAGGGCCATCTCGCGGTGGACGAGGTAGGTGCCGACGAGCGGCGCAACGATGCCGACGAAGACGCCCGTCGCCATCGACTGCCACATGAACGGATGCCGGAAGACGTTGGTTCCGAGGGTAGCGTCCATGAGACGGCCGAAGGCGCGGTATTGTCCATAAAGGTCGCTTGCAACGGGGAATCCCCGCAGCCAGTAGAGGGCGATGAAGCCGAGCATGACCACGGCCAGAAGCGCGGTTACAGCGATACCGGCGTGTTCGATGGTGCGTCTACTGGGGCGGAGCCCGGTCGCGGCCGACGCGCCGTCGGATTCGGGTCTTTCGCCGGCCATTAGTGGTGGTGATGGAGGACCTGCCCCGAGGAGCCGTAGGCCTCCGCGAGGGCGTCGCTTTCGACGAACGACTCGGTGTCGCCGTGGTGGTAGAGTTCGCGGTTGATGCAGGCGATGTGGTCGGCGCGGTCGGTGACGACGCCGATGTCGTGTTCGATGAGGATGACCGTGATGCCGTCGTCGTTCAGCGAGTCCAGCAGGTGATAGAAGGCGTCCCGGGACTCGGCGTCGACGCCGACGGTCGGCTCGTCGAGCGCGAGCAGGTCGGCCTCGGAGGCCAGCGCCCGGGCGATGTAGGCCCGCTGGCGCTGGCCGCCCGACAGCTGGTTGATGCGGCGGTCGGCGAGGTCCGTGATGCCGACCGTTTCGAGGGCCTCCTCGACGGCCGTCCGGTCGGGTTCGGTGAGGCGGCCGTGGCCGGCGTGGGCAAAGCGGCCCATCGTCACGACCTCGCGGACGGTGACCGGCATCGTCGAGCCCTTCTCGGTGGCCTGCTGGGAGACGTAGCCGATGCGCTCGCCGGCCTCGAACGTCTCGACGGGTTCGCCGAAGAGTTCGATTGTGCCTTCGTCCGGCGAATGCAAGCCGAGCATCAGATGCAAAAGCGTCGTCTTCCCGGAGCCGTTCGGGCCGACCAGTCCGAGGAAATCGCCCTGCTCGACGGTGAGGGAGACGTCCTCTACGGCCGGCTGGTCGCCGTAGGCGAACGTGACGTTCTCGACGGAGACGGCGGGGGGCACGGTGGGTGTATCGGCGTCGGTGCCGCTCGGATTTATGTTTTCTACTTCCGCAGATGGTCGGTTGGCCTTCGACATCGTTACTCGGCCCCCAGTGCGGCCCGGAAGGCGGGCAGGTTCAGTCGCTCCATCTGGTCGATGTAGCCCCAGCCGTCGCCGTTCCACTCCGGAGTGGTCCCCGCGGCGGGACTGACCGCTCGGGTCGCCTCGGCGTCGCTGTTCTCGACGATGGTTTCGGCGAGGTTCGGCGACTCGAAGCGGTCGTAGAGGACCACGTCGATGCCGTTGTCGTCGACGAACGCGATGGTGTCGGCGATGTCGGACTGGCTGGGTTGGGCCTTCGGCGAGATGGCGACCGGCGTGTGCAACTCGAAGCCGTAGCGGGCTTCGAGATACTGAAAGGAGTTGTGGCCGGCGAGGACGGCGGTTTCGCGGTCGACCTCGTCGACCATCGTCTCGAAGGCCGCGTCGAGGTCGTCCAGTTTCGACCGGTAGCTGTCGGCGTTCTCGCGATAGGTCGCCTCGTTGTCGGGGTCGGCCGCCGCGAGGCCGTCGGCGATGTTGGCGACCATCGCCTTGGCGAGGGCGGGGTCCGTCCAGACGTGTGGGTCGAAGGCCCCTTCGCCGTGGTCGTCCTCGGTATGTGCCTCGTCGTTCTGGTGGTCGCCCCTGAGAAGGCGGTCGTCGAGGTCGGCCAACGCGTCTATGACGGCGACGGTCTCGTAGTCGGCCTCCAGCGTCGCGGCGACGTCCTGTGCCCACCCGAACTCCGGGGAGTCGAGATAGACGAAGGCGTCCGTCGCCGCGATGTCGGCGGTGATGTTGCCGGTCGGCTCCCAGCCGTGGCCCATCTGCCCCACGTCGACGGGGTCCTCGAACGTCGCGAGGTCGCCGCTGACGGCCTCGGCCCACTCGTGGAGCGTGAAGAAGGCGGCATACCCCGACCCGACGCCCTCGTCGCCCTGCGTGGACGTATCCAGACAGCCAGCGATGGCACTCGCGGCGAGTACCCCGACTCCACTCCGCAACACCGACCGACGTGTCCGTGACATACACACCGATAGGCCTCCTCCGAGTAAAAGAGTTATTATCTAATGGAATTTATTTAATAATCTTGGCTGCATATCGGGGGCCAGTTACTAGATTCGACTCAATCCGCGACGTCGACGACCGCCGCTCCGGAGAGTTCCTGGAGTGTCTCGGGGGCGATGGGGAAGACGGCTTCCGGGGTTCCGGCGGCGGCCCAGACCTCCTCGAAGTCGGTCAGCGTCTCGTCCATGAACCTCGGCACGTCGGCGTCGTGGCAGAAGGGCGGGACGCCGCCGATGGACCACCCCAGCGTCTCCTTTATATCGCCGGCGTCGGCCATCGAGACCTCGCTTTCGTCGACGTCGAGCAGGTCGGCGAGTTTGGCTTCGCTGACGCGGTTGGCGCCGCTGGTGATGACGACGACGAGTTCGTCGCCCACCGACAGGACGATGCCGCTGGCGATCTGGGCGACGTCACAGCCGATGGCCTCGGCGGCGTCGGCGGCGGTCTTGGTCCCTTCCGGAAACTCGTGGACTTCGACGTCGAAGTCGTACTCGTCGGCGGCGCGTTCGCTGAACTCCTCGGCGCGTGGATGCATGCGAGCGTGGTGAACCCGCCGGGTCAAGAATCCCTCGCCGTATGTCAAAGGTCCGTTTGAACCTCCGGCACCCCTTTTATATGCGCCGTGAAAGGGTGGAACATGAAGCGACGTGCTCTCCTCGCGGCCGCGGCGGCCGCGACGACGACCGGTGTGGCTGGCTGTCTCCGCGGTAACAGTATCGGCGATTCGAACCCCGACGGAACCGATACCGAGGAGCCGTCCGATGGCGAATCGACGGCCGACAGTCCCCGACTCGTCGACCAGTCCTTCGAGGTCGAACGGGTTGAGTGCGGCAACGACTTCGGAAGCCACGACGTGACCACCGAGGACGGCGTGGTCACCGTCGAGGGCGTCCTCGACGGCAACAACTCCTGTTACACCGCGGAACTCGTTCGCGGGGAGTACGTCGCCGAGGAAGATACCCTCTACGTGGAGGTCGAAAGCATCGACGACGCGGGCGAAAACGAGATGTGTAGCACCTGCATCGTCGAAATCGAGTACGTGGCGACCTTCGAGTTCGAGGGTGGCAAACCGGGCTCCATCCGGGTCGACCAGAGCGGGCAGACCTCGGGGTCCAGTTCCGCCAGCAAAAGCGTCAGCGCCAGCGCACCGACCGAGACGGCGACGCCGAAATCGACCGACGACGACTAATCCTGCGGGAGCGCCTTCAGCCCGTATCGCGGAACGCCCTCCTCGACGTAGACGCGTCGTGGCACCGCGCGAACGGTGTCGCCGACGTCGACGCTCTCGGTGGCCTGCATCGGCAGGGACACCTCGCCGTCACCGGCCGCAAAGCGGACGATAGCCGCGCCGAAGGCCCCCTGCTGGGCCTGCTGTTCGGCGAACTCCGGCGGTGCGCCGCCCTGACCGATGGTCGTCGCGGCGTCGACGGTGCCCGTCAGTTCAGGAACGACTGGTTCGAACTCCACGAGCGACCGGCAGTCGGGACAGGCACCACCCGGTGGGAACGCGACGGCGCCGCATTCGGGACAGCGCCCCGCTTCGTGGCGATGGCGCTGGGCGACGCTTCGCTGCCACGTCGGCACCGAGACGTGGGCGGCGCCGCCGTCGGGTTTCTCGCCGACGATGTCGCCGCGCCGGCGGAGGTAGGCGGGATAATCGAGTTCGCGGCCGCCCTCCAGTTCGGTCTCGACGGGCGCGACGCCCTCGACGACGAAGGCCGTCGCCCCGGCCCCGGAGCCCCACCCGACGGCCAGCGTCCGGTCGTAACCCTCGGTGAACGCCGTGGCGAGCGACAGCGGGACGCTCGCGGCCGCGGTGTCGCCCAGTTCGGAGACCGTCTCGACGGCCGCGATGGCCTCGTTGTCGAGGCTCGTCCGGTATGGGAGTTTACCGTTCGGCGCCTGTACCGCCACGGCGTCCGTGTCGGCCTCGACCGAGAGCGCGTCGACGGCGGCCTCGATGGGTTCGCGGAACGCCGCCCGCCCGTAGGTGCCGGTGTCGAGGCCCGCCACGTCGCCCTCGCCGTGACCGCGGAAGCGGGTTCCGGGCCGAACCTCGCTTTCGGTCGCGCGGTCGGCGACGGTCGCCGGAGCGTCATCGCCGACGACGAAGGCGACGGCGCCGGCACCTGCGGCGTGTTCGCGGCTGTCGTCCGGTTCGCCCTCGGGGCAGTCGGACACGACGACGAGGGCCGTGTCGTCAGAATCGAGCGCGCCGAAGAGGGCGTCGATGCCGGCGCGGGTGCTGCCGGTGTGTGTTCGGCGACTCGCCGAATCCGGGACGCCGAGGTACGAACCCAGCCGCGGCGTCTGGTCTTCCTCGGCCAGCGGCGGGTTCGTCGTCGCGAAGGCGAGACGGTCGATGGCATCGCCGTCGGCGTCGCCGGCCGACAGCGCCCGCCGGGCGGCCTGCACGCCCATCGTCAGGGCGTCCTCGTCGCCGTCGGGGACGGCCTTCGTCTCGACGCCCGGCGCGTCGAAACTGCCCCACGCCTCCTCGAAAGCTTCGGCTGGGACGCGGTTCTCGGGTGCGTACGCACCGACTGCGACGATGCCGCGGCTCATGATTCCACCTCCTCGACGTCTTCCTTCTCAAAGACGTGGACGACGGCCGCACCGCCGGAACCGCCGACGTTGTGGGTCAGTCCGACCTGCGGGTCGTCGAGTTGCCGCTCGCCGGCCCGGCCCGTCAGTTGGTCGAAGGCCTCGACGACCTGCCCGGCGCCCGTCGCGCCGATGGGGTGGCCCTTCGATTTCAGGCCGCCGGAGGTGTTGACGGGCAACTCGCCGTCCGGCCGGGTCGCGCCCGATTCGATGTAGGGGCCGGCCTCGCCGCGTTCGCAGAAGCCGAGGTCCTCGTAGGCCATCAGTTCCGCGATGGCAAAGCAGTCGTGAACTTCGGCGAAATCGAGGTCCTCGGGGCTCACGCCGGCTTCCTCGTAGGCCTCGTCGCCGGCCTGCTTCGCGGCGGGCACGGAGTTGTAGGTGTCCCGCTGGAAGAGGCCGACGCGGTCGGAGGCGGCGCCGACGCCGGCCACGCGGACGGGTTCGTCGGTGTACTCCTCGACGACGTCCTCGCTGACGATGAGCGCGGTCGCGGCGCCGTCGGTGGTCGGACAGCAGTGATAGAGGTTCAGGGGTTCGGCGACGTCCGGCGCGCTGACGGCGTCTTCGAGGGTGCAACTGAATCCGAGGTGGGCCTTCGGGTTCTTCGAGCCGTTCTCGTGGTTCTTGACGGCGACGTGGGAGAGTTGTTCCTTCGTGGTCCCGTGTTCGCGCATGTGCGCGGAGGCCATCTGCGCGTAGACGCCGGCGAAAGTGGTGCCGGACATCCGCTCCCACTCGGTTTCGCCGGAGACCCCGAGCCAGTAGCGGACGGCGTCGCCGGAGAGGTCGGTCATCACCTCGACGCCGCCCGCCAGCACGACGTCGGCCATGCCCGAACGGACCGCCATGACGGCCTGTCGGATGGCGTACCCCGACGCGGCACAGGCGTTTTCGACCCGCGTGACGGGGACGCCGTGGAGGCCGACGTGTTCGGTGACGGCGGGGCCCGGCAGGCCGAGTTGTCGGCCGCCGACGCCGAGGGTGCCGACGTAGGCCTCGTCTATCTCGTCGACGTCCGCGCCGTCGTCGACGCTATCCAGCGTGTTCTCGACCGCCGTCCCGAACAGCGACCGATAGCTCTCGTCGGGGAAGGAGCCGTACTTCGATTGGCCCGCTCCGACGACGTAGGCATCTCGCATACTCGGTGGGTCGCCATGTCGAAGTATAAACGCGACGACAACGGCAGTGGTGTTTACCGGTCGCGTTTATTTTAGTCAAATCGAAATACGTCGCAGTTGATACGATTGTAGTGCTGAATATAGAGGATGGAGACAGCAATCCGATTCCATTAGTTCCAACCAGTCTGCCATGAATCAGCCGTGCGAACGAGCCTTCTTATCGATCGGCGATTATTCTCAAGCCACTAACGGGAGTAAACTCCTTGTCACTCCACCACATACTCTGATACGGGGTGGCACCCATGGCAACAACTACAACAGAGGCTGAACGGCTCGTCACCGAGTACGTTCGCATCTGGAACGAGCGGGAGTTATCGGAACTGGATGACGTTGTCGCCGAATCGTTCACGTTCACGTCACCAACTGCGGGCACCATCGAAGGCCGGGAAAACGTCAAGGCATATGCTGATGCGGTTGTTAAGGGATTCTCGGACTTCCAGATCACCGTCCACGAGATGCTGAGTGGCGACCACTTGGTGATGGCCGAGAGTACCCTCTCGGGCACACACGACGGAGAGTTCGATGGAATCCCCCCGACCCAGGAGACGTTCGACGTTCAGGATATGGCGAAGTTCGTCGTCGAAGACGGGCTTCTCAAAGAGGAACGTACCTACTTCGATCAGCAAGATTTCCTCGGTCAACTGGGCCTCCCCGACGAATAGCTGCTTTTCTCCACCACCCTCTCTTCGCTGCGATCGGTCACAGTTCCCCCGACATCTTGTTCCCTAAGCCCCCTATACTGAGCGATTATATTGTCCACCACCTCAGGGAAGATTGCACGCTGTATTCGTGCCGTCTATTCGGCACGACCCAGGAGACCTACCAGATTTCTGAGTATACCACGGTGCTGAATACAGAGGCTGTATGCATCACGACAATCGGGTTTGTTTCACAAGTCTCCCGATGAAATGGCCGGCCAATAGACGTGCGTGTTGACCGCTGACGATACTGTCAGAACAGGGCTATGTTGAGAACGCTCTGCTGAATACAGGTGACTAATATATCGGCTACTTCTCGGCATACAGGAGAGTTCGTCGGCACTCGGGGCAAACGTATGGAACTGGCGTCAGGATCTCATCCGCTCGGATACTACTCAGAAATCCGTCGTCCGTCGACGGTGAGACAATAGAGAGTTCGCCAACGGCGTCGGTTCCTTGTAGTTCCATCCGTTCTAGTGGTTCCTCGCAATCGGGACACGTCTTCTCGGAGGACATACCTGTAGAGAGTACAGTTGCCTCTCCCAAAAACTAATTCGATGTGTTCCCCGGTTCGGATAGAACTGTATTCGTTCTAATGGCGATTGATACACACTCTATATCGACCGATTCGAACTGTCTGAGTCTGAGTGGACTCCACATGAAATACGCGCCATGTATTCAGCACGGTTGCTGGAAAATATCAAATATAATCAATTTCAACTAAAATTCATTTTCTATTCATCGGTTGGTGCTGGTCTGGTTGCCCGAAATCAGATCGTCTCGAAGTAGTCGTCCTGACGGTAGTCCGCTGTCTCACCGCGACCAGACGGTCTCGTTGCGCATGTCGAAGACCGTCTCGCCGTCCACCGTCGCGGTCCGTCGCGTCGCCACCAGTCCCTTGCCACTCTCGGTGACGCTTTTTTCAAGAACCTCCAGTTCGACGTGGAGAGTATCGCCCGGACGGACGGGCGCGGGCAGTCGGAGGTCCTCGATGTGTCTGGCGGCGACGAGGTCGGAGTCGCCGTAAAAGGCCTCGACGACCAGTGGCTGGGTCAGCGCGAAGGTGTGGATGCCGCTGGCGATGAGGCCGCCGAAGGGGGAGTCGGCGGCCGCCTCCGGGTCGACGTGGATGTCGAGGGGGTCGAACTCTCCGGCGAAGTCGAGGACGTCCTCCTGTGTTACCGTAGTCGTCCCGCAGTCGATTATCTCGCCGACGGTCAGGTCCTCGAACGTGCGGTGACTCATGGTGCGGGGTGAGGACTTCGAGCGCGAAAGCTCTACTGTGGTAGGTGGTATCGAGCGTCAGGAACGGCCAGCGTGTGCGGGTCGAAAAACGTGGGCGAACGAATGCCGTGACCGTGCGTTGCGCGTCCTGTTCAGGTATCGGGGCTGTAGTTCGGCGCTTCGTCGGTGATGACGACGTCGTGGGCGTGGCTTTCGGTCTGGCCGGCCGAGGAGACGCGGACGAACTCCGAGCGCTCCTTGAACTCCGGAATCGTCTCGGCGCCGACGTAGCCCATCCCGGACTGCATACCGCCGACGAGCTGGTGGAGTTCCGAGGAGAGCGAGCCCTTGTACGGCGTTGCGGCCTCGACGCCCTCGGGGACGAACTCCTCGTTTTCTTCGTCCTCTTTGAGGTAGCGTTCGCCGCCGCCGTCGTTCATGGCGCCGACCGAGCCCATGCCGCGGTACTGCTTGTAGCGCTTGCCGTTGCGGGTGATGATGCGGCCGGGGGCCTCGGCGGTCCCGGCGAAGTAGGAGCCGAGCATGACGGCGTCGGCGCCGGCGGCGATGGCCTTGATGGCGTCGCCGGAGTAGCGGATGCCGCCGTCGGCGATGACGGGCACGTCGTGTTGGCTGGCCACGTCGGCCACCTCGGCGACGGCCGTAATCTGGGGCATGCCGGACCCGGAGACGATGCGGGTCGTACAGATGGAGCCGGGGCCGATGCCGACCTTGACGCCGTCGGCGAAGTCGACGATTTCCTCGGCGGCCTCGCGGGTGCCGACGTTGCCGACGACGACGTCGGCGTCGACTTCCGCCTTGATTTCGCGGGCGGTGTCGATGACGTCGAGGTTGTGTGCGTGCGCGCAGTCGATGAATACGATGTCCGCGCCGGCCTCGTCGGCGGCCTGTGCACGGTCGGCCTCGAAGGGGCCGACGGCGACGCCGACGACGAGCGAGCCGTCATCGTCGCGGGCGGCGCTGTCGTATTCGCGGCGTGCGAGGATGCCGGCCATCGTGACGAGGCCGGTGAGGTGGTTGTCCTCGTCGACGATGGGCACGCGCTCGATCTTGTGTTCGTACATGAGTTCGAGCGCCTGTCGCGGGGTGACCTCCTCGTGGGCGGTGATGACCTCGTCGGTCATCGCCTCGCGGACGAGGTCGCTTTCGCCGACTTCGAGGTACGGGCGGATGTCGGTGCCCGAGATGATGCCGAGAACGGTGTCATCCTCGTCGACGACGGGGGCGCCGGAGACGCCCTCTCGCTCCATCATGGTGTCGACCTCCCGGACGGTCTGGTCCGGCGAGGCGGTCACCACGTCGCGGATGATGAGTTCGTCGGCGCGTTTGACCTCCTCGACTTCCTCGACCATCTGTTCGACGGTCATGTTGCGATGGAGGACGCCGAGGCCGCCCTGTCGGGCCATCTCTGTCGCCAGTTCGGCCTCGGTGACGGTGTCCATCGCCGCCGAGAGAACCGGGATGTTCAGCGTCACGTTCGTCGACACGCGGGTCGTCATGTCCGCCGCGTCGGGCTCGACGCGGCTTTCCTTCGGCCGAAGAAGAACGTCGTCGAACGTCAATGCCTCTGGTACGCGGAGTTTCTCCGAGAACGGCTCGTCGCTCGCCATGTAAACGGTCAGGCGGCGCCGCCCAAAAGCGTTGCGAGAGCGCCAGCGGCACGGTATGTGAGGCCACGACGGGGCGGCGACCGGTTTGCTCCCCACTGCGGTGGCGGCACGCGGCGCCAACAGACAATCATCGATGTCGGAATCTGTACGCCACCTGCCACGGATGGATGACCGTCCGCTTATTCCGGTAACCTCGTCGGTTCCTCAACCGAAACGGTTGGAGGATGGATATTCGTTCGGTGTGTGGGGACGTGTTTCACACAACATTTATGTTCCAATCAATTCTTTCGTGATGTATGGACTCCGTTAGTCCCATCGCACAGCGTATCGCCGGCAAGACCAGCTTCGCCACCGGCATTACATTTAATTTCGCGATCGGGACAAATAAAGCGGAGAACGCCGCACTCGACTGGCTCTCCATCCGAGACCCCAGAGGGTATCGCGGCGATTACCACCGTTCGTCCCACGGTGAGGGCTATCCAGCCTGACGCATGAGTGCCTCACGCCACCCGATAGCCTTACGCCTCGAGCGGCAGGTCGGTGAGGGGACGCGCCTCCTCGCGACCGTCATGGCGCTGCCCCTCATCGACGGTATCTTCGCAGCCCTCATCATCGCCGGTGCGGTCTCCGGCATCCTCGGCATGGTCGAGGTCGGGCTGCTCATCTTCGGCGGGAGTGCGACCCTCGCGGTCGTCCTCGCCGAGATGGAGGGTAGCCGCCGCAAGCGCGCCAAGAACGTCCTGCTCGTGGGTGCGGTCGTCGTCCCCGGCGCCGCCCTGCAGGCCGCCATCGCCCCGACCATCGAGTCGGTGCTGAACCTCGCCATCTTCGAGCGGTTCGCGGCGCTCGTCATCCTCGCTATCGCCGCCAAGACCGCCAGTTCGACCATCGGCGAATACCTGCCGAACCCCAGCGTCATAATCGGCCTCGGCCTCATCGGGAGCTTCCGGCCCAACGGCTTCGAGTTCGCGTACGTCTCCGAGCCGATTTACGTCGTCTACGGCACCGGCGCCGCCCTCATCGGCGTGTCCTTCGCGCTGGCCGTCGCCATGTTCGGCCCGTGGCTCCGCGGCAACGTCGACATCGACCGCTTCCGCTTCGGCAGCGCGGTCGCGCTGGGCGTCCTCCCGCTGACCATCCTCGAAATCGGCCCCATCACGGGTGAGGAACCGCTGGCGCTGGTCGTCCTCGCCATCACCGGCCTGCTGGCGTTCAACCCCGAGGGCGCGATGGACGCCGAGGCCATCGAATCGGCGACCGAGACGCCCGCCGCCGCGGACGGCGGCAACGCCGAATCCGCCCTCGCCGATGCCGCTGTCGAGGGGCCCCTCCCCGAGGAAGTCGCCGAGGAGTCGGACCGCTCCGAGGACGACTCGCCCGGCATCGACGAGGGCGACCGCGCGCCGTGGCTGTAGGGTCGCATCGCTGCAATTAGGTTTCTCCGCCCCTCCCGTTCGGTATGGCCGACAACCGCGTCGTCGAGGGTCGCATGGTCACGCCGGGCAAACTCGCCGAACTCATCGAGGGCGAATCCGTCATGGACGCCGAGGACATCGAGGAGGCCGACCGCGAGTGTCCCGACTGCGGCGGCGACGTCCTCAAGGTGGGCTACATGCCCAGCGTGACCGAATTTATTACGGGGTACAAGTGTCAGGACTGCTCGTGGTCCGAGACGGACCGCTGATTTCCCCGCTGGAGATTTCAGTAGCTCGGGGATTCGAATCCCTCCGTCCCCGTCCGCCCTCGGCACAATACTGCGAATCGAAACCCCTTTAGGGAAACCCGAAATAGGAATACCCGAGGGGACGTGGCCAAGCCAGGCATGGCGGCTGACTCCAGAGGCCACGCGCCCGGTGACGAGACTCCAGACTGATATACCGAGCGGACGGCTGATCACCGCTTCCGCGTTGACGACCCTCTGGAGACCCGAGGCGCTACACCGGAGATATCAGTAGATCGGGGGTTCAAATCCCTCCGTCCCCACTTCCTTTCCGACTTACTCAACACACAGATTGTGATTTAGTCTATAAGATAGGTCATAACAGCATATCTTCGATTAGGGGCTACTCCACTCATGGTGCGCGGGATACTGACTTATTGTCCGTCCTCAAATCCAGGGTGTTTCTTGAGGAGGTCCTGATATTCTCTCCATCGTTGACTTTCCTCTATATCTGGGGCGAGGATATAGAGAAATTGGACGGAGAAGGTTATTGACTCAATTCCCTCTCTTTTGAGTTTTATTGGCTTCAAAACACCTTTGAAGGGATATGGGTCCTCCGTCTTTGTAGCGGTCACGGCATGACTTCTTGAGCCCCAGTTCCCAACTGAAGTAGTCCCAGAAAATTCTACACCACCATGTTTACCGATAACTTCGATGTAATTCTTATCATCAAATGGGCTCTCAGTTGGAATCAATTGAAGCGGGCAATCAAAATAGTACAGACCGGACGGAGACGCCTTCTTTTCTTTAAGAGAAGATACTGGGTAGACCTGATCTGACTCATCTAGTAAATTCATTGACTTTTTGACTTGGAGGAACGAATCATTAAAATTGATTTGGTGAATTTCCTCACTACCGACCTCTCCAGAAAACTCCGCATTCAACTTTGCAAATGTATCTATTCCGATTTCAATACTTGACCCCGAATCCTCTGATTTAGATATAGATATTTTATCGGATTCAGAGACGTTCTCGGTAAAGAATTGGTTAATATGCGACTTAGAAAAGTACATTACGTGATTGTATCTGTCTATCTCATCCTCTTCCATACTAACACAAAATTATCCTACAATCACTTAAATACATATTTGAATATAACAGACGATTGGTCGCTTACAGCGAACTTCGGTTAATCCCGAGATTCTAATAGTCCCGCCGCGAGATTGTAGAATCCACTAAGTGCTTTTGAAGAGGGTGAATCAAATTATCTGATTCTCCGCACCAAGAACTAACAGAACACGGAGCCACCTCCACCCATGCAGTTCCAGCTAACAGCGGCCCAACAGTCCCTCCGTGACGAGGTGCGAACGTTTGCACAGGAGGAAATCCGGCCACGGGCAATCGAACTCGACCAGCAGGGCGAGTACCCCGCCGATATCCTCGCCGAACTCGGGGATAGACGGCTGACCGGACTGACCCTGCCCGAGGAGTACGGCGGACGTGGCGAGGGATTGGTCGAACTGGCGTTGATGACCGAGGAGCTCTCGGCGGCGATGATGTCGGTCGCGAGCACCGTCGCGCTGCATCTCGGCGTCGCGACCGTCATCGAACGGTTCGGCACCGACGACCAGCGCGAGGAGTTCCTGCCGGAGATGGCGACCTACGATACGGTGGGCGCGCTCGGGTTGAGCGAGGAGAACGCGGGCAGCGACAAATCGAGGATGGAGACGACGGCCGAGCGCGACGGCGACGAGTGGGTGTTGAACGGCCACAAGCGCTGGGTGACGAACTACCTCGACGCCGACGTCGTCCTCACGTACGCGAAGACGGGCCCGGAGGAGGCGGCCCCGCACAACGTGAGTGCCTTTCTCGTCCCGGTGGAGGCCTTCGAGGTCGAGAGCGTCTGGGACACGCTGGGGGCCCGGAGCGCGAAGGCCGTGAAGGTCTCGCTTTCGGGGGTTCGGGTCTCCGACGGCCGGCGGGTCGGCGAGGAGGGCGAGGCCTACGTCGAGCGCGGGCGTGTCAAAAACGGGGTGAACGTCCCTGCACGCGGTGTGGGTATCGCACGAGCGGCCCTCGAGGATACCGTCGAATACACGAGTCGACGGCAGCAGTACGACCAGTCGATAAGCGAGTTTCAGGGCGTCCGATGGGAAGTCGGAAAGATGGCCGAACGCGTCGATACGGCACGCCTGCTCACGCTCCGGGCGGCCGACCGTGCCGACCGCGGAGCGGACGTGAGCCGGGAGTTCAGCATGGCGAAAGTCAACGCGACGCAGGCGGCGGTCGACAACGCCAACGACGCGATGCAACTCCACGGCGGCATCGGGTACACGAGCGAGCGCCACGTCGAGCGGTATCTTCGGGACGCTCGCCTGCTCACCATCGCGGGCGGTCCGAACGAGGGTCACAAGGACGCCCTAGCGGATGCCGTCTTCGCTCGCCATTCACGGCAGTAGGCACCCGTCTTCGGGGTCGAATCCCGACCTACCGCCCGGCGGTGGTTGGCGTCCTCGCCCCGTCGCCCAACCGGTGGCGTTGTGAGTCGCTGCGTCTCGGAATCGGACTCGTACGGATTATTGTCTCTTTTATTGGCCATCACCGATGCGCACTGGTGGTGACCGATAAACCGTTAAATAATCCGTATCAGGCGTCGGTCATCGGGGCGATGTCGCAGTCGTGGTCCGTCTCGTCGACGTGGGTGTCGGCGCGTGACTGCGCGCCAACGCGGGACGGGTGGAAGCCGATTCGGCCACAGTCAGCACAGTTTATCTCGTACATCCGTGTCCACCCGTTCAATTCCTTCATTTATAATTATGATATTCATATCCCGCTCGTTCGGGGAGTAAGGGCTACCTTCGTGGTCGCCGACGGCTGACTGTCTCGGTCTCCAGTGGTGGGACCGAGGTCAATCCAGCACTTCGATGCCGGTCTCGACCACGTCGGCGACCGGGATGGACCCTTCGCGGTCGTATGATACCAGGACGCCGTCGTAGCGAGACGCCGGGAAGATGAACGCGAGAACGTCCTCGAAGAAGAACTGCTGGGATTCCAATCTCCCGTGGTCGACCGCCTGACTGAAATCCTCCGAGGAGACCTGATTCGCGACGAGGTTCCGGTGGGCGGTGTCCAGTTCCTCGCCCGTGAACGCGTCCCGAAGGTCCTCCCGGACGTACTGCAGCTCGTAGTTGGTCGCGTCGTGTGTCGAGACCATCCGCAGTTCGTCGTCGCCGAACGCTTCGAAGGCCTCGATGTAGTTCCCCATACCTCCGAAACTGGTCTGATACGAATAAGGATACTCCCGACGATTTTAGGGCACCTCGACAGCAGAGAGCCGAATCGGGCCCCGAGTTGGGAACCGATACGTAGCACCGAATCCCCGGTAGTTCGACGTTCGTACGAAACGTGCGGCGCATCGTGCCAAGAGATAATGTGTCTCGGGTCGTAGGATTCCGGACACCTGTTAATAATGGGGGGAGAGAAGATGTCCACCAAGATGCTCCATCGGGGAACGGCGACGCGGCCGAGCGAGGACGGTCGATGAGCACTAGGTTCGTTCGACTGGTGTTCCTGTCGGCCCTCCTCGTCGGGGTCGTAGCGGGACTCGGCGTCGCACAGGAGGACGCGCGGTTCGTTCGTGGCGAACCGGACCTCGACGCGTACGCGCCCGAATCGACGCTGACGCCGGGCAGCACGTCGACGCTCACCGTGCAGGTCGCCAACGACGGCGAGTTGGCGGCCGGTCCCGACGCGCGACGGGGCGTGGTGACGACCGCACGCAGCGTCACCGTCGCGGTCGCGGACGACGACGTTCCGTTCACCGTCGAAACGGACCGACAGGCGATAGGTTCGATGGCCGACGGGGCCGTTCGTGAGGTCCCGATTACCGTTACCGTTCCGGAGGACGTCGACCCCGGAGAGTACTCCCTCGACGTTCGCCTCCGGTATTCGTACACGTCCGTCTCCGCGCCACGGAGCGGCGTGACACAGGAGCGGTCGCGAACCGAGCGGGAACGCATCGACGTGACCATCGACGACAGCCCCCGCTTCGAACTGCGGACGGTCGACAGCGACGTGCAGGTCGGCGGGTCCGGGACGCTCGTGACGGAGGTGCGGAACGTCGGGGGCGAACCCGCACGCGACCTCACCGTCGCCGTGGAATCGACGAGCAGTGACGCCGCGTTGGGTGAATCAGCGGGGAACACCGCCCGAATCGACCGACTGGCACCCGGCGAGAACGCGACTGTCACCTACGACGTGGGCGTCCGCCCCGACGTCTCGCCGCGGAGTCTGGCGCTGACGGGAACGGTTCGGTTCACCGACCCCGACGGCATTCGGGGCACCGACGAGGGCCTGTCCGTCGGCGTCCGGCCGAACGCCGAGCAGGCGTTCTCGCTGTCGGTCAACGAGTCGACGCTCCGCGTCGGGGAGACCGGGACGGTACGGGGCGTGATACGGAACGATGGCCCGGCGGACGTGAACGACGTCGTCCTCTCGCTCGGGGAGTCCCAGTTCGCACCCCGGAGTCCGACCTACGCCGTCGGTGATATCGCCGCCGGCGAGTCCGCGACGTTCCGGTTCCGAGGCGCGGTTCCCCCCGAGGGGGACGCGGTCCCCCAGCGCATCGACGTTACGACCCGGTACCGGACGCGTTCGGACGAGGAACGCCAGACACAGGGGTCGATGCACGTCCCCGTCGCCGAGCGCCGGGACGCGGTCGCGGTGCGAGCGGTCGAACCGCGGTTCGATGCCGGCGAGGAGGGTGTTCTCGAACTCGAGGTTACGAACCAGCGCGACGTCGAGATTCGCGACGTGCGGCTCACGCTCGCCGCCGAGGAACCGCTGACGAGCGAGTTCCGGACGACCGTCGTCCCGTCCCTCCAGCCCGGCGAGACCGGTCGGGTCGCCTTCGACCTCGAAGTGGATGGTGACGCCCCGGCGAGTCGCTATCCGGCGACGGTCGAGACGACCTACGTCGATACCGACGGCGACACCAACACGGCCCGCCCGTCGACGGTCGCCGTCACCGTGACCGAAACCGGTGGGGAGGACTTCCCCGTCGAGTTCGTCATCTTCGGCGTCCTGCTGGTGGTCGTCGCCGCCGGGGCGTGGTGGTTCTATGGGAAGCGATAGCCCGACCATGCCTCCCATCGAAGTCGAGGACCTCTCGAAGGATTACGGGAGCGTCCTGGCGAACGATTCCCTGTCATTTACCGTCGAAGAAGGGGAGATATTCGGGTTCCTCGGTCCGAACGGCTCCGGCAAATCGACGACGATTCGGCTGCTGCTCGGATTGTTGAAACCCACGTCGGGGACGGCGTCGGTACTGGGGGCGGACATCCACGACGAAGCCGCGCTCATCGAGGCGAAACAGCGAATCGGCTACCTGCCGGACCATCTCGGGTTCAACGAGGAGGTCACCGGAAACGAGGTGCTCGACTACCACGCCTCGATGAAAGGCGACGGCCGACTCGAGGAACTCCTCGAGATATTCACGCCCCCGCTCGAACGCCCGATTCGGGAGTACTCGACCGGGAACAAGCGGATGCTCGGGCTGATTCAGGCGTTCATGCACGACCCTGATTTGGTGCTCATGGACGAGCCAACCTCGGGACTCGACCCGCTGAAACAGGAGGAGTTCAACGAGTTCGTCAGGAACGAACGCCAGCACGGCACGACGGTGTTCTTCTCGTCGCACGTGCTGAGCGAGGTGCGGCGCATCTGCGACCGCGTCGGCATCATCCGGGAGGGACGGCTCATCGAACTCGAGGACATCGAGACGCTCATGAAGCAGGGCGGCAAGCGCGTCCGTGTCCACACCACCGACGAGGCCGTCGAACGCCTCGAAACCCTCGACGGCGTCGTCGACGCCACCCCGTTTCCCGACGGCGTCCAGTTCATCTATACCGGCGAGTACAACACGCTCATTCGTGAACTCGCGGCGTACGATATCCGGGACGTAGACATCGGTGAGCCGCCGATAGAAGACGTCTTCATTCACTATTACGGCGCGGGGGAGACGGATACGGCAGACAACCCGGAGGGGACCGATGTTTGAGACGACCCGCTACGAGGTCGGCCGCCGTCTCAAGGGGTCGGTCTACCTTTCGGTCGCCATCAGCATCTACGCGGGATTTATCGTCTGGTACTTCACCGTGCTGGAGGACGTCGCCATCGAGGAGGTCTTTCAGGAGCTCCCGCCGGCAATGCTGGAGGCCTTCGGCATCCAGACGCTGAACACTATCGAGGGGTTCCTCGGCGCGGAGGTCTACAACTTCGTGTGGGTGCTTGGGCTGGGGCTGTACTTCGCCTACGTCGCGGGCGGAACGATCGCCAGCGACATCGAGAACGAACGGATGGACCTGCTGCTCTCGCTGCCGATTTCGCGGGCGCGACTGCTCGCCGAGAAGTTCGTCTCGTTGCTCTTCCCGATACTCACCGTCAACGTGGTCGTCGGGGCGGCGATATACGTCTTCGCCTCGGCCATCGGAGAACCCATCGACCCGACGCATCTCGCATTGACCCACCTGCTGTCGGTTCCGTACCTCCTCGTCTGTGCCGCGGTCGGGCTGGTCTTCTCCGTGGTGGCAAGCCGCGCGGCGCTGGCCGAGCGAGGCGCCCTCGGCGTCGTGTTCGCGCTGTTCCTCGTCGAGTCGGTGGTCGGCGGGGCCGACCAGTACGACTGGATTCAGTACATCAGCCCGACGCACTACTACGAGCCGACCCCGCTTTTGATCGACGGCTCCTACGACCTCATCGACAGCGGGATACTCCTCGTGGCGTTTCTCGGCCTGATGTTGCTCAGCCAGATTCTGTTCCAGCGGCGGGACATCTGACCGGCCGCGAGCACCCGGCCGACACCTCTTTGCGGATGCTCGACATAAACCGGGCAATGACTCGCCGCGCGGCGGAGACCGGCTTCGAGCGGTTCACGAACCGGACGCTCGATGCGACCCACGAGGAGTTCAGCGTCGGCCGCGCTCTCGACGGAACGACGCTCGGGCCGGGCGGCGCTCTCGTCGACCGACTCCGGAACAACTCCGACCTGCTGGAGCGACACGTCGTCGAACCCGAACTCGACACCTATCGCGAGCGGACCATCCGGCAGTTCTCGATTCTGCTGGATTACGTCGAGAGCGACGCAGACCTGACGGCCTTCGAGGAGGACCTGCTGGCTCACGACAACTACATGGGCGCCCTGAAGCCGGAGGTGTCGGCGGACACGCGGGACGCTGTCGCCGATGCGACCCTGACGCGGCTGGCGCGACTCGCCGAGGGCATCGAACCGCTGGTCGCCAGTCCCGAAGCGGATTTCTGGGCGGCCGCCGAGGCGTCGCTGGACCGAACGGCCGCGATGGCGCTCGTCGACGACGCGGTCCGGTTTACTGCGCCGATTCGGGCGTTCGAGGGCTCGTTCGTCTTCGAGGCGGGGCTGGACCCCAACGAGATACTGACGAGTCGGCTGTTGCCGTCGCTGCCGACCGTCACCATCGAGTACACCGACGAGGCGGTCCGGTCGATGACGACTGCCGAAGAGCGCATCGTCGGCGAACTGAAAGCCGAGGTTCGGAATCGGTTCGACGCGGTTGGGGAGTGACCAACTCGACTTATTCCAACAGCGACGGCAGCGCCGAAAGCGTCTCGATTTCGTAAGTTGGCTCGACCGGCGGGTCGACGTCACGGCTGTGTTCGCGGCGGACGAAGGCGGAGTCCATGCCGGCGTTTTCGGCCGCCAGCACGTCGCTTCCGCTGTCGCCGACGTAGAGGGCGGATTCGCCGCCGAGGTCGGCCATCGCGCGGTCGAGATAGTGGGTGTTCGGCTTCTTGCGGCGGAGGCTCTCGATGGTCTTCGGCCGGCCGTAGTAGGTCTCGAAGTGCGCATCGAGGTCGAAGTGGTCCAGCACGAACTCGACGGTGCTGTGGTGGTTGTTGCTGACGACGCCACAGGGGTGGGCGAGGTCAGCGAGAACGTCGACGTCGTCGTAGGTCCCGCGAACGCCGGCCTCGAACTGCTCGAACTGCGACCGCTCGTCGTGGCGTTCGCGGGCGTCCCACAGCGTCTCAGGGTCGACGCCGTAGGTCGAACCGAGTTCGTTGAGGGTATCGACGGTGACGCCGCTGCAGACCGCGGCAACGTGGTCGGGGTCGGGCGCGTCGATGCCGACCGACCGAAAGGCCTCGCGGATGGCCGCCGACTGCGTCTCGAAGGCAGGCGGCTCCACGAGGACGCCGTCGTTGTCGAAGAGGAGGGTATCGTAGTCGGGCAACGGACGTCGCTTCTCGGCGCCCGGAGTTCACCGTTTCGGTCGGCTGTGGCTACGTCGCACGCGCTACCGACGGGTTCGCCGGCTCACGCGGCGGGGAGGCGAATCCGGAAGGCGGTCCCCGAGGGGTCACTGTCCTCGATGGTGACGCTCCCGTCGCAGGTCTCGACCAGTTTCCGGACGAGATAGAGGCCGAGTCCGTCGCCCTCGCTTTCGGGGCGCTGAATCGACGGCTCGAACGCCGATTCGAGGATTCCCTCGGGAATTCCGCCCCCGTCGTCGGCGATGGCGACCTCGACGGTCTCGCCGACGCGTTCGGTCGTGACGCTGACGGTCAGCCCCGAGACGTCGTTGTGTTCGGCGGCGTTTTCGAGGACGTTCCAGAACACCTCGTCGATGAGTTCGTTGGCGGCCACTCGCAGGTCGTCGTCGATGTCGGCGTCGACGGCGAGGTCCGGATAGGTGGTCTCGAGCGCGTCGACCTGTTCGCGAAGGGCCACCGACAGGTCCACGGGTTCGGTCGTCAACTGGCCGGTTTCGGATTCGATTATCGTGTCGGCGGTCTCCAGCAGGCTCCGGGCGGCGTCGGTGCGCTCCTGAATCAGTGCGAGTTCCTCGGGGTCGGCGTCGTACTGTCCCTCCAGTCGGTCGGCGAAGCCGCCGATGACGGCGAGGTCGTTCTTGATGTCGTGGCGAACGAGCCGCAGGAGGAACCGAAGCGTCTCGCGTTGGTCTCTCGTATCCTCGACGAGGCGAGCGTTCTGGGCGGCCTGCCCGCGATTGAGGCCGATGAGGACGCCCGCCGCGGCGCCGACCGACCCGACGATGACGAACTGGTTGGCGAAGGCGAGCGAGATGCCGCCGGCGCGAATCTCGGGGACGGATGCCCAAACGACGAAACTCGACATGAAGAGGAAGCCGCCGAGACACCACTTGGCGGCGACCCAACACTCCGAGACCGCGAGGTCGCTCCGGTAGATAGTTAGCCCCGACATCACGACGATATAGCCGAACAGGACGTGGACGACGATGCCCAGCACGGCCTGATTGTACGACCCGGCGGTCGGCAGCCCCCACGCGAACCAGAAGGTCAGGCCGGCGGCTGCCAGCGTCACACCGAGCGTGACGAACAGCGCCCCCCACCGCTTCCGACTGCCGGGCGTTGACACGCTTCCTTCGTGGGGGCGCGCCGAAGTATAGGTGACGGCCATAACGCACCGTGATGGCCGTCCATCCCCGACGATTTATACGAGGGGCGTGGCACGTTCGCCACGAGCATGACCGACGCCGACGGGGCGGCCACCCACTTCACCGACGCGGAGATCGCCGCCGTCATCGACCACTACGACGACCCCGACCACCCCGACGCGCTGTCGGTCGCCGAGGCCCGCTCGCGGCTCGAAACCCTCCAGACCACCCTCGAAGCCGACTGGTCGGCCCACCTCGATGCGGTCCGCCACGGCGACCTCAATGTCGTCCGCGATACCGGCGCCGTCGTCGTCTTTCGGGACGACGGTCGGACGGCGTGGAACCGCCTGCTCGACGACTGCGACTGGTACGACAGCGTCGACCGGACGATTCTCCGGGTCGTCCACCATCAGGCCGCCACCCGCCTGACCGACCGCGACTTCGAGGGGTCGGACCCGATAGTCGCCGCCAAACCCGACGACGCCGAGGCCGGCCAGCGTCTCGTCGAGGCCCTTATCAATCGCCTGCTCGATGCGGGTTTGCTCCCCAACGAGGCGTGGGCCTACTACGGTATCGAGGTTCGCGGCTACGACGGCCGCGAGTGGGCCGACCGCTGTGGCTACGAGGACCGCATCGCGGTCGCCGACGCGGTCGAGACCGCCCGCGACAAACTCGGAGAGTAGTTCGGGCCGCCGAATCCGAAACCGTCTTACTTGACTGACCGGTCAGTCAAGACGTGACTACCGGCGACGCTGAGGGCCTCCGAGCGCGACTCCGGAGCGGTGACCGGCAGTACACGGTCATCGCGACGGTCATCGCCAGTACCTTCTTCGTCGGCTTCGGCGGCGGCGTCATCTTCCCCATCCTGCCGAACCTCGGCAAGGTCCTCGGCATCTCGCCGTTCATGGTCGGCCTCATCCTCAGCGCCAACCGCTTTTCGCGACTCTTCGCCAACGCACCGGCCGGCATCGTCGTCGACCGGGTCGGCACCCGGACGCCCTTCGTCGTCGGACTGGCGATTCAGGGCGTCGGCACCGGCGGCTACATCGTCGCCATGTACTCCGGCCTCCCTGCGGCGTGGTTCCTCGCCGCCCGAATCGGCTGGGGGTTCGGCAGCGCCCTGGTCTTCGCGACGGCCTACACCATCGCCGCCGACCTCAGCGACAGCGATACGCGGGGAACGAACATGGGGCTCATCCGCGGCGGCGTCATCTTCGGCTTTCCGACCGGCCTCGTCGTCGGCGGCCTCGTGAGCGAACTCTACGGCACCGTCGCGGCCTTCGTCGTCGCCACCGCCTTCGCCCTCCTGGCCAGCGTCCTCGCCTACCTCGCCGTCCCCGAAACCCACGTCGAGGGCACTCCCCGACAGTCGGTCAAACCGTGGGACGTCGATACCTCGCTGCCCTCCGTCACCATCGGCCTCGTGAACTTCGCCGTCCTCTTCGCGTACATCGGCGTCCTCTTTGCGACGCTCGTGCTCTTCCTCGAGGAGAACGACATCGGCGTCTACGGACTGGACGCACAGGGCACCTCCGGGCTGTTCATGGCGGTTACGGTCATTGCCGCGGCCGTCTTCATGTTCCTCAGCGGCTACATCAGCGACCGCCGAGGCTCGCGGATGCCCGCGCTGTTGGCCTTCCTCTTTATCACCTTCGTCGGGCTGGTCCTCTTCGCGGTCGCCCAGTCCGTATCGTTGCTGACCGTCGCCTGCCTGCTCATCGGCGCCGGTCAGGGCGGCACGAGCGGCCCGCTGATGGCGCTCCTTGCCGACCTGACGCCCGAGGACCGGATGGGTCGGGCCGTCGGCACCAACAACGTCTTCGGCGACATCGGCGGCGGACTCGGCCCGATGGTCTCGCTGCCGCTCGTCGAGGCAGTGGGCTTCTGGCCGGTCTACATCGCGTGTGCGGTCCTCCCGCTGATAGCGGCCGTCGTCCTCCTTGTGGGCGTTCGCCGCGAGACCGGCGAGTTCCTGCCGCTGGTCGGCGAGAACGGAGCGGAGTCGACGGCCGGACGCACCTCGGGCGTCGACGACTAGCGCTGCAGTCTACGACCGGGATTCCCGCAAGAGAACGAGTACACAGCCGATTAGACAGCCGAGAGCGACAGCGTAGAGTCCCCGGTCGACGGCCGTCGGCGCGCCGAACCGAGCGGCGACGACGCGGACGACGAGGGCGGCAAGCGCCGCGACGAGGAGGGTGATAAGCTGGCGACGCGTTCGGGTCTCGAGTCGCATCTACGTATCGGCCGTCGTCGCAGTCCGGGCGTCGAAAAGCGCGTAGTAGGCGGTGATGGCCGTCAGCGCGATTGCACCGATTTCGAGGCCGTGGGCGCCGAGGTGGACCCATTCGGCGCCCCCGAAGCCGAGGCCCCCGATGAGGCCGCGCGTGCCGGCCGACAGCAGGGCCACGCCGGCGAGCGCGCCGACCCGCGACCAGCCGTCACGCGTGAGTGCGATGGCCGCGGCGACGACGACGAGCGCGAGCGCCACGATGAGTACCGATTCCGAGCCCGGATGTCCGGAGTGAAGCGGAAGCATGCGTATATCCCGACGTGGGCCGGTCCTGATACAACGTTTTCCCTTCGTGGCCGGGCGTGTGCCGCGGCACCGACTACCGTTCACCCGGGCGTCGATGGCCGGCACCAACGTTATGTACGTTTACTGTTCACACGACTCTATGACCGACGACCGACGGCGGAGTTTCTGGGCGTGGGGCTACGAGGACCGACTCCCCGACGACGAGGACAGACGGGAGATGAAGGAGCAACTCGAAGGACTGCTCGGGTTTCCGGAACTGCCGATGATGGAGTACCCGTCGCTGGCGGACGTCGACATTCCCGACCCCCGCCTCGACGTGCCCGACGAACTGGCCGCCTTCGCCACGACGGACCGCCGGGCGCGAGCCAGCAGAACCTACGGCAAGGGGTATCGTGACCTCGTTCGAGGGTTTCACGGCGACTTCTCGCCGGCGCCCGATATCGTCGCCACCCCCCGAAACGAGAGCGAGGTCGAGGACGCCATCGCGTGGGCGACCGCCGAGAACGTCGCGGTCGTCCCATTCGGCGGCGGCACCAGCGTCGTCGGCGGCGTCGAGTGCGGCGGCGACGGCTACGCCGGCGTGCTCTGTCTCGACATGCGGGAGATGAATTCCGTGCTGGAGGTCGACGAGCACTCCCGGAGCGCGCGGATTCAGGCCGGCGCGACGGGCCCCGAGATTCAGGCCCAACTCGCCGACCACGACCTCCAGTTGCGCCACTACCCCCAGTCCTACGAGTTCTCGACGTTCGGCGGGTGGGTCGCGACCCGCGCCGGCGGCCACTTCGCGACGCGGTATACGCACATCGACGATTTCGTCGAGTCGGTGCGCGCGGTCACGCCCGCCGGGGGCCTCGAAACCCGACGGCTACCAGCCTCCGGGGCCGGCCCCGACCCCAACCGCTTTTTACTCGGCAGCGAGGGCGCCTTCGGCGTCATCACCGAGGGCTGGACACGGGTCCAGCCCCGACCGCACCACCGTGCCCGCGCGACGATGTACTTCGACGACTACTGGGACGCCGTCGATGCGACCCGCGAAATCGTGCAGGCGCGGCTCTATCCCGCCAACTGCCGCCTGCTGGACAGCAACGAGGCCATGCTGAACGAACTGGCCTTCGACGGGAGCCACCTGCTCGTGTTGGGCTTCGAATCGACCGACCACCCCGTCGGCGACGACCTCGACCGCGCGATGGCGATTGCCGAAGAACACGGCGGCACCTGTCCGGAGGGCCCGACCGTCGAGGACCGCTCGAAGGGCGGGAAAGAACGCGACCGTGAGGATTCTTCGGAGGGGTCGTGGCGCGATGCCTTCTTCGAGGCGCCCTACCGGTTCAACGGCCTCGTCTCGATGGGCGTGCTGGTCGACACCTTCGAGACGGCCGTCACGTGGGAGCAGTTCCCCGACCTCCACGAGGCCCTCCAGGAGAACGTCGTCGGCGCGATGGAAGCCGAATGTGGCACCGGCTTCATGTCCTGTCGCTTCACCCACGTCTACGAGGACGGCCCCGCGCCCTACTACACCCTCATCGCGCCCGCCGAGGTCGGCGAGGAACTCGACCAGTGGCGGACCATCAAGCAAGCCGCCTCGGACACGCTGATGGAGTACGGCGCGACAATCACCCACCACCACGCCGTCGGCCGGGTTCATAAGGGCCACTACCACGAGGAAGTACCCGACGAGTATCTCGACGCCCTCCGGTCGATGAAGCGGACGCTGGACCCGGACGGCATCATGAACCCCGGTGCATTGTTGTAGCAGGGTGTGAACGGCCGACATCGACGGTCAAACGCCCGTTTGATGCTGAGATGGGTATTTATCGGAGTCGAACGACCCGCCTATTATGAAACGTCGCACGTTTCTCGCCGCGACTGCCGTCTCCCTCACGTCCGCGCTCGCCGGGTGCTCTCTCGGGACTAGCGTCGAGACGATATCGGTCACAGAGGCGACCGTCGAGCAGGGCGAGACGGCGACCATCTCCGTCGCGGCGCCGAACCTTTCGGGACTTCACATCGCCGAGTTCCCCGAGGCGTTCCGACGGGATGGGCCGCTGTCCCTCGGTGAGGCGAGTTTCGACCCGTCGCCGGACGTCGTCTGGCAGGCCCATCCGCCTCACTGGTCGTTTTCGGGACTGGATGTCGAAGGGACGGTACCGATTCGAACCAGTCCGGAAACACCACCGGACTCCTATCGCTTCGGCTTCGAGTTCGATATCGACGGTGAAGAAGATCCTCGCTACGAGGAGACGGCGGTGACGGTCAAAGGCGAGTCCTGAGGGACGACCGCGCTGTCACATCCCCTTGCCCTGCAACTCGCGAGCGATGACGTTCTTCTGAATCTCGGAGGTGCCCTCGTAGATTTGGGTGATTTTGGCGTCCCGATAGAGCCGTTCGGCGTCGAAGTCGTCGACGTATCCGGAACCGCCGTGAATCTGGACGCACTCGTTGGCGTTCCGGACGGCAATGCGAGAGGCGTACTCCTTGGCCATCGAGGCGAGCATGGTCAACTGCTCGTCCTTGTGGTCGACCGACCACGCCGATTTGTACGTCAACTGGCGTGCGGCTTCGGCCTCGGTGTGCATGTCGGCGAGTTTGTGCTGGATGGCCTGAAAGTCGCCGATGGGGCGGCCGAACTGTTCGCGTTCTTGGGCGTATTCGAGGGCGCGCTCGGCGGCGCCTTTGGCGATACCGACGCCCTGGGCGGCCACCTGCGTCCGGGTTTCGTCGAAGAACTGCATCTGCTGGAGGAAGCCGGCGCCGCGAGTGCCGACGAGGTTCTCCTCGGGGACGCGAACGTCGTCGAAGATGAGTTCGGCGGTGTCGGAGGCGCGAATGCCCATCTTCCCGGTGATTTTGTCGGCTTCGAAGCCGTCGCGGTCGGACTCGACGACGATCTGTGAGAAGCCGTTGTAGCGGCCCTCGGCGTCGGGGTCCGTCTTGCAGAGGACGACGAAGAAGTCACCGATGGAGCCGTTGGTGATCCACATCTTGTTGCCGTTGATGACCCACTCGTCCCCATCTTTCTCGGCGCGGGTAGAGATGGAGGCCACGTCGCTGCCGGCGTGGGGTTCGGAGATGGCCGACCCACAGATGGCATCACCCGCCGCGAGGTCCGGCAGCCAGCGTTCCTTCTGGTCGTCGCTGCCGAAGGCGATGATGGCCTCGCTGCCGAAGGCGGTGCCGAGGATGCTGCCACCGATGCCGGGGTCGGCGGCGTAGAGTTCCTCGACGACGAGGGCGACATCGAGCGTATCGTAGCCGGCACCGCCGTATTCGATGGGAATCTGGGCGCCCGTCAGTCCCATCTGGGCGCCCTTCTCGATGAGGTCGAGGGGCGCCTTCTCCTCGCGGTCGTACTCCGTGGCGACCGGACGAATCTCGTTTTCGGCGAAGCGGCGGACCTCCTCGCGAATCTGCTGCTGTTCGTCTGAGAGTTCGAAATCCATACCCTCCCATAGGGAGGATGGAGAATAAAATCCGGGGACGGTTCGGGTCCGGTTGCGGGCCTACTCCCACTCGCCGTCAACGATGTCGGGTTCGGCCTGATGGGCCATACTGACCTGAAAGTCCGGGAGGTGCAGCGCGAGGTCGGTGGTGGTGATGATGCCGATGGCGGCGCCGTCCTCGACGACGGGAAGCTTCTTGACGCCGTTGTGGCCCATCCGCTCGGCGGCCACCTGCAGGGTGTCGATTCGGCGAATCGTGACGACCGGGTCGGACATGATCTCGGAGACGGGTGTGTCGGGGTCCATCTCGTCAGCGACCGACGCGACGACGTCCGATTCGGTGACGATGCCGGTCAACTGCTCGTCGCCGACGACGAGCGAGCCGATGCCTTCCGCGGTCAGCACGCGGGCGGCCTCCGCGATGGTCGCGTCCGGGGCGATGGTCTCGACGGGCGAACTCATCAGGGTCTCCACGTTCGCGTCTCGTTCGGCCATAGATGCATATGTGTGCGAGTTCGCAAAAGCCTACGGCTTCCTTCAACGCCCGCGTCATACGGGCCGTTGTCGTCTTTTACCGACGACTGCCCGCTACATCGCGCTCGCCGGTACTCTGTCACACCAACCGTATCAGTCGTCGGCGTTCCACTCACCGTGACACGTCTCCGAACAGAAATGGGCGGTCCGGACGCTCCCGCCTTCGACCCACGTGATGACGCGGTGTGTCGTCTCGTTTACTATCGGGTCGTCACATACCTCACAACGCGGCGCGTCGTCCTCGGAGACGTCCTCTCCGAGGTCCGAAGTCGGGTCCACCATTTACTGATACACTTCGTTGGCACCCATATGAACGATTATGTTCCCGCAGGCGGTGCCAGCCACCGTCGACGCCCGCTTACTCCGGTCGCTCGTACTCGGGGTCGAACATCTGGGCGGACATCGGTGCCGGGTCGCCCTCGGTGAGGTTGTACTTCGAGAAGTCCTCGACGCCGCACTCACGCAGGAGTTCCTCGTCGTAGACGGCGTTGCCGGAGTAGGAGGCGGGGTCCCGCGAGAGGATTTCGAGGACGGTATCCGAGACGATTTCGGGGGTCCGCCAGTCGTCTTCGGTCCCCATCCCGAAGTACCGCGTCGCGCGGGTGTCGATGGCCGTGACGGGCCAGAAGGAATTACAGCCGACCTCGTGGCCGCTGAGTTCCGTATCCAGCGACAGCGTCAGGAAGGACATGCCCATCTTCGACCACGCGTAGGGTGCCTCGCCGGGCGCGCGGTCGACGTTCACGGGCGGGGCGTTCGTCAACAGCCACGCGTCGTCGACCTCCTTGAGGTGGTCGAGGAAGGCCCGCGAGACCAGATAGGTGCCGCGGACGTTGACGTCCGTCAGCAGGTCGAAGCGGTTGGCCGGCAGGTCCTCGACGTTGGCGATCTGGATGGCGCTGGCGTTGTTGATGACGATGTTGACCTCGCCGAAGTGGTCGATGGCCTCCTGTGCGGCGGCCTCGACGTTGTCCTCGTCGCGGACGTTCAACTGGATGGGCAGCGCCTCGACGCCCTTCTCCTCGCATTCGCGGGCGGTCTGTTCGATGGTTCCTTCGAGGTCCTTGTCCTCGCCGTAGTCGTCGTTCTCGCTGGTCTTGCCGGTCGAGACGATGTTACATCCCTGCTCGGCGAGGGAGAGGGCGATTGCTTTCCCGATGCCACGGGTCGTCCCCGTGATGAACGCGGTCTGTCCCGAGAGGTCGGGCTTGCTGAGCGTCATGTCCCCGTCATTCGAGGCGGTCCCCTTAAATCCGCACGCGTCACGGCAACGTTCATACGAAAACGACGACCGAGTAGTGGCGTTCGTGGTGCGTGACGGGACGTCCTCAGCGGTCCCGAGTGACCGACTCGCCGGGCGCCGTCGTCGCCCCGGCCGACAGCACGAGGCCCGGTGCGAGGCTGGTGTTGATGGCCGTCTTGGCGCCGGGGCCGGCGACGACGCCGTACTTCCGGCGGCCCGTCGAGACGCGGTCGCCCTTGACGGTCTGTTTCACGTCGGCCCCGTCGTGTCGGAGGTTCGCCACCTGCGTGCCCGCGCCGAGGTTGACGTCGGTTCCGAGCAGGCTGTCGCCGACGTAGGAGAGATGCGGGACGTTCGACCCGGCCATGACGACGGAGTTCTTGAGTTCGACGCCGTGGCCGATGTGGCAGTCCTCGCCGATAAGCGTCGCACCGCGGACGTAGGCGTTCGGCCCGACCTCGGCGCCCGCTCGGACCAGCGCCGGCCCCTCGATGACGACGCCGGGTTCGATGACCGCGCCCTCCTCGACGACCACGTCCCCACGGAGGTCGGCGTCGCCGCGGACCTCGCCGTCGACCCGCCGGTCGAGGTCGCCGAGTTTCCACTCGTTGGCCGCCAGCAGTTCCCACGGTCGGCCGACGTCGAGCCACCGCTTCAGCGTCACGGGCGCTACCTCGTATTCCTCGATGACGCGGGCCACGACGTCCGTAATCTCGTATTCGCCGCGCTCGCTTTTCTCGACGTCGAGCCACTCGCGAGCCGCCGCGGGGAACGCGTAGGCGCCGGCGTTGGCGAGGTTCGACGGCGGGTCCGACGGTTTCTCGACGACCTCCGTTATCCGGTCGCCCCCCTCGTCCGTCGAGAGGACGCCGTAGTTCCGCGGCTCGGCGACCTCGATGGCGCCGATAGCGGGTGCCGCCTCGAAGAGGGCGTCGACGCCCGCCGGGTCGTAGAGGTTGTCGCCGTTGAGGACGACGAAGGCCTCCTCGAGGTGGTCGCGGGCCGCCCGGACGGCGTGGGCGGTGCCGAGTTGTTCCTCTTGGACGGCAAAGGAGACGGGAACCCCGCGGTACTCGTCGCCGAAATACGAGCGGACGGCCTCTGCCTCGTAGCCGACGACGAAGACGAGTTCGGAGGCGCCGGCCTCGACGGCGGCGTCGGCCGTATGCGCACACAGCGGCCGGTCGGCGACCGGGAGCATCGGCTTGGGGACGGTTTCTGTCAGCGGGCGCATCCGGGTGCCTTCCCCCGCAGCGAGGACGACGGTTTGCATACCCGGCGTCTCGGGCGGCGCCATGAAAAGGGGCGTGGTCCGGCCGTCCGTCTCGGGCTTACTCCTCTTCTTCGAGCGCGTCTTCGGCGCCGAGGGCCGCCGGTTCGTCCTCGTCGGCCCGCTTGCGCACGTCGACGTGGTAGTCCCCGAGGATGTCGCGGCCGAGCAGGAGGGGGTAGTCCATGTGGCTGCGGTCCTCGATGCTGGCAGTAACGGTGTGCTGTTTGCCGCCGATACCGACGACGACGTCGACGACGGGCCGGGATTTGCCCTTCTTGACGCTACCGGACCTGATTTTCACGATGTCCTTGATGGGGCCGGTCCCGATATCGGCGGCGAGGCGGGCGTCGATGCTCGTCCGGGTCGCGCCAGTGTCGGATTTGGCGAGGACCGTCTTCTGACCCGTGGTGCCCATCGCGACGACTTCCTCGACGTAGCCGATAACGAGGGGTTCGCCCGCCTGTACCTTCTGCTTTTTCGGCATGCAGGCCGGCCGGGAATCATCGAGGTTCGCCGTGAGTTCGCGGACGCGTTCGTGGTCGACGTCCCCGCCCGCTCGCTCGATGGCGAGTGCGGCTATCTCCGGCGCCGGCGAGCGTCCGGTTGCCTTATAAAGGCCGCGGAAGCCGGCGGTGGGGTTGACCTCGAGGACGTAGTAGCCGTCCTCGCCCTGTACGATGTCGACGCCGGCGTAATCGAGGCCGACGACGTCGGAGGCGCGTTTGGCCATCGTGATGACCTCCTCGGGGAGGTCCTCGGTCGCGTCCTCGACGTCACCGCCCAAGGCGACGTTGGTCCGCCATTCGCCCTCCGCCGCATACCGGTTCATCGCCCCGACGACCCGCTCGCCGACCACGTAGATGCGGAGGTCGTGGTGGCGTTTCTCGTCGTGTTCGATAAGTTCCTGCAGGAACGCCTGCCGGGAACCGACCATGGGGTTGACGGGGTCGTCGGTGTCGAGTTTCCACGTCCCGCCGCCGTGGGTGCCGATGGCCGTCTTGTAGACGACCTCGTCGCCGAAGCGGTCGCGGTTGGCGTTGAGCGTGTCGGACGAAAGCGCCATGAACGCGTCGGGAACCGGGACGCCGGCCTCGGCGAGTGCCGTGCCGCTGGCGAACTTGTGGATGGCCGTCATCGTCGATGTCGGCGTGTTCAGCATGGGACGCATCCGGTCGAGCATCGTCGCCAGACCGAGCGCCTCCGCGGGCTGTTCTTCCTTCGAGAGCAACAGGCGATTGACGACGATGTCGACGTCCGGTTCGAGGGTCACGTCGCCGTCCTCGATGCCGATGGACGCGTTCTCCGCGCGGAGCCACTCGGTGTCGAAACCGAGCGCGTCGGCGGCGTTGAGGATGGCCTTCGATTCCTTGGAACTGTGAAGACTCAACACGCCGACAGTAATATCTGAAGACATACTCGTTATCGGAGCGGTTTGCCCAAAACGCTACCGGAGGGCGTGTTCACAGATACCAGAACGCCGGTCGGAACCGCGGGCCACGAACCGGCCGGGTCGTCCTCGTGGGGCAGGGCCTTATGTACCCATCCCCTCTCTCCCCCGTATGAGCGAGGCGTTCACCTACGACGGCGGGTCGGTCGCTCCCGGCGAGACGGCCAACATCCGCTACACGGTCAGCGAGACGTACCTCGGTGACCCGGTCCGGGTGCCGGTCACCATCGTCAACGGCGACCGCGACGGACCGACCGTATTCCTCTCGGCGGCCGCACACGGCGACGAGTTGAACGGCATCGAAATCGTCCGGGAGGTCGCCCACGAGTGGGACCACGGGAAACTGGCCGGCACGCTCGTCTGTCTGCCCGTCCTCAACGTTCCGGCCTTCATCGCACAGGAGCGGTACCTCCCCATCTACGACCGGGACCTCAATCGCTCGTTCCCGGGCAACGACTCGGGGACGAGCGCGAAACGCATCGCCGACCGTCTCTTCCGGAACTTCATCGAACCCTGCGACTTCGGCCTCGATTTCCACACCTCGACGCGCGGCCGGACGAACATGCTCCACGTCCGGGGTGATACGGACGACGCCGACGTCGCCCGCATCGCGCACGCCTTCGGTTCGAACGTCATCATCTCCAGCGAGGGCCCCAGCGGCACCCTCCGTCGCGAGGCAAGCGAGGCGGGCACGCCGACGATAACCATCGAACTCGGCGAGGCCCACCGCTTCCAGCGCGCGCTCATCGACAAGGCCCTCGAGGGCGTGCTGTCGGTGATGGCCGAGTTCGAGATGCGGCAGAACGAACCGGTCAAATGGCCCGGCTGGCGGGTCGTCATCAACGGCTCCGAGGAGAAGACGTGGCTCCGCGCGGACGCCGGCGGCCTCGTCGAGATGCACCACGACCGCGGGTCGCTCGTCGAGGCCGGCGACCGCGTCTGCACCATCACGAACCCCTTCAAGACTGACACGACCGTCGTGAAGGCCCCCTTCACCGGCCTGCTGGTCGGCGTTCTCGAGAACCCGCTCGTCTACCCCGGCAACCCGCTGTGTCATCTCGTCGCCCTCGACGAGGTGACGTTGCGGGCCCTCCGGGGCGACCAGACCACAAGGCGGTCTTGAACTCGAGACGGCCATCAATTATGGCTTTCCTCCGACGCGGCTTCTTTTAAGTCCCCCCGCCGTCTATCCGCGCCGCTCCGCCGTCGATAGCCGGTGATAACTGCCGCATACGGCCTGTGATACGTTCGCAGATAGTTACTACTATACCGGCGGGGTACTCACTCTCCCGTGCATGAGTCAATCGTACGACCGAGGTCTGATAGAGGACTTCGGGCGGTGGCAGGAGTTCTCCGCCGGCATGTGGGCTTGGGTTTTCCACAAGTTCACCGGCTGGGTGCTCATCGGCTACCTGTTTACGCACATCGCCGTTCTGAGCACCGCCACGGTGGATGCCGGAACGTACACGACGACGCTTCAGAGCCTCGAGAGCTTCCTCGTCGTGCGCGTTCTGGAGGTCGGCCTCCTCGCCGTCGCCGTCTTCCATATCCTGAACGGCGTCCGCCTGCTCTTCGTCGACCTCGGTGTGGGTCTTGAGGCACAGGACAAGGCGTTCTACGCCGCATTAATCGTCTCGGCGGCCATCACGGTCGCGAGTATCCCCACCTTCCTCGGAGGTCTCTAAGATGGCGGAACACTACTCCTCGTTCGAACCGAAAGGCACGCGCTGGCTGCTGCAGCGGATTACGGCCGCGTTCCTCGTGGCCGTGCTGGCGTATCACTTCCTAATGCTGCACTTCGTCAACCACGCAGCCGAAATCACCTTCGCCGGCACGCAAGCCCGGATGAGTCAGGTCGGCTACTTCCTGACGATGGTGCTGTTCCTCATCGCGGGCACGTTCCACGGCGTCAACGGCGTCTACAACGCCCTCGTCAATCAGGGTCTCGACGGGACCCCGAAAACCGCCGTCAAGTGGCTGCTCGTCGTCGCGAGTCTCGTGCTCATCGCACAGGGCTTCCGCGTCGCCGCGGCCATGACAAACCTCGTCTAATCATGAGTACGCAAGTTACCGAAGGAGAAGCCGAGACGGAACCGGAGACGGAAAGCACCCATCAGGAGCGCCGGATGGCAGAAAAGCGCGAACGTGCCGACATGCGCGAACGCGCGGAATCCGACCTCGACGACACCGAGGAGACGGTGAAGATCAAGGTCTTCCGCTACGACCCCGAGGTCGAGGGCAAGAAGGACCCCCGGTTCGACACCTTCCGCGTCCCCTTCACGAAGGGGATGACGGTGCTGGACGCGCTCATCTACGCCCGGGACCACTTCGACTCCAGTCTCACCTTCCGACACTCCTGTCGTCAGGCCATCTGTGGCTCCGACGCGCTCTTCATCAACGGCTCCCAGCGCCTCGGCTGTAAGACCCAGATGTCCGAACTCGAGTGGCCCGTTCGCATCGAACCGCTCCCGCACGCCGAGGTCGTCAAGGACCTCGTCGTCGACATGGAGCACTTCTACGACCAGATGGAGGCCGTCGAACCCTACTTCCAGACCAACGACCTCCCCGCGGCCGACGAAGAACAGCGGCAGTCCCGCGAGAACCGCGAGAAGGTTAAGATGTCGACGCGCTGTATCTGGTGTAGCGCGTGTATGTCCTCCTGCAACATCGCCGCGGGCGACAACGAGTATCTCGGCCCCGCAGCCATCAACAAGGCCTACCGCTTCGCGATGGACAAGCGGGAAGGCGAGGACATGAAGGAACACCGCCTCAACATCATCGAGCAGGAACACGGCGTCTGGCGGTGCCAGACCCAGTTCTCCTGTACCGAGGTCTGCCCGAAGGACATCCCCCTGACCGAGCACATCCAGGAACTCAAGCGCGAGGCGGTCAAGAGCAACCTCAAGTTCTGGTAACCGTACGCTAAAGGCTTTCAAATACTAATCACAAACAATGACGATACACGAACACGACGTGATCGTGGTCGGCGCTGGCGGTGCCGGTCTTCGTGCGGCCATCGCGGCCCACGAGGAAGGCGCCGACGTCGCCATGGTCACCAAACTGCATCCGGTCCGTTCCCACACCGGCGCCGCGGAAGGCGGCATCAACGCCGCCCTCCGCGACGGCGACGACTGGGAACTCCACGCGTACGACACGATGAAGGGGTCCGACTATCTCGGTGACGCCCCCGCCATCGAAACGCTCGCCCAGGACGCCCCCGACGAGGTCATCCAGCTCGAACACTGGGGGATGCCCTTCTCGCGAGAGGACGACGGCCGCGTCTCCCAGCGACCGTTCGGCGGCCTCTCCTTCCCGCGAACCACCTACGCCGGCGCCGAAACCGGCCACCACCTGCTCCACACCATGTACGAGCAGGTCGTCAAACGGGGCATTCAGGTCTACGACGAGTACTACGTCTCCGAACTCGCCGTCACCGACCACGACGACCCGGCCGACCGGGAGTGTCACGGCGTCGTGGCCTACGACATCAAGAGCGGCGATATCACCGGCTTCCGCGCGACGAACGGCGTCGTCCTCGCCACCGGTGGCGACGGGCAGGTCTTCGACCACACGACCAACGCCGTCGCCAACACCGGCGACGGGGCCGCGATGGCCTACCGCGCCGGCGTCCCGCTGGAGGACATGGAGTTCGTCCAGTTCCACCCCACCACGCTGCCGAGTACGGGCGTTCTCATCTCCGAGGGTGTCCGCGGTGAGGGTGGCATCCTCTACAACAGCGAGGGCGAGCGGTTCATGTTCGAGTACGGCTACGCGAACAACGCCGGCGAACTCGCCTCGCGTGACGTCGTCGCCCGCGCCGAACTGACCGAGGTCAACGAGGGCCGCGGCATCAACGACGAGTACGTCTACCTCGACATGCGCCACCTCGGCGACGAGCGCATCCACGACCGACTGGAGAACATCATCCACCTCGCGGAGGACTTCGAGGGCGTCAACCCCGTCGAGGAGCCGATGCCCGTCAAGCCCGGCCAGCACTACCACATGGGCGGCATCGAGACCAACGAGCACGGCCAGACCTGCATCGATGGCCTCTATGCAGCCGGCGAGTGTGCCTGTGCGTCGGTCCACGGCTCGAACCGCCTCGGCGGCAACGCGCTGCCGGAACTCATCGTCTTCGGCGCCCGCGCCGGCCGCCACGCCGCCGGCACGGACCTCGGCGAGGCTGAGGTCCCGACCGGACCCTCCGCCAAGAGCGAGGATGAGGACAGCCTCGATACGCCCGTCGAACCCGGCGCCGTCGACGCGGGCGACGAGGACGTCGTCGCCGACGGCGCGATGGTCGACGCCGACGGCATCGTCGAAGCCGCCGTCGAGGCCGAACGCCGCCGCGTCGAGAACCTCCTCGAACGCGAGGGCACGAACCACGCCGAGATTCGCGAGGACCTCCAGAAGGCGATGACCGAGAACGTCAACGTCTTCCGCAACAAGGATAGCCTCAAGGACGCACTGGAGGTGATTCGCGAGTGCCGCGAACGCTACCAGCACGTCGCGGTGTCGGACCCCTCCCGGACGTTCAACACCGACCTCATCCACACCATCGAGACGCGCAACCTCATCGACATCGCCGAGACCATCACCCTCGGCGCCCTCGCCCGCGACGAGTTCCGTGGCGCCCACTGGCGGCAGGAACATCAGGAGCGGAAGGACGACGAGTGGCTCAAGCACACGATGATCGCCTGGGAGGACGGCACCCCCGACCTCTACTACAAGCCCGTCATCCTCGAAGGCGAAGAGAAGGAATACGAACCGAAGGTCCGCTCGTACTGACGACCCGTCGCGTTCTTTTCTGCTTTCGTCGCCACCACCGTCGACCAGCCGTTTATATACCAGCACGCGGCCAGACGGCGTGTGCTCTGAGCGACCGTCGGCCATCCGCCGAGGCGGGAGCGCGGGACCCGGATGGCCGTCGAGCGGCCCGCCTGCTCGCCACGCATAAGCCCCCCCAGTCCCTACGCCGGGGTATGAGTGACTGGCAGGACATGCTCGTCGGCGACCGGATGGCCGTCGACAACGAGTTTACCCGTCGCGTCGAACAGTCCCAGTTCTCCCGACAGGAGTGGGGACTTATCATGACGGCGACCACCTTCGACATCAGGAACCCCGGCGACGAGGACGCCGCACAGCTCGTCGCCGACACCTCCGAACTCCCGACGGTCATGCCCGAGTTGGAGAACGTCGCCAACATGGGGCCGATGGGAATGCCAGCCGAGGACGACGGCGGCTCCGGCGGCCTCCTCGATTCGCTGCTCGGCTCGCTCGGCCTCAGTCGCAACGGGACCGACACCGATGACGGTACCGACGAGGAGAAACTCCAAGCCGCCGAGCGACTGGTCACCGCCTACGCACAGCAACTGCAGGCACACCTCGAAGAGAGCGGTCGCTGGGACGAGGTGCGAACCGCTGCCGCCGAAGCGAAGGAAGAGTAGGGCCGTTACAGCCGGTCGACGATGGCCGCGGTGATGTCCTCGGTCGAGGCTGACCCACCGAGGTCCGGTGTTCGTGGGCCGTCAGCGAGGACGCCCTCGACCGCGCCGCGAACGTCAGCTGCTTCCTCGTCGTAGCCGAGATGCTCCAGTAGCATCGCGCCCGACAGAATCGTCGCCGCGGGGTTGGCGACACCCTCTCCGGCGATGTCCGGTGCCGAGCCGTGAACTGGCTCGAACAGCGCGTTGTCCTCGCCGACGTTGGCACTCGGCAGGAGGCCGAGACCGCCGACGAGGCCCGCCGCGAGGTCCGAGAGCATGTCGCCCGCGAGATTCGGACAGATGACGACGCCGTACTCCTCCGGTGTCAGGAGGAGATGCATCGCCAGCGCGTCCATCAGCGCCTCCTCGTAGTCGGCACCGCGCTCCTCGGCGACGGCCGCGACCGCATCGAGGAACTGGCCGTCGGTAGTGCGCATCACGTTGGCCTTGTGGGCGACCGTCACGTCGTCGTAGCCGTTCTCTGCGGCGTATTCGAAGCCGTAATCGGCGATTCGACGGGAGGCGTCCTCGGTGACGACCCGAGTCAGCGTCGTCACGCCCTCGTCGATTTCCGACTCGATGCCCTTGTAGACGCCCTCGGTGTTCTCCCGGACGAACACGATGTCCGTCTCGGGCCGGAGCGCGTCGACGCCCGGGTAGGCGCGGGCCGGCCGGATGTTGGCGAAGGAGTCGACCGCCTGCCGAAGCGGCAGGATGACGTCGGCGGCCGTCTCGCCGGCGGCGCCGAACAGCGTCGCGTCGGCTTCGGTCGCCAGTCGTCGCGTTTCCTCCGGCAGCGCCTCGCCGGTCTCCTCCTTGACGTGGTCGCCGGCCTGGGCCTTGACGAACTCGAAGTCAGCGACGGCTTCGAGTACCTCGACGGCTGCAGGGACGACTTCCTGGCCGATACCGTCGCCGGGGACGACCAGTACCGTCTCAGTCATCGGCGTGTCCCTTCCGCGCTTCGGGCTCGTCGATGTACGGCAGCGACGCGGCGGTGTCGGCGATGGCCTCGGTGTTGGACTTCATCAGCGCCGTCGTGTCCCAGATGCCGTCGACAAGCGCCTTCCGCTGGGCGTCGTCGACGTCGACTTCGACGACACGGTCGTCGTAGGAGACCGTCTCGGCCTCGACGTCGATCTCGATTTCGCTGTCAGGGTACTTCTCGACGTAGTCCTGCAGTTCGCGGATGGTCTCGGTGTCGGCCGTGACGGTCGGCACACCCAGCGCGAGACAGTTGCCCGCGAAGATTTCCGCGAAAGACTCGCCGATGATTGCGTCGATGCCCCAGCGGACCAGCGCCTGCGGGGCGTGCTCTCGGGAGGAGCCACAGCCGAAGTTGGAGTTGACGACCAGGACGTTGGCGTCCTGATACTGCTCCTCGTTGAACGGGTGGTCCTTCTCGTTGTCCTCGTCGTCGAACCGCTGGTCGAAGAAGGCGAACTCCCCGAGGCCGTCGAAGGTGACGACCTTCATGAAGCGCGCCGGGATGATCTGGTCGGTGTCGATGTCGTTCCCACGGACCGGAATCCCGGTCCCTTCGACGTGTTCGACGCTCGGAATCTCGGTTTCGTCGGCCATTATGCCTCTACCTCCGCCTTCGGCAGTTCACGCACGTCTGTCACTTCGCCGGTGACCGCTGCGGCGGCGACCATCTCGGGGCTCATCAGGACGGTCCGGCCGTCCTTCGAGCCCTGTCGGCCGACGAAGTTCCGGTTCGACGAGGAGGCACACGCCTCGTCGCCGACCAGTTGGTCGTCGTTCATGCCGAGACACATCGAACAGCCGGCCTCACGCCAGTCGAAGCCGGCCTCCTTGAACACCTCGTCGAGACCCTCCGCCTCGGCGGCAGCCTTGACGCGCTGGCTGCCGGGGACGACCATCGCGCGGACGGAGTCGTGGACCTCGCGGTCCTTGACGATCTCCGCCGCGGCTCGGAGGTCGGGCAGTCGAGCGTTCGTACACGAGCCCAGGAAGGCGACGTCGATGTTGTAGCCCTCCATCGTGTCGCCGGGTTCGACGCGCATGTGTTCCTGTGCGCGACGGGCGGTGTCCTGCTTGTCCTCGCGGAGGTCCTCGGGTGCGGGAATCTCTTCGGTGATGCCGATACCCTGACCGGGGGTGGTTCCCCACGTGACCACGGGTTCGATTTCGGAGCCGTCGATTGTGACGATGTCGTCGTATTCGGCGTCGTCGGATTTGATGGACTCCCAGTAGGGCTTCAGTTCCTCGAAGCGCTCGGGGTCCTCGGCAAATTCGTCCGTCTGCTTGAGCCACTCGTAGGTGGTCTCGTCGGGGTTGACGTAACCCGCACGAGCGCCGCCTTCGATGGACATATTACAGATGGACATCCGGCCTTCCATGCCGAGGTTCTCGATAGCCTCGCCGGCGTACTCGTAGACGTAGCCGACGCCGCCCTCGGTGCCAAGGCGGCGAATGATGGTCAGGATGATGTCCTTGGCGGTGACGCCTTCACCGAGTTCGCCGGTGACCTCGATTTTGCGAACCTTCTTCTTCTCCATCGCAACCGTCTGGGTCGCCAGCACGTCCCGAATCTGGGAGGTGCCGATACCGAACGCCAGGGCGCCGAACGCGCCGTGGGTGGAGGTGTGGCTGTCACCGCAGACGATGGTCTTGCCCGGCTGGGTGATGCCCTGCTCCGGCCCGATGACGTGGACGATGCCCTGGTTGCCCGTCGTCGGGTCGTCCAGTTCGATGCCGGCCTCGCGGACGTTCTCCTCGAGTTCCGCCATCATCTCCTCGGCGGCGTCGTTGTCCAGCGGCCGCGACTGGTCGGCGGTCGGGACGATGTGGTCGACCGTCGCGTGGGTCAAATCGGGGCGAGCGACTTCGATGTCACGTTCCCGAAGCATCCCGAAGGCCTGCGGGCTCGTGACCTCATGGATGAGATGGAGGCCGACGAACAGTTGGTCCTGACCGTTCGGCAGGGTCGTCACCTTGTGTCGGTCCCAGACCTTGTCGTAGAGCGTTCCCTCGCTCATCGGTCTGCTCCGCGGTCGTAGGCGCGTTGTGCGCCGTCGTTCTCGCCCGGCGGCGTGTGGCGTACGTCGCTCAGCGTCTCCGCTTCGGGGGCGCTGTCGGCCTCACCGCCGTCGGCGGCGATGGTTCGGCCGCGGCTATACGTCTGTGTGTCGCCGAACACCCGCCCCGTATAGGGATTGGTGTGGCTCATCTCGCCCAGTGTGTTCTCTGTCATGTCCTCGGTGTCGTCGGTCGTCATCTATTCGTCTCCCCACGCGAACAGCGCGCGCAGGTCCTCGCCCACGTCCTCGATGTCGTGGTTCTTCTCGGCCTCTCGGAGCTGTTTGTAGCTCGGGCGGCCCGCCTGATTCTCGTTGATCCACTCGCGGGCGAAGGTGCCGTTCTGGACCTCTTCGAGGACCTCCTCCATCTGCTCGCGGGCGTGTTCGTCGACCACGCGGTCACCGCGGGTCAGCCCGCCGTATTCGGCGGTATCGGAGACGGAGTCCCACATCTCGCTGTTGCCGCCCTCGTACATGAGGTCGACAATCAGTTTCAGTTCGTTCAGGCACTCGAAGTAGGCCATCTCGCGGGAGTAGCCGGCCTCGACGAGCGTCTCGTAGCCCTGCTTGACCAGCGAGGTGACGCCGCCACAGAGGACGGCCTGCTCGCCGAAGAGGTCGGTCTCGGTCTCCTCGCGGAACGTCGTCTCGACGACGCCCGCGCGGGTGCAGCCGATGTCCTTCGCGTACGCGAGGCTGACGTCGTGGGCCTCGCCGTTGGCGTCCTGATAGACCGCCAGCAGGCCGGGCGTGCCCTCGTCGTTCTCGTAGTTCCGGCGGACGAGGTGGCCGGGCGATTTCGGCGCGACCATCGTGACGTTGACGTCTTCGCTCGGCTCGATCTGTCCGTAGTGGATGTTGAACCCGTGGGCGAACTGGAGCGTGTCGCCCGGTTCGAGGACCGGCGCAATCTCCTCGTAGACGGCCGGCTGGACGGTGTCGGGGACCAGCACGCTCACGAGGTCGGCCTGCTCGGCGGCGTTGCGGGGCGTCGCCACGTCGAGACCGTCGGATTCGGCGGCGTCTCGCGAGGACGAATCCTCGCGCAGGCCGACGACCACGTCGACCCCCGAATCGTCGAGGTTCTGGGCGTGGGCGTGGCCCTGACTGCCGTAGCCGAGGACGGCTACGGTCTTGTCGTCGAGTGCGGTGCTGTCTGCGTCGTCGTCGTAGTAGATAGTAGCGTCAGTCATGTATGGGTCTCGTCTACGCGTGCGGTTTCCTTCTCGCCACGTGCCAGCGCCGCCTGTCCAGTCCGGGCGATTTCCCGGATGCCGAACTGCTCGTAGGCGTCGATGGCGTCGTCGATCTTGCTCTCGTCGCCGGTAATCTGGACCGTGACGGTCCGCGGACCGGCGTCCAGCGTCTGGCCGTCGTACATCTCCGTGATGGCCTGTACCTTGTCCGGCTCGTCGCCGTTGACCTTCAGGATGACCAACTCGCGGGCCACCGGGTCGTTGTCCAACTCGCGGACGTGAACGACCGGTAGCACCTTCTGGAGCTGTTTCTTCGCCTGCTCGATGCCCGGTTCGGGCTCCTCGATGACGAGGGTGATACGGGAGTAGCCCTCGTTCTGCGTGGGCCCGACCGTCAGCGATTCGATGTTGAACTGCCGTCGGTGGAACAGGCCGGATACCCGCGCCAGCACGCCGGGTTCGTCCGCGACGTACGCGGAGATGATGGTCCGTCGGGGCTCGTGTTCCGCCTCGACCTCGGGGTCGACGCGGATGCCCTGAGAGTTCCGGCGGCCGACCGGCCGCTTTCGCTCCTCGGGTTCGGGGCCCTCCAGGCCCTGTCGGTAGTCCTCGTCGCGTCGGCTCATAGCTGGTCCTCCGCGAGAGCGAACAGGCCGTTGTCGCCGCCGCTCGGCACCATCGGGTAGACGTTCTCTCCGGGGTCGATGTGTGCGTCGACGACGCTCGGGCCGTCGTACGCGAGGGCTTCCTCGACGACCTCGTCGACCTCCTCGTAGGTGTCGATGCGGAAGCCGCGGGCGCCGAAGGCCTCAGCGAGGGTGTCGAAGTCCGGCACCCACGGGTACTCCGAGGCCATGTGGCGCTCGCCGAAGAAGGCGTCCTGCCACTGTCGGACCATACCGATGGCGGCGTTGTTCAGCACGACGATAGTGATATCGAGGTCCTCGCGGACGGCGACCGAGAGGCCCTGACACGTCATCAGGAAGGAGCCGTCGCCGTCGAAGCAGACGACCTCCTGGTCGGGCGCCGCGATCTTCGCGCCGATGGCGGAGGGGACGCCGTAGCCCATCGCGCCGAGGCCGTGGGAGGAGACCCACGTGCGCGGTTCCTTGTAGGTCCAGTACTGGCAGGCCCACATCTGGTGTTGACCGACGCCGGTCGTGACGATGGCGTCGTCGGCCGTCTCCTCGTCGAACCGCTCGACGACGTACTGCGGCTTGACGGGTTCGTCCTCGGGCGCCGAGTAGTCCATCGGGTACTCGTCTTTCCACGTCTGGACCTGCTCGCGCCAACTGTCGGCCTCCGGCGCGTGCGGCATCGCCGTCGACAGCTGTTTGACGACGGCCTTCGCGTCGCCGAGCAGCGGATAGTCAGCCTCGATGTTCTTCGAGATTTCCGCGGGGTCGATGTCGACGTGAATGATCTCGGCGTCGGGAGCGAAGGTCTCGACGCCGCCGGTCAGGCGGTCGTCGAAGCGCGTCCCGATAGCCAGCATGCAGTCGGTCAGCGTGATGGCCATGTTGGCGTAGCCGGTGCCGTGCATGCCGGCCATCTCGAGGGACAGTTCGTGGTCCTCGGGGAAGGCGCCGATGCCGGGCATCGTCGTGATGACCGGAATCTCGTGTTCGGTGGCGAACTCCCGGAGGACCTCGCTGGCCTCTGCCTTGATGACGCCGCCGCCCGCCAGAATGACGGGTTTGTCGGCCTGGGCCAGCACGTCGGCGGCCTCGGCGACGGCCTCTGGCTCGGCCGTCTCCGGCGGGTTGTACGTACTCGGCGTTTCGGGTTCGCCGGGGTCCTCGGTGGCGTTGCCCTTCGTGACGTCCTTCGGCAGGTCGACGAGCGTCGGGCCCTGCCGGCCGCGCTTCGCGAGCGCGAAGGCGGTGCCGACGTCGGTGCCGACCGCCTCGGAGTCGTCGGCGAAGAAGTTGGCCTTCGTGATTGGGGTGGTGACGCCGACGGTGTCGGTCTCCTGGAAGGCGTCGCTGCCGACGAAATCCGTCGACACTTGGCCCGTCAGCGCGATGACGGGGTCCGAGTCCATGTTGGAGTCGGCCAGTCCCGTCACGAGGTTGGTCGCGCCCGGCCCGGAGGTGGCCATACAGACGCCCGGCTCGCCGGAGACGATGCCGTATGCGTCGGCTGCGTGGGCCGCGCCCTGTTCGTGGGCCATCGTGACGTGTGTCATCTCCGAGTCGTACAGGGCGTCGTAAACCGGCATGATTGCGCCGCCCTGCACGCCGAAGAGGTGCTCGACGCCTGCGTTCTCGAGCGCGCGCACGACCGCATCCGCGCCCGTCTCGATGTCTTTGGCTCCCGCTTCGGCGTCCGGTTCCGTCTCGGACTCCGAGGGGACCTGGGCCGGTTCGCCGCTCATGGCGAATCACCCATCGTGCGATACCGTCGATTGGAGTGCTGTGTGTACATGGTCCTGTGAGTGTGGTCGTCTGAAACCGATGCGAACCGCGGTGGAGAGAAAGTAGGTGTAGGGGCTAGGCCCCTACAATAATCGCGACGCTGGCGAGAAGCGCTCGACGCGCGCCAACAGTCGCGGGTCTCATCACTACCTTGGTAGTGGCGTCGACCGTAATAATGGTTCCGCGTTCCGCGAGCCTTGCCGCTCGCGTTCACCCGCCGCTGTGACGGGGAGCGAACTGCCGCGACGGACATCCCTATACGCGGACCTCCTCGCGTTTGATGCCCACGTCGCGGGCGAACTCCTTGAGCCGCTCGAAGGTGACCTGCTCCTTCTGTGCGCCCTGTTCCTTGACGCGGCGGGTCACCTCCCGTACCTCGGCGTCGGTCGGTTCGAAGCCGGCGTCCTCCAGTCGCTCGCGGACGGAGTGTTTGCCGGTGTGTTTGCCGAGTACCAACTCTCGGGTCGCGCCGACCATCTCGGGGGTCATCACGCCGGGTTCGAAGGTGTCGGCGTTCTCGATGACGCCGGCGGCGTGGATGCCCGACTCGTGGGAGAAGGCGTTGTCGCCCACGATGGGCTTGTTCGCCGGAATCGGGATGTCGCTTTTCTCCTCGACGATGCGGGCCAGTTCCGTGATTCGCTCGGTCTTGATGCCCGTATCGACGTCGTAGAGCGACTCCAGCGACATGACGACCTCCTCGTAGGCCGCGTTGCCGGCCCGTTCGCCGATGCCGTTGACCGAGACCTGCGCCTGTGCGGCGCCGGCCTCGAAGCCCGACAGCGCGTTGGCCGACGCCAACCCGAAGTCGTCGTGGGTGTGGACGTCGACGTGGGCGTCGGTGTGTGCCACGACGTTCTCGACCATGTCGTAGAACCGTCGTGGCGTCGCGACACCGCAGGTGTCGGGGATATTTATCCAGTCCGTCCCGGCGTCGGAGACGGCCTCGATGACGTCGATCAAGAACTGTTCGTCCGTTCGTGTCGCGTCCATCGGCGAGTACATGCAGGTCACGCCGGCGTCCTTGACGCGCTCGACGGCCTCGACGGACCGCTCCAGCGCCTCCTGCCGGGTCGCGTGCATCGAATCCTGCAGTTGGACGTCGCTGGTGGACGCGAAGACGTGCACCATCTCGACGCCGGAATCGATGGCGGCGTCGATGTCCTTCTCTACGACGCGGGCGAGCCCGCAGACCGTAGTGGACGTCGCGTCGGCGATGTCCGATACCGCTTCGAACTCCGCCTCGGAGTTCACGGGGAATCCGGCCTCGATGACGTGCGTGCCCATGTCATCGAGGATGGCGGCTATCTCTCGTTTGTCCTCGTAGTCGAACGAGGTTCGCGGGGACTGTTCGCCGTCGCGCAGGGTCGTGTCGAAAATCCGGGCCTCACTTATCTCTGAGGTACTATCTAGCGTGCCCTGGAAGAACTCGATCCGCCGACGAAGTCGACGTATCCTCGTGCTGTGTCATAGCAACCGATTGGAAGTCCGGCCACCTATTTAAAACTGTCCTTGAGACAGATGTTGCACGGGGATTGATATACAGCGGATGGCGGCCGCCTCACAAAACCGCAAGACGTAGCGGCCTAGTACGTCCTAAAATGGCCTCCTACAATTGGGTATGTGACGGCGTCGAACCGGCGTTTAAATAATCGTGTACGTGTTATTTTCTACCTCTGAGTTTAGAATCGAGTAGTTTTCCACCTCGCGCGCGGTCCGGAAGTTGACGAACATCCAGTCAGTTGGTTGCGGCGCATCGCGCCAAGCCATGTCGCGGCGCGCTTGGACGCGGCGGTAGCGGCCGCCGGAGCGCGTACGTTTAACAGGGCCCGGCGACTCTCCGCGCGTATGCTCCGAAGCTTCGACGGCGTCGAACCCGACGTCCACGAGGACGCCTACGTCGACCCGGCGGCAGTCGTCATCGGGGACGTGACCATCGAGAAGGACGCCAGCGTCTGGCCGAACGTCACCCTGCGCGGCGACCACGGTCCCATCGTCCTCCGGGAGGGCTCGAACGTCCAGGACAACGCCGTCCTCCACGAGGGCGCCGAAATCGGCCCCTACGCGACGGTCGGCCACACCGCCATCGTCCACAACGCCGAGGTCGGCGAGCGCGCGCTGGTCGGAATGAGCGCGACCGTACTGGACCGCACCGTCGTCGGCGAGAAGGCGATGGTCGGCGCCAACAGCCTCGTCACCGAGGACTCCGAAATCGAGCCGAACACGCTCTATGCCGGCAACCCCGCCGAGAAACTCAAGGAGGTCGAAGACTCGCCGTGGGCCTACGCCGGCGACCGGTACGTCGAACTCTCGCGGGAGCACATGGAGAACTCCGAACTCCTCGAATAAGCCTCACTCGCGGTCGGCGTTACGAGTCACTTATTTGCCCCCGGCGCCCGCCTCGCCGACATGGCGTACGTCGCGGCTATCGACCAGGGGACGACGGGCACCCGGAGCATGGTCTTCGACCGCGAGGGCCGCGTCCACGGGCAGGCCTACGAGACCCACGAGCAGTTCTATCCGGAACCGGGGTGGGTCGAACACGACCCCGAGGAGATATACGACAACGCCGTCTCGACGCTCCGTTCGGCCATCGATTCGGCCGGCATCGACGCCACCGATATCGCCGCCCTCGGCGTGGCGAACCAGCGGGAGACGACCGTTCTCTGGGACGCCGAAACGGGTGAACCGGTCCACGACGCCATCGTCTGGCAGGACCGCCGGACGACCGAGCGCGTCGAACGCCTCGAACGGGAGGGCCGGGCGGCCGCCATCCGCCGGAAGACCGGCCTCCAACCGGACGCCTACTTCTCGGCGACGAAACTGGAGTGGCTGCTGGACAACGCCGACCCCATCGCGCCGGACCGGGGCCGCGGCGCCGACGTCCGCGAGCGGGCCGAAGCCGGGGATCTGTGTTTCGGAACCATCGACTCGTGGCTGGTCTGGAACCTCACCGGCCAGCACGTTACCGACGTGACCAATGCTTCCCGAACCCTGCTTTTCGACATCCACGAGATGGCGTGGGACGAGGACCTGCTGGCGGAATTCGACGTGCCCGAGGCCGTCCTGCCCGAAGTTCGGCCCTCCAGCGACGCCGATATCTACGGCTGCACCGACAAGGAAGTCTTCGGCGCGGAGATCCCCGTCGCGGCCGCGCTCGGCGACCAGCAGGCCGCCCTCTTCGGACAGACCTGTTTCGACGCCGGCGACGCCAAGAACACCTACGGCACCGGCTCCTTCCTCCTTTTAAATACTGGCGCGGAGGCTGTCGATTCGGACCACGGCCTCCTGACGACCGTTGCCTTCCAGCGCTCCGGCGAGCCCGTCCAGTACGCCCTGGAAGGCTCCATCTTCGTCACCGGCGCCGCTATCGGCTGGCTCGAAGACGTCGACCTCATCGACGACCCCGCCGATACCGAACGGCTCGCCCGCGAGGTCGATTCGACCGACGGCGTCTACTTCGTGCCCGCCTTCGCCGGCCTCGGGGCGCCACACTGGGACCAGCGCGCACGCGGGACGATGGTCGGCCTCACTCGCGGGACCGAACGCGCCCACATCGTCCGGGCGACCCTGGAGGCCATCGCCTACCAGACCCGGGACGTGGTCGAGGCGATGGTCGAGGACAGCGGCCTCGAACTCACCGACCTCCGCGTCGACGGCGGCGCCGTCAAGAACAACTTCCTCTGTGGCCTGCAGGCCGACATCCTCGAAAGCGACATCGTCCGACCGGTCGTCGACGAGACGACCGCGCTCGGGGCGGCCTACGCTGCCGGCCTCGCGGTCGACTACTGGGAGAGCGTCGACGAACTCCGCGAGAACTGGCGTATCGACCGGGAATTCGCGCCGGATTCCGCCGCGGACATCGACCGGCGCTACGAACGCTGGAGCGAGGCCGTCGAGCGCGCGAAAGGCTGGGCGCGGGAGTGAACCGTCACGGCCGTCGGCCGGGACTCGCCCTCCCCATTTATGGGCCCTGTGGTGGATTGACACAGATATGCCGACCGACCTGCTGCTCCCGATGGTATCGGAGATGGACGACGGCGACCTCGCGGCCCGGGCCGAGGACCTCGGCTACGACGGCCTCTGGCTCGGCGAACTGTGGGGCGCAAGCAGCGTCGTCCGACTCACCGAGATAGCAACCCGGACCGACGACATCGACCTCGGAACGGCGATACTCAACGTCTTCTCGCGGACGCCCGCGGTGCTGGCGATGACCGCGGCGTCTCTCGACGACGTCGCCGGCGGCCAGTTCAAACTGGGGGTCGGCACCTCCACGAAGAAGTCCATCGAGGACCTCCACGGCGCCGAGTGGGACGACCCCAACCCGGTGCGACGGGCCCACGAGACCATCGAAGTGACGAAGGCGTATCTCGACGGCGACGAGCGCGTCGAATACGACGGTGAGGTCTTCGAGGTACAGGACTTCCCCGCCCTCGGGGCCGACGTGCCGGTCTACCACGCGGCGCTCGGAAAGGCCAACAGGCGCGTCGTCGCGAGGCTCTGTGACGGGTGGATTCCGCACAACATCCCCTTCCCCGTTCTACAGGACAACTACGAGTACATCCGCGAACACGCCGAAAAGGTGGGCCGGGAGACGACCATCGACGTCGTGCCGTACGTCCCGGCGGCCGTCGCGGACGATACCGAGACTGCCAGAGACGTCATCCGCGGGCACGTCGCCTACTACGTCGGCAGCGGTGAGGGCTACGAGCGGGCCGTCGCCGAACTGTTCCCCGAGGAAGCCGAGGCCGTCGCCACGGCGTGGCGGTCCGGCGACCGCTCGGCCGCCACCGAGGCCGTCACCGACGAGATGGTCGACGCGCTTGGGGTCGCCGGCACACCGGATGAGGCCCGCGACGAACTCCGAGATATCGCCGACATCGACTGCGTGACGCGCCCGATGGTGACGATTCCGAGCAACGCCGACGAGGAGACGGCGCGACGGACGATAGAAGAACTGGCACCGTCAAATCACTGAGCGACGGCCTGATAGCTCGGCTCATATGGATCTTGTAGTCTTTTACCGGCGAGTACCGAACCGTACCGGGTGCTCGCCGGTAATTCGTTACAAGGATCCGTATCAATCGTCGGCGGGGATGGGAGCGTCGGCTACCACGGCCCGCGTCTCGTCTGACAGTCGGGTGAGGACGGCTTCGCCGGCGCGCTCTCGCTCGACGAGGCCGCGGTCGGCGAGCGTCGAGAGGTGATGTGAAACGGTCGATTGCGCCCGACCGGTCACCGCGGCGACCTCCCGAACGGACGCCGGTTCGGTCTCGGCGACGGCTTCGAGGACGGCGTTGGTCGGTTCGGCACTCGTGGCGGCCGCGAGGTCGGCGTTCATCTCGGCGGGCGCAAAGCGGAGCGCACCACCGGCCTCGACGGCTTCGACGAGGCCCGCGTCTCGGAGGACGTCGGCGTGGTAGCGGACGGTCGATTTCGTCACGCCGACGGCGTCGGCCAGCGTCGCGAGGTCCGCCCCCGGCGATTCGCGAATCGCGGCGTAGACGGCCTTCCGTGTGCGCTGTTCGAGGACGCCCTCGGTGTCGGCCCGCGAAAGCCCCGACGAGAGAACGACGGAGCGATACCGGTCGATTTCAGGGGAGTCGAAGCCGACGGGAGCGGTGAGACTGGCTTTTCCGTCGCCGTCGCCGCTGGCGGCGACGGCCGGCGGCGCGAACAGACCGACGACGAGGAGGGCGACGAGGGCGGCGACCAGCGGCCGGCGATGCATACACGGTCCTGTGGCGGCGTCGGATGTATGCCTTTTCCCACGGCTATCGAAAGGGTAGCGAGGAACGAGTACGTGAACCGTCGAGAGACTACTCGTCGAAGAAGCCCTCGACGCCGTCGAGAGCGAGGACGAACTCGGGGCCGAAGGCCGCCGCCGGCGTCTCGAAGCCGGTCGGCGCGTCCGCCAAGATGCGCTCGGCGGCCGTCGTCGCCGCATCGACCGTCAGCGCGTAGGTCTCGGGCGTTTTCACCCGCGAGGTGACGGTCGTCTCGCCGTCGGTCGCCTCGCCCCAGACGTAGCAGGCGCCCTCCTCGCGTTGGCGTTCGCTCGGCCCGTCGACGAACGTCCGCGCGAGCGTCTGGAGGGCCTCCTTGACCGGTGGGAGGCCGAAAAGGGGCGCGGCGAACCGGCTGAGCTTCATGGCCGACCCGACCAGTGGCGGAACAGCGGTGTAGGTCTCGATGTTCTCGATGCCGGTCGTGTAGTAGGCCGTCGAGACGTCGCCCCACGGGACGGTGACGGCGTTGCGCTCGCCGCGACCGAAGTCGATTTGCCGGCGTGCGTGGGCGGTCGGTACGTCGACGATGCGGCCGCCACGCCGGACCTTCCCGCCCGCGTCGGCGTGTTCGATGACCGAGGCGAGCGTGCCCTTCGAGATGGTGCCCGAGGGGTCGAACCCGAGACGGAGTTCGTCGGCCTCGGGCAGGCGGTCGTGGAGGTGGCCCGCCAGACAGTCGGTCGGCACCACGTCGAAGCCGACGCCGGGGAGCAGACAGACGCCGGCCTTCTCGGCCTCGCGGTCGCGTTCGGCGATGGCCTCGAAGACCGACAACTCGCCCGTGATGTCGAGGTAGTGGGTTCCGGTTTCGAGACACGCCTCGACAAGCGGCTCGTACGTCTCGACGAACGGACCAGCACAGTTGAGACAGACGTCGATATCGTCGAGGTGGTCGTCCGCGGCGCCGACGTCGAACCCCCGCCCCGGTACGCCGAGTCGTGCGGCGAGGTGGTCGGTTCGGACCTCGTTGCGGCCGGCGACCACGACGTCGAGGCCGCGGTCGACGGCCTCCTCTGCGACGAGTTCGCCCGTGTAGCCGTATGCGCCGTATATCAGCAGGGTCATGGCGGTATCTCGCCCGGCGACATCAAAAAGCCACAGTACGGCGTGGATACGGGTCTGCGTGAGTTCGGTGAGGAGACGGTTCGATGCGAGACAAAAGTATATCCGGAAAAGGGCGGTAAAATTACAAAATGACGATTCGTGCAGTCCACGTCGCCCGGGATGACGTCTATTTGCGGGACGCTTCTATCGAGGTCGAACGGGTCGAGACGAGCCACAGCGCGGTTCAGCGACTCGGCGAGGGCGATGTCGACTGCGTCGTCAGCGGATACGAACTCGACGCACCGACGGGCAGGGGCGTCGACGGCGAGACGGGCCTCGACGTCCTGCGGGCGGTCCGCGAGCGAGACGGGTCGGTCCCGTTTCTGCTCTACACCGACGCGACCGACGGCGATGTGGCCATCGACGCGACGCGCCTCGGCGTGACGGAGTACACCTCGATGGCGCGGCTACGACGGGACGATGCGGCGCTCGCCGACCGGGTCCACGCGATTACCGAGGGGAGCGGGTCGACGTCGGTCCCGTACGACACCAACGCCATCGCGGAACTCACGCGTATCGCCGCTGGCGACGATGCGACCTTCGACGAGAAAGTCGGTGAACTGCTCGACCTCGGCCGAAGCATCCTCGGGCTGGATATCGGTTTCGTCTCCCGCATCGAGGGGGATACCCACACCATCACCCACGCCCGCGGAAACGACGAACTCTCCGAGCAGGGACCCGTCGACCTCTCGACGACCTACTGTCAGTACACCGTCCAGTCGGAGAGCCTCTTCGGCGTTCAGGACGCCGAGGTCGAGGGCTGGAGCGGCAACCCGGTCTACGAGGAATCGGGACTCAGTTGCTACCTCGGCGGGCGGATTACCGTCGGCGGCGAACTCTACGGGACGCTCTGTTTCGCCGACGCGGACCCGCGTGAACTGGCCTTCACCGACGACGAACGGCGGTTCATCGAACTGCTCGTCGAGTGGCTCGGCCACGAAATCGCCCGCGAGAACCGGGAGGCATCGCTTCGCCGGTACAAGGCGATTCACGAGACCGTCCAGCAGATGGTGTTCGTCATCGGCGACGAGGCGACCATCGAGTTGTTCACCGAACCGGTCGCCGAACGGTTCGGCTACGAGAGCGAACAACTCCGCAACGAACCGGCGACGGCCTTCCTCGATGCCGACGCGGTCGAGGCGGGCTACGAGGCCCTCGGGGAACTTCAGGCGGCGCCCGGCGAGGCGAGTCGAACCATCGAGACGACCATCGAGACGGCCGATGGCGAGGCGGTCCCCGTCGAAATCGAACTTTCCTTGCTGTCGGATGCGACGGAGTATCGGGGCCTCGTCGGGGTCATTCACGACCGGTCGGACCTGGCGGAGACCAAGGCCGAACTCGCCGCCGAGCGCGACCGGTTCCGGTACCTGTTCGAGCACATTCCGGACCCGGTCGTCGAAACCGAGTTCGTCGACGGGCGGAACGTCGTCCGTGCGGTCAATCCGACGTTCGAAGAGCGGTTCGGCTACGCCGAGCCCGAAGCGACCGGCAGACCGATAAACGACCTCATCGTCCCCCCTGACGAGCGAGAGCAGGCCGAGGCCTTCGACGAACGGATACGCGAAGAGGGCTCCGTGGCCGCCGAAACCCGCCGCAACACGACCGACGGCTACCGCCGATTCCTCTTCCGTGGCTTCGAGTATCGGAACGCCGACAGCGACCGCGCGTTCGGTATCTACACCGATATCACCGAGCGCGCCGAGCGCGACCAGTACCTGCAGGTCGTCAACCGCATCCTCCGGCACAACCTTCGGAACGACCTCAGCATCGTCATGGGGTTTGCCGACGCCATCGCCGAAGACGCCCCCGACGAGCGGACCGCCGACCGTGCGAGGACCATCGTCGAAACCGCGAAAACCCTCAGCGAGATGGCCGAAACGGCCAACGATATGTCGCGAATCGTCGGCCAGCGGTCCTCGTCGGCCGACCACGAAATCGACCTCGCCGACACCGTCGCGGAGGTCCGTGCCGAAGCGTCGGAGGCCTACCCCGAGGCCGAAATCGTCGCGGACGTTCCATCGAACCGCTTCGTCAGAGCCGATTCGAAACTGACTCGCGTCCTCCGGGAACTGATGGACAACGCCGTCGAGTACGGCGACGCCGAGACGCCACGGGTCCGGTTCGAACTTCGGGACGGCGGCGCCGAGAACTTCGTCACGCTCGCGGTGTCCGACAACGGCCCCGGGATTCCGGCAGCCGACCGCGAGCGCGTCCTCGGCGAGCGGGAGATAACCCAACTCGACCACGCACAGGGTATCGGCCTGTGGCTGGTCAAATGGCTCGTCGAATCCTACGGCGGCGTCCTCGGGTTCGACGTCGACGACGAGGGAACGACGGTCCTGCTGGAGTTGCCAGTCTACGAGGGCGCCGGGACCGGCATCGATGGCGAACGCCCCGACGCGGCCTGACCCTTATCACGGACCGCGACGCAGTGGTCCCCATGTCCGAACGAGACATCGTCGTCCCCAGCGGGATGGACGACATCGACGACGTCGCCGCGATGGCGACCCACGCCGAAGACCACGGCTACGACCGCATCTCCCTGCCCGAGGTGACCGGCCGGGACGGCGTCACGCTGTTGGCAATCCTCGCGGACCGAACCGATACCATCGGCCTCTCGAACGACGTCTTCTCGCCGTGGGGGCGCTCGCCAGCGATTCTCGGCCAGACGGGCGTCACCCTGCAGGAGGCCAGCGACGGCCGCTACCGGATGGGACTGGGCGCGTCCTCGCCGGACCTGACCGAGAAGTGGCACCTCGGCGAGTTCGACCGGCCGCTCCGACGCCTCCGGGAGACGGTCGAACTCGTCAAGCAGGTCACCAGCGGCGAGCGAATCGACTACGACGGCGAGTTCTTCGAAGGTGGCGGTCTCAGCCTTCGGGGTGTCGACCCTGCTGAGGTCCCTATCGACGTGGCCGCCCTCGGGCCGAAAGCCGTCGAACTCGCGGGCCGCTTCGCCGACGGATGGGTCCCGCAACTGTTCACGGCCGAGGCACTCGAAGACCGTCTCGACGACTTCCGCCGCGGCGCCGAACTGAGCGACCGCAACCCCGAGGACCTGCGCGTGGCCGTCACGGTTCGCTCCTGTGTGCTGGACGACCCCGAGCGCGCACGCGAGGTGGCCCGGCGGCAACTCGCCTTCATGGTCGGCGCCTACGGGCCGTACTACCGGCAATCGATAGCCGAACAGGGGTTCGAAGCGGCGACCGATTCGATACGCGAGGCGTGGACGGAAGGGGACCGCGAGGCAGGTGTCGCCGCAGTCACCGACGAGATGGTCGACCGACTGGTCGCCGTTGGGACACAGGAGACCGCCGAGGAGCGCCTCGAACGCTACGAGGCTATCGACGGCGTCGACGCGGTCCGCATCGGCTTCTTCGGTGAGATGACCGCCGAGGAACGGCGCCGGACGACCGAGATGCTGGCGCCGTAATCACTCGTCGGCCAACGCCGAGGCAAGGGCGCGCGCCTGTTCGACGTGTTCGTCGGCCTCGCTGTGGCCCGTCGTGTCGACCTTCGCCAGCAACTGCTCGACGACGGCCGCCCGTTCGGCCTGCACGTCGGGGTCGGCCTCCCGGAGGTCGTCGGCGACGGCTTCGGCCTCACCGAGGAGCCTGCTCGCGCTCCGCTCGACGGGCAACTCGGCGGTCGCCGCGAGGTGTTCGTAGAGGCGGTCAGCGTCGCTCACAGGCGTTCCTCCGCGCGTTCGATATCTGCTTCGGTGTTGACGTTGACCCGCCAGCCGTCGAGTTCGACCGTCTCGATGCGGCCGCCCTGTGCTCGGAGCCACTCGATGGCGTCGGGGAGTTCGTACTCGCCGCGGTCGGAGGGGTCGATGGCTCGACAGGCCTCGAAGACCCGCGGCGAGAAGGCGAAACAGCCGGTCGTCGCCAGCGTGGTCGGTGGGTCGTCCGGTTTCTCGACGAGGCCGACTACCTCGCCGTCCTCGGTTCTGACCACGCCGCCGCGTTTCGCTCGCTCGCGGGAGACGTCCTCGACGAGGAGCGTCGCATCGGCGTCGGTTCGGCGGTGAGTGCGGGCCACGTCCCCGAGGTTTCCGCGGAGGACGTTATCGCCGTTCAACTGGAGGAAAGGGTCGTCGACGGCCGGTTCGGCCTGCCGGACGGCGTGAGCGAGGCCGCGCTGGGTCGGCTGTTCGACGTAGGTTATCGACCGGTCGTCGTAGCTGTCGCCGTACCACTCCCGAATCCGGTCGCCACGGTAGCCGATAACGACGACGTAACCGTCGACGTGGGGTCTGAGCGCGTCGAAGACGTGCGTTAAAAGGGGTGTGCCGGCGACGCGCACCAGCGCCTTCGGCCGGTCGTCGGTCAGCGGTCGGAGCCGGGTGCCGCGGCCGGCGGCTGGGACCACGCCCTGCATGGGGAGGGCTTTGTGGCGGTCGGACAAACCGTTGTCCGTCCTCGGAGAGGGCGTTACGCCTCGGTGACGAGGAAGGTGTGGCCGCCGCGTCGCTCGAAGTAGACGTCGTCGGCCTCGCGGGCGTAGCGGCGGACCCGGTCGAACTCGAGGTCGCTGACTTCGATGATGCCGTTGTGCATCGGTTCGCTGGTTCGGGTACCTGCTGACATACGAACGGCTACGCGAGGAACTCCTAAAGGGGCGAGCCAACCCCGGAGTGAAAGTGAAAGTAACGGAGTGCGTCGGCCCGACAGGAATATCACCGCTGGTTACGGCGCTCGATTCGAGCGGTAAGTCCGCCCGGATGCTATTATCTGCCGTCGGGTCCGGCATGTAATACCCGCCGTTGTTTTCAGCATCTGAAAACGCTGAACACCCCTTATATTGGTATGGGTGGTAATACAGGTATGGTTGCCACGACCGTGGTCGAAGCATGAGTGCGGAGGGAACGCGCGGTGCGTCCGTCGAACAGCTGTACCGGGAACTGACCGAAGAGGGCTCGGTCGAACTGACCGAGGACGCCTCGGGGTCGGCGGCCGTCGTCGACGGCGTCACCGGACAGCTCTTTCCCGAGGAGTCCTTCCAGTTCGAGGAAGATTTGGTGAAACACTCCCTCGAAGAGCTCCTTTTGGTCCTCGTGGCGCTGCGGGACGCCGACACCCACGGCAAGGGGCTGATGGACGACCTGTCGACGCTGTTCGACGCCCGCCTCAGCCCCGGGACGGTCTACCCCCGGCTTCACGACCTCGAAGACGAGGAAATCCTCGAGATGCACGAACTCGTCCGGACGAAGGAGTACCGCATCGACGACGCCGAGGCCGCCCGTGAGCAGATTCAGGCGGCGATGCGACAGCACCTCACGCTCGGTTTCGTCTTCTATTCCGCGCTTCAGGACATCTGAGCCCGATTTTCTACTCTACGCGGCGAGCCGACAGCGGCGGCGCTACTCCGGCAATGGGTTTGAAGGGGCCATCCGACGTAGCTCTGTAGATGTGTTCCTTGATACCATGAACCAACCAGATACCGCTCCGGTCGAGGAGGGCGAATCCCACTACGTCGAAATCGAGGAACTCGGTGACGAGGGTGACGGCATCGCCTACATCGAGGGGTTCGTCGTCTTCGTTCCGGAGACCGACCCGACCGACTCGGTCGATATCGAGATCGACACCGTGCAGGGCTCCTTCGCGACGGCCGAGGTCGTCGAACGGCACGGCTAACGGCTCAGTTTGCGAAAAAATCCGGCGCTCGGTTCGGACGGATACAGAGCGCGTCAGCGAATCCGGGCGGAAGCCGTCGACGTGACGTCGTCGACTGCCGACCGGGCGTTCTCGGCGGGACTTACTCGAGGTCGAAGCGGTCGAGCTTCATCACCTTGCTCCAGGCGTCCACGAAGTCCTGGACGAACTCTTCCTCGCCGTCGTCGGCGCCGTAGACGTCGGCGACGGCGCGAAGCCGGGAGTTCGAGCCGAAGATGAGGTCGAAGCGGGTGGCTTCCCACTCGACTTCGCCGGTTTCGCGGTCGCGTACCTCGAAGACTTCCTCCTCCTCGTCGACCGCTTCCCACTCGTAGTCCATATCGAGCAGGTTCACGAAGAAGTCGTTGGTCAGCGCGCCCGGCCGGTCGGTGAAGACGCCGCGGTCGGTGCCCTCGTAGGTCGCACCCAGCGCGCGCATGCCGCCGACCAGCACCGTCATCTCCGGGACGGTCAGGTTCAGGAGGTCCGCCTTGTCGACCATCCGCTCCTCGGGGGAGCCGTACAGGTCGTCGAAATCACCCTCGCCGAGGTAGTTGCGGAAGGCGTCGACCTTCGGTTCGAGTACCTCGAAAGACTCGACGTCGGTCTGCTCCGCCGTGGCGTCCGTTCGGCCCGGTTCGAACGGCACTTCCACGTCGTAGCCGGCCTCCGCGGCCGCCTGCTCGACGGCCGCGTTGCCGCCGAGGACGATCAGGTCGGCCAGCGAGACGCGCACGTCGTCCGACCGGGAGCCGTTGAAGTCATCCTGCACCCCTTCGAGGGTCTCCAGGACCATCTCCAGCTCCGCGGGCTCGTTGACCTCCCAGCCCCGCTGAGGCTCCAGACGGATACGGGCGCCGTTGGCGCCGCCGCGCTTGTCGCTGTCGCGGTAGGTCGACGCCGCCGCCCACGCCGTCTTGGCCAGTTGTGAGACGGAGAGGTCCGAGTCGAGAACCGCCGCTTTGAGTTCGGCCGCCTCCTCGTCGCCGATCAGGTCGTAGTCGGCCTCGGGCAGGGGGTCCTGCCAGATCATCGTCTCGTCGGGCACATCGGGACCGAGGTACCGCTCGGGCGGACCCATGTCGCGGTGGAGCAGTTTGTACCACGCCTTCGCGAAGGCCTTCTGGAACTCCTCGGGGTTCTCCTGGAAGCGCTCGAGGACCTCCCGGTAGTCGTCGTCGTGTTTCAGCGCGACGTCGGTCGTCAGCATCATCGGCTGCTCGGCCTCCGAGGGGTCCTGTGCGCCGGGTGCCGACTCGACTGCATCCCCGTCGGCCGGCCGCCACTGCCACGCACCGCCGGGACCCTTGACGGAGACCCAATCGTGTTCCAGCAGGTTGTCGACGTAGCCCATGTCCCACTGGGTCGGTGCGTCGGTCCAAGGCCCTTCGATACCGCTGGTGATCATCCCGCCGATGTCGCCGAACTCGTGGTTCCAGCCGAGGCCTTGCTCCTCGATGGGCGCCGCCTCGGGCTCGGGACCGAGATGCTCCTCGGGGTTGTCGGCCCCGTGGACCTTCCCGAAGGTGTGGCCGCCGGCGATGAGCGCGACCGTCTCCTCGTCGTTCATCGCCATGCGGTCGAACTCCTCGCGGATGTTCTTCGCCGAGCCTTCGACGTCCGGCTCGCCGTTCGGCCCCTCGGGGTTCACGTAGATGAGCCCCATCACGGTGTTCGCCAGCGGGTCCTTGAGGTTGCCCACCTCTCCGTCCTCGTATCGCTCGGGCGAGGTCGTTTCCCATTCGTCTTCGGGGCCCCACTCGACGGCCTCGTTGGACTTGAACGCGTCCACGCGGCCGCCGGCGAAGCCGTAGGTCTCGAAGCCCATCGAATCGAGGGCGACGTTGCCGGCCAGCACGATCAGGTCGCCCCACGAGAGCTTCCGGCCGTACTTCTGTTTGACCGGCTGGAGCAGGCGACGGGCCTTGTCGAGGTTGATGTTGTCGGGCCAACTGCTCTCCGGCGGGAGGCGCTGGAGGCCGCCGGAGGCGCCGGCACGGCCGTCAGCGGTTCGGTACGTCCCGGCGCTGTGCCAGGCCATCCGGATGAAAAGCGGTCCGTAGTGACCGTAGTCGGCCGGCCACCACTCCTGCGAGGTCGTCATTACCTCCTCGAGGTCCGCCTTCACTTCCTCGAAGTCGAGCTTCTGGAACTCCTCTGCGTAATCGAAGTCCTCGTCGTAGGGACTGAGGTCCCGGGCGTTATCGTCGAGGACATCCAGTCGTAGTAGGTTCGGCCACCACTCCTGATTGGACCAGGGCATACGAAAGTGATTGACGGAGTCAGTACATTAAGTTTGTCTTATTGGAAGTCGATGGGGGTCAGATAACAAATAAAGTTCTACTTGACGCTACCGAGTAGCCACCCCTCGAAGGCTTCAAGGGCGTCGCTCTCGTCGAACCGCTCGATGCACGGAACGTCGTAGGGATGGAGTTCCACGACGCGTCTTTCGAGGTCGCCGTATCGCTCGTCGGTGGTCTTCGCGAGCAGAATCACCTCGTCCTCGTGGACGATGTCGCCCTCCCACCGGAACGTCGACCGACAGTCGAAGCGGTTGACGCAGGCGGCCAGTCGCTCCTCGACGAGCGTTTCGGCGAGTTCCGGGGCGGCCGACGGCGGTGCGGTGATGTAGGCCGTCGGCATCCCTCAGGCGTCCGCGTCGGCGTCGACGTCGGCCTTCCCCGCCACTGGGTTGTACTGGCCGTTGATGTCCCACTCGTGGATGCAATGGCGGTTGCCGACCTGTCGTTCGCCGTTTTCCTCGGCGATGACCCAGTTTTCGGTTTCGGAATCCCAGACGTCCATCCGACCGCACTTCTCGCAGGTCCGTTCCTTCGGCGGGACGATATCCGTGCTCATGTTCGCCTCCACGTCGGCCACCGTAATCAACTGCCCGCCCTGTCGGCGACGATGGACGTTCGTCCAGCGATTCGCGGCCGAACCCGGAGGGGTCTTGACGGCGTGGACCGAAACGCCGGTATGCGACGGCGCGCCCTGCTGGCGACGGTCGGTGCCGCGGCGGTCGGCGGCTGTACCATCGGCGGCGAGCCCCCCGACCGAGACGGTCTCTCGGTCCGGGCCCCGACCTTCGAGGACGGCACCATCCCCGAACGATACACCTGTGACGGTGCGGGCGTCTCCCCGCCGCTGCTCGTCGAAGGCCTCCCCGGCCGAACCGAATCGGTTGCCATCGTCGGCGAGTGGCTCCAGAGCATCGACCCGGCTTCGGGGCCGAGCACAATCTGGTTGCTGTGGGGCCTTCCGCCCGAGGACCCACTCGAAGTCCCCGAGAACATCGCTTCCGACCCCGAACCCGACGCCTTCGCGGGCGCAAAACAGGGTCGAAACGACGAAGGGTCGGTCGGGTACCGCTCGCCGTGCCACGAATCGCCGGACGACAACGAATACCGGTTCGTCGTCCTCGCCCTCTCCGAACCACCGGAGGTCGAGGCAGGGGCCGTCCGGGATACCTTCGACGACGCTACCGAATCGACCGTCGTCGCCAGCACTGCCATCCGAGCAACGTATAACCGGTTTTGACAGTCCGCGAAATCTCGTCAGCTAGTATCAGAAATCCGGGAGGTCGTCGGGAGCCTCGTAGTCGGCCTCCCAGTCGATGTAGTCCTCCTTGAGCGTCCGGCTCACCGATTCGCCGAACTCCGCCATCGACGCGTTGATGCCCGAGACCGTCTCCCACGAGTCGAGGTCCGGATGGAGGTCACGCTCCCGCCAGTCTTCGGGGATGCCGGGCGCGTGATACCCCACCCGGTCGGCGAAGTCGTCCCAGAAGAAGTCGAACTCCGCGAACATCCCGAGGTCGACGGCGATGTCGAACGCCTCGGTGTTCAGGTCCGTCTCCGCGGCCCACGACTCGAACGCGTCTGCCCACGCGCCCTCGTGGAGCAGTTCCTCGATTTCCTCGCGCCGGTATTCGTCGCCCTGTACCTCCACGTCGTCGTAGGCGTCCGCGTCCAGTTCCGGCAGTTCCGGCACCGGCGGCGTCTCGACGTCAAGTTCCATACATCCCGTTGGGTCGCCGGCCCCTAAACAGTAGCCGATGTGCTGATTGCTCCGTCGGCCGACGCGACAGCGACGACCCACGCTTAAGGCCATCCCGACCGAATCTCCGGACATGCGCATAGTCGTTCCATACGACGGGTCGGAGCTATCGAAGAAGGCCCTCCGGCACGCGGTCGACACCTACGAGGGCGCCGATATCGTCCTCGTGCACGTACTGGATTTCGTCGAGGCCGGATACGACGCCCCGCCGGAGGCGGCTCTACCGGGCTACTGGCAGGAGTGGTACGAGGAAGCCGAGGGGGGTGCCGAGGAACTGCTCGCGAAAGCGGAGGACATCGTCGATGCCGACCTCGAAACCGAGATCGTCGTGGGGCGTCCGGCCAGCGAGATAGTGGCGTTCGCCGAGGAAACGGACGCCGACGCCATCGTTATGGGGAGTCACGGCCGGGACGGCGTCTCGCGTATCCTCCTCGGGAGCGTCGCCGAAACCGTCGTTCGACGGGCGACGGTCCCCGTTACCGTCGTTCGGTAGCGTCCCGGTCCGCTCAGTTCGGGGCGTCTTCGAGAGCTTCCTGCCGCAATCGCTCGCCTCGGTCCGTGGACACGGTCAGTTCGGGAACCGTCGTCGGGTTTCGGTCCTCATCGATGGCCACGAAAACGAGGTACGACTCGGTGGTGAGTTCGGTTTCGGCCTTTCCGGGGTTCTCCCGAAACACGCGTGTCCGGAGCCGGATACTGCTCTCGCCCGCCTGATAGACGTACGACTTGACTAGCGCGATATCCCCGACCTCGATCGGGCGTTTGAAATTCACCTCGTCCATGTGCGCGGTCACGCACGTCTCACCGGAGAAGTGCATGGCGCTCATCGCTCCTGCCTCGTCCATCCACTTCATCACGTTTCCCCCATGTGCGGTGTTCAGGTTGTTGGCGTGGTTCGGTTGCACCATCCACCTGTTCTCGATCAGCGTATCCAGTACATCGGGCATGGTCCATGCATCGGTTCCAACGGGTGAAAATACCAGTCGGTTTTCACCGGTGGCTGGGTGGTGGTTCCCTCGCTGCCACGAGCCAGTGGTAATCGGCCCCCGACCACTCGTTCGAGGGCCCGCGTATCGAATCTCCTCGCCCGTAGCACACAGTGAGTAATCAATCTCGTGGCCCACCGTGTGGCCCAATCCCGACACACGTAAGCCGCTTGGCCGATTGAAGCCGACAATGAGCGACGAGGAGGGGTCCGTGCGCGTCGTCGGAACCGCGCACGTCTCCGAGGCGAGCGTTACCGAGGTCGAAGAGGTCATCGACGCCGAGCAACCCGACGTCGTCGCCGTCGAACTCGACGAGGGGCGGTATCGCCAGATGAAAGGCGAGACTCCGGAGGACCTCGATGCCGGCGACCTCCTCCGGGGGAACACGGTCTATCAGTTCCTGGCCTACTGGATGCTCTCCTACGTGCAGGCCCGCCTCGGCGAGCGGTTCGACATCGAACCCGGCGCCGACATGAAGGCCGCGATCGACAGCGCGGAGGGCCACGGCATCGACGTCGCACTCGTCGACCGCGACATTCAGGTGACGATACAGCGGTTCTGGGCCCGTCTAACCTTCCTCGAGAAGATCAAACTGATAGGCAACCTTGCAGTCGGCCTCGGCGACCCACGTGAGATCGGTATGGGCGTCGGCGTCGGAATCGCCCTCATGCTATCCATCGTTGCGGGCGCTATCGCCGGTCCTTTCGTCGTCCCCAGCGCTCTCGGCCCCGGCGTGTTGGTCGGCATCCTCGATACCCTCATCGTCGGCCTCGGCCTCGGGCTGTTACTCGGCGGACTCATCGTCGTCGCACTCTTGCGGATGGCACCCGAAGACGACGAGATCGAGGAGTTCGATATCGAGCAGATGACCGACACCGATGTCGTCGGCGCGATGATGGAGGAATTCCGCCGGTTCTCCCCGGGTGGTGCGGAGGCGCTTATCGACGAACGGGACGCGTACATCGCCCACCAGCTCGTCGCCCTCCGCGATCAGGGCAAACACGTCGTCGCCATCGTCGGCGCGGGCCACCGCGAGGGTATCGAGCGATATCTGGAGACACCGTCGACGCTGCCTGACATGAGCGAATTGACGGGCCGTGCCTCAGGGAGTCGCTTCTCGCTGTACAAGCTCTTCGGCTACCTGTTCACGCTCGGCTTCCTCGTCTTCTTCGTCCTGCTGGCTATCGCCACGTACACCGGGGTCGAAGGGACATCCAGCGACCTGCTCTTCAGCCTCTTTGCGGCGTGGTTCCTCGTCAACGGAATCCTCGCCTTCGGGCTGGCCAAACTCGCCGGTGCCCACTGGAGTTCCGCCGGCGTCGGCGGCGGCGTCGCGTGGCTGACGAGCGTCAACCCGCTTCTCGCGCCGGGCTGGTTCGCCGGGTACGTCGAGTTGCGATACCTCGACGTCAACGTCGGCGACATCAAGGAACTCAACGAGATTATGAGCGACGAGGAAGCGCCCATTCGGGAACTGTGGCGGAACCTCAAGTCGGTGCCGCTGTTCCGACTCATCATGATCGTCGCGCTCACGAACATCGGGAGCTTCGTCGGTAGCGTCGTCTTCGCGACCGTGCTGTTGCCGTACCTGTTTGCCGGCTCCGGCATCGAGGGCGCCAGCGGCGTCGCGCGGCTGATGCTCGAAGCCGCGCGCAACAGCCTCGACCTCCTCGTGGAGGTGTTCCGATGAGCGGCGTCACGCTCGGTGGCATCCGGTTCTACCCTGACGAACTTCGCGACCTCGTGGTCGCGTGGGTCGTCCTCGGCGCGGCCTTCAGTGTCTTCTTCTTCCGGGCGACCGGCCGGCAGGTCTTTCCCGATATTGCGGGCGTGATCTCCACGCCGGCGTTCGGTCGCCTGCTCGCCGTGAGCATGCTCACCGTCGGCGTCGGCTTCCTGCTTCACGAACTGGCCCACAAGGTCGTCGCCGTTCGGTTCGGTCAGGTGGCGGCCTTCCGCGCCGACTATCCGATGTTGGCGCTGTGTCTCGGCGCCGCGCTCGCGGGCTTCCTCTTTGCGGCCCCCGGCGCAGTCCACCATCGGGGCCGAATCACGCCCCGCCAAAACGGGTTGGTCTCCGTTGCGGGGCCCCTGACGAACGTCGCTCTCGTCGCGGTCTTCCTTCCGTTCTACTTCCTCAGTGGCTTCCTCGGTGACGTCGGTCAACTCGGCGTCATCATCAACGCCGTTCTTGCGGCGTTCAACATGATTCCGTTCGGGCCGCTCGACGGGAGGAAGGTCCTCGGCTGGAGCAAGACGGTCTTTGCTGCCGTCTTCCTCGGGACGGCCGCGCTCGCGGTCGGCAGTTTCCTCGTAGTCGGCTTCCCCGCGTTCTGATACGGGCCGTTGTCGTCTTTCACCGGTCATCGTCGACACCAGCGATTCGTGTGAGGTCGGGAACCGACGCGCTTTTGCTCCGGTCGGACGCCGGTTCGGGTATGACCGAGGAGACCGACGAGGACGAGGAGGGGCTTACCTACGCCGAGACCGGCGTCGATATCGAGGCCAGCGAAGCGGCGACGGCGGCGCTTATCGGCGCCGTCGGCGAGTTCGAGGGCGACTACGCCGGTCTCGTCGACATCGGCGACCGCTATCTCGCCTTGGCGACCGACGGCGTCGGGACGAAACTGCTCGTCGCCGAGGCGCTGAGGGATTACTCGACGATCGGTATCGACTGCATCGCGATGAACGCCAACGACCTCATCGCGACGGGCGTGACGCCGGTGGCGTTCGTCGACTACCTCGCCATCGAGGAACCGAACGACGCGACGGCCGAACAGATCGGTGACGGTCTGTCGGCGGGCGCAGAGCAGGCCGAAATCGCACTGGTCGGCGGCGAGACGGCCGTCATGCCGGAAGTCATCAAGGGTCTGGACCTCGCAGGCGCCTGTGTCGGCCTCGCGACCGAGGACGAACTCTTCGACGGGAAAGCCGAGTCTGGCGACGTGCTGGTCGGTCTCCCGTCGTCAGGCATCCACTCCAACGGGCTGACGCTGGCCCGGGAGGCGGCGACGCGGAACCACGAGTACACCGACCCCTTCCCGTACGACGAGAGTCGGTCCATCGGCGAGGTGTTGCTGGAGCCGACCCGCATCTACCGGGAAGTACTGGGGCCGCTTCACGCCGCGGAGACGCATGCCGCGGCACACGTCACCGGCGGCGGCTGGACGAACCTCTCGCGGATGGGCGAGTTCCGCTACGAAATCACGGACCCCTTCGAAGCGCAACCGGTCTTCGAGTTCGTCCAAGACGAGGGCGACGTGAGCGACGAAGAGATGCACCGCACGTTCAACATGGGGACCGGCTTCGTCGCAGCGCTCCCGGAAGACGATGCCGAGGCCGTCGTCGAGGAGTTGGACGATGCCCGGGTCATCGGCCACGTCGAAGACGGCGACTGCGTAGCCGTTCGCGGACTGGAGCTATAGGCGAGCAGGCGGGGAGGGTGTCGTCGGCCAACCCGTCCTCGCGCTTCCGCCTTGGGGGCTGGCCGCCGTTCGCTACCGCATACGGCCGCTGGTCCCGTCTCCGTATTTCAATCCTCGGCTGGGGGAAGGTTTTTGTATAACTCAAGGTTATTGTCGCGCATGGGTATGGACCTGCCGACGCCGGCGGACCTCCGGGAACGACGGACGAATCTCGGGTTGACACAGAGCGAACTCGCCGACCGGGCCGACGTTTCCCAGCCACTTATCGCCCGAATCGAGGGCGGCGACGTCGACCCCCGGCTGTCGACGCTTCGGCGCATCGTCAACGCGCTCGACGAGGCCGAAAGCGCCGTCATGCACGCGGAGGACATCATGCACGAAGGCGTCGTTACGGTCGCGCCGGACGACAGCCTCCGGGATGCTATCGACGTGATGGTCAAGGAAGGCTACTCCCAGTTGCCGGTCGTTCGGGACGGCCGCCCGCAGGGTATCATCTCGAACTCCGACATCCGACAACTGGAGGAGGAAAACGCCGGGGAGTTGCCGGTCGCAGACGCGATGCGCGAGGCGATTACGACCGTCGAACCAACTGCGACGATGGACGAGGTCAACGCCCACCTCAACCATCAGGACGCGGTGATGGTCGTCGAGGACGGACAACTACTCGGAATCATCACCGAGGCGGACGTCGCCGCCCACATGTCCTAGTCGTCGGGTTCTTCGACCTCTTCGTCCTTCTCGAAGGTCTCGATGACCTTCAGCGGCACGTCACGGAGGGCGCCGCCGACCTCGCTTTTGGCGATTCGGGAGGCGTGCTGGTCGCTATCAGCGTTGAAGACTTTCATTTCCAGCAGGAGCCCGACGAGTGCGGTGTCGGCGGCGATGAAGGCCGAATCGAAGGCCTCGCCACAGGCGGGACAGGGCGTCGCACCGACTTCGACTTCGACGTAGTCCATGTCCGCGTTGTTGAGGCGCTTGCCGGCCTCACTGACGGCGACACCGATGGCGTCGTCGATCTCTTCGACATCACGAACCAACCATGCGGCTTCCATCGCGACGACGTAATTGCTCATACACGTTGCAAACGGTGCCTGACGGATAGCCCTATTGTTTCCGGCCCGGCCTTCGCCGAGCGCACGTGACCGGAATCCTCGCCATAACTTATGAGAATGACCCGCCGGGGGTACCGGAGTTATCCGTTCGGGCCACCCCGTTCTCGCCTCAAATGGCGGTCAGCACAACCATAGTTGAATCGCAAGACTGCGGCGGTGTTTTTCCACATAATCTATCATACGATACAACGAGTCGAGGGGAAAGCATTTATACACCCAACGGATTGGGACGGTCACGATGGCAACACAGGTGTACCGGGCGTTCGTCTTCGCTCTGTACCAGTTCAGTATCGTCCTCGGTATCGCACTCCTCCCCGTCGCGTTGGCGACGAGTAGGGTCGGCTTCACCCTCCCCATCGGCCGCGTCGTCGAGCGCCTCGGGGCCGCCTACGAGAACGCGACACCGGAAGCGACGGCCTGACCGAAAGGATTTATCAGCGGTCGGTTTCTACCAGCAGGCAATGCGACAACCAGATTCCTCCCTGCCGCGGACCGGTCAGGACCACACCCTCTCGCCGTACGAACCCGAACTCGGCGAGGTACCGTCCAACGACCTCACCGCGGAGGACCTCGAAAGCGTCAACAAGACCGGCACGACGACCATCGGCATCTCCACGTCCGAAGGCGTCGTCATCGCCACTGACATGCGCGCGTCCCTCGGTGGCCGCTTCGTCTCCAACAAGGACGTCCAGAAGGTCGAACAGATTCACCCCAACGCCGCCCTGACACTGGTCGGCTCCGTCGGCGGCGCCCAGTCCTTCATCCGCTCGCTTCGCGCCGAGGTCAACCTCTACGAGTCCCGCCGTGGCGAGGACATCTCCATCGAGGCGCTGGCCACGCTCGCGGGCAACTTCGCCCGCGGCGGCCCCTTCTTCGCCATCAACCCCATCCTCGGCGGCGTCGACGACGAGGGCCACCACGTCTTCTCCATCGACCCCGCCGGCGGCGTCATGAAGGACGACTACACCGTCACCGGCTCCGGTCTCACCGTCGCCTACGGCACCCTCGAACGCGAGTACGAGGACGACATGACCAACGAGGAGGCAAAGAAAGTCGCCGCCTCCGGCATCAAGGCCGCCGTCGAACGCGACACCGGCTCCGGCAACGGCGTCTTCCTCGCGACGGTCACCGACGAGGGCGTCGACATCAAGGGTCACAAGAACTTCGACGACGTGCTCTAGAACACCCACTTTTTACTCCCTCGGGTTTCCTCGCTCGCTTCGCTCGCTGCGGGAACTGCGTGGCGGCTTTGCCGCCACGATGTTCAGTTGCGGGCCACCGGCCCGCAACTCACTCGGTCGCAAAAACTTGGGGAAAAACTCAGCCGGCGGCTCACTCCGTTCGCCGCCGGTGAACCGCTCGGACGCCTCCGGCGCCCTCGCGGATGCTACCTTTATATTCTGTTTCCCATCTCGATTCGCACCTTTTAATCGGGCCACTCGCTTAGCGGATAGCGATGGAATTCGCCGAGTTCGCCGCCCGTGCCGCCGAGATGGAGGAAGAGCCTGCGGACCTCGAAACAGTCGCGCTCGTCGCCGAGTTGTTCGAGGACGCGGGCGATGACCTCGGTATCGTGACTCGGTTCGTGCAGGGGCGGGTCTTCCCGGCCCACGACGGCACGAAACTCGATATCGGGCCGAACCTCTGCTATGGGGCGCTGGCGAAGGCCGCCGGCCAGAACGTCTCGTCCGACGACATCGAGGACCGACTGGCAGACGTCGGCGAAATCGGTGCGGTCGCGGAGGAACTCGATTTGGGCGGCCAACAGGGGCTTGCCGCCTTCGGGGGTGGCGGCAGCGACGCCCTGACCGTCGCCGAGGTAGACGAGACACTTCGGAACCTCGCCGCTGCTGCGGGGTCCGGCAGTACGGACACGAAACTCGATACGCTGTTCGGTCTGTTCAATCGCGCCGAGTCGCTGGAGGCTCGCTTCCTCGCCCGACTCGTGTTGGGCGAGATGCGCGTCGGCGTCGGCGAGGGAACCGTCCGCGATGCGATAGCGGAGGCCTTCGACGTACCGACCGCGGCCGTCGAACGCGCGATTCAGGTGTCGAACGATTGCGGCCTCGTCGCCGAAACCGCCCGTGATGAGGGCGAATCCGGATTGGCTGACGTCCACCTCGAAGTCGGCCGGCCGGTTCAGGCCATGCTCGCACAGGCCGGAACAGCGGTGGACGCCCTCGAAGAATGGGAGGAAGCCGCCGTCGAGACCAAATTCGACGGGGCTCGCGTACAGGTCCACTACGACGGCGAGACGACGCAGTTGTTCTCCCGCAACCTCGAAGACGTGACCGACCCGCTGCCGGAGGTCGTCGAGTTCGTCGACGACGAACTCACCGCTCCCGCGATTCTGGACGGCGAGGTCGTGGCCGTCGACGACGAGGGCGACCCGCTACCGTTTCAGGAGATCCTGCGGCGCTTCCGCCGGAAACACGACGTGGCGGCGGCCCGCGAGGACGTCGCGGTCGAGTTACACGCCTTCGATTGCCTCCATGCCGACGGCGACGACCTCCTCGATGCGCCGCTGGTCGAACGCCACGACCGGCTTTCGTCGGTACTCTCGGAGGGCGTCTCCGAACTCGCGATTACCGACGATGCCGACGAGATTGCCGACCTTGAGGCCGACGCGCTGGAAGCAGGCCACGAGGGCATCATGCTCAAGAACCCCCAGTCGGCGTACACCCCCGGAAATCGCGGGAAGAACTGGCTGAAGCGCAAACCCGACGTCGAGACGCTCGACCTCGTGGTCACCGGCGCCGAGTGGGGCGAGGGGCGACGGGCGAACCTGCTCGGCACCTTCCTGCTTTCGGCCCGCGACGGCGACGACTACGAGACCATCGGCAAGGTGGCGACCGGCATCACCGACGAGCAACTGGCGGAGTTAGACGAACTGCTGGAACCACACGTCCGGTCGGAATCCGGAACCGAGGTGGACATCGATCCCGAAGTCGTCTTCGAGGTCGGCTACGAGGAGATTCAGGAATCGCCGACCTATTCGTCGGGGTACGCCCTCCGATTCCCACGATTAGTCGGCGTTCGGGAGGACAAGGGCCCGGCGGACGCCGACAGTCTCGAACGCGTCGAACGGCTGGCGGCGGCCCAGCACTAGAGGCGCGATTCGAGGTCGTCCAGTCGGGATTCGAGCCGTTCGAGCCGCTCGACGACGGTCGCGAGGTCCGCCTCGTCGGCCGACGATTCGTCGACGCGTTCGATGCGACGGGCAAGTTCGTCGTGAATTTCCCCGGCGGCTTCCCGGTACTCGTCGAGTTCCTCGGTCGCGGTCGCGCTTCCGTGACCCTGACACCCCTCTATTCGGGAGACGTGGCGTGCGAGTTCTTCGTCACTCGCCATATCTCAGATAGCGTAACCCGATATATAAATCCGGGTTACCGTTCGCCTATCGAAACCGCCGGGCTTGAGACGGTCCGTCGCGTAGTGCGGCTATGCTCCACCACGACGGCCTCGATATCGCGTGGCTCGGCTACGCGACGCTCCGACTCGAAGGCGCCGATACCGTCGTCTACGTCGACCCCGGCCGATACGGCGTCTTAGACGATTACGACGGGGGAGACGGCGACGTGGTCTGTGTCTCCCACGACCACCACTACGACACCGACGCCATCCGGAAAGTCGCCGATGAGAACGCGACGGTCGTCCTCTTCGAGGGTATCAACACCCATCTCATCGACCGCGACGTCGAACGGCCCGCCGACCTGCCCTACGAGGTTCGAACCGTCGACATGGAGGCCGACATCGCCGTCGGCGACGCTATCGTCCGGACGACCGCCGCCTACAACGACCCCGACGGCCCGCACACGCGACCGACCGGCGAACCGTATCACCCCGAGGGACGCGGCTGTGGTTTCCACGTCGCCCTCGACGGCGTCTCGGTCTACTGGCCCGGCGATACCGACGTACTCGACGGCCACGAATATCTCGATGTCGACGTGTTCTGTCCGCCCATCGGCGGCACGTTCACGATGGACCGCCACGAGGCCGCCGACCTCGCCGAGGCGATGGCCCCGGACCTCGTCGTTCCGGTTCACTACGATACCTTCACCGAGATAGAGGCCGACGCCGAGGCGTTCTCCGAGGACCTCGAATCACGAGGCGTTCTGGTCGCTCTCGACGACTGACTCAGAGAACGAAGCCGACGACGAGCAGGAGAACGAAGAACACGGCGACGGCAACCAGCACGCGGAACGCCAGCGAGACGTACGGTTCATCGCGGACGAGGCTTCTGTCGGCGTTTTTGGGGTCCAGCAGGCGCTCCCGCAACGCGAGCAACGAATATCGCGAGCGCCCACCGTCCTCGTCGGCCGCCGGATTGAGGTTCGCCGACCCACAGACGCACGTCTCCGGCGGTTCGTCGTAGACCCGGTCGCAGTCGCCGCAGCGCCACTTCACATCCCGAATACGGCCCGGACGAATAAAATAGCGACCCCTACAGCACGCCCATATCCGTGAGGCGCTCGGGGAGGTAGGTGTCGGTCACGAAGTCGAGGCCACGGGAGGCGAGTGCCTGCTGTTCGGCCTTCTTGCCGATGTCGAGCTGGAGTTCTATCTGTTCGGTCCAGTAGTCGTCCTGGAAGCGGGGGTCGTCGAGTTCGCTCTCCAAGGCGTTGATGTCGGAGTCGCTGAGGGGGTCGGTCGGCAGTTCGTACTCGACGATGTCCTCCGGCTGGATGCCGATGTATTCGGCCTCCGGCGTCGCGAGGTACTCCGAGAGGTGCGCCGACTTGATGGAACCATAGGAGACCGACGCGTAGATGCGGTACGACCACGGGTCGCCGTCACAGAAGACGACCACCGGCAGGTCGAGTTCGTCGTGGAGCCGTTTCGTGATGCGGCGGGTCGCCCGTGCGGGCTGACCCTTGAGGTGGACGATGATGGCGTTGTACTCCTCGTCGAAGCCGTTCTCGACGAGGCGGTCCCGCATACCACCGGTCTCCACACACAGGACGAAGTCGGCGTCGTTGTCGAGGAACTCGATGGTGTCGGGGTTGTTCGGAATCTGGTAGCCGCCCTCGCCGACGTCCTTCTGACAGTGAATCTCCCGCTCGCCGCGGCGGGTCTGCTCGCGGAGGAACAGCGGGCCCATGATGGTCGCGCCGGACTCCTCCGGGCGCATGTGGAAGTCCTCGCGGGTGACGTCGGAGACGATTTCGAGGTCCTCGACGAGTTGGTTGGATTCGTCCTGTCCGTTGAACTGTGCGCGCTCTTCGTCCCACGATTCGGAGAGGTAGTAGAGTTCACGCAGGGTCGACGAGCGGCCCTCCTTGAGCTGGTTTTCGAGGAACTCGATTGTGTAAATCGCCTTCAAGAGTTTCTGGGCGCCGCTGACGGTGTTGGCCGAGCGCGTCGAGGTGCGGTCGCCGTAGACCCAGACGTCCTTGTCCTCGTCGAAGACGATGTTGCTTTTCGTCCGAGTCGGGATCTCCATCGTCGGAACGTCCCCCTCGGCGAACTGGTCGTAGAACTCGCTTGCGAGGTCGATAAGCCGCTCGCGGGCGAGGTCGTCCTGAATCTCGTAGTCGTCGTTTGCGCTCATGTTATGCGTTGATGGTCAGCCGCTCGTTTTCGATGCCCTCCACGGAGACGTCGAAGTCGGCGTCGCCGTCGATGTCGTATTCGAGGGTCGCTTTCTCGCCGCCGGAAACCGTCGGGGACCACTTGAGGAACCACTCGCCGTCCATTTCGACGACGGTCGCGTCCTCGTGGTCGCCGGGGTCGGCGGTGACGATTTCCGTGATTTCGGGGTTGACGTTCGTGTCGCCGTGGTTGTGGATGGTCAACTCGACCGTCGAGCCGTTGACGGACCGCTCGACGAGCACGTTGTTCATGATGCGTGCCAGCGAGTCGTCGATGTCGAGCGGGTCCCGGTCGGTCACCTCCGCGAGTTTGTCGGCCATCTCCGGCAGGATGTCGGCGATGACGTTCTGCTTGCGGCGGCGCTTTTCGAGCGACTGTTGCTTGCTGAGATAGGAACTCATCTCGCGGCCGGCCTCCTGCAGGGCCAGTCGGAGTTGCTTCTCGATTTCGGGGATGTTGGCGACGGCGTCCTTCGATTCGCTGGTGAAGGGGACGCTCGTCGAGGCGACGTGGGCCATGATGACGGCGGGGCCGCCCGGCATCCCGGAGCCGCCGGGCTGGTCGAGGCCGTAGTTTCGCCAGTTGACGTCCTTGATGACGTCGACGGTGGCACACGCGCCGCGCTGGTAGACCAGCGGGACGCGGTTGGCAAACCGGAGGATTTCGGCGGAGCCCTCGGCGGACAGGTCACCGCCGTAGGCGATACCGACTTCGACGACGAAGGGGTCGCCGCCGTGGACTGCCGCGTCCCGAGTGACGGAGGTGTAGAAATCGGCCTCGTACTCCTTCTCGAGGCCGGCCTGTACGAGGTCCTCGGAGATGGGTGCCAGACAGTCCGTCGGCGGCGCGAGGATGTCCGTCTCCCGCATCGCTTCGAGGAACTTGGCGGCCGTGTCACGCTCCCCGGCGACGGATTTGACGTTCGGGACGTCGTCGTCGACGCGGACGGCACGCTCCCAGAAGGCGTCGACGACGTTCTCGCGGGCGGTGTCGCCGAAACTGGCGTCGTCGCGGTCCTCGGTCATGTCCGCCGCGCGGTCGACGAACTCCCGGAGTCCCGACCGGGTGACGCGGTTGCGGGCGTCTTCCTGGTCGTCGAACTTGTCGGCCAGTCGGCGGGCCATCCCCTCGACGACGGCGTCGTCCTTGCGGGTGGTGGTCGCCTCGTCGACGAGTTCGTAGCAGTCGGCGCGGCGGTCGACGGTTATCTCGTCCCACGCGGCGTCGACGGCGTTGTCCCGGACGGTCGACCCGAACGTCTCGTCGAATTCGGCTTCGACCTCGTCGGCGAGGTCGTCGGCGAGGGCGGCGACCTCGGTGTGGGCGATGCGGTCGTGGTCGGCGATTCGGTCGGCCAGCCGCTCGGCGAAGGCGCCGGTCGCGTCGGCGCTCTTGTTCGCGACGGCGTCGGAAACCACACTTTCGATATCGGCCTCGTCGTGAGCCTGCGGCGGCCGCCACGCCATCTCCCGGCCGAAGTGTCGGTCCCGGAAGTTGTCGACGACCTCGTCGGCGGTCTTTCCGCCGACGCGGGTGAATTCGCCCTGCAGGAATCCGGAGATGGAGTAAGAATCCGTCGCATCGAGCATCTTCAGGAGCGTCCCGAGTTCGACGCCATGGGGATGGGGGCGAATCTCCTCGGTTTCGGGCGGCAGTTGGTCGGTCGCCCGCTCGAACTTCTTGGACTCCTTGGGTTCGTGGAACTCGATGCGGGCGTGGGGGTTGACGACCGCCGTGTACTTGATGTAGTCGTGGAGTTGCTGGCGGGCGCGCATGTTGCCCTCCATCTCCAGTTCGATGCGGGTTCCGTGGGGACGCTCCCACGACGCGGACTCGTCGACGTCGATTTCGGGCTCGTTGGTGTCCGTATCGATGGTCAACTCGAAGTACTGGGCGTCGCCGCCGTTCTCGGTCTTGGAGGTAATCTTCGCGGGCTTGCCGGAGGTGAGTTGCGAGTAGAGGACCGCCGCGGAGATACCGATACCCTGCTGGCCGCGGGTCTGCTCGCGGGCGTGGAACCGGGAGCCATAGAGGAGCTTCCCGAAGACTTTCGGGAGTTGCTCTTTCGTGATACCGGGGCCGTTGTCCTCGATGGTGAGCCGGTAGTAGTTGCCGACCTCTTCGATTTCGACGTAGATGTCCGGGAGGATGCTGGCTTCCTCGGTGGCGTCGAGGGCGTTGTCGACGGCCTCCTTGACGGCCGTGACGAGCGCCTTGGCCCCGCTGTCGAAGCCCAGCATCTGCTTGTTCTTCTCGAAGAACTCGGCGATAGAGATGGAGCGCTGACTCTCGGCCAACTGCTCGGCCGTCGCAGGCTCGCTGCCGCCGCCTTCCCCGAGTTGCGACTGAAACGAGGTCATTCGTTTTGACGTAAATCCCCACCCACGTAAAACCTCGTCGCTACCGGAGTGAAAGTGAAACCGGCCGATAGAACGGCTCCGATGACGGGCGTCGGACGGGTCGGTCGGGATTCGGTATATAAATAGAATCCAGCATCAGTCGGTGTACGGTTTCTCGATGTCGGGGTCGACACTGATGAGGGCGTTCATGCGGCGCGTGATGAAATCGAAGAGCGTGATGAGCGGCGACAGCGCGCGCCCGACGAGGCGGACGGGCGAGGCGATGGTCAGCGACCAGTTTTCGGCGTTAGCGAGGCCGTAGGCCTTCGGCACGATTTCGCCGAATATCAGGATGAGAAAGCTCGTGATAACTGTCGTCGTGGCGACGGCGGAGCCGGCCGAGAGGTACCCGGAGATGAGGACGGTGAGGATGCTCGAAATCGCGATGTTCACGACGTTGTTGCCAACGAGCAGGGTGACGAGCAGGCGGTGGGGGTCGTCGCGCAGTTCCTGCAGGACCATGGCACGGCTGTCACCCGTTGCGGCCTGTTCGTCGATCCACTCCGGTGACAGCGAGAAGACGGCCGTCTCCGAACTCGAGAAGAAGGCGCTACACAGCAGGAGCAGGCCCGTCGCGACGGCGCCAGCGAGAACGAGTGACGTGGATACCATGTCGGGGCGTCGTCGGGGCATCTTATAAACTATGTCGGGGAACCCTTTTTGTCCGAGCCGTGAGGGAAGGCGGGCATGGTGGCCGATTTCGTCCTCCGCATCGTCGACCAAACGATTCGAGGACTCGTCCTCGGCGTCGAGGCGGCGCTCCCGCGGCTCGTTGCCGGGGTCGTCTTCGCCGTCGTCGCCTACGTCGGCATCAGGCTGATACTGGCGGCGCTCAAGGCGTCGCTCGAGCGGTACTACAGCGAGCGACAACAACTGGTCGCCCAACTCTTCGTCGCCGTGGCCGGCATCTTCCTGTGGTTCGCTGCGGGGTTGACCTTCCTGAAGATCGTCGGGATGGGCGATATCGCCGCCAGTCTGGGGACCGCCGTCGGCTTCATCGCGCTGGGCGTCTCCTATGCGCTCTCGGAGATGATCGAGGACACCGTCGCCGGCGTCTACCTGCTGAGGGACCCGGACTTCGAAATCGGCGACCGTATCGAGGTCGGGGGCACCGAGGGCACCGTCACGGCCATCGAGTTGCGGAAGAGCCGGTTTCGGCTCGAGGACGGAGATACGTGGGTCGTCGCCAACCGCGACGTCGAATCGGAGTGGACGAAACACGCCGCCGAGTAGCGGTTTTGCAGCCGTCGTCTCAGCGCTCACGCGCGGGCGCGTGTGGGGGTTTTATACCTGCCCGGTGGCTAGGGGCGGATAGATACTTCAGATGTCTCAGGATAGTGAATACAGCGCCGGGCAGATACAGGTGCTGGAAGGACTCGAAGCAGTCCAGAAGCGCCCGGCCATGTACATCGGGTCGACGGACGCCCGTGGCCTCCATCATCTCGTCTACGAGGTCGTCGACAACTCCATCGACGAGGCGCTCGCCGGCTACTGTGACACCATCGAGGTCGTCATCAACAGCGACGGGTCGGTGACCGTCAGCGACGACGGCCGCGGCATCCCCGTGGACCTCCACGAGGAGTACGACCGCCCCGCCGTCGAGGTCATCATGACCGTCCTCCACGCCGGCGGCAAGTTCGACAGCAAATCGTATCAGGTCTCCGGCGGCCTCCACGGCGTCGGCGTCTCCGTCGTCAACGCCCTCTCGAAGTGGCTCGAGGTCGAAATCAAGCGGGACGGCTACGTCTGGAAGCACCGCTTCGACCACGGCGAACCGGACCAGGACCTCGAGAAGGTTCGCGAGATGGAACCCGACGAGGAGACGGGCACAGAGATCACCTTCTGGCCCGACGACGATATCTTCGAGACGGGCGAGTTCGCCTACTCGACCCTCCAGTCGCGACTCCGCGAGTTAGCCTTCCTCAACCCCGGCGTCGAAATCACGCTCCGGGACGAACGAACCGAGGACGGTGAGGAGGATACCTTCGAGTACGAGGGGGGCATCAAGGAGTTCGTCGAATATCTCAACGAGACGCGCGACGTCCTCCACGACGAGGTCGTCTACTTCGAGGACGAGGAAGACGACATCCACGTCGAGGTCGCCATTCAGGCGACTGCCGGCGTGCAGGGGTCGATTCACGCCTTCGCCAACAACATCAACACCCGCGAGGGCGGGACCCACCTGACCGGCTTCAAGACTGCGCTCACGCGAGTCATCAACGACTACGCCACCAGCAACGACATGCTGTCGGACCTCGACGGCACCCTCAAGGGCGAGGACATCCGCGAGGGCCTGACGGCGGTCATCTCGGTCAAGCACCCCGACCCGCAGTTCGAGGGCCAGACCAAGACCAAGTTGGGCAACAGCGAGGTCCGGGGCATCGTCGAAGGGGCCGTCCACGAGGAACTGGCGACGTATCTCGAGGAGAACCCGAGTACGGCCGAGGCCATCGTCTCGAAGGCCGTCGAGGCCGCGAAGGCCCGGAAGGCCGCCAAGAAGGCCGAGGAACTGACGCGCCGGAAGTCGGCGCTCGAATCCACGTCGCTGCCGGGCAAACTCGCGGACTGTCAGACCCGCGACCCCGAGGAGGCCGAACTCTTCGTGGTCGAGGGCGACTCCGCCGGCGGCTCCGCGAAACAGGGCCGCAACCCGGAGTTCCAGGCCATCCTCCCGCTTCGCGGGAAGATTCTCAACGTCGAGAAACACCGGTTGGACCGGATTCTGGAGAACGACCAGATTCGGAACCTCATCACCGCCGTCGGCACCGGCATCGGCGAGGAGTTCGACATCGAGGAGGCGCGCTATCACAAGATAATCATCCTCTGTGACGCCGACGTCGACGGCGCCCACATCCGGACGCTCCTGCTTACCTTCCTCTATCGCCACATGACGCCGCTCATCGAGCGGGGCTACGTCTACGCCGCCCAGCCGCCGCTGTACCGCATCCGGTACAAGGGCGAGACCTACGACGCGATGACCGAAGAAGAGCGAGAGCGCATCGTCGAGGAGGTCTGTGACGGCAACCCCTCGCAGGTCCAGCGGTTCAAGGGCCTCGGCGAGATGAACCCCGAACAGCTCTGGGACACGACGATGAACCCCGACAATCGGATTCTCAAGCAGGTCACCATCGAGGACGCCGCCGCGGCCGACCGGATGTTCAGCGTCCTGATGGGCGATGCGGTCGAACCGCGAAAGCAGTTCATCAAGGAACACGCCGACGAAGCCGAGTGGATCGACATCTAACATGAGTTCTGAATCACCAGACGCGCCGGACATTCCGGCAGACAAGGTAGAGCCCGTCCGCATCGAGGACGAGATGGAACAGTCGTACATCGACTACGCGATGAGCGTCATCGTCGGGCGCGCGCTGCCCGACGCCCGAGACGGCCTCAAGCCCGTCCAGCGGCGCATCCTCTATGCGATGGAGGAGATGAGCCTCACGCCGCGGTCGGGCCACCGGAAGTCCTCGTCCATCGTCGGCGAGACGATGGGTAACTACCACCCGCACGGCGACAAGGCCATCTACGACGCGCTGGCGCGGATGGCACAGGACTTCTCGCTACGGTATCCGCTCGTCGACGGGCAGGGGAACTTCGGCTCTATCGACGGCGACCCGCCCGCGGCGATGCGGTACACGGAGGCCCGGATGGCGCCGCTCGCTCAGGAACTGCTGGCGGACATCGACAAGGACACCGTCGATTTCACCAGCAACTACGACGACCGCCTGACCGAACCCGACGTGCTGCCGTCGAAGGTGCCGAACCTCCTTTTGAACGGCGCCTCCGGTATCGCCGTCGGGATGTCGACGAACATCCCACCGCACAACCTCGGCGAGGTCGTCGACGCGGCCATCCACCTCATCGACAATCCCGAGTGCTCGGTTTCGGACCTCCTCGATACGCCGAACTCGGACGGCTTTATCAAGGGCCCGGACTTCCCGACCGGTGCGAACATCGTCAACCGCGAGGGCCTGTGGGACGCCTACACCGAGGGCCGCGGCCGCCTGCGGGTTCGCGCCGACCTCGACGTCGAGTACAGCGAGACGGGCGGGGACCGCATCATCATCAACGAACTCCCCTATCAGGAGAACAAGGCCCGCCGCATCGAGCGCATCGCCGAGGACGTCAAGGAGGGCAAAATCGAGGGTATCAGCGACATCCGCGACGAGTCCGACCGCAACGGCATCCGCGTGGTCATCGACTGCAAGCGCGGCGCCAACGTCGACGTCGTCAAAAACCAGCTCATCGAGAACCACCTCGAGACCACCTTCTCGGTCATCTCGCTGGCGCTCGTCGACGAACAGCCCCGGGTGCTGAACCTGAAGGAGTTGCTCGAACAGTTCGTCGACCACCGACGGGAAGTGGTCCGCCGGCGCTCGCAGTTCGAACTCGGCGAGGCCGAGGACCGCGCCCACATCCTCGAAGGCCGACTGGTCGCGCTCGATAACGTCGACAGCGTCGTCGACCTGATTCAGGACAGCGAGGACCGGGAGACCGCCATCGAGACTCTCCAGGAGGACTTCGACCTCTCCTCGGAGCAGGCCGAACACATCGTTCGGATGCAACTCGGTTCGCTGACCTCGATGGAGGCCGGCGAGATTCAGACCGAATACGAGGAGGTACAGGCCGAAATCGAGCGGCTCGAAACCATCCTCGGCGACGAGGAGGAACTGCTCGGCGTCATCAAGGACGAACTCCGCGAGGTCAAAGAGGAGTACGACGACGAGCGCCGCACCCACGTCATCGAGGACGCGGGCGCGGTCACCCGCGAGGACCTCATCGCCGAGGAGGAGGTCGTCGTGGTCGTCACCGAGGACGACTACGTCAAGCGGATGCCGCTGTCGGAGTTCGACCCCCAGCACCGCGGCGGGAAGGGCATCATCGGCTCCCGACCCAAGGAGGGCGACCGCGTTTCGACGGTCTTTACCGCCTCGACACACGATTACCTGCTCTGCTTTACGAATCAGGGGCAGGTCTACCGCCTGAAAGTCTTCGAGTTGCCCGAGATGGGCCGCACGGCCCGCGGCACGTCGGCGGTCAACATCATCGACCTCGACGACGGCGAGGAGATAACCGCCGTCGTCAACACCGACGACATCGACGAGGGCTACCTCGCGATGGCGACCGGGAGTGGCTACGTCAAGCGAACCGCCGTCTCCGAGTTCGAGAACGTCCACTCCGGCGGCATTCGCGCCGTCAGCCTCGAGGACGAGGACTCGCTGGTCGACGTGGAGGTCACTGCCGGCGACGGCGACCTGCTCATCGGCACCCGACAGGGCATGACCATCCGCTTTGCCGAGGAGGACGCCCGGCCGATGGGCCGGACCGCGAGGGGCGTCAACGGCATCAAACTCGAAGGTGACGACCGGGTCGCCGGCCTCGTCGCCGCCGAACGCGACGACGACCGCGACCTGCTGACGGTGACCAAACACGGCTACGGCAAGCGGACGCCGCTTTCGGAGTACCGCCAGCAGTCCCGCTACGGCAAGGGCCTCATCGACATCAAGACCGACGAGCGGAACGGCCCGGTCTGTTCGATTAACACGGTCTCGGCGGGCGACGGCCTCGTCATCATGAGCGAGGCCGGCCAGATCATGCGCACCCACGTCGACGAGGTCTCGGAGGTCGGCCGGAACACGAAGGGCGTGGTCGTGATGCGCGTCGACGAGGACGACCAGGTCGCCGGCGTCGACGTCGTCCCCGCCGCGGCGATGGCGGACGACGACGCGGCCGAGAGCGACGCCGAAACCGAGGAGTAGCGGTGTCGGACGGCGTGCGGTCGCCATCTCTGCTCTCCCGACAACTATTTTGACCGTTGACGAACAGGTAGAGCCATGTCAGACAACGAGGAACACCAGTTCGGCGAGTTCGGCGGCCGGTACGTCCCCGAACCGATGCAGGAACCGCTCGAACAGTTAGCGGGCGCCTTCGAGGAAATCGCCCAGTCCGAGGAATTCAAAGCGGAGTTCCGCCACATCCTCGAACAGTACGCGGGTCGTCCGACGCCGCTGTTCCACGCCGAGAACCTCAGCGAGGCCTATGGTGCCGACATCTATCTGAAGCGTGAGGACCTGCTCCACGGCGGCGCACACAAGATAAACAACTGCGTCGGACAGGCACTCCTGGCGAAGAAGGCCGGCAAGGAGCGTCTCATCGCCGAGACCGGCGCCGGCCAGCACGGCACGGCGACGGCGATGGTCGGCGCCCTGTTCGGCCTCGACACGGAGATTTACATGGGCAAGAAGGACATCGAGCGCCAGAAGATGAACGTCTTCCGCATGCGCCTGATGGGCGCGGAGGTCAACGAGGTCACTCGCGGCGACGAGGGCCTCGCCGAGGCCGTCGACGCCGCCCTCGAGGATTTCGCCGAGAACATGGACGATACCCACTATCTGGTCGGCAGCGTCGTCGGTCCCGACCCCTTCCCGCGGATGGTCCGGGAGTTCCAGTCGGTCATCGGCACGGAGGCTCGCGAGCAGATTATCGACCAACTGGGCGAGTTGCCGGACGCCTGTGTCGCCTGCGTCGGCGGCGGGTCGAACGCCATCGGTCTCTTCCACGCCTTCCGGGATGACCCCGTGGAGTTCTACGGCGGCGAAGGCGGCGGCGAGGGGTCCGACTCGACTCGCCACGCCGCCCCGCTGGCCGAGGGGACCGAGGACGTCATCCACGGCATGAAAACCCGGATTCTCGACGAGGACGTCGACGTCCACAGCGTCTCCGCCGGCCTCGACTATCCCGGTGTCGGCCCGGAACACGCCATGTTCCGGGCTATCGGCCGTGCCGAGTATCGCGGCATCACCGACGACGAGGCGCTGGCGGCGTTCCGCGACCTCGCCGAACTGGAGGGCATCATTCCGGCGCTGGAATCGGCCCACGCCATCGCGCTGGCCGGCCAACTCGCCGACGAGGGCGACCACGACACCCTCGTCGTGAACCTCTCGGGCCGCGGCGACAAGGACATGCAGCAGGTCGCCGAGATGCTGGAGCTGGAGTAAACCCGTCGCGCTCAGAGAATCCGCTTGCCGAGGCCGCTGGCGATGAGTTCGACCGCGAGGTCGGCGGTGGTGTTGTGCGAATCGAGAATGGGGTTGACCTCGACGACCTCCATCGAGCAGACGGCGTCGGTGTCGGCGACGAGTTCCATCGCGGCGTGGGCCTCCCGATAGGTGGCGCCGCCGCGGACGGGCGTGCCGACGCCGGGTGCCTCGTTGGGGTCCAGAAAGTCCATATCGAGGCTGACGTGGAGGGCGTCGACGCCGTCGAGAGCGGTCTCGATGGCGTCCTCGACGACGGGCGTCAGGCCGCGACTGTCGACGTCGCTCATCGTGTAGGCGGTCACGTCGCTATCGTTGATTGCGGTCCGTTCCTCGTCGTCGATATCCCGGAGGCCGACCATGGCGATGTTCTCCTCGTCGATGTCGGCGGTCGCCCAACTCTTGTCGGCGAAGGCACCACGGCCGAGCATCGCGGCGACGGGCATCCCGTGGATGTTGCCGCTCGGCGAGGTTTCGGGGGTGTTGAAATCGCCGTGGGCGTCCAGCCACAGGAGACCGACGTCCTGGTCCTTGCTCGCGCCGCCGATGCTCCCGATAGCGATGGAGTGGTCGCCGCCCAACACGAGGGGGAAGTCGCCCTCGCTGATGGCGTCGGCGACGGCGCTTTCGACGCGGCGGCAGACCCACCGGGTCTCGCGGAGGTACTTCGCGTTGCCGCCGTCGGGGCGTTCGGCGTTGGGGTTCCGGCCCTCCGGACGCGGGACGGGCAGGTCGCCGGTGTCGTCGTAGGAGTAGCCGATGTCCCTGACGGCATCCGAGAGGCCAGCATACCGGATGGCCGACGGTCCCATGTCGACGCCACGGCGGTCCGCGCCGAGGTCCATCGGCGCGCCGATGACTCGCAGGTCCATATCCACCCCTCCGCCGCCAGCGATAAAAACGGTCGCAATCGTTGCCGGAAGACGGAGGCCATCCCAGCGTTTTCCCGGCGGCAGGTCCCACAGCAGCCGACCGAACGCGGCGCTAACAGGCCCTACGCGCGTTTCGGCGGTATATCGGTCGGAACGGACCGTCAGTGGGGTTCCTCACCGTCGGGTTTAAGGATGAAACTACCAAAAGATAGTTTATGTCATCCATCGAATTGACTCCCAGTCAGAAGACGATTCTGCAGGAACTCGTCAACCTCTACCGGGAGTCCGAAACGGCGGTTAAAGGCGAGGACATCGCCGAGCAGGTAGATCGCAACCCGGGAACCATCCGCAACCAGATGCAGAGTCTGAAGGCATTGCAGTTGGTCGAGGGGGTACCGGGGCCGAAAGGGGGTTACAAGCCGACGGCCAACGCCTACGACGCGCTGAAGATTCAGGAGATGGAGCAGGCCGCCGACGTGCCGTTCCGCCACCGCGGCGAACTCATCGAGGGCGCGAACGTGCAGGAGATCGACCTCACGAGCGTCCACCACCCCGAACTCTGCCGTGCGGAGATCAAAATGCAGGGCTCCATCGCCGACTTCAACGAGGGCGACAAGATCAGCGTCGGCCCGACGCCGCTGTCGAAACTCCTCATCGAGGGCCAACTCGAGGGTAAGGACGACACGAACAACAGCCTCATTCTCACCATCGACAACATGGAGGCACCCGCCGGCGACGCCGACCCGCTCCACTAAGCGCCCGTTTTTCCGCCGGAACGACAATATTCGCCGCGAATCCCGTTCCAACAGGTTTGTATCGATGGGTTCCCCATTCTGTCATATGACGGACGACGTCGTCGTGCTTGGGTCCGGTTACGCCGGCACCGGCGCGGTCAAGAAACTCGAATCGGAACTCGACGACACGGCCGACCTCACGTGGGTCTCGGACGTCGACCACCACCTCGTCCTCCACGAGTCCCACCGCTGTATCCGGGACCCGGACGTCCAGGAGAAGATTACCTTCGACGTCGACGAAATCAAATCGCCCTCCACGCGCTTCGTACAGGGTCGCGTCGAGGAAGTCGACGAGGACGCCCGCGAAATCACCCTCGCCGACGACTCGACCATCGAGTACGACTACCTGCTCGTCGGCTTCGGCTCCCAGACCGCCTTCTTCGGTATCGACGGCCTGAAGGAACACTCCCTGACTCTCAAGAACCTCGAGGACGCTCTCGAGATTCACGACGCCGTCGGCGAGGCCGCCCGCGAGGCCTCCCGCAACGACCCCGCACAGGTCATCATCGGGGGCGCCGGCCTCTCCGGTATCCAGTCGGCCGGCGAAATCGCGGCGTTTCGCGACAAGCACCGCGCGCCGCTGGAGATTCACCTCGTCGAGGGCCTCGACAACGTCTTCCCGAACAACGACCCCGTCGTGCAGGCCAAACTCCGCAAACTGCTGGAGGAGAAGGACGTCGAGATACACACCGGCGAGTTCATCGGCGAGGTCGACGAGGAGACGGTCTACGTCGGCGAGGAGAAGGAACTCGACTACGACGTGCTGCTGTGGACCGGCGGTATCACCGGACAGGACGCCGCCGAAACCGTCGACGTCGACAAGGACGAACGGAGCAACCGCATCGAGGCCGCCTCGAACTTCCAGACGACCGACGAGCGCATCTTCGCGCTGGGTGACGCCGCCCTCGTCGACCAGGCCGACCAGGACGACCCCGCGCCGCCGACCGCGCAGGCCGCCTGGCAGGCCGCCGAGGTCGCCGGCGAGAACATCGCTCGCGACATCCGCGGCCAGCCGCTGAAGGAGTGGACCTACGACGACAAGGGGACGCTCATCTCCGTCGGCAGCAAGGCCGTCGCGCACAACGTCAAGGGCCTGCCCGTCGACACCTTCGGCGGCCCCGCCGCGAAGGGCCTCAAGAAGACCGTCGCCGCCCGCTGGATCAAAAAGGTCAACGGCTTCGCCGACGCCGCGAAGGCCTTCCCCGACATGTAGGACGGATTGTTGTAACGGTTCATCGGGCATCGCCGACCGGGCTGGCGATGCCCGGTGAAAGACTACAACAATCCGTCAAAGGCGACGGCGCCTCGGGCGCCGTTTAAAAACTGAATCGCTCTCGACCCGTCTTCTACCGGTATTCGTTCAGTCGCTTTTTGAGTCGCTTCGCCGACTGGCCAGCAGCGCCGAAGTATTCGCGTTCGGTGTCGGCGCCCTCGCCGGCGAAGATGATGCCGCGAGAGGAGTTGACCAGTCCGACACCGTCGGCGAGGCCGTATTCGACGGCGGCCTCGGCGTCGCCGCCCTGTGCGCCGACGCCGGGCACGAGGAAGGGCAGGTCGACGAGTTCGCGGACGGATTCGAGTTCCTCGGGTGCCGTCGCGCCGACGACGAGGCCGACGTTGTCGTTGTCGTTCCACTCCGCACAGCGCTGGGCGACGTACTCGTAGAGGGGCTTGCCGTTGCCGATGTTGAGGTTCTGGAAGTCGGAACCGCCCGCGTTCGAGGTCCGACAGAGGACGATGACGCCCTTCTCGTCCATCGAGAGGTACGGTTCGAGCGTGTCCCGGCCCATGTAGGGGTTGACCGTCATCGCGTCGGCGCCGAGGCCGTCGTCGTCCAGCAGGTTCGCGTACTGGCGGGCGGTGTTCCCGATGTCGCCGCGCTTGGCGTCCAGCAGGACGGGCACACCCTTGCCGTGGGCGTAGGCGACCGTCTCCTCCAGCGCCCGCCAGCCGTCGGCGTCCTCGTAGAAGGCCGCGTTCGGCTTGTAGCAGGCCGCATGCTCGTGAGTCGCGTCGATGATTCGGCGGTTGAACTGCCAGCGCGGCAACTCGCCGTCGAGAAAGTCCGGCAGGCGGTCGAGGTCCGGGTCCAGCCCGACGGAGACGACGCTGTCGGTGGATTCGATGCGGTCGGCGAGGTCGTCGAAGAAGCCCATTTACCGGCGTGTGGCGGGCGGTGTTTATAAGCGCACCCGTTTCGTCGGTGGTTCAGTCGTCGGTGTCGAGTCTCTCTGCGACGGCACGAACCACCCGAAGTGCGCTCTTTACCTCCGCGCCGTTCTCGACGAAGACCAGCGTTCGCGGTGGGTCGACGGCCTTGGGTCGGACGCGAAGCCCCTCCGAATCGCCTTTTTCAGCGGCGATGTCGACGCCGACGCGGAACTCCACGTGGGCGCGGTCGGGGTGGACGTACACCTCGGCGAGGCGCTCCGATTCATCGTCTTCGATAGCGTACGCGAAGGCACCGGCCTCGGTGGGTTCCACGTCGGTGTCGGCGTCCGTGACCGACAGGCGGCCGAGCGCGCCGCGTTCGTAGCCGTGAATCTCCGAGGAGAGTAACTGCCCGATACGCCTGCCGTCGGTGATTTCGTCTTTGACCATTTATAACTCCAAGCGGGCGGCGTCCGCGAGTTCCTGAACGTCGATTCCCTGCCGATGTGCGTAGAGGACGGCCGCGGCCTCGATGGTGACCGCGAGATTCGACTGGAGGGTGTTGACGGCGGCGACGGCCTCTTGCTTGTCGTGGCCGGCCTCGACGAGTGCCCCGAGGACGCGTTCGAAGGTCGACCGCTCTTGCAGGATGGACTCGTCGGGGACGAAGTCCTCGGGCACGTCGACCTCGTTGGGGTCGAACTGGACGGTCAACTCGCCGTCGGCGCGGTCGACCATCCCCTCGCTGGCGGCGACGTCGACCAGTCGCTTCGCCTGGTCCGGCGAGAACCAATCGCGGTCCAGCGACAGCGCGACGACGAAGGCGCTTTCCCCCATCTCGCGGCTCCCCTCCTGTCGGAAGGGCGCGGCGACTGCCGTCCGGAGGCTCATGCGTGTTGGCTGACGTGGCGCGGCCAAATACCCGTCGGTCGCTAGGTGTGCGTTTATAAGTGGGGTTTGGCTACTCCCTGACCGCAAACAGCCGGAAAGCCCTCGGCCCGCTGGCGGTCGCTAAGCAGGATATCCTCCCTCGCTCCGCTCGGTCGGATAGGGCCTGCTTAGCGACTATATAAACGCCACCGGGCCTCACGGGTCGCTTCGCTCCCCGCTCGGCCATACCGAGACGCTCACTTCGTTCGCGTCTCGCACGCCTCGCCCTTTCAGTCCACCAGGAACCGCACCGCACCTGCCCTTCCCCGGGTCGCGAGGGTCGCCGAGGGCGACCACTCGCTCCCGGCCATTTGGATTTATAAATGGCGCGCGCTGGCCGACCGCCGCGAACATCTCGTGAGCGGCGGTCGGGCGGACCCGTGCGAGGGACGACCGAGCGAAGCGAGGGAGTCGGTTGGGGAGGCCTGTGGTGCGGTTGCTGTCCTCGGCGGAATCGAAGGGCGAAGCCGGGTGGACGAAGCACGGCGACGCAAGCACCACAGGAACGACCGAAGGGAGTGACGAGGAGCACAGCGAGCCGCGCGAGTCGAGCCGGCTGAGGGCTTCGGAAGTGTTGTGGTCGAGCGAGTCACGAACGCGCCTCCGGGGACAATAATCGCCAGTCACTCCAACCCGAGGCATTGAAGTACGCGCCCGGGATAGCTAACGCATATGAACAGTCACGGACGGTCCGAGAAGAAACGGACTGGCGGTCGACGACGGAACGTACGCAAAAAGCGCAAGCACGAACTCGGTAGCGAGCCGACCGAGACCCGCGTCGGCGAGGACAAACTGAAGGTCATCGACTCCCACGGCAACACGACGAAGGTCCGTGCCGTCGCTCGCGGTGTCGCCAGCGTCGCCACCGACGACGGCGTCGTCAACGCCGACATCGAGGACGTCGTCGAGAACGCCTCGAACCCCAACTACGTCCGACGGAACATCATCACGAAGGGCGCCATCGTCGAGACCTCCGAGGGCCGCGCACGCGTCACCTCCCGTCCCGGTCAGGACGGGCAGGTCAACGCCGTCCTCGTCGAATAACGCCGCTCGTTTCTCCCGCGCTTTCGCGCCGACAGCACCCGCACTCGACGCCGGCTGATACCGCCCGAAAAACCGTGATATACGTTGCCGTATACCTCAGAGATGGCGTATGAAGGGGCTTAAGTAACCGTCCACGGTGGTTACGAGTAGCAGGGTCCGTTATAGAATGTCCGAGGAATACGAACTAGTCATCATTGGTGGCGGAATATCGGGCGCGTCGCTTCTCTATACGGTCGCGAACTTCACCGACGTAGAGAGGGTCGCGCTCATCGAAAAGGAAGACGAGATAGCGGCGATCAACTCCGATCACACGAACAACTCCCAGACGCTTCACTTCGGGGACATCGAGACGAACTACTCCATCGAAAAGGCCGAGGAGGTAAAGGAGGGCGCCGAACTGCTGGCCGGCTACCTCGAGAACGTCGACGAGGACCGCCGGATGCACAGCAAGCGGAGCAAGATGGTACTGGCGGTCGGCGACGAGGAGGTCGACAAGCTGGAATCCCGATACTACGACGAGGGCTTCGGCGACCTCTTTCCGAAACTCGAACCCATCGGCCGCGACGAAATCGCCGAACACGAACCGGCGGTCGTCGAGGGCCGCGACCCGAACAAGGAACTGCTCGCGCTGCAGACGCCCGACGGCTACACCGTCGACTACGGTCAGACCTCGAAGTCCTTCGTCGACGACGTCCGCGACGAGTCCGGCGTCGACGTCTTCACGGGCACCGAGGTCAAGGACATCAAGGAGACCGACGACGGCTTCGATATCTGGACCGACGAGGGCTCCTTCTCGGCGGAGACGACCGTCGTCGCCGCCGGCTCGCATAGTCTCCAAGTCGCTCAGGAGATGGGCTACGGCGAACACCTCTCGCTGCTGCCGGTCGCCGGGAGTTTCTTCCTCGCCGACGACCTCCTGAACGGGAAGGTCTACACCCTCCAGATGAAGAAACTCCCCTTCGCCGCGGTCCACGGGGACGCCGACGTTCACGACCCCTCGATTACGCGCTTCGGCCCGACGGCGAAACTCGTGCCCGCCCTCGAACGCGGCCGGGTCTCGACCGTCAGCGACTTCTTCGACGTCTTCGGCCTCCGTGCCAGCGCGTTCCTGAGTTACGCGAACATCCTCTCGGACCGCGTGCTGCTGCCGTACGTCCTCCAGAACCTCGTCTACGACCTGCCGGAGGTCGGCAAGCGCTCGTTCCTCCCGCACGTCCAGAAGGTCGTGCCGAACGTCGAGGCCTCCGACATCGAGCGCGCGAAGGGCTACGGCGGCGTTCGGCCTCAGATCGTCAACACGCGCAAGAAGTCCCTCGAGATGGGCGAGGCGAAACTGGTCGAGGACGACATCATCTACAACATCACGCCCTCGCCGGGCGCCTCGACCTGCCTGAAGAACGCGATGCGCGACACCCACCAGATCGTCGAGTTCCTCGACGGCGACTACGAGTTCGACGAGGAAGCCTTCCGCAGCGAGACCATCGACAACTTCCCGCGTGTCGACAGCGGTGGCCCCACGGTCGATGCCGACGCCGAGAGCGAGACCGCCGAAGCCGACGACTGAATCGGGTTTCAGCCGGTAGTCGCACGATTTTTGTCGCTTCCTGTACGTAGCGGTTCCCGGCCGATTCAGCCTCGGCTACCGTCAGGGGAACTCCCGAAGCGCGTCCAGCAGTTCGTCGAGCGGTTTCGTCGTCGTCGCGAGCGACACGCCGTCGGCCCGGGCCAGCGCCGGCGCGTGCTCCCAGAGGTCCTCGTCCTCGATGCCGTGGAGGACGACGGCGGAGGGCGTCGGCGTGACGACCCGAAGCGCTACCAGCGGCGATTCACCCCGCGTCACGTCCGTGAAGACGAGCGCGCGATTGGTCGACTGACCGTAGAGGCGGTAGAACTCCTCGCTGGAGAGCCGTTTGATGGCCTCGACGCTGTTGATGACTGTGTGGCCGGCGATGGTCTCGGCCTGTCCCGTTACGACGGGCTTGGCGTCGATGGTCCGGTGAAAGCGGGTAATCGGAACGGTCGTCGAGTATTCACGGAGGTCGTAGACCACGTCGGATTCGAATCCGGCCGAGATGACCCGGGCGTGTTGGCGAACGCGGTCGCCGCCGCGGCGTTCGTCGACGGCGAGCAGTCCCTCGACGACCCGGCGGACGACGCGAACGCCGGGGTTCTCCCGTCGGCCGCTCTCGTAGTCGGAGACGACCGAGGCCGAGACGTCCAGTTCCTCGGCCAGCGTCGTCTGGGCGACGTCGAACTCCTCGCGCCACTTCCGTAGCGTCGCTCCGGGGTCTGCGGAGAGGGTGACCTCGCCGGCGATGCGCTCGGCGAGTTCCTCGCGGGGGTCGCGCATACCCCAAGCCAGCGCGCCGACGGGTATAAGCGTGCCTTCGTGGCGCCGTCGCTGGCTCGGACTCGCCCCTTCAGTCCCAGCACATGTCCGCCCGCGAATTTAAGCGGGTTCGGACGAAGGGGCCGATAATGCCGCCGACCCTCGTCAACGTCGCCGTCGGCGTCCTCATCGGCGTCTCCCTTTTAGGGGCGGCCTTCGACCGCCGGTCGTTGGCGGTCGTCGCCGTCGCCGCCGCCCTGCCCGATTTCGACGCGGTCCTCAGTCTCCTCGTCCACGGCACGACGAACGCCGCCCTCCATTCGGCGTTCGTCCCGCTTGCGGCCGCTGGCCTCCTCTACTGGGATACCGAACGCCGCGAGGAGTCGTGGCTCCGGGCCCGCTATGGCTGGTACGGCGTCCGGGTCGCGTGGGTCGCCGTCGCCGCCTACGCCGTCGCCGGCATCGGCCTCGACCTCTTCAATATCGAGAGCGTCGCGGTGCTCTATCCCCTGTCGAACGACTACTACGCCATCGTCGGCAAGTTCGTCCTCTCGACACAGGAGGGGGTCGTCCAGACCTACGTCGAGTTCGGCAACAGCGTCCTGTCGGTTCGGACCGTCGGCACGACCGAGAGCCGCCACATCGCGACGTGGGTCAACCCGACGGCCGGCACCAGCAATCCGCCCGGCGCCGAGCGAACCGTTCGAATCGTCGATTCGGCGTGGCAACTCGTCGTCGTCATCGGGGCTATCGCCACCATCCCAGCCAAGTTCGCCGTCGAAGGGGGGCGGCACTGATGCCGTCGACGATAGTTCAGGTCGGCCTCGCGTTCCTCGTCGGCGTCGGCCTCCTCGGCAGCTACTACGACCGCCGGGCGGCCGTCTTCCTCCTCGTGGCGGTCCTGCTGCCGGATGCCGACACCCTCGTCGGGTTCGTGATGAACGGCGCCCACCGGACGCTGTTGCACAACGTCCTCGTGCCGGTGGGCGGGATGGGGCTCCTCTACTGGGAGACCCACGCCCGGGAGGCGTCGTGGATACGCCACCGGGTCGGTGACTACGGCACGCGGCTTCTGTGGGTCGGCGCCTTCGTCCACGTCTTCGCTCACATCTCCCTCGATTGGACGCATCTGGAGGGCGTCAACATGCTGTGGCCGCTCCGCGACCAGTTCTTCAAACTGGATGGCGAAGCCTACTACTCGACGGCCGAGGGCTTCGTCCAGACGTTCGTCGAGGTGTTCGAGGACCCCGATACCGGCCAGCAGTCCGTCGACGTCGGCGGCGGCGGGGGTCGACAGGAGACCCACGTCTCGAACCCCGCTCAGCCCTCCGCGAACCCCTCGTCGGACGGCCCCGTCGACCGGCGGGTTCCCATCGCGGTACAGGGGTGGCAACTCTACCTCATCGTCGCCGGTCTCTTCGTCGCCGTAGCGAAGCGGTTTCAATCCCCCGGCGTCTCCGAGTCGAACGATGAGTGAACGCCCCGAGGGAATCACGCTTCGCCCCTACGACCCGAGCGACGACGCCGACCGACAGGCGCTGTGGGACCACAAAATCGCCTTCGAGACCGGCCTCGGTACCGGAACGGGCGGCGACGAGAAGGCCGCCAAATACGAGTCGAAGCTGGACGACGCCTACCGCCGCCGCTGGCTGTCGTGGGTCGACCGCTGCATCGACGACGAGGACCGCTGTCTCCTGCTCGCGGAGGCCGCGGCCGATGCCGGAACCGACCGCACGGACGGCGTCGTCGGCTACATCTTCCTCCTCCCCGAGCGACTCGCCTTCATCTGGGACGCCGCGGTCATCAACGAACTCTACGTCGCTCCCAACTGGCGCGGCGAGGGGGTCGCCGACGCGCTCATCGAGGCCGCCGTCGACGTGGCCCGCGGACAGGACCTGCCGCTGGACCGGCTACTGCTCGACGTCGACAGGGACAACGAGCGGGCCTACGCGTTCTACGAACGCCACGGCTTCGAGCCGTGGGGAGAAATCGTCGCTCGGGAGCTATGAGCCGCCGGTGCTGTCTTCGGCAGTGACGGAGGCGAGGATACCGCCGATGGCACCGAACACGACCGGATAGACGATGCCGGCCAGCAGAATCGTCGGCAGCAGGTCGGGTTGACCGCTGGCGCCGCCGGCTTCGACGCGGAAGAGGAATGCCCCGACTATCGAGAGCACCAGATATCCCGGAACGACGAACGCACCAGCGACGGCGCCATCGTTCGCGTCGGTAACTCCCTGATAGCGGCCGATCGCGAGTCCCGAAGCGAGCAGGAGCAACGGCGGAATCACGTACAGCAGCGCGGTGAAGCCGTCCTCACCGCCGACGAAGTTCGCCGCACTGGTTCCGAAGAACCCCGCATCGATGATGGTATCGGCGAAGTGGGAGTTGAAGAACACCCACCCGACGAGTTCGTAGGTCGCATCGCCGTCACCGAACGCCTGGGCGAACTGGTTCAGTGTGGACTCACGGAGGTCGGAACTTACCAGTACGTAGGTGAACACGTAGCCGAGCAGCCACGCGATAGCGCCGGCGACGGCGCCGGGGACCAGTGGAAGGCTATCCGCATCGATATTGGACGACATAACAGTACTCTGGACTCCTCTCTGGGTAAATAATTTTGTGGCTCTCGAAAGGACGAACTACGACAGCGTCGCTTCGGTGTCGACGCCGTAGACCCGCGCCGGCGTCTCGACGTGGGCGCGGTAGAGGGCCTCCCCGTAGCCCGCCTCGGCGAGCCACTTCGTCCGGTTGGGGACGGTCTTCGGGCCGAAGACCGCGCCCGGTCGGTCGGGGTCGTCGATGAAGTCCGTCTCCATGAAGAAGGGCCAGTCGCCCTCACAGGCCCGCTGGAGTTCGTCCTTGTCGCAGATGACGCTCGGAATCGGCCCTTCGATGTGACCGTTCGAGTAGTGTTTGACCACCCGCTCGCGGGGCAGGCCCTCGGCTTCCGCCCACTCGGCTATCTCCTCGAAGTCCTCGCCGCCCTCGGTGTGCAACTGGACGGCACAGCCGACCTCCGCGGCGCGCTCGAAAGCATGGCGCATCACCTCGTTGGAGGCGTCCCAGACTGCGTCGCTGACGTCGTAGTGCGGGCGGCCGGATTTGATGGCCAGCGCCGGCCCCTCTGCGACGTACTCGGCGGCCACCTCGATGCCGGTTTTCATCAACTCGGCGGCCTCCTCGGGGTCGAAACCGCGGTCGGTCAACTGCGATATCAGACCGGGGTGAACGCCGAGGACGGGCCACGCGCGGCCCGTCAGAATTTCGTCGGCCTCCTCGGTCACCTCGATAGTGAGTTCGAACGTCTCGCGGAACCCCTCGGCGCCCTTGACGTCGCCGACGAGGTGCCACGAGGGCTTGTTGAGGACGTTCATGTGGGTGCCGCCGACGTTGGCGAAATCCTCGGCCGCCTCGGCGCCGCGGCCGTTCACCGGGTCGAGATGGAGGTGGTTGTCGAGAATCGGGCCGTCGTACATGAATGCCGGTTCGGCGGGCAGGACAAAAAGCGGCAGGGAACGCGGTGGCTGCACCACGCGTCCGTGGGCCACCTAGATGTAGTTCACGACGCCGACGCTCTCCAGGAGGAGCCATCCCACGAACGCGAAGTACATCACGAGCATCGCGCTGGCCTCCCCGTCGGATATCTCCATGTCCGTCCGGGCGAACGTGAAGAGGACGATGGTGGCGATAACCAGAAAGCCCATCATCGGCACGGCATCGGTAAAGGAGACCGTCGTCGCGCCCGCCAGCAGGACGCCGGCGGGGATGGCCACGAGCAGGTCGAAGATGTTGCTCCCGAGGACGTTCCCGAGGCTGACGGCGGGTTCGTCGATGCGGGCGGCGGCGACGCTGATAAGGGCGTCCGGAAGGCTCGTCGCCGCGGCGACGACGGTCATCCCCCAGAGGAACGACGGCGTCCCGAAGGCATCCCCGAGGCCGATGGCCGACCAGACCAGCGCCTCGATGCCGGCGATGATGAGTGCGATGCCGGCGAGGAGTTTGCCCCACTCAATGAGGAGGTCCCGCAGGGACAGGGTGACGGCCTTCACGTTGGCGTCGCTGATGTCGAGATACTGGATGAAGACGTAGAGGCCGTACAGCGCCAGAAGCGACAGCGCGAGCGGCCGGGTGATGTCCCCGCGAAGCCCCGCCCCCTCGGCCGGATTGTAGATGACGGCAAACGAAAGCACGAGGAACAGCGACGCGACCGAGAGCATGTAGAACTGGGCCTCCTTATAAACGACGTCGCGGCCGGTATCCAGCGAGCCGTCGGCGAGCAGCGCCGACAGCGCCGGAATGACGAGGATGTTGAAGACGGCGGAGCCGACGATGACGCCGACGCCGAGTTCGAACTCGCCGTAGCGGACCGTCGAGATGACCGCACTCGCCAGTTCGGGCGCCGACGACCCGACGGCGGCGATGAGCGCGCCCTGAATCAGCCGCGGGAGAGCGTAGTGTTCGGCGAGCGTTCCCGAGGCGCCTTCGAGCCACGACGAACCGGCCCAGACGATGGCGGTCGCCACGAGGCCGACACCGAGCAGGACGGGCACCGAGGCCATTATTCGAGCGTCACCTCGTCGTGGGCGGCGTTCCGCAGCGCGTCCGAGCGACCGTACGTGCCGGGGGCGACGGCGACGGTGTGGAGCCCGCGTTTCTTCGCGGTCTCGATGACGGGCTTGAAATCGGTGTCCCGCGAGACGATGACGAGCGTGTCGATACGGCCCTCGACGGCCGCTTCGACGGCGTCGACGGCGAGTTTCACGTCCACGTCGCCGCTGGTGGTGACGACCTCGAACCCGCGGGCCTCGGCGGCCTGAATCAGGCCGCCGCCGGCGTTCTCGTCGACGTAGACCCGGGCGATGGCGCTGGACCCCTCGCGTTCGGCCAGCGCCCGCAGGTCGTCGAGGTCGACGTCGAACTCCTCGCGGAAGACGTTCGGCCCATCGACGAAGATACCGACGGCGGGGGCCGACGTCCCGCTTCGGAGTCGGTCGAACAATCCCATACCGACCACTCCGAGCGGCCCCGTCTAATCGCTGGCGGTCCGCCGCGGCGGGCGGAGTGGGAAGACCTTACTCCCCGGCCGCCGAGGACGCAGGTATGTCCCTTCGAACGCCGCCGCTCGGCGCCGTCCACGCCGACGCGGGCGCGAAACTGACCGAGTTCGGCGGGTGGGAGATGCCCGTCGAGTTCGACTCCATCCGCGAAGAACACGAGGCCGTCCGCACCGCCGCCGGGAAGTTCGACGTCTCACACATGGGCGAAATCGAGGTCTCGGGCCCCGACGCGACCGCCCTCATGAACCGCCTGACGAGCAACGACGTCACCGAACTGGGAGCGGGCGACGCACAATACGCGACGGTCACCGACGAAAACGGCGACATCATCGACGATACGGTCGTCTACCGGCTTCCCGACCGCGAGGACGCCGACTTCCTGTTCATCCCGAACGCCGGCCACGACGACCAGATGTACGACCGCTGGACGGCCCACGCCGACGAGTGGGGCCTCGATGTCACGGTCGAGAACGCCACGACCGACTACGGGATGGTCGCCCTGCAGGGCCCCGACGCCCTGTCGCTGCTGGCCGAACTGTGCGAGGACCCGAGCGACATCACCCGCTTTACCGCCGAACACCGCGAGGTGGCCGGCGTCGACTGTCTGGTCGCTCGCACCGGCTACACCGGCGAGGACGGCGTCGAGTTGCTCTTCGACGCCGACGACGCAGAGGCCGTCTGGTCGGCGCTGGACTGCCAGCCCTGTGGGCTCGGGGCCCGCGACACGCTCCGCCTCGAAGCCGGCTTCCTGCTTTCGGGACAGGATTTCGATATCGACGAGAATCCCCGCACCCCCTATGAAGCCGGCATCGCCTTCGTCGTCGACCTCGATGCCGAGTTCGTCGGCCGCGACGCGCTGGCCGAGATACACGAACGTGGGGTCGACGAACGGCTGGTCGGCTTCCGACTTCAGGAGCGGGGCATCGCCCGCCACGGGTACGACATCGCCGTCGACGGCGAGACGGTCGGCGAGGTCACGAGCGGGACGATGAGTCCGACGCTCGGCGAGGCCATCGGCCTCGGCTACGTGCCCACCGAGTACGCCGACCCCGGTACCGAACTCGACGTTCTCGTGCGTGACCGCGAAAAGCGGGCCGAGGTGGCGTCGCTGCCGTTCTACGAGCGGGACTGAACACTCCCGCCGAATCACCCAGTAGGGTGTACGTTATTTATACTGCCCTCGTAGTACTGGCGTGGCCACACTGAGTCAGGAGGGATGGAAACACCTGTTCGTCGTGCTACTCGCGGTTCTCGTCTTGGTGATGGTCGTCGTCCTCGCGACGGCGCTGATAACGAACATTCTCATCCCGGAGTTCTTCGAAACATCCGCTTTCCGCCCGTGACGCGCCGGTACGCGCTGTATATTTTTAAATCGAGCCCGCGTTAGACCCGTATGGCACTTCGACGAACCCTGATATCGGTCGGCGTCGGCGGTGCGGCCTTCCTCGTCGCGAGCGTCGCCGGTTTCACGGTGTTCGGCGGGGACTTCCCGTCGGTGTTCTACGTCCTTCCGATAGCCCTCGCCAGCGCGCTCGTCGGGGCCGCCGGAACCTACGTCCTCTTCGGGTCACGTCGGCCGCGACCGGTTCGCGCCCTGCTGACCGGGGTGGCCGCCTTCGGGTACTCGGTGTTCCTGCTGTGGTTCGTCAGATACTCGGTTGCCCGGACGAGGAGCCTTCTACCGTTCGATTCGATTGCCCTCCTGAGCGTCGCCGTCGCCCTCGTGGTCGCCGCGCTGGCGTGGCGTTCCCGACCGATAGCGGATGAGGCGTAGTCGGCGGGTATCCCGAAAGCGGGGCATAGAAAGCACTACATTCCCCACGGCGGAAACGCCACGTATGAGCTTCGAGGTTCCCGAGGACTGTCGGTATCTGGAGTCCCACGAGTGGGCGCGCCGCGAGGACGGAACTGCGCGCATCGGCATCACCGACTTCGCACAGGACGAACTCGGCGACGTGGTCTTCGTCGAACTGCCCGAGGTCGGCGACGCCATCGAGAAGGACGCCGATTTCGGCGTCGTCGAATCCATCAAGGCCGTTTCGGACCTCTATGCCCCCGTTTCCGGCGAGGTGACGGCGGTCAACGAGGACCTCTTCGACGCCCCGGAACTGGTCAACGAGGCCCCCTTCGGCGACGGGTGGATGCTGGAGGTCGACCTCGCCGACGAAAGCGAGTACGAGGCGCTGCTGTCGCCCGACGAGTACGAGGCCCAACTGGGCTGAGGACCCGACCGTTCGTAACTAGAGGCCGTGATAGCGCCAGCGATACCGGCGCACAAACACATAAGATGCGTGCGGCCCTATTATGGAATAACCGAATGGTCGACGAAACCCAGCTCGCGGAGAGCAAGTCCATCCACAGGCGGACTGGGAAGACCTTCTATTATGCGACGCGGCTGCTTCCGGAACGGGTCCGTGAGGCGACGTACGTCCTGTACGCGTTCTTCCGTGTCGCGGACGAGGTCGTCGACAATCCCGAGGGGATGTCACCCAGCGAACAGCGCGAGCGACTGGCGGAGATTCGGCGGCAAGCCCTCGGCGAGGAACCCACCGACGACCCCGTCCTGTCGGCCTTCTGTGAACTCCGGGAAACCCACGACATCCCGGTGGAGGAAGTCGAGGTGTTCATCGACGCGATGATGGCCGACATCGACACCGACCGCTACGAGACCTACGAGGACCTCGAGGTCTATATGCGCGGGTCGGCCTCCGCCGTCGGCGTCATGATGACGATAATCATGGATACCGACGACGAGAATACGGCGGTTCCGCACGCCCGCAAACTCGGTGAGGCCTTCCAGTTGACGAACTTCCTTCGGGACGTCCGCGAGGACATCGTCGACCTCGACCGGATATACCTGCCGCGGGAGACGTTGCGGACCTACGACGCCGACCCCGGGGACATCGAGAACCTCCGGTTTACCGACGAGGTCGGCGATGCGATCCGTCACGAACTCCGACGGGCCGAACGGCTCTACCGCGAGGGGGTCGCCGGCATCAAGTACCTGCCCCGCGATTGCCAACTGCCCGTCCTGACGGCGGCAGTGTTGTACGCCGAGCATCACCGACTGATTCGCGAGCAGGACTACGACACCGTCTCCGAACAGCCCTCCCTCAGCACGCTTCGGAAGCTCTCGCTCATCGTCCGCACTCGGTGGCACTGGATGCGGCACGGCGACCCCGAGACCGTTTTCACGAAGGTCAGCGCGGTCCGGATGGCCGAAGACAGGGGGCCGATGGCCCGACCCAAGGACCCGCTGCCGATGCACTAATCTGTGGATTCTACCGACCGCGCCTACGAACTCGGCTTCCAGTCGCTCGACGAGGAGGTGGTCGACCGGCGGCTCCCCGTCGAGGGGTCGGTCCCGACGTGGCTCTCCGGCGCCCTGATACGGAACGGTCCCGGCTCCTTCGAGTTCGGCGGCGAGCGGGCGACCCACTGGTTCGACGGCCTCGCCATGCTCCGCCGGTACGGCTTCGAGGACGGCGAGGTTCGGTACACGAACCGCTTTCTCCGCAGCGAAGCCTACGAGGACGCCCAGTCCGGGGCGACGGCCGGCGAGTTCGCCAGCGGCGGCGGGCCGCTTCGGGAGGCCCGTCGCTGGCTTCGCGCCCTCGGACCGCCCGCCTCGACGGACAACGCAAACGTCCACGTCGCCCGGTTCGGCGACCACTACGTCGCGCTGACCGAAGCGCCGCGACGGGTCGCCTTCGACCCGACCACGCTGGAGACCCGAGGCGAGTTCCGCTGGAACGACGAGATTCGAGAACACCTCGCGACTGCTCACTTCTCGGTCGACCCGCACCGCGGCGAAACGGTGGGCTATGCGACCGCCTTCGGCCGACAGTCGAACTATCACTTCTACCGCGTTCCGGACGGGTCTGCCGAGCGCGAACAGTTCGCCTCGGTCGATGCCGAGGGGCCGGGCTACGTCCACGACATCGCCATCACCGAGCACTACGCCGTGCTCGTCGAACCGCCGCTCCGCATCGCGCTCCTCCGGGCGCTGTTGCCGTGGCGGGAAGGGTTGCTCGATATGCTCGAATACGACGCGGACCGCGACGCCCGGTTCGTCGTCGTCGACCGCGATTCCGGAGCCCTCGTTGCGGACCTTCGAACGGACCCGTTCTTCGTCTTCCATCACGTCAACGCCTACGAGGACGGCAGCGACGTCGTGGTCGACCTCGTGGCCTTCGAGGACGCCGCCATCGTCGAGGCACTGACCTTCGATGCCCTGTCGGCGGACGCCTTCGCCGCGGCGCCGGACGGCCGACTGGTCCGGTTCCGGCTGTCGCCGGACTCGGAGGCGGTGACCCGTACCCGTCAGTACGACGGCGGTCTAGAGATGCCGACGGTCCCCCGGGCGGTTCGGGGCCGGCACTACCGGTACGCCTACGCGCAGGCGACGGACCGCCGCGGCGCGAACGGCCTCGCCAAAATCGACGTCGAGTCGGGCACGGCCAACGAGTGGTGGGAGCGCGGCGTCTACGTCGAGGAACCGCGGATGGTCCAGCATCCCGAGGCCGACGCAGAAGACGACGGCGTGGTGCTAGCGCCCGCGCTGGATACCGAAGCCGAGCGCTCGATGCTCCTGCTTTTCGACGCGAGGACGCTGACCGAACTGGCGCGGGCGCCGCTTCCGCACGTCGTCCCCTTCGGCTTCCACGGGCGGTACTTCCCCGAGGTCTAGCGCTCCGGGAAGTCGAACCGGTCGACCTGCCACAGCGCGTAGCCGTAGCCGACCGCCAGCACTGCGGGCACCCAGTTGCCGTAGAAGGCGTTGACGAAGCCCCACAGGATGACGAAGCTCACGAGGTCGTCCAGCATGAACGGGCAGGCGTCGAGGCGGGCCAGCAGACCGCCGCGGTCGAAGACGAAGTCGAGTACGAGGACCGCGACGGTCGCCGACAGGACCCACCCGGCGTAGTTCAGCCACGGGACGCCGTAGTAGAGGCCGCCGGCGTCGTAGCTCCAGAAGCCGATGGCGACCGCCGCGGGGTCGAGGACGAGGTCCATGCCGACGACGGCGGCGATGACGACCGGCACGCGAAGCGCCGCGTTTCGGGCCGACTCGCCCAACACGAGCAGACACAGCAGGTAGGCGTTGAGAACCAGCGGCAGGAAGAACAGCGGCAGGGCCGCCGGTATCGCATCCGCGACCATCGGCCCGAGGTCGACGCCGTACTCGAAGTTGCCGTACGGATAGCCCGTGAGCACACCGACGAACTCGATGCCGTAGGTGTAGGCACAGAGGGCCAGCAGGCCGATTCCGGCCTTCCGGGTCAACAGCGGCGCGACCCCGGCGATGAGCGGGAGGCGCATGACCGCGACGCCGAGCAAGACCAGATAGGGATTGAACGAGAGGGGGTCGGGGAGCAGCCCTTCGGCGGAGGCCAACAGCATGACCGCCCCGACCGTCGGGAAGACGACGGCGATGGTGAATCGGTTGTCGTCGACCAGCGCATCGAGACGACGTTCGAGTTGCTGGCGCGTCGGCACCTCTCGCGTCGTCGCAACGGCGCCGTCGCCGTCAGCCATACAGCATCACCCACAGGGCGCTCAGCGTCAGGACCATCCCGGCGGCGGTGTTGAGGAACGGGAACCACCAGTAGGCGCGGTCCACGCTCACGTCGCTGGCGACGATGCCTGCGATGAAGACCGGATAAACCCCGAGCACCGCGGCGAAAAACGGGTGGACGAACCCGAAGACGGCGGCCGCCGCGAGCCAGCAGGCGGCGCAGTAGGCGTAGGTCCGCGACTCGCCGAGGAACGTCGCGGTCGTCTCGATGCCCGCCTCGCGGTCCGGTTCGATGTCCGGAATCGCCGAGAAGGTGTGCATGCCCATCGCCCACAGCCAGCCGCCGGCGATGGCGGCGAGCGGTGGCCCCTGTCCCGTCAGGCCCGCGTAGGCGACGACGCCCGGCAGGATGTAGAGGCCGTTCGACAGCGAATCGAGGAACGGCGTCGTCTTGAACCGGAGCGGCGGCGCGCTGTATTCGACCGACAACAGGAGGAAGGCGGCCATCGCGGCGACGCCGACCGTCGGGAGGAACGGAACGAAGGCGACGCCGAGAAGCCCCGAAACGACGACCGCGGCGGGGACCAGTCGGTCGCCCTGATAGCGGACCTCGCGGTCCTCTTTCTTGGGGTTCTCGGCGTCGATGTCGGCGTCGAAGACGTCGTTGACGCCGTAGAGGAAGACGTTCGCCGGAACGAGGAAGTACGCGAAGAGCGCGACGGCAAGCGGCGAGAACAGGTCGTCGACGCCGCTTGCGGCGTAGGCGACGCCGACGATGACCGGCCCCGCGAGATACAGCCAAAAGCGGGGACGGGAGGCCCGGAGCAGGTAGCCCGAGGCCGTCGATTCGCTCGGAAGCAATCGGTCCAGCGCGTGGTCGGTCATGTCAGGAGGCGTCGTCGATGAGCGCGTCCGCGGCGTGTTCGCCGCTGATGAGACACATCGGGACGCCGATGCCGGGGGTGGTGTACGAGCCGGTGAAGTAGAGGCCCGGACACGATTCCGAGCGGTGCGGCGGCCGGAAGACGGCGGTCTGTCGGAGGGTGTGTGCGAGGCCGAGGGCCGTCCCCGCGCGACTGTTGTAGCGGTCGGCGAACTCCGAGACGGAGAACGTTTCCTCGAAGACGATGCGGTCCCGCAGGTCCACGCCGGTGCTCTCGGCGATGTCGTCGAGGATGAGGTCCCGGTACCATGTCCGGACCTCCTCGCTGTCGTCGAGTCCGGGGGCGACCGGCACGAGCGCAAAGAGGTTGCTGTGGCCCTCCGGGGCAACGCTGTCGTCGGTCTTCGAGGGGACACAGAGGTAGTAGGCCGGGTTCTCGGGCCACTCGGGGTCATCGAATATCTGCTCGAAGTGGTGGTTCCAGTCCTCGGGCAGAACGAGGGTGTGGTGTTCCAGCGGTTCGACGTCGCCCTCGACGCCCATGTACATCAGGAAGGCGGAGGGAGCGTACGTCCGGGAGTCCCAGTACTCGGCGTCGTACTGGCGTTCGTGTTCCGGAAGCAGTTCCTGTTCGGTGTGGGCGTAGTCGGCGTCGCTGACGACGTAGTCGGCCTCGAAGGTGCCGGCGGCCGATTCGACCTCGAAGCCCTGCTTCCGATTTATTATCTCGCTCACTTCGGCGTCGGTGACGTAGTCGACGCCCATCGATTCGCCCAACTCGACGCAGGCGTCGACGACCGAGCGCATCCCGTTTTCGGGGTAGTGGACGCCGAGGTTGAAATCGACGTGGCTCATCATGTTGTAAAGGGCGGGCGTGTTCGAGGGCGCGCCGCCGAGGAAGACCAGCGAGTACTGGGTTATCTGCCGGAGTTTCGGGTGGTCGAAGTAGTCGGCGACGTAGTCGTCCATCGTCCCCAGCAGTTGGAGGCCGATGGGTGCTGCCCGCATCACGTCGAGGCCGACCCAGTCCCGGAGGTTCGGGCGGTCCTCGTAGACGAACTTGTTCATCGCCGTCTCGTAGTGGGTCTCGGAGGTGTCGAGATACGACTCTAGGGCCTCGCCGGCGCCGTCCTCGTAGGACTCGAAGAGGTCGTACATCTCCTCGCGGTCGGAGGTAATCGCGGCGGAGTCGCCGTCCTTGAAGAAGACCCGGTAGTGCGGGTCCAGCGCCTCCAGTTCGTAGAAGTCGCTCGGGTGGTGGTCGAAGTGGCCGAAGAAGCGCTCGAAGACGTCGGGCATCAGGTACCACGACGGCCCCATGTCGAACCGGAAGCCCTCGGCCTCCAGTACGGAGGCGCGGCCGCCGAGCTGTTCGTTCTTCTCCAGCACGGTCACGTCGTAGCCCGCGTCGGCGAGATAGCAGGCCGTCGAGAGGCCGCCGAAGCCCGACCCCACGACGATGACCCGGTCGGTGGACATACGCACCTCTAGCGTCGGCGACACCATTAAAACGGGTGTGGCGGCGACCCACACGGGGGATGGAAACCGCCTTGTCGGGGCCGCGCGTGGGCGGCGTATGGATACGGCAGTCGTCACCGGGGCCTCCCGTGGCGTCGGCGAGGCGGTCGCGAGACTGTTCGCCGACCGGGGCGCCCACGTCGTCATCTGCGCCCGAGACCAGGAGCACATCGCGGCCGTCGCCGAGGACATCGAGGCCGCAGGCGGGTCGGCGACGCCGATGCGGGCCGACGTCCGCGACGAGTTCGACATCGAGCGCCTGATGGAGACCGCCTCCCGGGAGGGCGAGGCGGCGGGCATCGATTGCGTCGTCGCCAACGCTGGCGTCTACCACGGCGCGCCCGGGGAGACGCCGCTGGCCGAGGAGTCCTATTCGGCGTTCGACGACACCCTCCGAAACAACGCTCGCGGCGTCTTCGCGACGATTCGCGAGGCCGTCCCGCATCTGAACGAGGGTGCCCGCGCCCTCGTTCCCTCCGGAGGAGTCGCCCGGGAGGCGAAGCCTGGATTCGGCGCGTACGCCGTCTCGAAGGCCGCCGCGGAGGCCGTCGCCCGGCAGTTCGCCGTCGAACTCGAAGCCGTCGTCGGCGTCCTCGATCTGGGGCAGGTCGAGACCGAACTGACGAACTACGCGCAGGGGCGGGAACCCGAAGACGTTGCACCGATGTTCTGGTGGGCCGCCAGCGAGGCCGGCGCCGATACCGTTGACGGCGAAGTGGTCGATCTGCGAGAGTGGAAGGCGGCGACCCGCTGATTACTCGCCGAGCGACTCCGCGGCGGTCTGCTCGCCGCGGACGACCAGTACGGGACCGACGGACGCCGACGCGATACGTTCGGCCTCGTCGCCACGGAGGAACGTCGACAGCGACGGCGCCTCCTCACCGATGACGATGGCGTCGTGACCGGGGACCGCATCGATGAGTGCGTCGAACGGCCGAGCGGAGACAACCAGTTCCGTCTCGGTCGTGATGTCCGCGTCTTCGAGTGTACCGGCCGCTTCCTCGAGTAGGGCGTCGGCGCCGTCGGCCTCGCTCGCGAGGAAGAGCGTCACCGTGATATCGCGGTCACCGACGAGTTCGATGACGAAATCGAGGATGCGGTTAACCGCCACGTCGCCCGCGATGGGTACGAGGAGGCGCCCGACGTCGCCGGTCGCGCCGGTGATGGCGTAGGCACGGGCGTCGACGTCGTTGGCCACCCGGTCGACGGTCTGCTCTCGGTCGTGGGTGAACACGAGGCGGGATTCGGCGTCGCCGCCGGCCTCGCGGAACTCCTCGGCGAGGTCCTCCAGCCCCGAGACGGCCCGCTCTTCGAACTGTTCGCGGGCCTGGTCGGTCGGCGTCTGCTCGGGGAGGACGTGGTAACCGAGGACGGTCACGTCCATGGTCCCCAGGAGGTTCATCAGGCCGTAGGAGACCGAGCCCCCTTCGAGAATCTCGACCGGGACGAGTACGCGAGTCATTACAGTGCCCCCTTGAGTTCGATATCGCGCGCATAGTAGAAGTACCATGCGGCGCTGCCGAGCATGATGGCGAAGCCGAGAACCTGCGAAAGCAGTTGCATGAACCCGATAAGCGCGAAACTGGATACCGCGCCGACGCCTGCTACGAGCCGATAGGCCGGCACCCGGAAGTCGGGGTCGTACCACTCGGGTTCGTCGCGGCGCAGGGCGACCAAGGCGACACAGATGAGCCCGTACATGATGAGATGGAGGAACGAGGCCACTTCGGCGAGTATCTCGACGCGACCCGTCGCCGTCAGCGCGAGAATCGGCCCGCCGGCCATCCCCAGCGCGACATGCGGGGTGCCGTACTTCAGGTTGATTCTGCTGGCCCACTTCGGCAAGAGGGCGTCCTTCGAGACGGCGTAGATGGCCCGCGACGTCGAGAGAATCGAGGCGTTCGCACTCGACATCGTCGCCAGCAGGCCGCCGAAGAGGATGGCGAGGGCGCCCGCCGGCCCGAGCAGGTCGCGGCCGACGGCGACCATCGCGGTTTCACCCTCCACCGCCAGTCGCTCGGCGCCGAAGGAACTCGTCGCCACGAAGATGGTCGTCACGTAGAGGACGCCGACGATGAGGACCGACCCGACCATCGCCAGCGGGAGGTTCCGGCCGGGGTCCTTCATCTCGCCGGCGACGGTGGCGACCTGTGCGAAGCCGAGATAGGAGGTGAAGACGAGCGCGGCCGTCGAGAGGACGGGCACGTATCCGAACGGCGCGAACCGCTCGGGGGCAGTCGGTTGGCCGACGATGCCGACGGCGTCGAGGACACCGAACCCGAGGAAGACGGCGAGAATCGACAACAGGAGGGCGACCACGCCGTTCTGGAGTTTGGCGGCGTTTTCGGTCCCGGTCACGTTCAGGGCGGTGAAACCGGCGCCGACCACGAGCGCCAGCGGGATGACCCAGTCGGCGCCGACGGCCACGCCCACCTCGGCCAGCGAATCGACCGCGTAGTAGCCGAACCCGACCAGATAGAAGGCCGTCGCGAAGACCAGCCCGAACCACAGCGACAGGCCGACGACAGCGCCCGCGAGCGCGCCGAGGCCGCGAGAGATGAAGTAGTAGCCGCCGCCGGATTTCGGCATCGCCGTCGCCAGTTCGGAGGCCGGTAGGGCGACCAGCAGCGCGATGACGGTGCCGATGCCGAAGGAAAGCGCCGCGGCGGGCCCCGCGTTGCCGGCTGCCAACCCCGGGAAGACGAAGATGCCGGCACCGATCATCGTCCCAATACCGATGGCGAGGCCGCCGGATAATCCGAGCGTCCGTTCCAGTTCGGCGTTCTCCGTGACCGTCGCCTCATCCGTTTCGACGACGGTCTCGGAGACGGGTGCCTCCCCCTCGATGTTGGTGCCGCTGGCTCCGCCACTCATTCCGTGCGGAGTTCCATTCGGCTACGGTTTATGCGTATCCCCGGTGCCGCGCTACGAGCGTACCGACGGCTCATAGGCCGGTCGGGTGGTCGAGATACGTCGTCTCGACGTCCCACGTTGCCACGAGGTCAGCGAGAGCCTGCACGCCGAAGGTCTCGGTCGCGTAGTGGCCGGCGAGGAAGACGTTCACACCGGCCTCGCGGGCCTCGTGGTAGACCTTCTGTTTGCCCTCGCCGGTGACGAAGGCGTCGACGCCTGCCTCGGCGGCCTCCCGAATCCAGTCGGCGCCGCCGCCGGTGACGATGCCGATATCCTCGATTTCCTCGGGGCCGAAATCGAGCACGTCGACCGGCTTGCCGCCGGTATCTAGTCCGGAGAGCCGGTCCCGGAGGCGCTCGACAGTATAGGGCGTCTCGGCACGGACACGCTGGCCGATATGAACGCCGCCGGCCTCGCCGAACGGTTCGACGAGTTCGCAATCGAGGTAGTCGGCCAGTCCTGCGGCGTTGCCGAGTTCGTCGTGGCCGTCTAGCGGGAGGTGGGAGACGTAGAGGTCGAGGTCGTTCTCGACGAGGGTGGCGACGCGGTCGTATTCCAGTCCCGTCACACGGTCGAGGCCGCCCCAGACGATGCCGTGATGGACGACGAGGACATCGGCGCCGGCGGCCGCTGCGGCCTCGAAGGTGGCTTCGACGCCGTCGACTGCGAACGCGGCGTGTTCGACCGTGTCGGCCGGTTCGACGCTGCCGACCTGCAAGCCGTTGGCGCTGGCGTCGGCGCTTGCGTACTCGTCGTGGTCCAACAGGTCGTTCAGGCGGTCGCGGAACTCCGAGAGGTGCATACTCGAGTCGTCGGGCGGCGGGCATTTGTATCGGTCGCCCTGCCTGCTCACTCGGCGTCGGTGTTCGCCGCCCCGCTCGCGGTCGCCTCGCCCTCGGGATTCTGGAGCGTCACGTCGAAGGTGACCGTCTCGAAGGCGGTTTCGGTCTCGGCGTTCTGGGAACCCACCACGTCGACCCGGAGGGTGAGTTCGACGGTCGTCGTCACGACCTCGCCAGGGCCGAGGTTCGTGCCGAAATCGCTCCTCGTCACCGCATCACCGACCGCCGTGATGTCCACGCGGTCGAACGCAAGGGCCACCGCTCCGTCGACGGCATCGAGGCCGTCACCGTCGGTGCTCACGCCATCCGCCGCTGTCGTCCCGTCGAACAGCAGGTCGTAGCCGGACTCGCCGTCGAGCGCCGCCGAGAGAGTAAGGCCGATACGGTCGAGGCCGCCACCGAAATCCGACCACTCGACGGCCAGTTCCGGCGCGACGGTCACCGCGTCGAGTTCGCCGTCGTTGCGCTCGATGCGGACGTCGGCGGCGTCGAGAACGTTCTCCGTTTCGACGGCGACGGACGGCCGGGTGGCGACGTAACTGCCGCCGGCGATAGCGCCGCCCGCTCCGGTGGCGGCGGCGAGGCTCTTGAGAACGGTGCGGCGCGAGGGAGTGGGTCCCGTCATGCTACGACGGGATGGGCCCGGTTTGGTATATAAACCTCAGCCGAGGGTCGCCTCGGCGTGGGCGAAGACGAACGTCTGGAGGAGTTTGCCGGCCAGCGAGGCGGCCTGTCCGTCGTCGCGGTCGTTGACCTCGACGACGTCGAAGCCGACCGACTGGGGTGCAACCGCGCGGACGACGTCGCGCATCTCGCGGGGCTGAAGGCCGAACGGTTCCGGCGTGCCGGTCCCGGGGGCGAATCCGGGGTCGGCGGCGTCGATGTCGACGCTGAGGTAGGCGTCGCCGTCGAAGTCTGGTTCCCAGTCGGGGACATCCTCGGGCGGAACGACGGTCACGTCGGCCTCGCTGGCGCGGTCCCACTCGTCTTCGCTGCCCGTGCGCACCCCGAGGAGGACGGCCTCGTCGGCGATATCGAGGGCGTGGTTCGTGACCGTCGCGTGGGCGTACTCATCGCCCGCGTAGGCCTCGTATAGGTCGAGGTGGGCGTCCAGACAGACGTAGACGTCGGGGTCGGCGGCGCGGAGGCCGGCGACGGTGACGGTGTGTTCGCCGCCGAGGAGGAGCGGCAGGCGGCCGGCGTCGTGGTGGTCGGTCAGTTGGCCGGTCAGAAAGTCGAGGTAGTCGGGAACGTCGCCCCACGGGGCGACGTCGCCCGAGTCACAGGCGAGGTCCGAGAAGTGCCGGCCTGTGCGCTGGTCGTATTCGTCGAACGGGCGGGCGAATCGACGGATGCGGTCGGGCCCGAAGCGGGCGCCGGGGCGAAACGTGGTAGAAACGTCGAGCGGTGCGCCGACGACCGCGTAGGCGGCGTCGTCCAAAGCGGCGCGCGCACCGGGAAAGTCGCCCATTACCGTCGTGCCCTATTTAAACAACCTTGCGCTGGCCTTCCCACTCGAGGTACTCGATGTCGTCGTCCGGGCTGGGGTCAAGGTCCTCGGGGATACGCATCGTGATGGTGTCGTAGGTGTCGAGGTCCATGACCTGCATGTCGTTGCCGGAGATGGAGACGACCTGACCCTGCTTGCGCTCTACGATGGGGACCCAGACCTTCTGGTCGACGGGCTGGGTGAAGTTGCGCTTCTGGCCGTCGAAGACGCCGGTGCCCTCGACGCGGGCCTTCGCACTCCCGTGCTTGCCGGGCTTGGACGTGCTGTAGGCAGTGATCTTACACGGCACGTCGTCGATCAGTACGTAGTTGCCTTCCTGAAGGTCTCGGACCTCAGTCTGCTCTTTCGGCATACCCACGGCTTCCCGTCGGGACAGTATAAACCGTTTGGATGCGCCCGAGGGTGTTATGCCGCCACGTAGCCGCTATCGGCGCGTTCGGCCAGCCCGAAGACGACCGCCCACTCCAGAATCCGGTAGACGCGCTCCCGCCAGACGGCCTCGGGGTCGGTATGGCGGAGCCGCTCCCACTGTGGAAGCCGGTCGGTGAGTCGGTCGAACACCGCATCGAGGTCGAGCGGGTCGTCGGCCGCATCGAGCAGATTCACCACGTCCTCGGCCAGATATATCCGTTCCAGAAACGCCGCACGAAGGTCCCCGGGATTAGCGTCACGCTGGAGTCGGTGGTACTTCCCGTCGTCTTCCTCGACCAGTCGCAGAGCGCGCAGGAAGGTCAGCCACTCCTTGGCGCTGTCCTGCGAGCCCACGTCGGTCCGCTGTATCACCCTCGCACAGCAGGAGGTCTCCTCGTCGGGCACCAGCGGGACCGCCGCCTGTATCTCCGCGACCGTCTCGACGGACTCGACGGGTTCGGGAAGGACCTTGAACTTCATTTATAAGCCGAAGCTCTCGGCGAGCAGGGCCTCGTCGGTGCGGCCCACCACTTCGACGCCCTCGCCGACGATGTCGATGGTCACCTGCGCGGGCGCGAACACCTCGACTGGCAGGTCGTAGAAGTCCCATTCGTGGTCCTCGAAGACCTCGACGAACGGGTGGCCGAACTCCTCGCGGGCCGTCGAGGCGACCTCCTCGAAGCGGTCGAAGTCGCTGTCGACTGTCATGTGGACCTGCCCACCGTAGGCCAGCGCGTCGTTGGTCCGGGCCATCGCGAGTTCGTCGCTTTCGGCGACGGGCGCGACGGGTGCCGAGGCGGTAACGGTCAGCATCTCCAGCGGGTCGTAGCCGAGTTCCGACAGCCGGAAGGCGGCGAGTTCGGCGGCACGGGCGGCCAAGGCGACGCTGCCGGTCACGCTCGCCGTCGAGAACGTCGGCAGGAAGACGCTCGAGACGGGCACGCCCGTCATGTCCGCGACGTGTTCGGCGACTGCCTCACCGGGCAGTTCCTCGCTTTCGACCGCCAGCACGCCGAAATCCGAGGCGTCGCGGTAGCCGATGCGCTGGAACTCGTCTTCCTCGGCCACGAGCGCCCGGGCGGGCCCGCTGCCCAGTCCCTCGAAGCCGTCGACCGACAGCTCCCAGCCGGCCTTCTGTGCGCAAAGCAGCGCCATCGCGGGGTGGTCGGTCGATATCTCGACGTGGGTCAGCGGTGCGCCTTCGATTTCATCGATGCCGGTCTGGACCGTCGCCAGCCCGCCGGTCTGAATCTCCGCCAGCAGCAGGCCGGCTTCGATGCCGCCCGGCGAGTCGACGCCGAAATCCAGTACCATCGCACCGTTGTCGAGTTCGTGTACCTCTATCGCGAGTTCGTCGGCGAAGTCGATGGCCTCGTCGGTGAGTTCGAGGGCCATCCGATTGAGACTCTCCATACCGAACGTGGGGCGGTTTCGCTCAAAAGGCTTCGTGACTCGGCGTCGGGCGAAGACACTTCGGTTTCGGCCCTACTCGCCAGCGACGGCGCGGTTCGGAGAGGCATCGAGGCTTCGACTCCGACTGACCGCGCCGAGGGTCAGTCCGAAGGCCGCAAACGACAGCGCGAGGATGAGCAACTGGCCGCGACTGCCGAAGGCCTGCCGGGCGATGATGAGTTGGCTGATGACGGCGAGTGCTGCGGTGCCGCCGGCCAGCGAGACGCCGCGGGCAGCGAGTTCGCGGCCCCACAGCGCGACGGCGACCAGCGCCGCGAAGACGGCGAACCCGAGGCCGTAGTAGACGAACTGCGCGACTTCGCCGAAGGTGACGAACAGCCGCGGCGTCAGCGCGACCATGACCGGGTAGCCGAGCAGCGCGAGGCCGCCGGCCTGCTGGATGCGGTCGAGCGAGACGGGGCTGGCTTCGGCGTAGGCCCACACGGTCGCGGCCACGAGCAGACCGAGGATGGTCGCCGCGAAACCGAAATGCAGCGTCAACACGACGATGGAGTAGCCGAAGACGAGTTCGTGGACGAGCACCGTGAACGCGCCGAAGACGATTTGAACGGGCGTGATGACGAGCGCCGCCAGCGTCGCAAAGCGGACGCGGCGCGGGTGGCTGCCGCGCCACGCGGCGATAGTGGAGCCGATGATGAGAAAGCCGGTTATCATCGCCACCAGCCGGTGGGACCACTCGATGAAGGACATGAAGTTGGCCGGGAAGAGGCCGAAGACGGCGCCGTCACACAGCGGCCACCGTGCCTCACAGGTCAGGCCGGCCCCCGAGGTGGCGGTCAACACGCCCACGAGCGCGGTGAGCGCGGTCGTGATGGTCGTGACGAACAACAGCCGGCGGAGGTCCATACTCGTCGCTGGGACCTGCGGGAGTAAATACCCCCCGAAACCGGCTGTGTCGCCCGGAGCGGGGCTCCGGAGGCGGGGCGGCGACGGTTGGGGCAAGGCCTGCCGGCCCCGCCATGTTGGGTAGCTTTTTGAGGCCGCTGTACGGGGTACCTCTATGGGACTGGACGAGGACTCACTCGAGTACCACCGGCGTGAGCCACCGGGTAAACTCGAGATTTCGACGACGAAACCGACCAACACACAGCGGGACCTCTCTTTGGCGTACTCGCCGGGGGTCGCCGCGCCGTGTAACGAGATCGCCGACGACCCCAACGAGGCCTTCACCTACACGACGAAGGGCAACATGGTGGGCGTCGTCTCCAACGGCACCGCCGTGCTCGGACTCGGAGACATCGGCGCGCAGGCCTCCAAGCCCGTCATGGAGGGCAAGGGCGTCCTGTTCAAGCGCTTCGCCGACATCGACGTCTTCGACATCGAACTCGACCAGGACGACCCGAAGGACATCATCGAGTCGGTCAGCGCGATGGAACCGACCTTCGGGGGCATCAACCTCGAGGACATCAAGGCGCCCGAATGCTTCGAAATCGAGGAGACGCTCCGCGAGGAGATGGACATCCCCGTCTTCCACGACGACCAGCACGGGACGGCCATCATCTCCGGAGCCGCACTTTTGAACGCCGCCGACATCGCCGATAAGGACCTCGACGAACTGGATATCGTCTTCTCCGGCGCCGGCGCCTCGGCACTGGCGACCGCCCGGTTCTACGTCTCGCTCGGCGCGGAACGCGACAACATCACGATGTGCGACTCGACGGGCATCATCACCGAAGCCCGTGCCGAGGACGGCGAGGTCAACGAGTTCAAACGGGAGTTCGCACAGGACCGACCGGAGGGCGACCTCGCGGACGCGATGGAGGGTGCGGACGTCTTCGTCGGCCTCTCGGTCGGCGGTATCGTCGACCAGGACATGATTCAGGCGATGGCCGACGACCCCATCGTCTTCGCGATGGCGAACCCGGACCCCGAAATCGGCTACGAGGCGGCCAAGAACGCACGGGACGACACCGTCATCATGGCGACGGGCCGGTCGGATTATCCGAATCAGGTCAACAACGTCCTCGGGTTCCCGTTCATCTTCCGTGGTGCCCTCGACGTTCGCGCGACCGAAATCAACGAGGACATGAAGGTCGCCGCCGCCGAGGCGCTGGCGGAGTTGGCCCGACAGGACGTGCCGGACGCGGTCGTCAAGGCCTACGGCGACCAGCCGCTGCAGTTCGGTCCGAACTACATCATCCCGAAGCCGCTGGACCCTCGCGTCCTCTTCGAGGTCGCACCGGCCGTGGCGAAAGCCGCTATCGACAGCGGCTGTGCCCGCATCGACCTGGACCTCGAAACCTACGCGGAGAAACTGGAGGCCCGTCTCGGCAAGTCCCGCGAGATGATGCGGGTCGTCCTCAACAAGGCCAAAAGCGACCCCAAGCGACTCGTCCTCGCGGAGGGCGACGACGAGAAGATGGTCCGTGCGGCCTATCAACTGGTCGACCAGGGCATCGCCGAGCCGGTTCTCATCGGCGACCGGGAGGAAATCTGGGCGCACGCCGAACGCCTCGGGCTCGACTTCGAACCGGAAATCGTCGACCCCGAGGAGGGCAACCTCGACCCCTACGCCGAGCGGCTCTACGAACTCCGCCAGCGGAAGGGCATCACGCGCCGTGAGGCCGACGAACTCATCGAGGACGGCAACTACCTCGGCAGCGTCATGGTCGAGATGGGCGACGCCGACGCGATGCTGACCGGCCTGATGCACCACTACCCGTCGGCGCTGCGGCCGCCGCTGCAGGTCGTCGGCACCGCCGAAGACGCCAACTACGCGGCCGGCGTCTACATGCTCACCTTCAAGAACCGCGTCGTCTTCGTCGCCGACGCCACGGTCAACCAGTCGCCCGACGAGGACGTGCTGGCCGAGGTCACGAAACAGACCGCCGAACTCGCCCGCCGGTTCAATATCGACCCGAAGGCGGCACTGCTCTCGTATTCGGACTTCGGCAGCGTCGACAACGAGGGGACTCGCAAGCCGCGGAAGGCCGCGGAGATGCTCCGGGCCGACGACGCGGTCGACTTCCCGGTCGACGGCGAGATGCAGGCCGACACCGCCGTCGTCGAGGACATGCTCGAAGGTACCTATAGCTTCTCGGAACTGGACGAGCCAGCGAACCTGCTCATCTTCCCGAACCTCGAAGCGGGCAACATCGCCTACAAACTGCTGCAGCGACTGGGCGGCGCCGAAGCCATCGGCCCGATGCTGGTCGGGATGGACAAGCCCGTCCACGTCCTCCAGCGGGGCGACGAAGTGAAGGACATCGTGAATCTCGCGGGCGTTGCGGTCGTCGACGCGCAGTCGAACGACGAATAATTCCGGCTGTAACAGGCCGAACGGTCATTCTTTCGGTACTGAGTATATATTTGCCGCTCCGTCCCACGTCGAAACCTTAAAACGCGTTTCTGCCAAGGAACGGATATGGTAGAACAAACCGATCTGGACCGTCGTTCGTACCTGAAGACGGTCGGTGGCGCCGGCGCGGCCGCGGCGTTCGCCGGCTGTCTCGGCGACGGCGGGAACGGCAATGGCGACGACGGAGCGGAGACGATTACTATCGGTTCGGACATCCCGTATCCGCCGTTCGAGTACCGGACCGAGGAGGGCGAACTCGTCGGTTTCGACGTCGAGATCGCCGAGGCGGTCTTCGCCGGGGAACTCGGCTACGAGTACGAGTTTCAGGAGACCAGTTTCGACGGCATCATCCCGTCGCTGAACAACGGTAACTTCCGGGTCATCATGAGCGCGATGACCATCAACGACGAGCGGGCCGAGGAAGTCGACTTCTCCGACCCCTACTTCACGGCCTACCAGACCGTCCTCGTTCTCGACGACGGGAACATCACCTCGAAGGAGGACCTCAAGGGCACGCAGGTCGGCGTCCAGAAGGGGACGACCGGCGAGGCGGCCGCCGAGGGGCTTCAAGAGGAGTTCGACGGCGACCTCACCATCGAGAGCTACGACCAGATTACCGGCGCCTTCGACGCGCTGCTGAACAATCAGGTCGACGCCGTCATCAACGACAACACCGTCAGCGCCGAGTTCGCAAACGAGAACGACGAGGTCGTCTTCCTCGAAGGCGAGGGCGAGGCCGCCGCCCAGGGCGACGACGCGCCGCCGTACCTCACGCTGACCGTCGAGGAGTACGGCATCGCCTTCCGACAGGACGACGACGACTTCCGTCAGGAGGTCAACGACGCGCTGGCAGCTATCCGCGAGGACGGCACCTACGACGAAATTTACAGCGAGTACTTCGCTGCATAGGCGAATCCGTCTCGGTAGTTTCATCCCTTCGGGACCGATTCGGATAGCATATGGCAGAAGCGCACACCGGCGAGGAGGACGCCGAGAGCGGCGGCGTGCTGATGCGTGATGCACTCGTCAGACGATTCGGTGAAATCGTATCCGGCGGATTCCTCCTTCTTATCGGCGCCCTCGTGGTATGGATTCTGCAAACACAGGTCAATTACACACTGCTTACGTCGCCGTTCATCGCCCAACGGTTCGCAGAGGCCTTCGTTCTCGTCCTCCAGATCGTCGTCATCTCGAGTCTCCTCTCGGTAACTCTCGGCGTCATGGTTGGCTTGGGGCGTATCTCCACCTCAGGCGTCACCGGACGCATCGCGAAGGGATACGTCGAGTTCTTCCGCGGGACGCCGCTGCTCTTCCAGCTTTTCGTCATCTACTTCGGCATCCCTCGACTGTGGGCGACCGGCCAGTTCCCCTTCGAGAACTGGGCGGTTCCGGCGGCGATAATCGGCCTCACGTTGAACCACGGCGCCTACGTCGGCGAGGCCATCCGTGGCGGTATCGACGCCGTCCCCGACGGACAGATGGAGGCCGCCCGCTCCCTCGGGATGTCGCGAGTGATGGCGCTTCGACACATCGTCCTCCCGCAGGCGTGGCGCAACGCCCTCGCCGCCATCGGCAACGACCAGATCATCCTCGTCAAGGACACCTCGCTTCTGACCGTCATTGCCGTCCCCGAGATTATGAGCGTCTTCCGGAACATCAACAGCAACCAACTTGACCCGTGGACGCCGCTGGTGTGGGTCTGTATCCTCTATCTCATGATTACGATGTCGATGAGTCAGGTTGTCAACTCCCTCGAAAAGTACTCCGACTGGGGCTCCGACGGGGGCATCCTCGGGCGGTTGTCGAACCTCTCCCGAACTGTCGGGGGTGGTGACGAATGAGCCACGAACCGCTCGTCGAGTTCGAGGGCGTCGACAAGTACTTCGGCGATACCCACGTCCTGAAGGACATCGACCTGTCGGTCGACCAGCAGGAGGTCGTCGTCGTCATCGGACCCTCCGGGTCCGGGAAGTCGACGCTGCTTCGGTGTACGAACCGCCTCGAGGAGATTCAGAGCGGCGAGATTCGACTGGATGGCCGGTCGATTACCGACGGCGACGTCAATCAGGTCCGCCAGCAGGTCGGGATGGTCTTCCAGTCGTTCAACCTCTTTCCGCACAAGAACGCCCTCGAAAACGTCTCCATCGGGCCGAAGGAAGTCCGGGGCCTCCCCGCGACGGAGGCCACGCGCCGCGCCGAGGAACTGCTGGACCGCGTCGGCCTCGCCGACCAGATGGATTCGTATCCCCACGAACTCTCCGGTGGCCAACAACAGCGGGTCGCCATCGCCCGTGCGCTCGCGATGGACCCCAAGGTGATGCTGTTCGACGAGGTAACCAGCGCGCTGGACCCCGAACTCGTCGGCGAGGTGCTGGACGTCATCGAGGACCTCGCCGAGGAGGGCATGACGATGATGCTCGTCACCCACGAGATGGGCTTTGCCCGGGAGGTCGCCGACCGCATCGTCCTGATGTCCGAGGGTCGCATCGTCGAGGAGAACGAACCGGAGACGTTCTTCGAGAACCCCCAGACCGAACGCGGCGAGCAGTTCCTCTCCCGCCTGCTCTGAGTCACATAAAGTCCGAGAGGCCGGCCTGCCCGTCGTCGTCTTCGGCTTCCGCAGCGCGTTCTTCGGTCGACTGCTCGTCAGCATCGTCCCGTTTTCCGTCGGTCGTCGAACCGTCGCCGGAGGCCCCGAAGTCAGCGAGGGTTCCACTTTCGTCCTCGTCCCCGCCGCGTTCGTCGCTCTCGTCGTTCTCGGTGTCCGCCTCGCCGGTCGTCGCCCCCTCGATGGACGCGAAGGCCCCGCCGGAGTGGTCGACGGCCTCCTTCTCCAGCAGTTCCTCGGCGTCTTCGATGATGCCTTGGACCTTGTTGGTGGTCTTGCCCGACCCCGTGATGAAGGAGACGTGGTCGGCATCGAGGTCGTAGCGGGCCGCCATCTCGACGGTCAACTCGCGGTTCTTGCAGTGGTGGGTCATCACCGAGAGGTAGGGCATGACCTCCCGGCGTGCGGTCGCCGTCGAGACGCCCGATTTCTCGGCGATCTTCTCGGCGATGTAATCCCGGGTGGCGTCCCGCGAGGAGCGGTAGGGTGCGCCGCCATAGCGGGTCCAGCCGCCGCGTTCCTGCTGGCGGGCCGAGGCGACCCCGGCGGCGACGTTGTCGGTCGCATAGCGCCAGTAACTGTAGTTCTGGGTGGCTCGCACCCGACCGAGCCAGACGTCGGCGTCGGCGAGGTGTTCGTAGGCGTCGGCCAACTCGCCGCGCTCGTAGACCTTGGGCACCTTGTCCTCGATCCACTGCAGGAGGTTATCGGGTGTCTCGTCAACGTCGTAGGCCGTCCGGAGGGCCTCCTCCGCGGACTCCTCTTTGAGGACCGCATCGAGAAACGAGAAGATGTCGACGGTCTTGTCGCGGTCGCCCTCCGAACCTTCGGCGCGAATCTCGCCGCCCTGCTCGCGGGCCTGCAGGTCCTTGATGGCCCCGCGCAGGTCCCCGCGGTTCTGCTCGGCGATGGATTCGAGTACGTCCTCGTCGAAGGCGACGTTCTCCTGTCGGCAGATGTCACGGAGGACCGGCACGATAGAGCGCGTCGAGATGTCGCGGAACTCGATGTCCCGTGCGGCGCTGCGGAGGCCGGAGGACATCTCGTAGTAGTCGTTGGCGATGAGGACGATGGGTTGGGTGGCGTTCTTGACCAGTCGGGTCATCGCGGCGGCCCCGCCGCGGTCCTTGTGCTGGTGGAGGTTGTCGGCCTCGTCGAGGATGATGAGTTGTCGCTGACTGCCCAGCGTCGTGTTCGAGGCCGCTCGGCCAGCGAACCGCTCGATTTCGTCCTTGGTTCGGGCGTCCGAGGCGTTCATCTCCAGTACCGGCCAGTCCATGTCGTTGGCCAGCGCGTGGGCGGCGGAGGTCTTGCCGACCCCCGGCGCGCCGTGGAGGACGACCGCCTCGCCGTGGTCGTCCCACGTCTCGGCCCACTCCTTCAGCGCGTCGCGGGCCTTGTTGTTCCCCCGGACCTCCGAGAGGGTCTCCGGGCGGTACTTTTCCGTCCAGTCACTCATTGTCGGAGGAAAGAGGGTAGCGGGTAAAGCCGTTGCGGAGGGCTATTCGGTACCTTCAGCAGTCAGGTCGATTCGAGACGCGAACCCATCGTATGCGCTGTCGCTAGAGACGATCGTATCGCCGTCTGATTCGACGAGATGGAGCGCATCGAAGGGTGTGAACCCGTGGTCCTCGACGTATGTCGCCGCCGCAACCACAGTATCTACATCGCCTCGAACGTCTATGAGTGCGGCGGCGTTCGCAACTACCTGCTCAGTATCGCGGTTTTCGCGGTAGGCGACCAGCAGTAGCTCGATGAGAGTGAACTGTGAGGTCCAGAGGTCCTCGCGTCGGTCTCGATAAACCTCTTCAGCAGCCCCACCGAGCCAGTCCTCCTCTTTGATAAGGGCGAGAAGGAAATCGGTTTCCGCGTACATTCAGCGGCCAGCCTCGTCCAGCGCTGCGTCACGTGCCCCTTCACGGAGTTCCTCGGCCGATTTTTCGACCCCGGAGAATTCGGCACGGAGAGCGTCGAGAGGGTCATCCGCGATGGGGATCAGTTTGATTCCATCGTGGAGTTCGACGATACGGTAGCGGTCGCCGTAGCGCTCCCGCAGTTCCTTCGGCAGGGTGAGCCGTCCCCTGTCGTCGAGGGTCGTCTCTGACATATCTCCGATTACGGTGGGTAGCGATAAAAGAATTCCCCAGATTGTGTAGTTTACCCAAAATAATACGACTTCCCACGATATCGCTATACCGCGAACATCACCGTTTTGCCAGCCGTTCGCCGAAATCCCTGAAGTACGGCGTCAGAATCGCGTTAGCGAGGCCGGCCAACACGAGCATGTAGCCGAGGACGTAGAAGTCGCCTCCCCCGACGTTCGGCCACAGCCAGACGCCGAACGAACCGGTCAGGAGGCCGAGCGAGATGCCCATCGCACCGCCTTCGAGTTTCTCGAAGACGAGCATGGCGATAGCCAATCCGGCGAGACCGTACACGAGGATAGCGTAGGGTCGCGAACTGACGGAGGCGACGAGGTACGTGAGCACGCCCGCGATGGTGATGCCGTAGCCGACGAGGCGCAACTGCTTCCGCTGTCGGTTCGACTCGGCGTCTCCCTCGTCGTCGCTCATATCCGATGGTCCGATGGCAGGCGATTAGTCCTTGCGTTCGGGCCCGGGGTCGCTCGGATACCGGTCAGGCGTCCCGGAGGTCGTCGAGGGCCGTCGTCCGGATGCTCGCGGCCGCTACCCCGTCGGCGCGGCGGACGATTTCGGCCTCCAGCGTCGCCGGTTCGACGGTCGTTCTGGAGCTATGCGAGAGGACGATGTGGGCGATATCGACCGGCAGGTTCGCTCGCGAGACGACCGAGACGCCGTAGTAGGGGTGGCCCAGCAGGCGTCCGACCTCGGTGCGGTCCATGCCGTCGAACTCGTAGAGTTTCGAGACGTCGTGGACCAGAGCGCCGGCGATGACGGTGTCGATGTCGATATCGAGGTCGTCGTCCCGCGAGAGCAGCGATTCCGCGAGGCCGAGCGCACACGAGGTCACGTCCTTGACGTGGTCGACGAGCAGCGCCTCGTCGGCGGCCATATCGAGGTCCCGCTGGGCCGGCGGCAGCCACGGTACCTCGGGTAACTCCTCGATATCGAGTCCGTTGACGCCCGCGGCGCTGGTCCACGCCGAGGCGACGCCGGTCCGAAGCGTGTCGTCCTCGATGGTCTCGATCTCCGGAAAGACGGCTTCGATGTCCATACGCGTCGGTTGGCGCCCGACGGCTAAACGCTGTGGAACTCGCGCGGACGGGCCGACGGCGGAACCGCTGGAACACCGCCGACTTATATATCAGTCCACGCCGTGGCCCTCGGTATGGCTGTCCCGGTCGCCGCCTGGTATCTCACGCTCGCGGCCGGCATCGGCGTCTCGCTGGTGGCCCTGTGGCGTCTCGACCGGCCCGATGGCCGGTGGGGCCTGCTGGCTCGCAAACGCCTCGTCATGGGCGTGCCGTGGGGCACGCTCGTGGCCGTCCTCGGCGTCGCGGCCTTCTATCTGCTAGCCCAGGACGGCCTCGCCAACCCGCGAGACCCCGTCGTCCTTCCGTTCCGCGCGTGGGGGTACCTCTATCCCACCGGGATGCTCACGGCGGGCTTTGCCCACGCCGGGTTGGGCCACATCACCGGGAACCTGCTGGGGACGCTCGTCTTCGGGTCGCTGGCCGAGTACGCCTGGAGTCACTTCCCCCGCGAGCGCGGCACTACCTCGTTCTCGTCGCTCCGTACCAATCCCTTCGCCCGCATCGCCGCGTGGGTTCTCGGCGTCTTCGTCGTCGGCATCCTCTCGGGGCTGTTCGCGCTCGGACCGGTCATCGGCTTCTCCGGCGTCGTCTTCGCCTTCATCGGGTTCGCCTTAGTTCGGTTCCCGCTGGCGGCGGTCGCGGCGACGCTGCTCGCGGACGTGGTGAGTCTCGTCTACAACGCCATCCGGTTTCCGACGATTACGCGGACGGCGAGCGAATCCTTCTCCCAGCCGTGGTGGGCCGACGTCGCGATTCAGGGTCATGCGCTCGGCCTTTTCGTCGGTATCGTTCTCGCGGCGTGGCTCCTCTATCGCCGCAACGTCCGCCCGAAAGCGACCCACGTGTGGCTGGCCGCGCTGGTGGTCGCCGCCGACCGCGGCCTGTGGGCCGTCTACGCCATCGAAGGCTCCGATACCTTCACCCTCTATCAAGGATTGGGCGCGGCGCTCGTCTTTCTCGTGGCCGCGGTGGTCGCCAGCGGCGCGACGGCGACGCCCCGGGACCTCATCACCAGTATCGACCTCTCGCGGCGGGAGGCCGCCTACGGCCTTCTGTTGGCGACCGTTTTCGCGCTCGCGCTCGTCGCCGTCCCGTTCAACCTGTTCGTCGTCAACGACCCCAGTGCCGGCCTCGGCGGCGCCGACCCCGTCGAGGTGGGCGATTACACCGTCTTCTACGCCGAAGACGTCGAGAACCAGTACATCTCCGCCGTTCCGATTCCGGCCGGCAACACCACCAGCGTCAACGCCAGCGGCGTCATCGTCGTCTCCGAGCAGCGCAACATCTGGTGGGAGCAGGTCTCGAAGAATCGCCTCGCCAGCAGCGGCGAAGCGACGATTCGCGTCGGCGGCGTCACGTGGAACGAGGACGTCCGCGTCACCCGTACGACCTGGTCGCTGGCCGGTAGCGACTCGACCTACAACGTCCGTCTCGGTATCGAGACCGAAGACCGGCCGGTCGTGTTCCGCGACGAACGGGCGACCGCCGACGCGCGCATCGACGGGCGGAACGTCTCCATCGCCCCAACCGGCGACGGATTCGATGTCGTCGTCTCCCGGAACAACGAGACGCTCGGTCGCGCGACCGTTCCCGAGAACGGCACCAACACCACTGTCGGCGGCATAACGTTCGAACGCGACGAGCGGGACCTCTTCGCCGAGCGCGAGGACACGCGACTTCGCATCGCTCGGCGGTCGCGGTAGTGTCGGCGGCCCGGCGTCTAATTGCCGTCCGCCCAGTTCAACATCCGCTCGTAGAAGGGCACTGTCGAGAGCGCGTCGGCATCACCGACGAGGACGAGGGATTTTTTCGCCCGCGTCAGCCCAACGTTGACCCGGCGATAGTCCTCGAAGATGGGGCTTTCGAGGTCCTCGGTGGCGACGAAGGAGATGACGATGACCTCCTTCGAGGAGCCCTGAAAGCGGTCGACGGTGTCGACGGCGATATCGGCCGGCACGCGGCGAGATATCTCGGCGACCTGCGCCCGAAACGGCGCGATGACGCCGATATCGTCGGGCGCGACCCCCGCCTCGCGGAACGACCGGACGATTTCGGCGACGCGGTCGGCCTCGATGCGGTTCGTGTTGCCGTCCGCGCGGCCGTCGGGGTCGACGAAGGAGACGGGGTTTCGAAGTTCTGCCGGGAGCGCGTCGGCGTCGACGCCCGGCAACTGGTCGAGTCGCTGGGCGGCCACCTCGCCGCTGGCCGGGCGCAGTTGGCCGTCGTAGAACTCCTCGCTGGAGAACCACTGAACGCGCTGGCTCATCCGGTACTGGCGGTCGAGCATGACGCCGGCCTCGGGGTAGGTCTCGATGAGACGTTCGAAAAGGGATTCCTGCAGGTCGTTTCCGGCCCGAACCACGGGCGGTAATTGCTCGTGGTCGCCGACAAGCACGAACCGGTCGGCGAGGTTCGTCGCGAGGAAGGTTCCCGGTTCGGTCAACTGGCCGGCCTCGTCGACGACGGCGACGTCGAAGTGTTGCTCTTTGAGCGCCCGTGAGCCACAGGCCGCGGTGGTCGCGGCGACGACCTGTGCGTCCTGCAGTTCGGCGGCCCGGTCTCGGGGGTCGCCGCTGCGTTCCATTCGGTACTCCTGCATATCGTCGCGAACGCCCGATTCGGAGCCCCAGCGGACGATGTCGGTGAAGCCCTGCTCTTCGAGAGCCTCGATGGCGTTGTCGACCGCCCGATTGGTGAAGGCCGACAGCAGGACGCGCTCGCCGCTCCGAACGAGCGTGCGGACCGTCTGAGCCAGCGTGTAGGTCTTTCCCGTCCCGGGCGGGCCGTGGACGAGGGCGAAATCATCGGCGTTGACGGCCTTGTTGACCGCCTCGTTCTGTGCGTCGTTGTTGTCGATGTAGGTGCGCTCCTCGCCGGAGAACTCGGGGTCGCGACGACCGAAGAGGACGTCCTTCCGGTCCGGGTCGCCGCGAAGTATCGCGTCGTGGAGCGCGGTCAACTGGCGGTCGACGCCGATTTCCGAGGGGTAGACGTCGAGCCGCCGGAGGTCCAGCGGTTCGTCGGCCACGACGACGACCTCCTCGCCCAGTTCCTCGACAGTCGCGAGTTCGGCAGTCCCGTCGATGGGGTCGCCGTCGCTGGCGAGGACGCGGTCGCCCTCCCGAATCTTCGAGACTGCATCAGAGGTCCGTTCCGCGCGGAGACGCCAGCGCCCGCCCGAGACGGCGCGCCTATCAAGCGGTTCGAGGTCGATGAGCGCGCGGTCGTCGTCGGCCCGCTCTTCGGCGGTCTGCTCCCAGAGCTTCCGGTACTCCTTGTGGACCTCGCGGCGCTCCTCCTCGATGGAGCGATAGAACCGCTCGAAGTACTCGCGCTCCGCCTCCGGCAGGGGTTCGCCGATTTGACCGGCCTTCGACTCCTGGTCGAGGCGCCCCGAGACGACCATGCAGGTGTCCTGCTCGAAGCAGTATTCGCATTTGGCGTTGGCCTCGTAGCCCGTCGGAACGGACATGTCGTGTTCGGCGGCGGCGATTTCGTTGCGCGTCCGGAGGACGAACTGCAGGAACCCCGACCCGATGGAGAACTCCTTGGCCGGCGAGAGGTCGCCGGACTCCTCGCTCCGTTCCAGCGCGGTGTTTTTGGTGTACAGCAGGGTCCCGGTATCCGGTGCGTCTTCGACGCCATCGGCCAAAAGCAGGGCGTAGCAGGCCGCCTGCACCTTGTCCTGGAACCGCGGTTCCTTGGTCAGATTCTTGCCGGTCTTCAGTTCGACGGGCATCCCACGGCGGACGGCGTCGGCCCGACCCTTGATGCCGAACCGCTTGGAGATGAGCGTCTGCTCGGAGCGCCACGTATCGGCGTCGTCGCCGAGTCGGCCCTGCTGGAGCCACCCCTGAATCGCGGCGGCGTTCTGCCGGATGTCGTCAGCGACGGAGTCGGCTGTCTCGCCGAGCAGCCCCACGTCGAGGGCGGCCTCCGCGACGCGTTCCTCGATGCTGTCTTCGAGGTCCCGCCCCCGCAATAGGTCGCCGAACACCTCGTGGACGACGGTCCCCTTGATGACCGGGTACTTCAGCGGAATGCCGGTGAGTTTGTCGAGGTAGTACATCCGTGGGCACTGAACCCACGAGCGGATGTCGGTCACGTCGACGAGGAAATCGGGGTCGACCACGACCAGCGAATCGCCCGTCGTCGAATACTGGGTTTCGCCCTTGAACTCGTCTTCCTCGACGTTGGTGACGAGGAGTTCCATTCCCTCCTCCAGTAGTTCCGCGGTCTCGGTCCAGTCGCCCCACAGCGTCACCGAGACGGGGTCGCGGGCGCCCCGCTCGGGACGGACCGTCACCTCGGCGAGTTCCGAGGTGCCGTAGCTCGTCTCGACGGTCCGGGGGTCTTGCGCCTCGACGATGGGGCCGCGAACGTTCACACAAGCACCAACGCGCTCGTCGGAAAAACGCTATCGGTCGGTCGATGCTTCTTGCTCCTATGAGAACATCGTTTCAAGAGCACCCTTGGCGGTTTCTAGGTCGAGGATATCTGACCCATAGAAGACGGAAAGGGGGAACTCGGCGTCATTATCGTATTCCGCCTGCCAGTAGCGAGCTAATTCCGTGAAGGTGTCCGCTCGGACCAATCTGATGTCGATACCACCGACCTGTGTCTCTAGCTGATTCGCCCGCTGTTCCGCCGATTTCGCGAACTCAGGAGCGATGATGAAGAACCACTCGACGTCGTGTTGCTGGTTTTTCGTATCGATGTAGTCCTTTATTTTGGCCCTGGTATCGGCATCGAGTTTGAACTTCCCCGACCGTCGTTTGTTGTCCCAGAGGAGCCATCTACTGTCTTGTTCGATTTGCCCGTCAGCGACGTTGCCGCCTCCAGTTTGGCCCAGTAATTCGGTCTCAGAGAGATTGAATACGTCCTCGAAAATCTCGGCCGTTGCGCGTTCGAAGAGTATCTCCAACTTCTTCGATTTGTCCGGTTCATCGACTATCGTCTGGAGCTGTGGGGGTATCTTCTCGATTTTGCCGTCTGCGATATCCTCGAAGCACTGCAGGTAGAGTTCTGACTCCGGTTCGCCCTCTTCGACGCTCTTCTGTGCCCGTTCGAAGTATTCGATGGTCTTCTCAATCATCTCGTTCCGCCGTCGCTTGTGTGCGTCGATGCCGTACTCGTCGACAATATCTTTTAAGTCGTCTTTGGTGAGTGTCTCATCCAACAAATCACTCGGATAAACGCCTGCCTCGACGAGACTTCCCCGGCGCCTATCGTTCCGCCCTCCCGTTTTCGTGTTGATATCGAAGGTCTCGCGTGCCTCGATGAGCCTCGATTGACTGTCGAACTGGCCGAGGCTCTCTAACATCGTCCGGAAGTTCTCATCGGCAATCTCGTAGCTGACCCACTCCTGGATGATATCGTCGTAATCTTCCGGGATACCGACGATATTCTGCCCGTTTTCGATAACCTCGTAGACCAGTGCTTGCTCCTGCAACGACCAGAGGCCTTTTTCAATCGTATCGAGGGCGTGTTCGGGCTTCTCGGAGCGAGATACCTTCGGGAAGCGATTGATAGTCGAAAGTCGCTCGAACATATCCCGCCAGGTGTAGTGCTCGTGCTTCCATTGCTGCTGCTCGTTGTACAGTTCCGTGTATCTGTATATCAGGTGTAGTTCCGAATCGTCAACGTCGGATCCGTGATTGACGGCTGCCTTCGACAGGTGAAAGAGCGTATCATCGTCGGAGAACTCGGAATCAGAACCCTCCGCTATAATTTCTCCTTGCCATTCCTGGACCGTTTCCAGCAGCGATTCCTTCGGCATCGAGTACCCGGGTTCCCTGATAAGCGTCCGAAGGATTCCGTACCGAATAACCAACGCTTGGTATGGTGAGTTGTTTATTGACCCGAGGCGTGGAGGTGTGAAATCCGTAAGCTCAGTCCAGACCCGGTTCTTATTGGCTAACGCAGGGGCATACGTATCAAGATATTTCTCACGGTCGTCGAACCCCTCGTGCTTGAACGATTCTGGGTCGAAATCATCGGTTTTCGTCTTCGTTGAGTCCTTCAGAAAGCGTTTCTTCTCGTGGGCTTTCCATTCGTGGTCGACGAGATCCGAGAGATGCATGCTAACTATGGTCACTATCTGCCAGCAGCTATTATAAAGTTACACAATACTTTAAAAATAATAATGTGTTAGAGGCCAGTAACTGAGTCCAGTTCGTTGAACAAACCGCCGAAGCCGACAGGTTCATTCTCGTCGGCACGCGAACGTCGTATATGCGCGTCCGTGACTGGGAGGACATCCTCGAAGACGTGGTCGAGTCGAACGCGGAGCCCAGCGGCTGGCGTGCCGTCGCCGGCGACCGCCGCGGTGGCGTCGGCGAGGACCTCTTCGTCGGCCACCCCTCCGTCGGGGCCTACCAGCTGAAGACCTACGCGAAGAACCCATTCGAGGTACAGGGCGTCGGCGCACAGGTCGCCCGAAAGGTCGACGACGAACTCGACCCGCTGTTCCCGGGCAAGGACAGCGGCGGCCGCTTCGGCGTCAATCAGGGCATCGAGGACGAAAGCGAGGCCGAAGAGCGGGCGAAGGAACTCGAAACCGTCCTCGAAACCCACGCCGACGCGCCGACGACGGGCGATGCGCTCTTCGAGGACGTGATGGACGCCCTCGATAGCCCCGCCTTCGGGCCGATGGAGTACGACATGTACGACCGGCCCGACGCACTCGACGACCTCTCGGAGACCTTCGAGGAGGCCGAGGACCTGCTCTCGAAGGAACTCGACGACCTCATCGAGGAATCGGACGTCGGACGCGGGTTCCAGTAACCCGCACGTTCGGCGACACTACCTGCGATTCCATCTGCTTTTACCGCGGTGAATCGGTCCCCCACTTGTCGAGCGCCGTCGCGAGTTCGGGGACGGATTCGGCCCGCGTTTCGAGCGACTCGCCGTCGCCGTGGGCTTCGACGGCGGCCCGGAGGGCACGAGCGCCGGCCTCGGTGCCGTCGGGGTGGCCGTGGATGCCGCCACCGGCCTGGACCATGATGTTCGTTCCGAGCGCGTCGAGCAGTTGGTCGACGATGCCGGGATGGAGGCCGCCGGAGGCGACCGGCAGGACGTCGCTGTGGCCGTAGAGGTCCGAGCGGAGCCAGTCGTTGATGCCGGGCGTGTCCTCGTTTTCGAGTTTGCCGAGGCCGGCGGTGCCGGTGTGGATGTGGTCGACGCCGGCGAGGCGGGCGAACTGCGCGAGACAGCGCATCGAGACGCCGTGCTGTGGCAGGCGGTCGAAGGCGGCGTGCATCGCCCGGTGGGCGTGGATGGCGAGGTCAAGGTCCTCGGTCCGCCGGCGGACGGTCTGGAGGCCGCTCCAGCCGGCGGTGATGATGTCGACCATGACGAAGGAGCCGCCCTGGTCGGCGACGTACTCGGCGCGGCGAAGCATCTCGTCGGTCTCGGCGGTGATGTTGACGAGGTAGTCCTTGCGCTCGCCGGTCTCGTCTTCGATGCGGTCGCGGGCTTCGAGGGCGTCGGCCACCCGGCGCTCGAAGGGGTTGAAATCCTGGTCGGTGAGGTTCTCGTCGTCCTTCAGGAGGTCGACGCCGCCGCGCCACGCCGCCTCGGCGATGTCGACGTGTTCCTCGGTCGAGAGGCCGACCTTCGGCTTGGGGACGGTCGCCAGCGGCGGCCGGTCGCCGGCATCGAGAATCTCGGTTCGGACGTCCGAACCGTACTGCGGCCCCGGGAAGGAGTCGGCGAGGCCCTCGGGCCACTCACAGTCGAGCAGGCGGATGGTATCGACGGCTTTCATCCCCATGATGTTGCCGGCGATACAGGACAGCACCTGCGGGAGGCTCCCGGCCTCGAAGAGGGCTTCGGGGTAGGCGACCGTTATATCGGTGCCGTGAGGGCCCTCTCCGCCGATACCGCAGGCCAGCGCCGAGTACTGCCGGACGTCCGACTCCGGCGAGAGGGCGGCCCACGTGCCGTTGGAGGACTCGGAGGCGACGCGGGCCGCGGCCTCGCCGACCGACAGGCCCTCGCCCGGGGCGATTCTGAACGTGCAGACGAGGTCGGCGGCTCCGGGTTCGTACGACTCGTCGAGGAAGTCGGCGTACTCCATAGCTTGTTCTTGGTCGTGAGGCGTCTTATAAGATGGCGCGAAAACGGGGGGTCCTGCGAACGATGCGTCGGTGGTATCGGGCCGGCCGTCGGCTGCGACCGCCCCGGGGGCCGACTACGCGTCGGCCCGGGGCGTCATGGCTCCTCGACCTTCGTGTAGCTTCTGTAACTCATCACCGACCCGTCGACGATGACCGTGTCGGCGCCGTGCTGTTGTTCGTGTGGCGGGTCCTCGCCAAGCGCTTCGGTTTCTGCCTCGCCGTAGTCATACGGAGTATGGTCTGTGTCAACCATACTCGTGGGTCGGTACCGATGGTATATAAATCCTTGTCAGACGCTACCAATCGAGACTGTTCAAACGTCTACTTCGGGCTCTGATACTGGACCGTTTATAACTCTCAGTCAGGCCCAAATCGTCTCTAGCTCGGCCAGCGAGTCGATGACGTGGTCCGGTTGGACGTCACTGTCGGCCACGTCAGCATCGGTCGCCACGCCGGTTCGGACGAGTACCGTCGTCATGCCGGCGCGTTCCCCGAGGGCGATATCCGTGTTGAGGCGGTCGCCGACGACCAGACACCGCTCGGGAGCGACGCCGAGATTGTCGAGGACCGCCCGCTGGGCTTCCGCCGACGGCTTGCCGAGAATCTTCGCCGGCTCTCGGTCGACGATGCCGCCGACGGCGTTGATGATGGCTCCGGAGCCCGGAACCATCCCCTCCTCGGCGGGCACCAGCAAATCCGGGTCGGTACCGTAGAAGGCCGCGCCGGCGTTCAGCGCGCGATAGCCCGCCAGCATGTCGCCGTAGCTGAAATCGATATCGTAGGAGGCGACCAACACGTCGGCCTCCGTGGCGTCGGCGACCGTCGAGAGGCCGGCCGCCTCGAACTGTTCGACCAGTCCGTCGGAGCCGACGACGAACACCGCGTCGTCGCCGTGTTCGTCCGCGAGGAACCGCGTCGTGACCGTCCCGGCCGACAGCACCGCCGATTCGTCGACGTCGATACCGAGGTCTCGGAGCCGTTCGGCGTAGGCGGCCCGCGACCTGGTCGGGTTGTTCGAGAAAAAGCACAGGTCGACCCCGGCCGCCCGGAGCCGGTCGACGGCCGCCGCGGCGCCGGGCAGCAACGAATCGCCGCGGTAGACCGTTCCGTCGAGGTCGAGTACTGCGGCCTCGTAGTCCATACGCCGGCTATGGCGGCGACTTATAAGTGACTACTCGTCGGCGAAGACGAGTTCGTCGATGACGTGCCGCTCGTTCTCGTCGTCGTCGTTCTCGTATTTGTAGACGGCATCGTCCTCCTCGTCGTGGGTGCCGTTGTGTGAACCGTCACAGAGGGGCTTGTTCGCCGAGAGCCCACAACGACAGACGAATATCTTCCCGTCGTCGCCGATGTCGTCTTCGTCCAGTACGTCCGGTCCCTGTGCGTCGTGGCGGACTTCGCGTGCCATACGCTCTCAATGGGTGGCTGTCAGAAAAATCGTTGGGCGGCTACGAGTCGTCGGTCTCGTCGAACCACTCGGGCCGCTCGACGTTCGTCGAGTTGATCTCGCTGAGCGACATTCGGGCACTCACGTCGTTGTCGGCCTCGACGACGAACATGGCCTCCCGGACGGTGCCGTCGGCGTCGACGACGATGCTCACGTCGAAGCGGTCGATGTCGTTGTCGTCGACCTGCGTGCCGAGAATCTCCTCGGGGTTCGTGACCTCGGCGCTCGTATAGCGGAAGTAGGTGCCGCTCTCGGTCTCGATGACCTCGGCGTCGTTGTACTCGACGGCGCCCAGAAGCGGGCCGACGAACTGGACGCCCGAGAACTCCTCCATGTCGTACTCGCGGTCCGTGGAGTTGTATCGGGTCTCGTCGCTCGTCTCGTCGCGGAGGTACACGCGGTCGTCCTCGTAGTAGGCCGCCTGTGGTCCCCGGGACGTGTCGCGGACGGCGTAGGCCACCTCGTCCTCGTTATCCGAAGCAGTCGTATACGCGAACGAACTGTTGCCTTCGGCGGTTTCCAGCCGGCTCTGGTAGGTAAATATGTAACTCGAGTAGCCGAGAAGCGCGTCGACGTGGGCGGCGGTCGCGGTCCCGGGGTCGCTCACGCCGCTGGCGTTGTAGCCCGGCGGATACGAGGCGTCTTCGACCCCGTCACCGCCGTCGCCGCCGGGGTCGGCGTTCGGCACCGATTCGGTTGGCGTCGGCGTCGCGGTAGGCGTGTCGGTCCCGGCTTCGGGAGCCGTGTTTCCGCCGTCGTCCCAGACGGGGAGTGCTGAACAACCTGCCAGCGCCAGAAAGAGGGCGACTACGACGGTCAGCGCCACGCGGCGATTCATGGAAGGTGCTTCTACCGAGACTTCAAAAGCGCTGTGCCCGTGCATACCGGGCTCTTATTGGGGCGGTTCCGTTCGACGGTATCAGGCTTGGTCGGCCTCGTCGGCCCAACCGGGCCGTTCGACGGTCGTCTCCCCGACGTCGGTGAGTTCGAACTCCATCGTGGTCGACCGCTCGTTGCCGTCGACGACGAAATCCAACTGGAGGGTCGCGCTGTGAATCAGCCCCTCGGAATCGACGACGAAGGTCGCCTCGAAGTTCGAGACGCTATCGGGGTTCTCGACGCCGACGATGCCCGCGGCGTCGCCGATGTCCGTCGTCTCGTAGACGACGACCGGCTCGCCGCCTCGCCGCTCGACGGTCGCGTCGTACTCCGTGGCGTTCAAAAGCAGCGGGGCGATGGCCTCGGAGGCCGTCAACTGCTCGGGCGGGAACGACTCGTTTTCGACGCCGACGTTGCCCTGCTCGCCCTCGTATTCGGCGCGCGTGTAGCGCGTGTCGCCCTCGTAGTACGTATCGACGGTGGCGTTGACGTCGGGCGATTCGATGACGGCCTGCTGGTCGGCCCGTTCGGCCTCGAAGTCGACGCGATACTCGACGTCGACGTCGGTTTCGCCGTCGTTCGTCGTGACGACGTAGCCGTACTCGCCGGTGTAGTTGCCCTGTGTCTGCACCGCGTCGTTGTAGGTCTCGAGGGCGGTCTCCCCGTCGGTCACGCCGTCGGCGCCGAAGCCGGCGGCGTAGTCGAACGCTTCGGGGTCCTCGGGGAGTTCCTCGGTCGGGGTGCCGTTCCCGTCGCCACCGACGAGGCCCGAACAGCCGGATAGCAGAACGAAAACGGCCAACAAGACTGTTACTGTCGCTCGTGATACCATACGAATCCGGAGTATCGAGCGGTGCTTAAGCGTGGTGGCCCGCCCTCGCCCGGAATCAGTCGTCCGGTGCCGTTTCCGGCGATTCAGCGGTGATCGACGTCAACCGCTCGCGGCGGCGTTCCTCGCGACGGCGGGCGAGCGCCGCCTGCAAGCGGTCCGCGACGGCTTCACGCAACTCGCGAGCCGTCTCGGCGTCGATATCGAGCGCTCGCGGTTGCCCGCTCGTCAGCCCGCTGGTGCCGGCCGTATCCACCACGAGCGTCGCCAGTCGACGACGCCGCTGGAATATCGACTGGGAGTCGACGACGGTCTGGACGCGGTAGTAGGGCACGACCGTTATCGTCCGGGTCCAGAACCCCTCCCGGAGGACGACGTACTCGTCTTGGACGTCGTAGCCGAGGTTTTTCCACTTGAGGTGGGCGGCGACCGGGACGACCGCCAGCAGACCTGCGATGGCGTACCACGCGAACGCCAGCCCAGTCCAGCGGTCGACGGCGTAGGCGACGGCGACGAGGAGGGTGACGACGATGGCGTAGCGAGCGACGTACCGTTCGCGGGCGCGCTTGGGCGGGCGTTCGAATTCGAGGTCGTCGAACGCCTCGACCGACTGGGCGAGCGACAGGACGCGCGCGCGGTCCGCGAGCGGAATCGCCGACTGGGACCCGGCGTCGCCCGGCGCGTACCCCGCCGTCTCGACGGCCAAGGAGGCGTAGCCGAGCCGTCGCGCGATGACGTTCTCCGAAACCGCGAGCGTCTGGACCTTCTCGAGGGGGATGCTCCCGCTGAATCGCTGGAGGAGGCCCCGCTCGTAGAGGAGTTCGTCTCCGCGGCGTGACAGGTGGAAGTCGTAGTAGTTCGTCACGGCGATCGCGCCGCTTATCGCTGCGGTGACGGCGACGATGGCGAGGGCCACGAGCGGTGCCGTCGTCGCCAGCGCCAGCAGGGGGTCCTGGAACGGGTCGCCGAACCGGCGCTGGACCGAGGGAAAGACCACCGGCAGGATTACCGTCACGAAGCCGAGCAACCGGAGGTCGATGCCGATGACGCCGAGCAGGCCGAGTTCCTTCGGCGTGATGGCGAACAGTTCCGTTTCGGCCGCGGCCTCGGGAGTTTCCTCACCTTCCGCCTCGCCGCGTTTCAGGCGTGCGATTTCGGACTGCAACCGCTCGGCTTCCTCCGTACTGACGTATCGGAGGGAGGCTTCCGTCGAGGAGCCACCGGCGGTTTCGAGGTCGATACGCGAGAGGCCGAGCACGCGCTGGACGACGTTTCGGCTGATGTCGACGTTCTGGACCCGACGAATCGGAATCTCCCGCTGGCGGCGGGAGACGACGCCGGAGGCGATATCCAGCGTGTCCTCGGTGAGTTCGTAGTCGAACCGCTGGTAGTAGACCAGTTGGTAGCCGACCGCGATGACGAACCAGCCGACCACGAGCAGGCCGATACCGGTCGGGCCGCTGAGTCCCGGCGTCCCGATGAAGGCGATGACGAGCACCCACGCTAGCCGAACGACGGATTCGCCTGCTCGGTACGGAATCGAGAGCGGGTCGAGCTTCATCAGACTGCGTCTTCACCCTCCGCGGCGATGGCGAGGCTTTTCAACCGCGCCTGCAGGTCGTTGGCCCGCTCCGGCGTCAGACCGGGAATCGAGACGTCGGCCCCGCGGGAGCCGGCGGTGTAGACGACCGTCGTCGCCAGTCCAAAGGCCCGCTCGGTCGGCCCGCGGCGGACGTCGACGTGCTGGATGCGGACGTAGGGTGCGACCGTCGAAACGCGCGTGAGGACGCCCCGCTGGAGCAACAGCGAATCCGTCCGCAACTGGTAGGACCAGACCCGATACCGGAGGAGTGCGAAGACGGCACTCAGAAGGAAGACGGCTACGGAGACGACGGCGCCCATCCACGGCGCGCCGACCGGCGCGAAGACGAGCGCGACGGCGACGATGACGCCGAGGACGGTCGCCGAGATGGCACCCTGCAGTATCCAGACGACCTGAATCGACGGTTCGAGCGTCCGTTCGGGGCCGATGAGTTCGTCGATGTCCGGCACCTCGTCGCCGCCCGCCGAAGCGCCTCCGCCGTCGACGGGGGTGACAGCCGGTTGTAACCCCTCGTCGAACGGCCCACCGTTCGGGCTCCCGTCGTCACGTTCGTCCATTACCGGCGATTATGGCCCGGCCGTATTTAGTAGGGCATGTCCGAGACGACCGCCGACCGGTGGCTATCGACGCCTGATTCGGCCGGCCGTCACGTCGATGGGCGCCGCGAAGTGCAGTATCGGCTCGCCGCCCGGGCGGTCGAACCCGTTCGCATCGAAGAGGGTGTTCTCCTCGATGTCGGCCCACCCCTCGGCCAGCGACCACGGTTCGTGGTCGATGTCGCCGTAGTAGACCCGCCCGCCGTCGTCGGTCGTATAAAAGCGGTAGCGCTCGGTGAGGAACTCGGCCCGGGAGTCCGCCTCGGGCGTGGCGAAATCCCCGTCGGGCCCGTATCGGCCATCGAACCGGGCGGATGAGACGCCCGTCGTGCGGCGTCGGCTTCGGAACGACACCTCGCGGTCCGCGTCCGACCCCGTGGTTTCGATGTCCATCTCGGCGCGGTAATACGGCAGGCGGAACAGTTTCCGGGCGAGGATGACGCCGAGTCTGTCGTCCGCATCGAGGTTGAAGAAGTAGACGCCGGGCGTCCCGTCGACGGTGACGTACGTCCGGAGGTTGAGTTCGCCGAACCCCAACCCCAGCGGTGCGCCGCGCACGCGAATGTCGTCCATGACGAAGGGAACGACGCCGAGATAGGCATCGCCCTCGTAGGTGTCGACCGAGACCTCGTCCGGGAGTTTCGCCGCGATGGTCGCGGGGGCGACCGACCAATGGGCGAACAGCAGGTCGCGCCACCGCATCGAGAGCAACGGGCGCATACCTGAACGTAGGGGTCGGAGGGCTTTCGGGCTACCGCTTCCGGCCGTCTACGACCCGCGCCGACCGTCTCACAGGGGGTGCCCAGAACTTTTGCTGTCGGCCGATGAACGACGACACATGGAGTTCCGGGTGGTACAGGGAGACATCGCGGCACAGTCGGCGGACGCGCTCGTCAACGCCGCCGGGACCAGCCTGCAGATGGGCTCCGGGGTGGCTGGCGCGCTCAGACGCGCCGCCGGTCGGGGCATCAACGAAGAGGCGGTCTCGAAGGGGCCGGTCGACCTCGGTGCGGTCGCGGTGACCGACGCCTACGACCTCGATGCCGACTACGTGATTCACGCCGCAGCGATGCCCCACTACGGCGACGGGAAGGCGACCGCCGAGAGCATCCGCGAGGCGACGCGGAACACGCTGGAGACGGCCGACGAACTGGGCTGTGCGTCGCTGGTGATACCGGCACTCGGCTGTGGCGTCGCCGGGTTCGACATCGAGGAAGGCGCCCGCATCATCGCCGAGACCATCGCCGCGTACGACCCCGAAACCCTCTCGGACGTCCGGTTCATCGCCTACAGCGACGACGAGTACGAGACCGTCGAGCGCGTCACCAGCGGGGTTTCGGGCGAGTAGGGCCTTCGACCGTCACGCACCAGTCGTATTTAATTCCCCGTCGTATCGCGGCACCATCCACAGGTGGGTCCGGTGACAAGCCCGATTCATGCGAAAGAGCCTCTCGTATCTGCTGGCCGTCATCGGTCTCTTCGGCCTCCTCGGGGCCGGCGTGGGGCTGGCGTCGAACTTCACGATCAGCTTCTTCATCGAACAGTTCGTCGAACCCGGGACCGACCCGCTCGACAACACGCAGGTCGGCATCATGTTCCTCGTCGCCATCTTCTTCTCGTATGCGGTCGGCCCGCTCGCTTCCGGTGTCACGGGCGTCGTGGTCGGACGCGGCCTCTCCGGTCGGGAAGCCGTCGCCGGCGTCGTCGCTGGAACGGGTGGCTTCCTCGGATTCTATCTGTTCGTCGGCCTCGCGCTGTTCTCGCTGCTGGCGGTTCTCTCGGAGTTCGGGCCGCCGGGCGGCGGTGGTGGCGGTGGCGGTGACGGCCCCCTGAACCCCTCGGCGCTGCTGACGCTGATGGTACAGGTGAGCCTCCTGACTGGCCTCGTCGGGTTCGGGACGGCCTATCTGACCAGCCGCATCGATTAGTGGGCGATTTCGGAGAGCATCCGCGCCTCGATTTTGCGGAGGTGCTCGCCGACGGTCGTCGTCGAGAGGTCGAGTTCGTCGGCGATGTCCTGATGGGTCGCCCGCCGCGGCACCTCGTAGTAGCCGAGATCGGCGGCCGTGTTGAGTATCTCCCGCTGGCGGTCGGTCAGAAGCGAGGAGAGTTCGCGGAGTTCGGGGTCGTAATCCGAGAGCTGTTCGAGTTCGACGCGGATGCCCTCGGGGACGTCCTCGATGGCGCGTCGGACGGTCTCCTCCTGCCCGATGAGTGCGACCCGGAACCCGCCCTCGGGGCCGTACTCGATGGGCGTATCGAGGACGAACTCGTGTTCCTGCGTGAGGCCGAGCAGGCCCGCGGCCATGTGGGTCGGTTCGGCGTGGATGTACGCCTGCAGGCCGTCCCGGAGCGACGAGACGTTGTACGACATGACGGCGCGGTGGCTCTCCAGAATGTCGAGGATGGCGTCCCTGTCGCCTCGAAGTTGGGTCAGAAGGACGACGGTCCCGTCGTTCAGGCGGTTGATGTGGAGAATCGCCTCCCGTGTCAGCGATGGCTCCTGCTGTATCTCCTCGCCGACGGGGTCGATGTCACCCTCCGTGGGGATGAGGGAGACCTTGACGTACCGCATCGTTGCCGACGGTTGGCACCCCCGGTATATATGTCCCCTGCTCGCGCTACCAAGAAGGGGCCGTAGATAGACGGCAGTAGGCGTAACCGAGCCAATCCTGTATGCGATTGTGAACCGATGGCTCCGTCCCGGACTGCTGGCTTCGTATTCACGGCGCTGCTGGTGGTCTCTGTCGCGGTTGGGGCTGTGGCACTTTTCGGCGGGACCGCAACGGCGAGCCACGGTCCCGACGCGGCCAACTTCACCGTCGAGCCGATGGACCGCTCTCCCGGCGCGACGGACGTGAAATACGGGCAGATAGTCGTCGCGGAGGGCGGCAGGGACCTCGAAACCCTCGAGAAGACGACTGCCGTCTACGAAGCGGGCAGTTGGGCGAGTTGCGGGTCCGATGACGGCGAAGTCCTCGGCATCGACCGGGGCAACACGCACGAGGGCTACGAGACCGACGAGAGCCTCAAGAACAACGTCAAGCGGTTCTCGGCGGGCGAGGACGTCTTCGAGTTGGAGTTCAACGGCGAGAGCGACTTCGGCGCCTCGACGCACTTCAACGACGGCGACGCGTTCGTCTCGGTGGCGGACTGCATCGACAACCCCGACGAACCGGGCTGGTACCGGATTACCGGCAGTACGACCGGCGTCACCCCCGACGGCGAGCGGGTCACGTTCAGCAGCGAGTCCCACTACTTCTGGATCGGCGACTTCGAAAGCGAGGCCGAAGCCCGCGAGGAACTCGGTCCCCCACCCTCGGAACCGCAGGAGACACCGACCCTGACGCCCGACGCCGGAAATGACGAGGAATCCGGTTCGAACTCGGGGTCGGATGCCGATTCCGACGACGGGGCCGGGGACAGCGGTGGGGAGGCCACGACGGCGACGCCGACCGCGACGGCCGCCGCGACGGCGACGCCAGCCCCCGGTCCCGAAACGGAAACCGCGGAACCGACGCCGACGCCAACAGCCGCCGAGTGGGAGGGACAGGTCGTCCAGACGCCGACGCCCGGCGACGGCCCCGGCTTCGGCCCGGTCGTCGCGCTTCTCTCGATGTTGACGGCCGCGTTCCTCGTCCGTCGGCGATAGCGGTTCTGCCTTATTCGTAGCCCGAGACCGGAACGGGTTCGTACGGCTCCTCGAGATACTCGATATCGCTGGCCGAGAGGCTGATGTCGAGTGCCTCGACGGCGGCTTCGAGGTGTTCGATCTTCGAGGCGCCGACGATGGGTGCGTCGACCCAGTCCTTGTGGAGGACCCACGAGAGGGCTATCTGGGCCATCGAGACGCCCTTGTCCGCGGCGAGTTGCTGGACGCGCTCGTTGATCTCCTTGCCGCCGTTGTCCGCGTAGGGGTGTTCCTGCGCGTAGTCGTCGGTCTCGGCGCGCTTGGTGGACATGTACTCCTCGTGTGGGCGCGTGAGGTAGCCGCGGGCCATCGGGCTCCAGGGGATGACGCCGAGACCTTCCTTCTCACAGAGGGGCATGACCTCGCGTTCCTCCTCGCGGTAGGCGAGGTTGTAGTGGTTCTGCATCGTCGCGAACCGTTCGAGCCCCTCGCGGTCGCTGGTGTGTAGCGACTCGGCCAGCTGGTGGGCCCACATCGAAGACGCGCCGATGTGTCGGACCTTCCCGCGGCGGACGGCGTCGTCCATCGCCCGAAGCGTCTCCTCAATGGGCGTATCGTAGTCCCAGCGATGAATCTGATAGAGGTCGACGGTATCCATGCCGAGCCGTTCGAGGGACGCATCCAGTTCCTGCTCGATGGTCTTCCGGGAGAGGCCGCCGGAGTTGGGGTCGTCCTCGCGCATCTTGAAGAACACTTTCGTGGCGACGACGCTTTCCTCGCGGTGGCCTTCGAGGGCGTCGCCAAGAATGCGCTCGCTTTCGCCGCGCGAGTACATGTTGGCGGTGTCGAAGAAGTTGATGCCGAGGTCGCGGGCGCGCTCGACGAGTTCGTGGCCGAACTCCTCGCCGTTGACCCACTCGCGCCAGTCGGGGTCGCCGAAACTCATACAGCCGAGACAGAGCCGCGAGACTTCGATGCCGGTCGAACCGAGGGTCGTATACTCCATACCGCCCCCTCACGGCCGCGGGAGAAAAACCTAGCCGAGGCGGCGGCGACTGCGGCTACTGGGTGCTGGCTTCGAGTCGGAAGTCGCCGACGGAGTGGAGATCCTCGCCGAGGCCCTCACCGGCGCAGTCCTCGTTGGGGCAGACGTAATGCCAGCCGTCGCGGGTCGCACGCCGCTCCTCGAACTGCTCGCCGCAGCGCTCGCAGATGAGCGCCTCCGCCGAGCACGTGTCCCGATGGAGCTCGTATTTGAGTTTGCTGGTGAACGTGCGCTTGCAGTTCCGGCACGTGTGGGTCATACCTGACTCTCTCGTGGCATCGCTAATAGAAGTGCCCCTTCGTTCGTCAGGCCCTGTAATGGGCGAAAACGGATGATGGTGGCGTTTCAGCCGATTTCAGTGGAAACCGTTTTTCCTTTACTTCGGAAGTAGAAACGTCGATAAAATCGCCTCGCTACCGGCGTCCGAAAACCGGACAGCGACTCGGGCGGAGCGTGAATATTTATTGCCGGACGACCTACGACGGGTATGTCGAACGTACCTCAGCAGGTCGAGGCTCCCTGTCCCGTCGTCGAATCGATGGAGCAGATCGGCTCGAAATGGCGGTTGCTCGTGCTTCACGACCTTCAGGACGGCGAAAAGCGGTTCAACGAACTGAAGCGCTCGACGGACGCCAACTCCCGGACCCTCTCCCGCGTGCTCGACGACCTGCAGGACGCCGACTTCGTCGAGCGGCGCCTCGAAGAGGACGCCCCCGTCGCGACCTACTATTCGCTGACCGACAAGGGCCGCTCGCTGTGTCCCGTCTTCGACGAAATCGAGGCGTGGGCCGACGAGTGGCTCGACGGTGTCTAATCCTCGAAAACGCGGCTCTCCGCACGTAGTTCCTCGATATCGTCGGCGAGCGCGTCGACCTGCTCCGGGAACAGCGCCAGTTGTACCTCGTTGCCCTCCCCGTCCTCGGCGACGACTTTGACTCGTTTATCGCCGAATTCGCGGGCCTCGGCCGCCTCGACGTCGAAGAGTTTCGCCGTCACTTCCTTGGTCGCCGGGCCGACGTTCTTGACGCTACCCTCTTTGAACTCGACCATGAAATCCGAGAGGTTCAGGTTAAGCATACGCCACCTTCCGGTCGGCAGCGCTTAACGGTGGGTGGTAGCCGACAGAAACGGCTGCTCGATGGAAGGAAAGTCCGCGTTACGCGTACTTTTCGGGATAGGCGTCTTCGAGCAGTTCCGACTGGTCGAGCAGGCGTTCGCGAACGGGGTCGATGACCGTCGCGATGCCCGCCGCGGCGGCCGGCTTGAGGTCGGCGGGGTGGAGTTCCCCGGAGACGAAGTCGGCTTCGAGGTCGTCGTAGTCGTCGTAGACGAGGTCGCCGCCGTATTCCTCGGGTCGTTCGACGACGAACTCCTCGCCGCGCTCCTCGAGGATGGGGAATACGAGGTATTCGAGGTATTCGAGGACGCCGTTGCCCTCCGTCTCTCCGGCGGGACAGTAAGCGCCTTCGATCTTCTCGGCGACGGCGTCGTCGTCGTCCGTGAGGTTGATCTTCGACGTCTCCTCGGAGGCCGACATCTTGCCGCCCGAAAGCCCCGATAGGAGCGGCGCGAAGACGCAGGCCGGCTTGTCGTAGCCGAAGTCCGGCAGTTGCTCGCGGGCGAGCATGTAGATGCCACGCTGGTCGATGCCGCCGTAGGCGATGTCGGCGTCGAGTGCCGCCACGTCGAGGGCCTGCATCAGCGTGTAGACGAGGCCGCCGAGCTTCGGGTTCTCGGACTGGCGGACGACCTCGCTGCCGGCGCGCTGTGCACGCGAAAGCGTCGTCTCCGCGAGCATCCGGTAGAGGTCCATCGTGTAGGGGTCTTCGAGTTGGTACTCCGTGCCGCGGACGAACTCGACCCCGTCGGGGTCGGCGCCGGCGGCTTCGATCATGCCCTCGATGGCCGCCTCGTAGTACGCCGAGCGCGCGTCCAGCAGTTCGAAGGGGCTCTTCGCGTCGTCCAGATGGGCGTGCAGATCAGCGACGAGTACCGTCACGTCGAGGCCGGATTCGATGAAATCCGCGAGTTTGCGCATCGTCGTGAAGTGGCCGATGTGCATCTCGCCGGTGGGCGCATAGCCGATGTAGGCGGTCGGGGAGTCGCGTTCCTCGAACAGCGCCTCGATCTCGGCCTCGGTGACGACCTCCTCGGTGTACCGGGTGACCAGTTCGGTCCGCTCGGCCGTGTCCATAGGCGACGTTCCGTGAGGCGGCCGATAAAACGTTCGGGTATGGCCACGAATGGTATCGAATAGCAGAGGTGTGGGGTGACGGCGGGCCCGCGGTCCCGGCACGACCGGCCGGTGGCGGCATATCCAAACGGCAAGCAGCCCGAATCTACAGTATGTACACCGGGCGCACGGAGAAGCCCTGCTGTCTCTGCGGCCGACCGGACCCGGACCACCGCATCGACATCCCGCCACGAGCGGTACAACTACTGAAACACTCCGACCCCATCGCATGGCGGGACATCGAGGGTGAGGTGTCGCTGTATTTCTGCGAGGACGATTGGGCGACCGTTCGCGACCTCGTTCTCAAGACGGGAATGAGTCCGCTGTCGCGATGCAACGCCGCTCGCGCCTCGTTCGTCCTGCGGGAGGACTTCGAAGCCCTGCTGAACGCGACCCGCGAGGAACCCGACCAGACACCCCTCGAAGAGCGGATGCTCTCGGAGGCCGAGAACGCCAAAACGCGGTGGCAGGAGGACGGCACGCTCGTCGACGACCGAGACCTCGTCGAAGCCCATATCGTCGAATGGGCGCTTTCCGACCTCGACGGCGTGGAACCGGATACTACCAGAAAAGACCGTCTCGACGCCGGTAGCGACTAGTCGACCCGAAACTCGAAGCGGGCTCCATCCGAGTCGGTGGCATCGACCTCCCACCCGTGCCGTTCGGCGGCCAGTTCGACCAGCGCGAGCCCGATTCCCGTACTGTTACCCCCCGATTTGCCCCACTCGAACAGCGCGCCCGGGTCGATGTCGGGGAATCCCGCGCCGTCGTCCGCTACGTAGAACCCACCATCATCCAGCGGTCCGACCTCGACGGTGACAGCGTCGCCGCCGTGCTGTACCGCGTTCCGAAACAGGTTCGACAGCAGGAGTCGGAGAAGGTCCTCGTCCGCCTCGATGGTCGCGTCGTTGCCACGAAGCGTCGCATCGCTCGTCGAGGCGCTCTCCCAGACGTCCGTGGCGATGGCCTCCAGCGAGCACGGCTGGATATCGACGCTTCGGCTGACCAGCGCTCCCACCTCCTCGGTTACCGCCTCGATTCGCTCCAGGGCGGCCTCGACGTGGTCGAGGTGTTCGGCATCACCGTCGGCCAACTCCAGATGGACCGTCGCGAGGTCGAGATGGTTGTTTATCTCGTGCGTAATCGCCTCGCCGAGCAGCGCGTACGGCGGCCGCCCCGCCGGCCCGGAGGCGCCGAGTTCCTCGGCGAGACGGGACAGCGGTTCGATTTCGGCGCCGTCGATTCGGTCCGTGGTCACTCCGACTACACAGCCACCGTCGAACGGAACTGCGACCGTCGAAACGCCATCGTCGTCGATGACCGCGGTTCCTTCACGCATCGCTCGCGTCCACGGCCAGTCGCCTGTCTCGAACGTTCCGAGAGCCGATATCGGTATTCCCGCCGCCGCCGAGGGAACTGCGACCCCACCATCGCTTTCGAGAACCCACGCGCTGTCGAAGAGTCCCGACTCGACGAGCCGACGACAGACGCCCTCACCGGAGGCATTCGAAGCGGAACCGTGGTCCGTCTCGTCTGCTCCGGCGAGGCCCTCCAGTCGTCGGGTCCGACGGCGCGCGCGCTCGGTCGCCATCTTCTCGAGAACCACCTCCATTCGGCGGGCTATCGTCTCAGCATCGATTGGTACGACCGCATCCACCGAAACGTCGGACACCTCGTCGGCCGCGATAACGACCGTTTTGGCGCCGTCAATTCGGCGAACCGCGGCCACAGCATGCTCTATGTCGCGGGTCAATGCCGGTGCCACGAGAACGACGGGGCCCTCTTGGCGCTGGGCGAGGCCCGCGACCGAGGCCACTCGCTCCGTTTCGAACGCCGAGAGCCCGTCCAGAACGGTTCGTGTCGCTGTCATCTCGCGCCCGACGACCTGAATCCGCCGTATCTGTGCCGACATCCCTCCCTTTCTCCGAGTTGGTGTACCATCGACTCGAATCCACAAAAGGGTGCGGCCCGATTCCTACCTCGAACCATCGTCGATATCTAGATATATCACCGAATATTTATACGTGAAAGAAGGATTAATCCGCCATAGATTAGATGAATCGATTTCGCGTAATTTGTTTCGCTATGGTTGGGCTACTGGCCGTAAGCGGTGTGGTGGCCGCCGGTGGAGGCCCGATGGCCGACGCGGGGCTGGATCAGACCGTGCCCGTGAATACGACGGTCCAACTCGATGCCACCGGGTCGATACACCCGGATGGAACGATCGAGAGTTACGAATGGCGTATCGAGACGCCGAACGACCGAACGCTCATGCCTGCCTGTACGGCATGTGCGCAGACATCGTTTAAACCCACGACGCCCGGCAAATACGAGGCAACCGTCACTGTCACTGATGCTGCTGGAAACACATCGACCGACACATTGTACATCACCGTCGAGGACGCCGGCCCAAAAATCGATTTGACTGGCAATCCCGCGCCCGAAACCGGTGACCGTGTCACGTACTTCGCTGACGTCGTTGCGGACGGTGCGCCCCTCGACGAGATTGTCTGGCGCGTCGACGGGGAGAATGCCACGATTCGCTCCCTCGACGGTCGCTCGGCCGAGTCGTCGGTATCGATGGTCTTTCTCAAAACTGACGCTGCTCGCGTTCAGGCCACCGTCTACGATGAGGCTGGACGCACCGACTCAGCCGTCCTGAATGTGGAGCCATACGCTGACAATCCTTCGGAGACTTCGACAGTTGCCGGCCCTGAACCTGCCCAAACAGAGGCGACATGCAACGACGGGGAGTACTTTGCCGAGAACCACGCTGAATGTCTCGGACAAAGCGGTTCGAAAGCTCCTCTAGAGGTGGATTTACCTAGCACTATCGATCTTTGCCGTGGCGATGAGACACGGCTCGAACCGACGGTCGAAACCCCTCACGAACAGTCGCTACGCCGGGTCGTGGAGCGCACCGATGCCATTCGAGGGCGACGAGATCGGGCATCACAGTATCACCTACACCGCTACTGCTGATTCCGGTGAGACTGCCTCGGCGTCGACTACGATTAATGTAGAGGACTGTTCGACCACTCAGCAGAGGAATGAAGTTGTCGTAATATCTGGAACTGAGAATACAGTCGCAAACGCGGGAGATGACAACGACAATCTCGCCGTAATTGATAGACCGACTGATAGCGCAATCGGAAGATTGCAACACGCTGCACGAGGCTTTGCAGCAACGTTCGGCGATGCGCCACGAGATATAGTAACATCCGGAAACGGCTACGTAGTGGAAGTGGAGTTATCTGGCGAAAAAGCACGGGAGATAGTCAACCGGGTGGAAAATACAGACGGTAACGCTTGGACTGGACATGGCAATGAGATTGTCATTAACGAACATCGAGTGCTCGCCGAAGGGGACATATTAGACGGAATTGATGCCCAAGGAGCAGACGACGTGACCGTTGTTTTCGCGGTAGATCATAGTAATCCTCAGCAAGTAGCAAAGAACGTAACGGGTAGCGTTGGGCCGTCTGGTGGTGGTCCCGACACTTCTTCTAAAAGGGATTCTGAAGAAGGTCCGGATTATTCATACGGTACTCGCCAATCGACCAACGATCCGAATTCTGGGGTCGGCTATATAGCTCCCAGCAGCGATGACGGGGATGATTCAAACAACCAGAGCAAAGCCTCTGAATCGAGTAATCATTTGAGTGGAACTGGTAGCGGAGATTCCAGCGTAGGATATACCGCTCCAGAAAGTGATTCTACGTCGGAGTCTGCTTCTTCCTCAAACGATAGCAATTCAGAGGGTTCCAGCGATACTCCTGATCCGAACAATGACACGGGGTACGCACTTCCCGGAATTTGAAATTAAAATAGTCTAATACGATGACAAAACGACGAAGATTCATAACAACGACTGGTATGGTACTTAATGCAGCAATAGCTGGTTGTACGAGCTCAGAGAACCGACCGTCCACAGAAACAGCCAGTCCGAAGCCTCTGCCGGAGATTACGCCCTCAAAGAGCGAGTATTTCCCTGATGTCGAAATAATTGAGAAAACGACACATATGTATGCTAATAAACAGAGGGTGCTACGAAACTACGAGCGAGTCGCTTATGAAGAAGACCTCGCCAAGATAGCACGAATCCATTCGAACGATATGGCTAAGCGCGATTTTATTGGGCACGATAATCCAGATGGTGAAAGCCACGGAGATCGTTTAGAAAAGTATGGATATGATACGCACGTTTCTAGCGAGATAATCACCACATACACTCCGCCATACCCTGCTAAGACCTCCATCGAAGAAGTCGCTAAATACTTCGTCGACTCTTGGATGGATTCACCCCCACATCGATCAGCGATTCTTGACGAGGACTACGTCGAGGCCGGTGTCGGAGTTTGCGTAACGAGTGACGATTTCTTCTACGCCACGATGCTGTTTTCGGGGCGCGACACGGAGATTGACGGATGAGTTCGGACGGAATGAGCCGGCGGGCGCTGTTGACGGCGTGTGCTTCCGCCGCTGTCGGGGGTGTCGCGGGTTGTAGTGCTGTGCAGGACCCGACGGACAGCGTCACGTCAACGGGCACCCCAACGGAGAGATCGGACCGCGTGGACGAGGCCATCGCGACGGCTCGGTCGAGCCTTGATTCGGCTCTCGAGGAGTTGGAGGCGATGGAGGTGATTGTCGACGGGCGCATCGGGATTGTCACGGACACCAAGTTCGCCGAAGCAAGCGAGGTGGAATCGGCGGTAGTGACGGAGCCGATAACCGAGGCTCGTGAGGTGCTGTCAGGCGTCGAAGGCGATGCCGACGGCGAGCGAGTTGAGCGAATCGAGGCACTGCTTGATCTCGCCTCGTACACGAGCGCGAAGTATGGGGAGTATCTGGCGCTCGTGCAGACGTTCTCGTACCTCGACATCGTACTGCAGGCTTTCGCCGCGCGGCAGGCGGGGGAAGCTCTTACGATGGCCCAGAACAGTCGAACGAATCTTGAAGCCGCGTCCGAACGTCACCGGGCGGCCACGGAGGCGTTAGCATCGGTGACCGATCCCGTGACGCCGGCGGTTCCTGCCTTCGATGCGGCTGCCGAGCGCGACGAACAGGCGTACGTCTCGACGCTGCTTTCGCGGTGGGAGCCAGGCACGGCGGGGGTTGAGGCGTACGTACGGGGGCTCGTACGAACCCGAAACGCCTTCACTGCGCTGGAAGAGACGAGCTATTCGAGGGCCAAGACGGCAGCGACGCAGGCACGTTCGGATTTCATCGGCGGCTCTGAGCGCCTCGAGACAGCTATCGAACGCGATGTCGAAGTCTTCGCGTCCCCGGTCATCGGCTTCGAGTGTCAGTCGGAGGGTTTCATCGCCGTCGCCGACACGCTGGTAAAAGCCTCCCACGCCGGCCGCGCGGGTGAGACGGCGCGAGCGGACGGACTCGTAGCAGAAGCAGACGCGCGTGTCGACGCCGCTGTCGAGGACTGTTCGGTCGGGAATAGCGGATAGTCGTCAGGCGGCTCCCACACGGCCCGGGCCGGTCAAGAAAGGTTGCTCACGCCCCAATATACTCCTCATTAAAAACCCACTCTCCCTCTTCGTCTTGCACCATATACTCCCCATAATATGGAACTCGTTCGTCGACGGTTTCGCGGAACGTCTCGCGGATTTCGGGTTTCGTCATCTCACCCATGCTTTTGAGGTCGTCGTTCCGGTTCAGACAGCCCTTTAGATATCCCTCGTGCGTCACACGTACGCGATGGCAGTTGGCACAGAAGTCGGCGTTGCCGACGGGATCGACGATCTCGACCATCCCCGTTGCCGTCTCCGCGCTATCGTCGGGGCCGACCCAGTAACGTCGGCGGCCGTGCATCTCGCGTTGTTCGATGCGATCAGCTTGCTCTTCGAGCCAGTCGTGGACGCGGTCGATGTCGACGGCCCATTCAGGGCGGCCGGCGAGTTCGGGCATGTACTCGATGAGTTGGAGTTGGAGGCCGTCGTTGTTGGCGACGTGGTCGACCATCTCGGGGACGTAGCCGGCGGTCTTCTCGAAGACGACCATGTTGAGTTTGACGGGGTCGAGGCCGGCATCGAGGGCGGCGTCGATGCCTGCCATGACGTCGTCGTAGGCGGCGCTTTTGGTGACCTCGCGGAAGGCCTTGGGCGAGAGGGCGTCCTGTGAGATGTTGACGCGTTCGAGGCCGGCGTCGACGAGGTCGTCGGCGCGTTCGGGGAGGAAGGTGCCGTTGGTGGTTAGCGACGTTTCCATCGAGTCGGGGGTGCGTCGGACGATCTCTTCGAGGTCATCGCGGAGCATGGGTTCGCCGCCAGTGAATTTCACGGAGTCGACGTCGAACTCGGCGGCGACGTCGAGAAAGCGGACGACGTCGTCGGTCGACATCTCGTCGTCGGCGGGTTCCATCGGGCCACGGGTGTCGCCGAGGCCCTCGTTGTGGCAGTAGACGCAATCGAAGTTGCACCTGTCCGTCAGCGAGATGCGGACCCCAGTAACCTCACGGCCGAAGCCGTCCTCAAGCATAGGTGGGAGTTCGCGTAGAGTTGCTTAAAATCGACGCCGAGTTGGGGGGTTCCGTAACTGCATGTGGTTACATACAGTGGTATCGGGCTCCACAACCCTTATCGGCGCTTCGCGGCCTATCGATACGCATGGATGAAGACGCGATTCTCGACCGATTGTCGACGGTCGAGGACCCGGAACTCGGCGACGACATCGTCTCGCTCGGCTTGGTCAACGACGTGCGCATCGACGGCGATACCGTCTCTATCGACCTCGCACTGGGGGCGCCATACTCGCCGACGGAGACGGATATGGCGGGCGAAGTTCGCGAGGCGCTGGCCGATACGGGCCTCGAACTCGACCTGTCGGCGAGCATCGACACGGAGCTGAGTTCCGACGAGCAGGTCCTGCCGGGCGTCGAGAACGTCATCGCCGTCGCCTCGGGGAAGGGTGGCGTCGGGAAGTCGACGGTCGCGGTGAACCTCGCGGCAGGGCTGTCGCAGATGGGCGCCCGCGTTGGTCTCTTCGACGCGGACATCTACGGGCCGAACGTCCCGCGGATGGTCGACGCCGACGAGCGTCCGAAGGCGACCCACGACGAGAACATCGTTCCGCCAGAGAAGTACGGAATGAAACTGATGAGCATGGACTTCCTCGTCGGCGAGGACGACCCGGTCATCTGGCGTGGGCCGATGGTCCACAAGGTCTTGACCCAGCTGTGGGAGGACGTCGAGTGGGGCTCTTTGGACTACATGATTGTCGACCTGCCGCCGGGAACGGGCGACACGCAGTTGACGCTGCTGCAGTCGGTTCCGGTGTCGGGTGCGGTCATCGTGACGACGCCGCAGGAGGTCGCCCTCGACGACGCCCGCAAGGGCCTGCGGATGTTCGGCAAGCACGATACGCCGGTGCTCGGTATCGTCGAGAACATGTCCGGGTACATCTGTCCGGACTGTGGCTCCGAACACGACATCTTCGGCAAAGGTGGTGGCGAGGAGTTCGCCGAGGACGTCGACATGCCGTTCCTCGGTCGGATCCCGCTGGACCCCTCGGTCCGCGAGGGCGGCGACGAGGGGGGCCCCATCGTGCTGAACGACGAGGACGAGACCGGCGAGGCGTTCCGCGAGGTGGCGCGTGAGACCTCGCGCATGCAGGGCATCGTCAGTCGTCGGAAGGCCGGCGACAACCGCTGATTCATGAGCGACGGCGACTCATTCGCGGACGACCCCGAACGGGTCGAACTCCTCCGGGAAGTCGCCGAGGACGTTCGTGGAGACAGTTCGGAAAGCGAGCAACTCGCGGCGATGCTCTACCGAGTGTCGGACCTCTACGACCCCGACGAGGAGACGACCCCCGCGGAGATCTATCGGAACGTGCGGAACATTTTGGACATCAAGGAACGCGGCGGCCTGCCCGAGCGGGACTGACGGGTCGGCTGTCACGGCGGGTGCTACTTTTGGGGGGCTTCGACGTGCTGGTCTCCGAGACAGAGGTGGGATAATCCCCCGACGGGCGTGGGATGTGTCGTCGTACGCGAGGCGGTCACACGAGGGCGGACTATCGTTGTGTTTAAGTACGCCGGTCGGGTAGCGAGATACGCAATCGATGTAGGGGCCCCGGCCCCGAGTCCGAGAGGGCGAGGATACCCACACGCGAGTCGTGGTAGCCAAGCATGGCCCAAGGCGCAGGGTTGCTAACTCTGTGGCGCAAGCCTCCGGGGTTCAAATCCCCGCCACGACGCTAATCCAACCCACATATGAGTGCAGAAGAACCCCAAGCGGACGAAGAAGACGAGGACATTCAGTACTTCGTCCGTATCGGACAGACCGACCTCGACGGGACGAAAAGCGTCGAGCGTGCGTTGACCGACATGAACGGTATCGGTCGACGCGTCGCTCGCATTATCGCAGAGAAAGCCGACGTCGACCGCCGCGACACCATCGGTGCCCTCGACGAAGACAAGATCGACGAGATCATCGAACACGTCGAAGGCTACGCCGACGAAGTCCCCGAGTGGCTCACGAACCACCAGAACGACTTCTTCAGCGGCGAGACGACCCACGAAATCGGCAACGAACTCCAGATGACTCGACGGCAGGACATCAACCGCATGAAGATGATCGAGTCCTACCGCGGGATTCGACACAAGCGCGGACAGAAGGTCCGCGGTCAGCGGACGAAGTCCACGGGTCGTACCGAGGGCACCATCGGTGTCAACGTCGAGGCCATCAAGGAAGAACAGGCCGAAGAAGAAGCAGCGGGTGAGGAAGAATAATGGCGCTCGGAAGCAACACGAAGTTCTACGAAACCCCGAACCACCCCTTCCAGGGTGAGCGTATCGCCGAAGAGGCCGACCTCGTCACCCAGTACGGTCTCAGCAACAAGGAAGAACTCTGGCGCGCCCAGTCCGAACTGCGTGACTACCGCCGTGAAGCTCGTCGCCTCCTCGGTGAAGCACAGGGTGACGCCGAAGAGGCCGCCGAGGCCGGCAGCGATTTCCTCGCTCGCCTCAAGCGCATCGGCGTCCTCGACGAGGGCGACAGCCTCGACGACATCCTGTCGCTGGACGTGACCGACATCCTCGAGCGGCGACTCCAGACGGTCGCCTACCGCAAGGGCGTCGGCAACACGGCCAAGCAGGCACGTCAGTTCATCAACCACGGCCACGTCACCGTCGAGGGCGCACGCGTCACCGCGCCGTCCTACAAGGTCGACGTCGCCATCGAGGACGACATCGAGTTCGACGAGACCAGTCCGCTGGCCGACGAACTCCACCCCGAACGAGCGGAGGGTCAATAAATGGCAGACGACAACACGTGGGGCGTCGCACACGTCTACGCCTCCTTCAACAACACGATCATCACGGTAACGGACCTGACCGGCGCCGAGACGATTACGAAGTCCTCCGGCGGGACGGTCGTGAAGCAGAACCGCGACGAGGCGTCCCCGTACGCCGCCATGCAGATGGCCGAAGTCGTCGCCGAAGAGGTACAGGACGCCGGCATCGACGGCGTTCACGTCCGCGTTCGCGGCCCCGGCGGCAACCAGCAGAAGAACCCCGGGCCGGGCGCGCAGGCGACGATTCGTGCGCTGGCTCGCGCCGGCCTCGAGATCGGTCGCATCGAGGACGTGACCCCGATTCCGCACGACGGTACCCGCGGCCCGAAGAACGCAGGATTCTAACATGAGTGAAGAATTCGAGGTAGAGTTCATCGACCGCGACGAACGGAGCGCCCGCTTCCTCGTCCGGGGCGTCAGCCCCGCCTTCGCCAACGGCATCCGCCGGGCGATGGTCGCCGACGTGCCGACGCTCTCGATCGACACCGTGCGTGTCATCGAGAACTCGTCGGTCATGTTCGACGAGCAGATCGCGCTTCGTCTCGGCCTCATCCCGCTTTCGACGCCGGACGACTACGAGCCGGGTGACACCGTCACGCTGGCAATCGACGTCGAGGGGCCCGACACCGCGTACTCGGGCGACCTCGTCTCCAGCGACGACAAGGTCCAGCCGGCCGAGGAGAACGTCCCCATCATCGAACTCAAAGAAGGCCAGCGGCTCGAACTCGAAGCCGACGCCGAACTCGGCCTCGGGAGAGACCACGCCAAACATCAGGGCGGCGTGGCCGTCGGCTACCGACACCTCCAGCGTGTCAACGTCGTCGGCGAGAAAGGCGAGTTCGAGGACGAAGAACCGGAGATCATCCGCGGCGTCATCGAGGAGGACGGCGAACTGATTCCGACCGAGGAGTTCGACAACGACCTCAGCCAGCGGTATCCGGGCAAGGAGGTCGAAATCGAGGACGTGCCGAACGCCTTCGTCTTCGACGTCGAATCCGACGGCTCGCTGTCGGTCGAGGACCTCGTCCTGCAGGCCGTCGAGAGCATCGAGGTCCGAGCCGAAGAACTCGAAGAAGCGGTTCAACTGTAACAACGACGATGATTCCCCACACCCCAACCACGACGCATTCCCCGGCCACGAGCGGCGGCGCGACCGCGCGCTCGGCGGCCGGAACCACCACACGACGGTGGACCGAAAGGGGCTTTAGTGGGGGCCAAGAACACACTATTGCGCGCAGGGATAGCCAAGTCAGGCCAACGGCGCAGCGTTCAGGGCGCTGTCCTGTAGAGGTCCGCAGGTTCAAATCCTGCTCCCTGCATCCACTTCTCAGGAGAGATAACCGATGAGTAGCAAAACGAACCCGAGGCTTTCTAGTCTCATCGCTGACCTGAAGTCGACCGCCCGCAACGGCGGCGGCGAGGTCTGGAACGATGTAGCCGAGCGCCTCGAAAAGCCCCGGAGCACGCACGCGGAGGTCAACCTGGGTCGTATCGAACGATACGCCCGGGAGGACGAAACCGTCATCGTGCCCGGCAAGGTGCTCGGGTCCGGTGCCCTTCGCAAGGAGGTCACCGTCGCAGCTGTCGACTTCTCGTCGACGGCCGAAACCAAGATCGACCAGGTAGGCGACGCAATCGAACTCGAACAGGCACTCGAAAACAACCCCGACGGCTCGAACGTGCGGGTGATCCGATGAGTTACGCGAAATTCGATGCGGACGTCGTCGTCGACGCCCGCGACTGTATCATGGGTCGTGTCGCCTCGCAGGTCGCACAGCGTGCGCTCGACGGCGAAACCGTCGCCGTCGTCAACGCCGAAAACGCTGTCATCACGGGCCGCGAGGAAGACGTGATGGAGACCTACCAGACGCGCGCCAACGTCGGCTCGGACCGTGGGCCCGAATACCCCAAGCGTCCGGACCGCATCTTCAAGCGCGCGATTCGCGGTATGGTCCCCTACAAGGAGACCAAGGGCCGCGAGGCCTTCGAGAACGTCCGCGTCTACGTGGGCAACCCCTACGACGAGGCGGAGGTTCTCGAGGACACCTCGCTGGACCGACTGTCGAACATCAAGTTCATCTCGCTGGGCGAAATCAGCGAGAACCTGGGTGCTAACGTAACATGGTAACCAACACGTCCGGCAAGAAGAAGACGGCTGTCGCACGCGCGACGGTGTCCGACGGCTCCGGTCGGGTGCGGATTAACTCCACGCCCGTCGAGCTGGTCGAACCCGAGCAGGCGCAGCTGAAGATGCTCGAACCGTTCCGTATCGCCGACGAGGACCTCCGCGATGAGGTCGACGTCGACGTGAACGTCGCTGGAGGCGGCTTCTCCGGCCAGGCCGACGCCGTGCGAACGGCCATCGCTCGTGGGCTCGTCGAACACACCAACGACGCCGAGCTTCGCGATGCGTTCATGTCCTTCGACCGCTCGCTGCTGGTCAACGACGTGCGCCAGTCCGAACCGAAAAAGTGGGGCGGCCCCGGCGCACGGGCACGCTACCAGAAGTCCTACCGCTAAGGTGATTCAGTCATGATGGTACCGGTCCGGTGTTTCACGTGCGGTAAAGTCGTCGGCGAGCACTGGGAGGAGTTCAAAGCTCGCGCCCGCGAGGGTGACGAGGACCCCGCAGAGGTGCTCGACGAGCTTGGCGTCGACCGCGCATGCTGTCGTCGCATGCTTGTCTCCCACAAAGACCTCGTCGACATCGTATCCCCCTACCAATGAGAGGCTCCAACCGCTACGAGAAGGCACGCATCCTCGGGGCGCGAGCCCTGCAGGTGTCCTACGGCGCGCCGGTGCTCATCGAGACGGACCAGACGGAGCCGATTCTCGTCGCTGCCGAGGAGTACGACGCTGGCGTCCTGCCGTTCACCGTCCGTCGAGGTGAGGAGTAGATGACGCTCATCACGGAGGTACGGCTCCGCCGCATCCTCGACAGTCGCGGCAATCCGACTGTCGAGGCCGAGGTGCGAACCGAAAGCGGTGGTTTCGGTCGTGGCGCAGCCCCCTCGGGGGCGTCGACCGGCGAGTACGAGGCCATCGAGCGGCCGGCCGAGGAGGCTATCGCCGCGGCCCGCGAACTCGCCGTCCCGCGTCTCGAAGGCCAGGTCTACGCCGGCGACCAGCGCGGCGTCGACCAGGCCCTCCGTGGTGCCGACGGCACCGAGGACTTCTCGGAAATCGGCGCCAATAGCGCGGTCGCCATCTCGATGGCCGCCGCGAAGGCCGCCGCCGACGTGCTCGGTGCGCCGCTGTACCAGCATCTCGGCGGCGCCTTCCGTGGCCGTGACTTCCCGACTCCGCTCGGGAACGTCATCGGCGGCGGCGAACACGCCGCGGACGCCACGCACATTCAGGAGTTCCTCGCGGCGCCAGTCGGTGCTCCCTCCGTGGCCGACGCCGTCTTCGCCAACGCCGAGGTTCACGGCGAGGTCCACGACATCCTCACCGAGCGGGACCTTCCCGCCGGGAAGGGCGACGAGGGAGCCTGGGCGCCGTCCATCGACGACGCCGAGGCCTTCGAGATTATGGAGGAAGCCGTCGAGACCGTCGAGGACAAGGTCGGCTTCGATATCGCCTTCGGGCTCGACGTCGCCGGTGCCGAACTGTACGACGCCGACGAGGGCGTCTACCGCTACGGCGACAAGACGCGTACGCCCGACGAGCAAATCGATTACATCGCCGACCTCGTCGACGAGTACGGTCTCGTCTACGTCGAGGACCCGCTTGACGAGAACGACTACGAGGGCTTCGCCGAACTGACCGACCGCGTCGGCGACCGGACGCTCATCTGCGGTGACGACCTCTTCGTCACCAACACCGAGCGACTCGCCGATGGCATCGACGTCGGCGCCGCAAACAGCATCCTCATCAAGCCGAATCAGATCGGGACGCTGACCGACGCCTTCGACGCAATCGAACTCGCCGTTCGGAACGGCTACGACCCCGTCGTCTCCCATCGCAGCGGTGAGACGGAGGATACGACCATCGCACACCTCGCCGTCGCGACCGACGCCCCCTTTATCAAGACGGGCGCGGTCGGCGGCGAGCGCACCGCCAAGCTGAACGAACTCATTCGAATCGAGGCAAACGCATGAGCGACAACGAAGAAGAAGGGTTCGACGCGTCCGACATCGACGAGGAACTCGATGAGCTCGAAGAAGAGCTCGACGAGGACCTCGACGAGGCGGCCGAGGAGGCCGCGGAGGTCGACGCCGAACCTACCGACGACGAACAGCCCGCCGAGGCGGCCGACGAGGCCGACGAGGCCGAAGCAGTAGACGAGGCCGACGAGGAGCCGGTCCTCGATGAGGACGTCATGCCCGACGACGAGACGGACCTCCTCATCCCCGTCGAGGACTACCTGGCTGCCGGTGTCCACATCGGTACCCAGCAGAAGACGAAGTCCATGGAGCGGTTCATCCACCGCGTCCGAACGGACGGACTCTACGTCCTCGACGTCTCGACGACCGACCAGCGTATCCGCACGGCGGCGTCGTTCCTCTCGAACTACGACCCCGAGCAGATTCTGGTCGCCTCCTCGCGACAGTACGGTCGGTTCCCGGCCGAGAAGTTCGCCGACGCCGTGGGCGCCCGCGCCCGCACCGGCCGCTTCATCCCCGGTACGCTGACCAACCCCGACTACGACGGCTACATCGAACCCGACGTCGTGGTCGTCACCGACCCCATCGGTGACAGCCAGGCCGTCAAGGAGGCCATCACGGTCGGCATCCCGGTCATCGCGATGTGTGACTCCAACAACACGACGTCGAACGTCGACCTCGTGGTCCCGACGAACAACAAGGGTCGCAAGGCGCTCAGCGTCATCTACTGGCTGCTGGCCAACGAGACGCTCGACCGCCGCGGCGCCGAACCCACCTACGGTCTCGACGACTTCGAGACCGAGCTCTAAGCCGGTTCGAGATTTCGTGTTTTCGGCGGTCCGCTATCCCGGTAGCGATAGCTCCGCGAGTTCCTCGTACAACAGGTTCTCCGGGACTGACTCCGCCCACCGCAATTCGGCGACGCCATCGCCAGCCCGTAGGTCGCCGCCGACGGGCGTCGCCTCGAAACTGACATACGGGTTCGGCACCGGGTCTCGGTCGGTCCAGTCGTCCATGTAGAGCAGATGCACCTGCGCGATATCGTCGACGCAGGCTTCGATGCCGGTCGTCTCTCGTATCGCTCGCTCGGCACATTCCCGATAGGATTCGCCGGGATGGCGGCTGCCGCCGGGGTCGACCCAGCCGTCGGCGCCCTCATAGCGAGCCAACAGAACGCGGCCGTCGGCGTCACGGACGCGACAGCCCGCACCGCCGACGACGCCGAAGGTATCGAATGTTTCGACGAGGGCGTCGTAGGCGTCCGGTTCGCAGTCGACGCGGCGGCCGACGAGGTCTACCTCGCCGTAGTCGGCGGCGAAATCGGCGACGAGACCGTTGACGTGGCGAATCAGTTCCACGACCACGACCTGACTGGGGCCCCCAGCGGCTTGGGCGTTACTCTATCGCGTTCGAATAGGCTTTTGCCCACGCCGGGTAACCACGAGATATGACCACTTCGAGCGCTCCCGGAAAGGTATACCTCTTCGGCGAGCACGCGGTCGTCTACGGCGAGCCGGCCGTCCCCTGTGCCATCGAGCGGCGGGCCCGCGTCACGGTCGAGGAACGCGACGACGACCGGGTTCGCGTCGAGGCCGACGAACTCACGCTGGACGGCTTTACCGTCATGTGGGGCGGCGAATCCGGCGACCGCCCGGACGTGAACGTTCCGACGCCGCTGGTGGAGGCCGCGATGGGCTACATAGACAACGCCCTCGAACAGGCGCGGGACGCCGCCGACGCCCCCGACGCGGGCTTCGACATCACCGTCGAAAGCGATATCCCGCTGGGTGCGGGACTCGGCTCCTCGGCGGCCGTCGTCGTCGCCGGTATCGACGCAGGAACCCGGGAACTCGGCGTCGAACTCGACCCGATAGAAATCGCCGACCGGGCCTATCAGGTCGAATACGAGGTGCAGGACGGGCAGGCCTCCCGCGCGGATACGTTCTGCTCGGCGATGGGGGGCGTCGTTCGCGTACAGGGCGACGACTGTCGGCGCATCGAGGGCGTCTCGAACCTCCCCTTCGTCGTCGGCTACGACGGTGGCTCCGGCGATACCGGGGAACTCGTCGCCGGCGTCCGAAAACTGAAGGAAGAGTACGAATTCGCCGAGAACACCGTCGAGTCCATCGGTGATATCGTCCGCAACGGCGAGTCCGCGCTGCGGAACGACGACCTCGAAGAGTTGGGTCGCCTGATGGATTTCAACCACGGTCTGCTGTCCGCGCTCGGCGTCTCCGGGCGGACGCTGGATTCGATGGTCTGGACCGCCCGAGAGGCCGACGCCCTCGGCGCGAAGCTAACGGGAGCGGGTGGGGGCGGCTGTATCGTCGCGCTGGACCGCACCGAGCAGACGAAGACGGCACTCGAATACACACCGGGGTGTGAGGCGGCCTTCCGCGCGGAACTCGATACCGATGGCGTCCGGGTGGAATCCGAATGACGACGGTCCTGAAACTCGGCGGCAGCGTGGTCACTGACAAGGACGTACCCGAAACTGTCGACGAGCGGAACCTTTCGCGTGCGGCTGATGCCATCGCCGCGGTCGACGAGGACCTCGTGGTCATCCACGGCGGCGGGAGTTTCGGCCACCCCTACGCCGCCGAACACGGCGTCTCGACGACGGACGGAACGCACGACCCGGTAGCTGTTCGGGCGATTCACGGCGCGATGAAGGAACTGAACGGGGCGGTCGTAGACGCCCTCGCAGCGGCGGAGGTCCCGGCGGTTCCGGTCCATCCGTTTTCGGTCGCCAGTCGCGATTCGGCGGGTGAGCTTTCCCTCCCCACCGACCAGTTAGCGACGATGCTCTCCGAAGGGTTCGCCCCCGTGCTCCACGGCGACGTCGTCGTCCACGAGTCCGCCGGCGCGACGGTCATCTCAGGTGACGAAATCGTCGTCGCATTGGCCGACGCGCTCGATGCCGACCGAGTCGGTGTCTGTTCGGCGGTTCCGGGCGTCTACGATGCCGAGGAGAACGTTATCGACCGAATCGACTCCTTCGACGACGTTGCCAACGCCCTTGGCGGAAGTGACGCGACCGACGTGACAGGTGGGATGGCCGCGAAGGTTCGGGAACTCCTCGGCCTCGATGCCCCTGCGTACATCTTCGATATCGACGGCCTCGATGGGTTCATCGCCGGAGAAAATCCCGGCACTCGAATCGGCTAAGGTTTTTATACGAACGCGCGGGCAGACGCCTCGTGTTCGACTGAGCCGCTCCGGCACGCACAGCGGGTGTGCGACAGGACGTGCCGGAGGCTGTTGGGGCGTCCTGTCGCCTGTTCGCCTATTCGCCGACCTGTTCGACGAGAGCCGTCTTGTCTATCTTCTGGCTGCCGGTCCGCGGGAAGGAATCCACGAAGTGGATTCGGCGGGGCTTCTCGTAGCCGGCGAGGCCGGCGTGGTTCTCACAGAATGCCGCCACGTCGTCGGTCGATAGCGACTCGTCACCGACGATAGCCGCAGTGACTGCCTCGCCCAGTCGGTCGTGTGGTGTTCCGAAGACCGCAACAGCATCGACGCCATCCATCTCCGCGAGGACGTCCTCGACCCGGGAGGGTGCGACCTTTTCGCCCCCGGAGAGGACGATGTCGTCGAGACGGTCGACGAAATAGAGGATACCGTCCTCCCGTCTGACCACGTCGCCGGTTCGGAACCACTCACCATCGAAGGCGCGGTCGGTCAACTCCGGTGCCCCCCAGTAGCGGGGCATGACGCTATCCCCACGGAGCCAGAGTTCTCCATCCTCGCCATCCGTGATGTCATCGCCAGTCTCGGGGTCGACGACGCGTGCCTCCACGCTCGGAACCGGCTTGCCGAGCGCGCCGGCCGTACGTGGCGTCTCCGGCGTCCCGGCGACCGTCAGCCCTGCGGCTTCGGTCTGGCCGTAGTAGTTCAGCAGTTCGTCGACTGCGAAGGCCTCCTCGAAGGCTGTCAGCGTCGACTCGGTGGCTGGACTGCCACCGTAGAAACACATCCGGAGCGACGAGGTGTCGTGTTCGCGAGCGGCGTCGCTGTCCAGCGCGTCGACCATCATCGCGGGGACGAGGCCGGTGATCGTCGCGTCGGTGGCCTCGACTAGCCGTGCCCATTCGGCGGCGCCCCACGCCGGGTGAATGACGACCGAGCCACCGGTGAACAGACCCATCAGCGTCGCGCCGTGGAAGCCGCCGACGTGGAACAGCGGGACCGAGACGACGGCAGTATCGTCGGTGGTCACGTCGTAGGTCGCGATGCCGGCGTCGACCTGTGCGCCGACGTTCCGGTGGGTCTGGACGACGCCCTTCGGGTCGCCCGTCGTGCCCGAGGTGTGCATGACGATAGCGGTTTCGTCGTCCAGTCGCGTGACCGGCTCCGGGGCGTCGGCCGGGTCACCGAACACATCCGCGTCGAACTCGCCTGCGTGGCCGGCGATGAGGGCATCGCTGCACCCTGCTCCTCCGGCGGCCTCCTCGGCGGTGTTCGCGAACACCCCATCGTGGACGACGACTTCGGGGTCGATGTCGTCCAGCACGTATGCCACCTCGTCGGGCCCGAAGCGGTAGTTGACGGGCGTGAACGCACAGCCGACGCGCCAGGTCCCGAGCGCGACCGCGAGGACGGTGGCGTTGTCGAGCATCAGTGCTGCGACCCGGTCGCCGACCTGGGTTCGGTCTTCGAGGAACGCGGCGACTGCGGCCGCCCGCTCCTGCAGGTCGCGATAGGTGATGTCCTCGCCATCGGGGTCGATGACTGCCGCTCGTTCCGGTCGTGCTCTGGCCTGCCGTGCGAATCGCTCGTAGAGGTTCATACCCACGCGCTGGTCGCGGCCAGCCATAAGCGTGTGGCTTGTTGGCAGGGGACGATTTTTGTGGGCCGGCGACGACCACCGGGTGATGGAGTACGAGCGACACGAACTCACCCAGCCGCTGTACGGCGGCGTCAACGTTCTCCGTATCGGCGACACGCTGGTCGATACGGGCCACGTCGCACCGGTCTCTCGGGATGCCCTTCGCGAGGCACTCGCTGGCCCACTCGACGGCATCGACCGCGTCCTGCATACCCACCCGCACATCGACCACGTGGGTGGTTCTCAGACTATCGAGGCGCTAGCTGATCTGCCGCACGTCGTTCCCGAGGGCGAACGGGACATCCTCTACGATTACACTGATTATCTCCGGCGTGCCCGCGAGGAGATGGCCCAGTTACTTGCGGGGTTTCCGAGCGATGCGACGATAGATGATGACTACTTCCCGATTCAGGAGTATTACGAAGAACGCATCGACATCACCCGCGAACTGAGGGACGGCGATATCGTCGAACTCGGCGAGTACGAACTCGAAGCCGTGTCGACCCCCGGGCACGCTGCTCCCCATCTCGCCTTCTGGCACGAACCGAGTGGTACGCTGTTTTCGGGCGACCTCGTCGATGCCAACGGCCGGTTTCAGTATGGGCCACTGTTGGGCGATGTCGGCGACTACAAGGAGTCACTCCGTCGGATACGCGACCTCGACCTCGAGATTCTCGTCCCGATGCACGGCCCGGAACTGACCGACCCGGAGGCCCGAATCAGGGCGTCGCTGGCGGATGCCGAACGGACGGAAGCCCGCTTGCTACGATTCCTCGGCGAGCATGGATCCGCTTTCGCTCGCGAATTCGTCATCGAGGAGTTGAGTGTCGAGGGCCCACGAGCAGGGTTCATTACTCTCATCATCTACGAGTACCTTCGCCATCTGGACGAGCGGGGCGACGTCGAGATGTGGGTGACCGACGAGGGGATTCGCGCCGAATTATAGGTCGAGGAGTTCCTTCGCGATGATGTTGCGCTGAATCTCGCTGGCACCCTCGCCGATCTGGTAGATCTTCGTGTGCCGATAGTGGCGTTCGACGGGGTAGTCGGTCGTGTAGCCGTTGCCGCCGTGGAGTTGGATGGCGTCGCTGGCGACCGCCTCGGCGATTTCGGAGGCATAGAGTTTCGCCATCGAGGCGAGTTTGGTCGGCTTCTCGCCGTCGTCGACGCGCTGGGCGGCGTCGTAGACGAGGCGGCGCGCGAGTTCGACCTTCATGCCCATCTCGGCGACCTTGTGCTGGACGGCTTGGAACTCTCTGAGTTCCCGGTCGAACTGCTCGCGCTGTTTGACGTAGTCGACGGTCTCCTCCAGACAGCCCTGCGCGATGCCGAGGGCTTGGGCGGCGATGCCGACCCGTTCCTCCTCGAAGAACTCCATCAGCTGGTAGAATCCGGCGTCCTCGTAGCCGACGAGGTTTTCCTCGGGGACGCGCACGTCGTCGTATCGGAGTTGGGCCGTCTCGCTCGCGTTCCAGCCGAGTTTGTGAATCTCGCTTTCGACCTCGAAGCCGTCGCGGTCCGTCTCGACGATGATAGCCGAGATGCCACTGTGACCCTCGTCGCCGGTTCGGCACATCGTAAGGACGTAATCGGCGATAGTGCCGTGGGTGATGAACGTCTTGACGCCGTTGATGACGTATTCGTCCCCATCCTTCTCGGCGGTAGTTTCGATACCAGCGGCGTTGGAGCCGTGGTTGGGTTCGGTGTTGCCGAGCGCGCCGATGAGTTCGCCTTCGGCGACGCCACGGAGGATCCATTCCTTCTGCTCGTCGGTGCCGTATTCCCGAATCATCCGCGTTCCGAACTCGGTACCGATGGCGGCGAGCATCCCCGCGTCGACGCGGCAGATTTCCTCCATGAATAGGCACGTCTCGACCTGAGAGAGGCCGGCGCCGCCGTATTCCTCGGGAATCGTTCCGCCGACCAGACCGGCGTCGACGGCTTTCTCCCAGACCTCCTCGGGCCACTCGCCGGTCTCCTCGTGGTGTCGGGCGACGGGCGCGATTTCGTTTTCGGCGAACTCGCGGGCAGTCTGTCGGATGGCACGTTCCTGTTCGGAGATGGAAAAATCGACCATGGCACGACCCATGACATGGTCCCACAAAGCTATAACGAAACAGGAAACTAGTTGTTCATTTCCGATAACCGGAACGGCTTTTGTGTGTCGATAACATGAGGTGGGCATGCCGAACGACTGGCCCGAGACGCCGGATAGCACCGACATCTACGCCGACGACCTGCTGGAAGGAGAGACCGCGCTTATTACAGGCGGTGGCACCGGCATCGGCGAGGAGATGGCACTGGCATTCGCCGACCACGGCGCAGATGTCGCCGTCGCCTCCCGCGATATGAACCACCTCGAACCCGTTGCCGAGGCAATCGAGGAAAAAGGCCAGAACGCCTGTGCGACGACCGTCGACGTCCGTGACAAGGAGAAGGTCGACGAGATGCGGGATACCGTCCTCGATGAGTTGGGCGACATCTCGATTCTCGTCAACAACGCCGGTGCGAACTTCCTGACGCCGCTTGAGGACCTCTCGGCGAACGGCTGGCGAGCCGTTGTCGGGACGATTCTCGACGGCACTGCCTACTGTACGATGAGCGTCGGCGACTACATGATCGACAACGGCGGCGGTTCCATCATCTCGATGGGCGCGACGAACTCCGTCCACGGCGCACCGTTCCACGGACACTCGGGAGCCGGCAAAGCCGGCATCCACAACCTGATGCAGACGGTCGCAAGTGAGTGGGCGAAGTACAACGTCCGTGCGAACACCATCGCTCCCGGCATCATCGAAACCGAGGGGGTCACCGAGGCGGCTGGCGGCGCCCTTCCCGAACAGATTCTGGACCACGTCCCGGCGGACCGGTTCGGAACGGCCAAGGATTGCGTTCCGCTCGCAGTTTTTCTCGCCTCCGACGCCTCCGCCTACGTGACCGGGAGTTACTATCCGATCGACGGCGGACATCTGCTGTTGCCGTCACCGTACTGAAGCGGACCCAGTCTCATTTTATAGCTCGCTAAATTTGAATCGAGAGAAGTATCCGCCGAGCGGGGCGTCCGAAGGTCGCCCCCGAGGCGGTTCGCCGGACGAGGGCGCCGAAGGCGCCCGCAGTCCGGTAGCGCGCACGGACTGGAGGCGGCCGAAGGCCGCCGGAAGGAGCGGGTTGCGGGCGGAGCCCGCAACCGCATGGACGTGGCGGCTTCGCCGTGGTTCGAGAGAGCGAAGCTCTCTCGTCATCACGAGAGGCGCACAGCGCCTCTCGAACGACCACGCAGCGCGCATATTTTCCCCATGTTTTTGCCGAGTGGGCCGCGGCTCCGCCGCGGCCTTATAACGTGGCGGCAAAGCCGCCACGCAACCGGGGTCGCGCCCCAACGCGGGCGCGACCCGCGTTCTCGTGCAAAAAGTGGCTCAGAATTGGTAGCGCCGCGCGTTGTCGTCTTGCGGCGGGTACTGGTCGGAGACGCCGCCAGCGGCGCCGGTCATCTCGTCGAAGGTCATCCCCGAGAGGTACTCGTCGTAGGTGACGTCGTAGCCGCTTCGGAGGTGGAAATCGAGGTTGCCGGTCTCGACGGCCGACTGGAAGAGCATGTGGACGGCCCGCCGGAGGAGTTCGTCGGGGTCGTCGGGGTCGTAGGCGTTGATGAGCATGGCCAGTTCGTTGCGCGTCTCGGTGTCGAGGTCGACTGCGAGTTCCTCGCCGAGGTCCGAATACGTGTCTTCGATGTCCGCCGAGAGGTCGTCGAGTCCCATGTCGGTAGATGGGGCTGGACGGTGGAAGTCCGTTTCGCTCGGGGCCGAACCGTCAGGCCCAAACGCCGGCCGTCGAAACGCTGGAGTGATGACCGACGCCGCCGAGTACCTCCCCGAAGACGCCGACGCAGTACGGGAGGCGCTGGTCAGTTGGTACGAGGCCGACCACCGCGAGTACCCGTGGCGGCAGACCGACGACGCCTACGAGATTCTCGTTTCGGAGGTGATGAGCCAGCAGACCCAACTGGACCGGATCGTTTCGGCGTGGAACGATTTTCTGGAGACGTGGCCCACCGTCGAGGACCTCGCTGCTGCCGACCGGGCCGATGTGGTGGGCTTCTGGACGGACCACTCGCTGGGGTACAACAACCGGGCGAAATACCTCCACGAGGCGGCCGGGCAGGTCGTCTCCGAGCACGGCGGGGAGTTTCCGGAGACACCAGAGGGTCTTCAGGAGTTGATGGGCGTCGGCCCCTACACGGCCAACGCCGTCGCCTCCTTCGCGTTCAACAACGGCGACGCCGTCGTGGATACGAACGTCAAGCGCGTCCTTTATCGGGCGTTTGACGAAATCCATAATACGGACGATCCTCCGTACGCTGAGGTTGCCTCTGCACTCATGCCGGAGGGAGAGTCGCGCGTCTGGAACAACGCGATTATGGAGTTGGGGGGTGTCGCCTGTCAGAAGAAGCCTCGCTGTGACGAGGAAGGATGCCCCTGGCGAAAATGGTGTCGCGCATATAACACAGGGGATTTCTCCGCTCCGGACGTGCCGACTCAACCGGAGTTCGAGGGAAGCCGCAGACAGATGCGGGGTCGAGTGATTTCGACCCTTCGAGAATTCGACGAACTGACCCTCGACGATCTGGGGCCTCGGGTCCGGGTCGATTACTCACCGAACGGTGAATACGGCCGTGAGTGGCTCCACGATCTCCTCTCTGATCTTGCTGAGGATGGCTTGGTCGAGGTGAAAGAAGGCGATGAGGAAACTCTTGCGCGCCTACAGACCTAGTTCCACCAGTACGGGGCCCTGTTAGCAGTAGCTACTGGTATGCGACTGGAGATATAGTGGTTCTACCGATATTTCTCTATAGAACTGCGCTATTCCGCTTACTCGTCCGTCGTATCGAGGTAAAGTCGTTCGTCCTCGATCCGGGGAAATACAGCATCGGCCTGTTCGACGTCACCCCCGAGCCGACCGAGTTCATCTGCCGGGATGAACAGGAGGGCACCCAGTCAGCTAACTGAAGCCATCCCTACCGGAAATCCCTTGACCATGCCCGCATCACCCGGCGACTTGTGCTATCGCGACGGCTTCTCGGTAGCAGGCGACTGCCAGCAGCAGATACCCACCAATCAGAAGCACCCACTCGCGACGCGTCAGCGACCAGTCCCTCGGGGATCGCACCTGTTCGAACTGTTCCTTCCACCGAGGCCCGGATTTCTGGTGCCAAAGCATCACACCACGCGTCGCGACCACGATCGCGACAAACGCCGTGATCTCCATCGGGCCGCTCCGTTCGACGAGCACGGCCAGCGACGGTGCGATTCGCTCACCCGTTCCGATAGCGAGCGATCCGGTCCCCCAGACTGCCCCGTAATAGGGCGCCTGAACGACCTCGATGACGTATCCCATCGGCGTGTTCACCGACCGGAGCGTGTTCGCGGCAACCGCGATCAACGAGATGCCGACGTTCCACCCGAACAGCCACAGGAATTCTCGCGTGATACTCCCTGCGTATCCAGTGGCTGCGCCCGGGTTCCCGCCGCGTAACAGCCCTTGGGGGAGGAAGAGGTAGCTGAGGACCCACGACGTCGTGAACACGCTCGCGACGACGACCCACAGGGAGACGAACCGAACGAGGACGCTGTCGTGGTTGACGTACCGCCCGATTCGCTTCGATACGCGACCGACCGGCTCGGTCGTGTTCGACGACACCATACAGGCAGTCGTCGTGCGCCGCTGACAAATACATTAGCGAGTTGGACGGTCAGCACCAAGTGACTTGCCAGCGGCGATGACAAGGACGGTGATGGTGAGCGTCGCGACGAGAACTCCGATCCCGAGGGGTGTCATCGCACCCGTGACACCCCCGACGGGGTAGTAATTCAAGAGGTCCCTCCGGGGATGGTGACAGGTTCGAATCGCTGGAGGCCGAAGTACGTGTTCAGGACAGCACCGAACCCGACGACAGCGACGGCGAGTTGCGCGATTCCGCCGAGGTACGGCACGAGCCCAAAGAGCTCGAGGCCGAGTAGGAACACGGCGATCCCTGCGAGCGTCGCGACGCCGTCGCGTTCGATCGGGAAGCGCGTCCCGATGAGGTACCCGAACACTGTCTGGCCGTAGAGGATGACGAGGAACTCGGCAAACAACCCAATGATCGCGAGCGGGAGCAGGATGAGGGTGAATGCCATGTAGACGAAGAGGACGAGGAGGGTCGTTGCGCCGAGGCTGCCGACGACGCCGCTGACGAGCGCGTGCTCGGTGATGGCCGCGCCGACGTTCTCGATGATGAGTGGGTGCCGCTCGACGAGCCACCATCCGAACGCGCCGAGGACGAGGAACTGCAGAAGGAACCCTCCGACCCGCTGTGCGGGCGAACTCGACGGGGTAGGTGCCTCGAATCGCGAGATCTGCCCGACCGATGCATCGGAGTTGACTGCAGCGGATCCCGAATACGTCTGGACGGTACCGCTCACAGTCGCGCCATCACGTACCGAGAGATTCCCGTCGAGGAGCGTCACGTCGCCGTCGACCGTCCCGTCGATGGCTGCGGTGCCACCGATTACGTAGACGTCGCCCTCGACGATGGCGTCGCCGGGGACGGTGGTGGTCCCGCCGGCGACGACGTGGACGTCGGCGAGCGAGTCGACGTCATTGTCGCCCTGGAACGTCACGGACATCTCCTGGATGTCGCCGCCCCCGATGGAGATCATAAGGAGGACGACGATGAGGAGCGGGATTGCCTCCGTTGGAGTCATGCACTCGCACCTCCGTCCTCGCGAGCGAGTTCAACCATCCGTCTGGCGTACAGGCCGACAGCGAGCCCGAACAGGAGGAGAAGAGAGAGCGCCTGCACGACGTTCAGGTGCGAAAGAAGGGTGAGGTCGACTGCTTGGAAGTACAGCGCCAGCGCGGTGCTGGAGAACGTGGCGAGCCAGCCGGCGACGCCGATCCCAATTGCGGAGTGCGTGCCGATCGTCTCGGGCGTCGAGAGGTCGGGCCAGAGCGCGAAGTTCAGCGTCGTGTAGAAGCTCACGGCAATCGCATACAGGGCGGGGTTCAGGATGGACGTTCCGTCACCCGCGATTGTGGGGAACACCGCGGCGAACCGCAGGTCAGACGTGTACATCACGTGCGTCAGGGCGAACAGCGCGAACGTCCAGAGGAAGATGCGCGAGAGCGAATACTTCGCGTAGATGACGCCGGCCATCACCGCGCCGACGACGTGTGCGACGGCGATGAACAGACGTGTCGAGAGTTCGGGCGACTGCCACGAACTCAGCAGCAGCGACGGCGTGTCGATGATTCGGAGAAACCCGAGGCTGTCGATGAAAAACACGCCAAACATCAGGACTACCGGAACAACGAAGGATAGACTTCGCGACCGAACTGGGTCCCCGTGACAGAACCGACCTGTGCCATACGTCTCGTGTTGTGCTTCGAGGCCATCGAGAACCGCATCGAGACGGTCGATGCGAACGAACGACAGGATGGTCAGCAGGAGAATGCCCGGCGCCATCGCGGCGACCATCAACTGGCTGAAAACGTCGACTGACCAGGAGAGCGGAATCGCGTTCGCCAAGAAGTACGCGATTGCCGTGATCGCCGCGGCGACGTAGCCCCGGTCCGGGACGGGAACGAGGTCGATCGCGAGCGAGAACGAGACCGGAAACCCAACCCCGAGTCCGATCGACGCGAGCACGATCCACGCGCCGAATCCGGGGACGGTCCGAATCATCGGAGCGACGAGCGTGAGCGCGAACTGGACGCAGACGACGCCAAACAGGAGTCGGAACTTCGTTCGGAGGTCCGTACTCCAGCCGCGTCGGTCCATCGTCACGCCGGTCACAACTGCGACAACCAGTGTCACGAGCGCAAGCGCCGCCATCCACATCGAAACAGCAGTCTCGGTCATGCCGACGAGGCGCGTCCCGAGATCGATGAGTCCCAACTGGACGAACGTGATGTTGTAATAGTAGCCGGCGACCATCAGGGCGACGAACAACACGTACCCGGCCACCGTTATCCATTGACGTTCCCGGACGTGCGTGGTGAACTCCATTTGAGCCGTCTTGACATATCATGGATATGCACAACCATTAAACACAGTGGGGCCGCCAGTCGAATACTCTGTCACTGCGATTTCTCACTCCACGTACCACCATTACCGTGATGGGCCATCGTATCGCCCCATCCCGGCGTGGAGATGGCCATCGAGCTGCGCCCATCCCTGACGGCCGTCTACGTAGATTGCGGGGGGAGTTGTCGCTTCGAACGTGTTGAAGCCGTTCGAGAGCCAGAATCCCCATCCGTTCCAGGCCTCGAACCTGATCTCGTCTATGGTAACGGTCGCTTGGTTCGGTGACTCGTACGTGGTTGCGGCGACGGTAGCGAAATTCCAGCACGTGCCCGAGTCGTCCCACGCGTACTGGCATTCGGCCGGGTTCACGTCCCTGACCGGTGCGAGGAACGACGCGTTTCCGGTTGGGTGTCGTGTCCCGATGTCGTGGTTGACCGAGTGCTGCCACGTAATCGAGTATCTGGTTGGGTCGGGTGAAAGTTCCTTGTTGATCATGTCCGCAGGGATTTCGTCAGGTCCGATTTCGGTCGGGTCTATCACCGAACCGTTCGGTGCGTACGTCCGGAATATGAACCGCCTCGGAGCTCAACCTCGAGACACTCGCCTTGTTTATTTATGATTTATAACAATATTAAGTATACTGAGTGTCTATTACCGACGGTGACACAACTGTTTTTTCGGTGTCGGGAGTCAGAGTATCTATGCCCCCCACGACGTACGGTGTCTCATTCGGCAAACGGTTCGGCGTGACCCTACTGGCTGGTGTTCCCGGAATCGTCGCTCTCGTCGGCTACATCTACGTTACTACGCCGCCGACTGCCGTCCCGGCGGGGCTGTCACTCCCGCTCCTCGCCGTTCTGTCGGGGGTCAATCCTTTGTTTCTCCTCGGCGTCGCGTGTCTGCTCGGTGCGTACGCAGCGCCGCGAGTGGGATTGCGATCGTACCTCATCAGCCGGATAGGGACTGGCGAGGGAGTCTGGAAACACCTCCGTGAGGACGTCGGACTGGCCGTCGGAATCGGCATCCTCGGGGGCGTCCTGATCGTCATCCTCGATACGGTGATGATGCCGTTCGTTGGTGATTTGCCCCAGTCCGTGATCGGGGCGACCCGACCGACCGTGGCGAGCGTTCTGGCGTACGCTCCGGTCCGGTTCCTCTATGGAGGGATCACCGAGGAGCTAATGCTTCGGTTCGGGCTCATGTCCATGCTTTCGTTTGTGGGCTGGCGCGTCACCGGTCGTCGTGCGGACGGCCCCGGACCGGGAGTCATGTGGACCGCGATCGTGGTTTCGGCCGTGCTGTTCGGCGTTGGCCACCTCCCGGCCCTCGCACAGTCCGTCGCTCTCACACCCGCACTAATCGCGCGGACAGTACTTCTGAACGCGGTTGCTGGAGTCCTGTTCGGCTGGCTCTACTGGCAGCGGAGCCTCGAAACGGCAATGGTAGCTCACGCCTCGTTCCACGTCCCCCTCCTGATGCTCTCACTCGTTCAGGTTGTGTTGCTCTAAGGGGGCCGGTCTGCTACACTCTGACCAAATAGTCGAGCCAGTCGGTCAGTAACTTCTCTTCTCACCAAGTATTAACAGCGGTTTGCGGAGAATGGGTGGTCCGTCACGGACCGACTAGCCTCGCAGCCACAGCCCAGATTCGGCTCTCGAAGGTGCTTCTCGTGAACGCTGGCTCAATTGCGGCACTCCCCATCCTTTTCGTTCTGCTCGCGATTCTCTTGGCTTGGCCGTCTCTAGTGGCACGATTTGGCGGCAGTAAACGGACTATCTCCGTACACTCGTAGCTCCCACTCGGTCACGGGGGAAATGAAGCCGACAACGTTGTGTATTGATGTCGCACGTAAGACTACTCTCAGCCGCGGTGCCTGTGGCAATACACTCTTCCCGGCTCGCAGCGAATTCTATGTCAATGCCTGACGATGTCCTCATCGCCTTCGACGGGTCGCCGCTTTCCGAGCGTGCGCTCACGTACGCTATCGAGACCTTCTCGGATGCAACCCTTACCACGATTTACGTCATCAATCCGATTGACTCGGTCATCGACGTGGAGGGTGGTGGCTTGCCAGTTGCTGAGGACTGGTACGACAATGCCCAAGAGCGTGCAACCAGAATTCACGATACAGCTACGGATCTCGCAGCAGAACACGATACCGACCTCACTACTGTGACAGAAGTCGGTAGCCCCGCACGAGCGATTCTCGAATATGCTGACGACCACGGCATCGATCAGATCGTCATGGGGAGCCACGGTCGCTCAGGAATCGACCGTACGCTCCTCGGAAGCGTTGCAGAGACAGTCACCCGTCGAGCACGAATTCCGGTGACGATTATTGGATGACTCGATCAGAACAGAAAGAGTACGGCTCAGTGGTCGCTGAACACTCGAAAAATCACCCCTGTATACAGCCGGACGGGTGCTCGTTGGCGTATCTAAACCATCAAACCCTTGCAACCCATCGGTAGAGAAAACGTGGCCGTTACTAAGTCACCCTCGCTTTCAACGTGTACGCTCCACATTGAACGACGAGGTGGTCGTGGCGAAGCGGGAGCGCGGGCGCTTGAGCGACACCTCCAGAATGTATCCGGCGTTCACGACGCTGACGTCTCGTTTCGAACAGGGAGCGCTCGGATTACTTATGACGAGGAGGTCACGTCCGAGGACACAATCAGAGAGGCAGTTCGCGACCAAGATGTCTCGATTCAAGACGACCCTGATACGGACACGGACGACGTGAGCAGCCGTTCGGAACTCAGACGGGAGGCGGTATTTGTCGGATTGACGTTGCTCGGGATGATGACTGGCCTGGTGACGGGCTGGCTCGACGGCCCGGCACTGCTTATGTGGGCCAGCTACGGCGTCGCCTACGCCTTCGGTGGCTGGTACGGACTCAAAGGCGCTGTCAAGACGCTCCGCCACGGCGCCGTGGACATCGACCTGTTGATGATCGTCGCCGCGCTCGGCGCGCTCTCGATTGGGGCGCCGTTCGAGGGCACGATGCTCCTCTTCCTGTTTTCGCTGTCGAACACGCTCCAACACTACGCAATTGGCCGCTCACGCCGGGCGATCAAGTCCCTCGTCGCGATGCGGCCGGACGAAGCACAGGTACTCCGCGATGGGGAGGAGGTTACCGTCCCAATCGACGAAGTCGCCGTCGGCGATGTCTTCGTCGTCCGTCCCGGCGACAAAATCCCGCTGGATGGCGTCGTCACGTCCGGCGAGGGGACGGTCGATCAAGCCTCACTCACAGGCGAGTCCGTGCCAGTACCGAAAGAACCCGGCGACGAGGTATTCGGCGGGACAATAAACGAGAGCGGGAGTCTCGAGATCGAGGTCACGCGGCAGGCCCATGAGTCTGCGATAAGCCGTCTCATCCATATGGTCGAACGCGCTCAGAGCGAGAAGGCGCCGACACAGCGGCTCATCGACCGTCTTGAACAACCGTACGTCCTCGGCGTGTTCGCACTCACGATCGCGGCGATTGCTATTCCGCTCGCGCTCGGGAGCGAGTTCACCAGTACGTTCTACCGCGCGATGACACTCATGGTTGCGGCCTCACCGTGTGCGGTCATCATCTCCACACCCGCAGCGGTCCTGTCGGCGATCGCCTCCGGCGGCAGGCAGGGCGTCCTATTCAAGGGTGGCGAGCACGTCGAGGCGGCAGCGAAGATTGATGCGGTCGCGTTCGACAAGACGGGCACTCTCACACAGGGCGATACACAGTTGACGGACGTCTTCGTCCGCGAGACGGCAGACGAATCACTGACCGACGACGGGCTGCTCTCGCTTGCGGCCGCAGTACAGGCCCGGTCAGAGCATCACCTCGCTCGTGCGACAGTGGCGGCAGCGGAGGAGCGATCACTAGACGTTCCCGATGCCCAGCGGTTTCAGTCAGCTGCGGGGAAAGGCGTCCGGGCTGCAGTCAAGGACGGTACCATCCACATCGGGAATCGGAGCTACTTCGGGACCGTCCTCGAAGACGCAGCAATCGAGGGGATCGAACCTGGCCTCGACCGACTCCAGTCGCTAGAATCGGAAGGGAAAACAAGTGTCATCGTCGCCCGAGAGGCCGGCGGCGACGTCACTGTGTTGGGATGGCTCGCGTTCACCGACACGGTCCGTCCCGGGGCTGCCAAGATGATCGAGGACCTCCGCTCGCTCGGTGTGGAGCACATCGTGATGCTGACTGGCGACAACGAGCGAGTCGCACAGCGGATCGCCGAAGAGGTCGGCATCGACGAAGTGCAGGCGGAGCTGTTGCCGGAGGAGAAAGTGTCGACCATCGAAGATCTGGTCGACCAGCACGAGAACGTGGCGATGGTCGGCGACGGCGTCAACGACGCACCGGCACTGGCGACCGCAACGCTCGGGATCGCGATGGGCGGTGCTGGGACAGACGTCGCGCTCGACACTGCTGACGTGGTATTGATGGGCGACGACCTCAGCAAGATCCCTTACGTCCTCGGTCTCGGGCGTAAGACACGCCGGACGCTCGCTGTCAACCTCGCTATCGCGTTCGGCGCGATCGCGCTTATGGTCGGCACGATTCTGCTTCGAGGCATCCCGCTTCCCCTTGCTGTGGTTGGTCACGAGGGTTCGACAGTGCTCGTCTCGCTGAACGGCCTCCGGTTGCTCGGCTATCGTGAGTAATTTGTGAGGCGGGAGACGCGCTCCGATTCGAGTCCCTCTCGGGAAACTCCTGTCTCCTTCGACGTCGGAGAACGCGTTCGACCGGCTCAGCGCGGCTCAGCCGGACGATTTTTCTGGTTGTTCTGTCAGGTGTGAGTATGGATGAAGTGGAGGAAGGCTGGTTCGAGTCTCCTGTTCGGATCCATGCATCTCGCCAACTACTCTGGACGGTTGCTTCCCATCGTCGCTGGTGCACTTATGATTTCGATAATCGGGACAATATTCGGGATTCTGTACGAACGGACCGGTAATCTCGCGGTTCCCATCCTCGTACACGCTGTTTACAACGTCGTCTTACTCCTCGTCAGTTACGCCACAACGACCAGCCTGTAACCAGGATTACGTACGTAGTTTAGGCTGAGGACACTTTATCAGATAGAGTCGTATCCGTGTTCGGTTAAGGCCGAGAGCGCAAGATCGTCCAAGTACCGGGTCTGACTGGCCACGTTCAAACAGCCGAATTCGGCGAGGCCAGCGAGCAGGTATGGTCGCCACAACTCGGAAAATATTACTGGAGGGCTCTGTTGAAATCCGTAGCCATTGATAGGAACCAAATCCAAGACATAGAGCGTCTATACAGCACAACGAAAGGTACCTCGAAGCTTATCGGGGCAGTTGGTTAATCCCTATGGACGACAAAGGTGTTGTATGAGACCGCTCACGAAAACGATACTTCTCGGTGGGGGTATGATATTTGCCGGCTGGGTCGGGTGGGGTATCTATTCGACCAGAAAGGCAAACGCAGTGCCGTATGAACACCTCCGAACGCTAGACGGCATCGAGTTCCGTCACTACCCCCAGACGGTTCTCGTCGAAACGACGGCACCGAATCAGCGGCGTGCGTTTCGACGACTCTTCAGATACATATCGGGGGACAACCGAGGTGACGAGTCGATCTCGATGACTGCCCCCGTCCAAACACAGAACGGGGAATCAATCTCGATGACCGCCCCCGTTCGGTCCGAGACGACTGAAGCCGACATTGATGCGGTCCGGATGGGCTTCTATCTTCCCACAGAGTACAGTCCCGAAACGGCCCCGGAACCGACGGCGTCGGACGTTACACTCGTCACCGAACCAGCGAAGCGAGTCGCCGTTGACCAGTTTTCGTGGTATACTCCTTCGTGGCGGGTCGAACGACGGACGCAGAAGCTTCTCTCCACACTCGAACGTGAGAACATCGAGCCGGCGGGTAAGCCCTACCTCCTCCGATATAACGACCCGTGGACACCGCCGTTTATGCGACGAAATGAAGTGGCGGTAGAGGTAGATGAGGAGAGTTGACTGTTGGAATAATCGAGTCGTTCATATTAGGTCAATCTATCTAGAGACTGCTTCGGGAAACGATTGCTTTGTTGAAATCCTCAACAGGTGATACATTTTGGCTTGCTGTAGTCAGTATAGAGTGTCAACAGAACAGTCTGTGCGGCAATGGCCCCCGACGATTACGTGAGCTAATGTCTGACAAAGATTTATGTGACATTCTTTACTTTGGACAAGTATGGCAAGGGGGAGGGGAACGGTATCCGAGCGACTTATCCAGCGAGTAGCGAATACCACCAACAGCAACCCTTCGGAGCTACCGGTGCTGTACGACCATGTCGATCCGGATGCTCTGGATACGCTCATCGAGAAGATGTCGGACGGCGAAATCTCGTTCACATATGCAGGCTGTGAGGTCACCGTCGAAAGTGAAGGAACTATTCAACTCGATGAACATCATACCGGAGGAACCACCAAGAGAAAAGGCATGAGCGACGACTGAGAGATATGCAGATTCGTTCCTACACCTGATTTAGTCAAATACTGGTGGAATGAACGGAGTCATCCTGCTGCATACAGCCTCTCTATCCAGCAGCACTCCGAGCACACCAACGCGATCTGAAAGGCCACAGCGGTACGTGGCCAGTCTTCACCGAACAACTGTGTCGCGCAAGAATATGTCCGAAGATTAGAATCTCAATGGCACCATATGCGTAAAAAGTAATTATTGATCCGCTGGAAAGCGCCACAAATGACCGACAAAGGCCCGATTGCGTCGGCTGAAGCGAAGGCTAGGGGGGTTTCCCCGCCCCCGACTCCAGAGGGATACAGCGATCCCTACCAATTCGAGTACCCCAAACTGCTCCTTGTCGTGGCTGCAATAGCACTGACGGTCGTCTTCACTGTCGTCTATGGGATAATTTTGGTTCAGATACAGCATCGTGTTTAGTTAAGCGAATTCCACCAGACGGCGAAGGCTTGCAGCCATGTTTCTGCTGTCGTCGGCTGCACGTTGCTGAAACTATTACTAA